>NZ_CAXYKD010000030.1:0-148883 GCF_964277905.1 uncultured Sphingobacterium sp.
ATCGCAGCACAGGACCGTCGGTGAGTCCGGTCCATCGGAAGCTGTTCCGCAACCGTCGCTATCCTGCAGCCTGCATTGACCGTATCAAATCCTATTACTTTTTAGCTGTATCCTATAGCTGCATATCGGCAAGTACCGCAAGGGCTACTTCTGCTACTAGCCCTGTCAAGCTATATTGTTTTTCGTCTGTATCGTATTGCTGTATATCAATGGACATTGCAGTAGCTACTTGTCATAACTAGTTGTATATGCTATCTGACTGTCGGGAAGTATACAGGTAGTGATTACAGATATAACTACCAGAATTACGCACTATACAGCTATTATACTCTATTATTAAGCTTTATGAGCAGATATCCCTGTCCCAGCTGTGCTGTCTCGATAACTTACAGATGGGAGAAAATCTCCCTTTCTAGGTATATCATTCGTATTTCTACGAGATATTATCTAATTTAGTTGTTATTGCATTATTATGATGATAAAAGTAAAACAGGTATTGGTTTTTGGTTTTTTAATCGTGTTCTTTTTGAATAATAATCGATTAAATGCGCAAAATAAATCTTTAGATGATGGTGTGCTACGAATATTGGCCATCGGTAATAGTTTCTCGGAAGATGCTATTGAACAGAATTTATATGAATTGGCGAAAGCCGGGAAGAAAAAGATAGTGATCGGCAATCTCTATATTGGGGGAGCTCCTCTAAGTTTACATGTAAGTAACGCAAAAGAAGATAAGCCAGCTTATCGCTACCGGAAAATAAATTTTGACGGGCAAATGTCCGAGAAAGCAAATGAGCGCTTATCTGAAGCGCTTATCGATGAGGCTTGGGATTATATTAGCTTTCAGCAAGCAAGTCCGCTATCAGGAGATTATGATTCGTATGCGGAGGATCTACCGCCTTTATATGATTATGTAACAAAACATATTCTATTTCCTGAAACTAAGTATATATTGCATCAAACATGGGCATATCAGAACGGTTCATCGCATGAAGGTTTTGTTCGTTATAATCGTAGCCAAGATAGTATGTATAGGGCTATTGCCAATACTTCGCAAGAGGTGTTTAACTGGGGTAATTTCGATCTGTTGATTCCTTCGGGTACAGCTGTTCAAAATGCGCGTTCGAGTTTTGTAGGGGATAATTTTACGCGTGATGGTTATCACCTAAATCTGAACTATGGACGTTTCGTTGCTGCCTGTACCTGGTATGAGGCGTTATTCCATGAAAATGTACTGAACAATACATTTTTACCGCTGAAGGTAACCTATGTAGAGGGAGAAATTGCGCGAGCAGCAGCACATAAGGCTGTAGAATTCCCTTATGCTGTTACCGTATTAAAAGATTTTCAATTAATGAATTAGTATTTATATGAGTATCAAAAAGAGCTATTTGATCGAATTGGATCACGAAACAAAAAATACCAAACGTATTCTAGAACGGATACCGGACGATAAATTGGATTGGCGCCCACACGAAAAATCGATGAGTTTGGGCGAATTGGCCGCTCATGTTGTCGAGTTACATAATTGGGTACACAAGGCGATACCAAAGGACGTATTTGATTTTAGAGTAGATTATAAGCCTCTCAAAGTATCCTCTGTAGAAGAGTTGAAAACAATCCTCACTCTTGGACTGGAAGAGAACAAGGCAACACTAGCGGATATCGCCGAATCGGATTGGTTTAATGAATGGGTGCTTAAAGCTGGGGACCATGAGATTGCCCGTTTGCCACGAGCTGGAGCGATACGTTTTATTGTCAATAATCATATCGTTCATCATCGTGGTCAGTTGACTGTTTATTTGCGATTATTGGATATTGCTGTACCGGGCTTATATGGACCATCGGCAGACGAAGCAATGTCGAGTTAATGTTGTCATCTAATTATTAGGTATAAAAAAAGGGAATCAAATTTGATTCCCTTTTTTTATATGCTCGATGGTCTAATTATTTAGCCAATTCTTCTGCGATTGCTTTTCCAATTTCAGCTGGAGATTCAACAACACGAATACCACACTCACGCATGATTTTCATTTTTGCAGCAGCAGTGTCATCTGCACCACCTACAATTGCACCAGCGTGTCCCATACGACGTCCTGGAGGCGCTGTTTGACCTGCGATAAATCCAACAACAGGTTTAGTACCGTGTTCTTTGATCCAACGAGCAGCTTCAGCTTCCATTCCACCACCAATTTCACCGATCATGATGATCGCTTCAGTTTCAGGGTCATTCATTAATAATTCAACAGCTTCTTTCGTTGTTGTACCAATGATAGGGTCACCACCAATTCCGATTGCTGTTGTGATACCTAATCCTGCTTTTACAGTTTGATCTACGGCTTCGTAAGTTAAAGTTCCTGATTTAGAAACAACACCTACATTACCTTTTTTGAAGATAAATCCTGGCATGATACCGATTTTAGCTTCGCCTGCAGTGATGATACCTGGGCAGTTAGGACCGATCAAACGAGAGTTTTTGTCGCTCAAGTAAGATTTTACTTGGATCATATCTTTTGTTGGGATACCTTCTGTAATACAAACAATCACTTCGATACCAGCAGCGGCAGCTTCCATGATCGCATCTGCAGCAAATGCTGGAGGTACAAAAATAATAGAAACATTAGCTCCTGTAGTGTCAACTGCATCTTGCACAGTATTGAATACAGGACGGTCTAAGTGTTGTTGACCACCTTTACCAGGAGTAACACCACCAACTACATTTGTTCCGTACTCAATCATTTGAGTAGCATGGTAAGTACCTTCGTTTCCAGTGAAACCTTGAACGATTACTTTTGAATCTTTATTAACTAATACACTCATTTCTTCTTTAAATTTTGCACACAAATCTACTATTTTGCTTTCTAAAATGGAAGCAATGTGAATAGGAATGTGACCTTTATTGATAAATTTTTAATTGAAATTGCGTTTTTGGATAAAATCCCAAAGAATAATGCCAATTGCGACAGATACATTTAAGGAATGTTTGGTTCCGTATTGTGGGATTTCGATGCAGGTATCAATTTTTTCCATGACATCTTCATCTACTCCATTGACCTCATTTCCAAAAATCAATGCATACTTTTTGTCATTTTCTGGTTCAAACTGATGTAACATAACACTATCATCTGCTTGCTCGATGGCAATAATGACATAACCTTCTGACCGAAGCTGATCAACAACAGCTGTGGTATCTTTGTGGTATTCCCAAGCAACTGATTGAGTAGCCCCGAGGGCGGTCTTTTCGATTTCGCGATGGGGAGGTGTGCCCGTAATGCCACACAAGTATATTTTTTCAATAGCAAATCCGTCTGCAGTACGGAAGGCCGAGCCTACATTATGCATGCTCCGTACATTGTCCATAACGATTGTGATAGGAGTTTTTTCTTGTTTTTTAAACGATTCAACATCTGTACGTTGAAGTTCATCCATCGATAATTTTTGCATGTCGCAAATATACTAAACCTAAAAAATAAAATAGATTTTGAATATTGAAAATAAGGTGTTATTTTTGCAGTCCGAATTACAAGAAAAAATTGAATAAAAATTAGCTAAAAAAAATGGCAAATCATAAATCAGCGATCAAAAGAATTAGAGCAAACGCTACTAAACGTTTAAGAAACCGTTACCAAGCAAAAACTACACGTAACGCAATCAAAAAATTACGTCACACTACTTCTGCAGAAGAAGCAAAAACATTGTTACCACGCGTAATTTCTATGCTTGATCGTTTGGCAAAGAAAAATGTGATCCACAAGAAAAAAGCTTCTAACAACAAATCTAAGTTAACAAAATTTGTTAACGGTTTAGCGTAAGCTTTTCGTATAGATATAGAGGGGTACAGCTCGCTGTATCCCTTTTCTTTATGTTATATACTTTGGATTTCTCTTTCCAAGCGAATGGTAAATAAAAAAGCATCGATATTCGATGCTTTTTTATTTTAAAACTGGTTTTCAGCGTATTTATTGCTGCAAATTTGGAAGTAACTCAGCGATGACCTTTTTCAATTTGTTGGGATCTTTCATGTAAGGTTCCAAATCGTAAAGTTCCACCTTTTTGAAATCAATAGGATGACTCTCACTCTGTAGTGAAATAGTCCCCTTACTTAAAAGCTGACCATCCTTTTTCACTTTAGGATCGAAACCACTTACATTACCGCCACCAATTTGGGGTTTATTATACTGTAATACGACCTTATTTTCAAGGATATGCTGCACAAGTGAGTCTCCCAATACCAAGAAATCAGCAGTTACCCATTGATCTCCCGCATAGGTTTTTGATGTTGAGCTGATGCAATGTGGTGTAAATAGCTTATTGTCGATTACAACGTTTGTGCCTGGTGTACAAAGGTTACTTGTGGTCCGTTCGTCATTGCCATTTCCACCCAACAGTTGCCCTTCGATCGATATTGGAAAGTCTTGATCCACACCCATGGTATTAGGATCCTGTCCATGTAGCATGGCTCCGCTATTACGCCAGGCCCAACCTTCTCCACCATTTACCTGTTCACCAACAAATCTGTAAGTGACGCGCAATAAATAAGCTGAGAATTCTTTATTGTAGAATAGATGGCCATACTGAAAATTAAAATTATCATAACCATCATATCTTACTTTGAGTAAACCGTCTTCTACACGAAATGTATTTTTATAATTATCCCCAACTTTGTGGTTTCTGATTTTTGGGGTCCAGTTCTTCAAATCTTTCCCATTAAATAACTGAATGGGTTTGGGTTTCTTATCTTGAGATTTGGCAAATAAAGAAGTGCTGAGCAATAAAATTCCAGCACTATAAATGATATGTTTGAATTTCATCCTGAATTAGGTTTATTGACCTAAATTAGGTAAACATTTTTAAATAAGCAATTCTTTTTGTTTGACATATTCGCTTGGACGGATACCGACGACCTTATTGAATGTGTTACTAAAGGTGGGGAGACTATTGTATCCAACTTTGAGTGCAACTTCATTTACACTTAGTTTTTCGTCTAAAAGGAGCTTAAGAGCAGTCAGCATTCTGAGAATAGTGTAGTACTGGATAAAAGACATATTTAATTCTTTTTGAAATAGTCTGGCTAATGTACGTTCACTAATGTTAAATAATCCGGCAAGTTTTTTAAAGCTGACATTTTCCTCTATATTCTCTTCGAGGTAAGTGACGATATCCTTTAATTTCTGATGATTAGGATAGGGCAAGGCCAATGGAAGCTCATGCAGCGATAATTCCGGCAGGATAAGTTTAAATGCAGTAGCAATACTATATTTAGGTTCTTCGACCGGAAAGATATTGCCATTCCAGCGGTTGGTAAACATAATCAGTTCTATCAAAAGATCATTTACTGGATAGATTCCCATTTTGCTATAGAAGGGTGCGTCATTATTGGTTTTGGGAAAGTACAAATTACGCATAACGACCTCCGGGGTACTTGGATGAATACTATGTTTTATTCCAGCGGGAATCCACAAATAATGTCGGGCAGGTAGAAAATATGATTTTTCCTCTGTCTTAACAAATACGACACCGCCTTCTGTATATAAAAATTGGTCCTTATCGTGGCAATGTTCGGAAATATGATTCTCTGCAATAATAGCGTGGTGACAGTAAATGCTATCTTCAAATGAGTCTACTTCCGTCATATAATAACGGTTGACATATTTAGCATCTGTCGTTATATCTTGTGTATTCATTTTAACCTATAATACTATGTCACAAAGGTAAGACTTTTTTACTAGACCCCACCTTTACTTCTTGAAAGTGAGTGTATGCTTACGTTAAAATGGCAATTAATCGACCGGAGAGTTAGTCTTTACTTACTTTAGTTTTACCCTTGTTATTGTAAGTTGTTTGTTATCAGTGTGATATATATTGTCGATCAGTGTGATATAAAATATTTTTTTATTATGATTTGTTGTATATTTTTGATTTGTAGTGAGTTGTGGTTTTTTAGTCTCGTTTGGATAATTTTGTGTCGAATGGTAATAAATATGCAGTTGAAAAAAATGCTAAAATTGTTTGGTTAAGAGGTGGGAAAATATAACAAAGAACTTTACAAATAAGGGAAATATATAGGTTTCAATTTCTTAAGTTTACAATAATGGAATAAAATCAAACTATAACAATATGGCTTACGAAAGAATAAAAGTTCAAAGCTTACATGATAAAGTGATTACAGCGGAAGAAGCTGCTAAGCTATTTCAAAACGGAATGGTCGTTGGATCGAGTGGTTTTACTAAGGCTGGAGACAGTAAGGTTGTGTTACCAGCCTTGGCTGAACGTGCAAAAGTGGATCCATTGAAAATAACCTTGATTACTGGGGCTTCGTTGGGACATGGAACAGACGGTAAATTGGCGGAAGCGGGGGCACTATCCAAGCGGATGCCTTTTCAGGTAGATCGTATTTTACGTAATAAAATTAATGCCGGGGATGTGCTGTTTATTGATCAGCATCTAAGCGAAACAGCCGAATTGCTGCACAATAAGAATTTGCCTCAGGTGGATATTGCTGTTTTGGAAGTAGCAGCAATAGAATCAGACGGAAGTATTGTTCCAACGACTTCTGTGGGAAATTCGGCTACTTTTGCTGCATTGGCTAAGCAGGTTATTTTGGAGGTCAATACTGCGATACCGATGACGATTAAAGGGATACATGATATTTACCAAGCGGAAGATTACCCTCGCCGTAATGTTATTCCAATTGTAGCTCCTGAAAATAAAATTGGGCGTAAAACTATTCCTTTGGACGCAAGCAAGGTGGTGGGAATTGTGTTTACGAATGAGCTTGATAGCCCAGCCGATATTGCTGAACCGGATACCAAAACTACAGCGATAGCGAAGCATATTTTACAGTTTTTCGAAAATGAAGTAGAGCTAGGCCATTTGTCAGAAAGCTTGATGCCCCTCCAAGCGGGTATTGGAAAAGTAGCTAACGCTGTTCTGACCGGATTTATACATAGTAAGTTCCGTAATCTAACGATGTTTTCTGAAGTGTTGCAAGATAGTACCTTTGACCTTATCGATGCTGGAAAACTGGATTTTGCTTCTGCTTCTTCAATTACTGTTTCGGAAGAGTGTTATTCAAGAGTGTTCGATCATTTGGATCGATACCGCGATAAAATTGTATTGCGCCCACAGAACATTTCCAATACACCTGGACTGATCAAACGTTTGGGAATTATAGCAATTAATACAGCCATAGAGTTTGATATTTATGGAAACGTAAATTCTACCCATACTTCAGGAACAAATATCATGAATGGTATCGGTGGATCGGGGGACTTTGCACGTAATGCTTATTTGAGCATCTTTGTTACACAGGCAGCCTCTAAAGGGGATGCAATTTCTCATATTGTTCCTATGGTTTCTCACGTAGATCATACCGAACATGATGTCGATATTTTGGTAACAGATTATGGTTTGGCAGATTTGCGTGGTTTAGCGCCTCGTGAGCGAGCGAAAGTAATTATTGAGAACTGCGTACATCCCGATTATAGGGAGCAGCTATCAGACTATTATAACCGCGCTTGTGAAAGGGGAGGGCATACACCACATTTGTTAGAAGAGGCTTTTAGCTGGCATATTAATCTTCGTGAGAAAGGAACAATGAAAAAAGATCACTAACCGAGGTCGCGCGGTTACATATAGACTAAATGTATAAAGAAAGGCGAGGTTTAATGGTAGACTTCGCCTTTTTTGATGTATAACTATCACAAAGAAAATCACGTATTCATTTTATTGGTTTCAATGAGCCATTGTGGCTTCCTACTGGATCTGTTTAGCCCCCAATTTGTGGCGATTGAGACCAATCGTAATTTTTGTCCGAAACCATTGTTTGGTTTCGGGCGATTCAATTTCTTTACTGTAGCAAGCAACTAGCTTAGGGTGAAACTTTGCGATTGTTTTGGCCCCCCAGCCAATTCCTTTCTTCACATGGAAATCTGTCGTGTTTGACAATGAAATCAGCAGCTTCAATAAAATGTCTACGTATGTGGCTGGTAGTCCCTTTTTTACAGCATAGTGCGTAGCTACACCAGTGGTACGAACAATCCATTTATCAGGATGATGAGCTAATTCTTCTAATAATGGTATTGCTTTTTTAGGTGAAGTCAACAGCGCATGACCAAGTACGCGTTCGCCGATGATATCACAGACGTACCATTGATTGCCCATGGTTATATAGGTGCAGGCTTTATGGATGGATTCTTCAAAGTGTTCGGGGAGACGTTGCTGAAGAATTATTCCCGTTAAAACATAACTTCCCATTTCTGTTGTGGCAATGAGACGATCTGTCAAGTGTAACTGTTCGGCCTCAGGCACGAATAGCATAATTTCCCTGGCCGCAAACTCCAGAAGTGGAAATCGAACTTTCTTTTTCAGTAAACACTCTTGTAAGCTTAATATAAGGCATTCAATACCGGATTGCTGTCCTTGCTGTTTCGCAGCTGCGACAATTTCTCGGATCTGTACTTTACTGGTAATTTGGTCCATAGTGCTGCTCGAATCCCTACTCTTGATCTTTATAAATATTCCAATAATTAAAGTCTGTCATTGGGGCATCCGTAATTCCAATAGCTCGACCCATTGTAACGATTTGTCCCCTATGATATGTTCCGTGGAGGATCAGCTGTTGTATGTATTCATACTTTGTGAAATCGCATTGAAACCATGGTGATTCCACTTTGATATTTTTTTCAAGATCTAACTCCGATAGCTTGTTTATATAATCCACAAGTTGGACTGAACTTCTTCTTAGCGCTTCAAATATTTCTTCTTTTGTGGTTCGCTTTTTTTCAAAATCGAAATCATTGCTTTCTGAAATGTGGCTCCACCAATATTCCTGTGTCTGCAAGATGTGGTTTAAGGTTTTCAAAATGGTCGGGAAGCTTGAAGGTACCTCCTGGTTAAGTTGGTCGTCCGATTTATCAGCCAGCCAATTGATGTATTTATTGACAACCCAGTCGTTATACTCGGCACTTTTTGTGATTAAGGTCTTTAAACTCATAATTTCAATCTATAGTATGGTTTTTAATGAAATATTTACTAAATATAAATCCTTTTTGGAAAGAATTTATATTAAATTTCATAGCAGATAGACTGTTTGATAAGCTGCTTTGGAAGTTTTTATTTTTGTAAAATTGAGGCAGGTATAGCCCTATACGCTAAGCGTAACTTCTTTGCAATAAATAAAAAGTGTTGTTCATATTTTTTATATTTATTTTGCAATAGCAGAATGGTTTAGCATTTGTCGAATGCGCAAGATACCAATAGAAGATTTGACAGCCGCTTGAGCTTGTTGGATTAACCAATTACAATAAATATGATAAAAGCAACGCATTGTATTCTTTCTCTACTAGCCATGTTGTTTATGAACATGGGAAACGCCCAAGTTAATAATTTACAGGAATCCAAAAAGGATTTTGATGAACGGATGCATTGGTTTAGGGAAGCAAAATATGGAATGTTTATTCATTTTGGGCTTTATAGTCAACTTGGAGGGATATATAAAGGGAATTCAACCAAAGGATATGCCGAGTGGATACAATCGGAAATGAATATTCCGAAGGCAGCCTATTCGGAGCTGATTAACACATGGAACCCCAAGGACTTCAATGCAGATCGTATTGTTCAATTGGCTAAGGATGCTGGAATGAAGTATATTGTCCTGACGACCAAACACCATGAGGGCTTTTGTCTGTGGGATTCCCCCTACACAGATTATGATATAGCTTCGACCCCAATGAAAGGAAGAGATCTCGTGCGGGAGTTGTCCACAGCTTGTAAGAAAGCTGGGATTAGATTTGGTACCTACTACAGTATTATCGATTGGCATCACGATTCGCAATATGTCGATCCCAATGGTAAAGGCGATTGGGGCCAGATCCTCATCAAGCCAGAACAGAAAGCTGCTTATATTCAATACATGAAAAATCAATTGAAAGAATTGGTTGTAAAGTATGATACCGACATCCTTTGGTTTGATGGGGACTGGGTGAACTGGTGGGATATGGCGGCAGGGGAAGATCTTTATCAATATCTACGCAAATTGAAGCCCTCTCTTATCATTAATAACCGCGTAGCAAAGCGTGATCAATTTAAGCGAGATTTTGGAACGCCTGAACAAGAACATCCTGGAGCATTACTGGATTACGATTGGGAAGCCTGCTATACCCTGAACAATTCTTGGGGATATAAAAAATTAGATAATAATTGGAAATCTCCCACAGAAGTAAATACTAAGCTACGAGAGATAAATGAAAAAGGTGGAAATTTGCTGCTCAATATTGGACCTGATGCTAACGGAAACGTGCCGGTTGCTAGTAAAGAAATTTTGTTGAAAGCAGCCGCAGAGCGCAAAAAGAACTAATCTAAGCAATATTCGCTGTTTATTGACTCATGGCAAATGTTTTTGGAAAAAAGAGTGTTATTTAATCTTACTTATCAACAAATATGAAAACAAAGATCATTTTAGTTATGGTTTTGATAACCATGCTGTTGGGGTTTCAGTGCAATGTAAAGGCAGATCCACCTTTTCATAAAAAAGGGATGATCAAGGTATCGATCTTTTATCGTAATGGACCTGGAAAGACATTTGATTGGGATTATTATCTCCCTAAACATATTGCGCTTGTCAAAAAAGTTTACGGTAAAGCACTGAAAGGCGTAACCATTGATAAAGGGCTTTCGGGACGTAGCTCAGCAGAAGGTCCGATCTTTTTGGCCATTTGCCATTTGTATTTTGATTCTGTTGCAGCCTATCAGGATCCTTTAAAAGAAAATGGGAAAAAGTTTGCCGAAGATTTTCCAAAGTACACGAATATTACGCCAGAGGTACAGATCAGTGAAGTGATTCAATAGACCCTTCGTTAATTAGGCGAAATACTATTGTTTTGTGAAATATAAATCTGATTGAATGAAACACGAACTGAAAAAGTCGTTTGTGCATAGCAAACGACTTTATTTTTATGGACTTATAGACCTAACTATATAGCAGGTTTATAGTCGATGTAATCTAGCTAAAACTATATGAACGATTAAAATTATGAAGATATCTTGTATGCTATTTCCTAAATTATTATTTATTGGCCTTACCGGTGTCACTTCGCTTAGTGTGCATGGGCAACAGGCTGGCTCGGTCAAACGTATTTATGTCAGTACAAAAGGAAGTGATAGAAACCAAGGAACTATGGCCAGTCCCTATGCCACAGCTGAAGCCGCATTGCGATCGGTAGAAAAACAGAAGCAAGGGAAAAATACACCAGGCATCGAAATCATCTTTATGGCAGGCACCTATCAGCTGGATAAACCGATTGAATTGTCTGCTGGGATATCGGGTACAAGAAGGCAACCCTTGCGGATTAAAGCTGAGGATGGAGCACAAGTTACGCTGAGTGGTGCCAAATCGCTTAAACTCAAATGGAAACAGGGCGATCATGGTATTTGGGAGGCTAAGGTCCCAAGAGGATTAAACTTCCAAAGTCTATATGCTAATGATAAGCATCTTGTCCGAGCACGTTATCCAAACTACGACCCCACTGTCTTGCCATTTCAAGGCTATGCTGCAGATGCATTAAGTCCCGAACGTGTTGCAACCTGGAAAAACCCTAAGGGGGGAATTGTACATGCTTTGCATGCTGGTCGCTGGGGAGGATTCCATTATAAGATTACCGGAAAAGATGGCTTATCAACAGTTACACTTGAAGGTGGACAGCAAAATAATCGTCCCAGCAAAATGCACGAGACCTATCGCTTTGTAGAAAATATCTTTGAAGAACTCGATACCTTTCAGGAGTGGTATTTGGATGAGGAGAAGGCACTCTTGTATTATATGCCTGCTAAAGGAGTTGATCCCAACCAGCTGAAGTTTGTAGCGCCACAATTGGAAAATCTAATCTATCTTTCAGGTTCATCTTCCAGACCAGTGCATGATATTGAGGTTAGTGGCCTTCGCTTCATGTATACTGCTCCTACCTTTATGAAAACAAGCGAACCACTCTTACGTAGTGATTGGACGATCTATCGACAGGGAGCCGTAAAGATTGAAGGTGCGGAAAACTGTATCTTCCGCGCGAATGATTTTATCGCTTTGGGTGGCAATGCAATATTTGTTAATAATTACAACCGCGGGGTCAAAATCGAAGGCAACCGGATTGAACAGATCGGTGCCGGAGCGATCAATTTTGTAGGAGATCCAGCAGCAGTACGCTCACCGGAATTTCGATATGAAAAATTTGTTCCGTTTGACCAAATGGATACCATCAAAGGGCCAAAAACCGATAATTATCCTATGGACTGTGAGGCGAGTGACAATCTGATTCATAACATTGGATTGATCGAAAAACAAGTAGCAGGTGTACAGGTCTCTATGGCTGAATCTTTACGAATTTTGCATAATACCATTTACAATGTGCCTCGAGCAGGTATTAATGTAGGTGATGGAACCTGGGGCGGTCATGAGATAGCTTACAATGATGTTTTTAATACAGTCTTGGAAACCAGTGATCATGGAGCCTTCAACTCATGGGGGCGCGACCGATTTTGGCATCCCAATCGAAAGGAGATGGATGAACTGACGGGGAAACATCCCAATTTAATATTGCTGGATGCAGTCAAAACAACTAAAATTCATGATAATAGATTTCGCTGTGATCACGGTTGGGATATTGATTTGGACGACGGATCGTCCAACTATGAAATTTACAACAATCTTTGTTTAAGTGGGGGATTAAAACTAAGAGAAGGATTTTATCGCAAAGTGTATAACAATGTGATGATCAACAATGGTTTTCATCCACATGTCTGGTTTCAAAATAGTCACGATGTATTCCGTAATAATATTGTGATGGAGTCCCATCAGGATATACAGGTCAAGTATTGGGGGGAAGAGGTAGACCATAATATCTACGGAAGGCAGGATGACCTAGACAAAGATCGGGCGAAAGGCATAGAAAAACATGGTCGTGTTATTCAATTGAACTTTACGAATCCTGCACATGGCGATTTCCGATTGAAGAACTGGAAAGATCAGGATTTTAAAAATTTTGACATGCTGCATTTCGGGGTTATGAGTAAAAGACTTAAATCTCTTGCCGCTAGTCCTGAAATACCTCAGTTGATCCAATCCGAAGCAAAGGAACAGGGGAGCAGATGGGCCTGGAAGTCGGGCTTATTTAAATCAGTGGAGACTTTGGGAGAGCAGTCGGCTGCGGGCCTACCCTCGATAAACGGTGTGCTGCTACTCCAGTTGGATGAAAAAGGCAATCTTTATAAAAGCGGTTTGCGTGTCGGTGATGTTGTACTGAATTACCAGGGCGAGAAAATAGATCAATTAATAGACTTGCAACAAGCGATTAAAAAGCATGTACACGCAGATCAGCCGAAGGTGTTAATTTTTAGAAACCAACAGCAGCAGGAATTAACGCTGCAGCTGTAGCAAATAGTTTTGATTTCCATTAGGACTATTGAGCATCTTGGTCGTCATTATAACAGTGTGTTATCATTTAATGGAGTAGACACATGATATTAAATTCTTATTCGTATTAATTGATGTATAAGGCTGTACAGCACCCATGTGCTGGCAGCCTTATTGATTTAACTGTGCAATGGATTTAACCACAGGTGATCGCCGAACGATGAGCGAGGAAGTGAAGGCACAACACCGGTACGACAATGAGAGGGTCTTTGTGGGTATGGGATGGTTGAAACAAGTTTCTTAAACTGGTTTAAGTTTGGACTGTTTTTGTTCTCTTAAATTTGATTTATATCGTTTATACCATATTTATATAATTTATACCATGTATAATCAACTTTTTGTACGTATAGCTGTATCGACAGCATTTTTGTCTGCTGTTGCAGATCGTTTGGGACTGTGGGGGGCACCGGGGGCATCACATGTTTCCTGGGGAAATTGGGCCAATTTTGTAGCTTACTCAAATACCCTTAATTTTTTTGTGCCTGAATCTTTCGGTAATATACTTGCTATAGGTGCAACATTATTAGAGGTTGTCTTAGCAATCCTATTGTTGATCGGCTATAAACTGCGTTTTACGGCATTCGTTGCCGGGATTCTACTGATCAGCTTTGCGATAGTGATGACACTCTCTTTAGGAATTAAATCGACCTTCGATTATTCAGTCTGGGTGGGAGCAGCGGCATGTTTTCTTCTGCGTACTGCCGATAATTTTCCCATTAGCATAGACCGCTATATTGAACTTCGAAAAAAGTAAATGGATAGATGATCTTCTCATTTTAGGAATAGATCTCAAAAAAAATAAAAAATGCCGTTAAACGAGTCTGTTTAACGGCATTTTTAGGATTACATTTCCTTTAAGTTTACCTCTTTTTTTTCGCCGTCTTTGTCGATGCTGACGTGTTTCTCGATATTGGCTTTGTCGACATAAGATGATCTTGCCGTACCGTAATTTGTCGTGGAACCTGTATAACCCCAATAGTTATAATAATTGGTGTAGCCTGATACATAGGAATAGTTGTAAGAATTGGTGAAATCGAAGCTCGCCATAATCACGTATGCACCTGGCATGAGGTCTGCAAATTCGAAATGCCCCTCATCATCATACACTTTTGCTTTTTTAACCGCATAACCAAAATCAGGGTCTAATGGAACTTCCTGGACCTTTTTCTGTTTTCGGATCTTTTTATTGACTTCAAGCCATTCTTCGTAATAGGCCGAGTTGGCGAATAGCGTAATTTCTGTTCCTTTTGGAGCATATTGCTTTTTTGCAGTATTCACGAGCCCGCCAAGTTTTTTTCCGGAGCTAGATCGTGCGTAAGCCGTCCCGATAATAACACTGTTCCCTTGAGAAATCTGTTGGGCAGCCTGTTCTTTGTTGAATCTATTTTTAATAGGTTGATAGTCCAGTTCTTCGTTTACGGTAATTTCCCACTTTCCGTTTCCCATGGACATTTCCCTTTGCCATAATCGGCGATCTTTTTTATCGATGACATAATTGTAGATGGCTCCGGTACTTTCTTCTAAAAGTGTAACCAGCCAACTGTCGTGCTTACCTGTTTTTGGGGAACCATAACTGTAGCTTTTTACTTCCTTGATGGTATAGTCTTCGACAAAAATGTCGGAATCACTATTGTAATAAAATTGCGGGATGCGCGCTTTATACCCTAGATCTAAAGGTAGAGTTGAAATCAGATGGTCTGTCCAGTTAAAATCTACAAAAGGTCTAGTTGGCTGTAAGTTGATCTTTTTTTCCTTTTTAGTTTTCTTCGAGTAATAATTGCCTGTAATTGTTTCTGCAAAGTTGAGGTTTACTTTTGTTTCCTTGCCATCGCTAGCGTAGCTGATGGACCGAAGTGTTTTTGCGTCGGCAATCGTTGTGCGGATCGAAGTCCAGGCATTGTCTTTCGGAACATAGGTATTGGTTAAGGTCAGCTGATTGTTGGCCGCTACGATATCGTAGGTCAATGATCCTTGTTTGTCCCAGGTGTTATCTTTAACATAATATACCGTATACAGTGATTTCTCCGGTTTGATATAGTTGGTATTGATATCGCTGCTACCAGGGGTGACGGTCTTTTGACATAATCCTACGGCCGGAAGTAAGCCTACTCCCAAAACAAAGGCATATAATTTCATATATGTGAACTATAGTTAATGAAAAACAAGTTGTTTTCTTGTTCGATTTATTTATCTAAGGTAATAAAAAAGTTTTTTATTTTTTGCTGGGGATAGCCTCGTCGAATAAGCTTATGCTATAGCGGGAATTTGACGCTGTAACCTTTTGGAGGTTTATCGTTTACTTGGTGTAAGGAGTAGACATGTAGTAATGATAGGAATTATATTTCGAAGAGTTCTACTAGCTATTTTTTATTCACAGATTTTACTTTTGCTTCGGGTTTCATTTTTAGGATGATCTTTGCTAGCGTTTCCTCCTTAACTTGAATATTTTTTTGATCTTGATATGAACTGAGATTGGCATTGGCGGAAAGATTGATCCGTTAGGGTTGACGCAGTTGAATATCTTCGACCCTTACTTTCTCAATTTTAGGTGTTACTTGCAATTCTTCAATTATGGTTGCAGATTTTTTGATGGGGCAGATTTTTTGAGGACTGAATGGTTAGACAAGCACGAAATAGTATAAATAAAACAAAATTTAGCATATCGCTATTATATGATAACCTTGGTGGCGTGATTTTATCTTATCGTCTCTCTAGAAATTGAACTTTTTTTGATGGTTAATTGAATAGGTTTAGACAAACTTTGAATAACTAATGGCAAAACTTTTTTTAGTCCGACATGGACAGTCGCAATGGAATTTAGAAAATCGCTTTACGGGCTGGCAGGATATTGATATTACCGAATTGGGACAACAGGAAGCTCGGCAGGCAGGCTTGGCGCTGGCAAATGAGCCGATTGATATAGCATTTACATCGACGCTTATCAGAGCGCAGCATACGTTAGAGATTATTTTGCATGAAATGGGTAATCCTCACATTCCCATTGTTATCAATGCTGCTTTGAATGAGCGTGGTTATGGAAAGCTCGAAGGATTGAACAAAGCTGAAACGGCGGAAAAATATGGCGCTGAACAAGTGCATATCTGGCGAAGATCTTTTGATGTACCTCCGCCTGGTGGCGAGAGCCTAAAAGATACATACGAACGTGTTATTCCATATTATGAACGTTTTATAGCACCAGACCTTACAGCAGGTAAAAATGTACTTATTGTTGCGCACGGGAATAGCTTAAGGGCCTTGATCATGTATCTAGAGCATCTTTCCCCTGCACAGATACTGGAAAGAGAGATTGCTACCGGGCAGCCGATCACGTATCAAATTGATGGATAAACATGAAACGCAATGAAAACAAAAAATCCTGCCATATGGATGATGAGCAGGATTTTTGTTATTTGTATTCGCGTTATGCTATTTCAAAACGAATTTAAATCCTAAAGAAAAACGCGATGGCTCGAAATTAGAACCATGAGAAAGATTCCACCAAGGTTTCCAGTCGAAATGCATGGCCAATGGTGCAGAAGGTATTTTGAACTCTAGACCCAAAGCTGGACGGATCGCAAAATCAGTATGTGTTTTTCCATCTTTCCAATGGTAGTCGTCATACCAGTCGTCGTGCCATTTACCATAATCAATAAATGATACTTGTGGACCAACACCAATGTACCATGAAAGACCTCGAGATCCAGGAATACGTTTGTTGTATGAATAATCCACGCCGATAACAGTAATATTATCGCCAAATAATACTTGCGCATTTCCAGCGTCATTTCCACCGAAATTGTGTTTTATCTGTGGACCGAATAATGTTTGTCCATCGCCGACATCTATTCCAAGACCAATGGCTGTCCGATAAGGAGTTTGTGCGTTTGCTTGCTGAAGAGCAGCAAATAGGAGCGTAAAAAGTGTTAGAAAAGGTAGAATTACTTTTTTCATGATAATTTAAAAAAATATAAGTTGTGTGCTTCCGATTAGAAAGCTTTCGCTGTTCAAACAAATAGTTTGCCAAAGATTTTTTTGATATTTTGACAAACAATAAATGATTTGTAACTGCTTCTTTTTTAGTGTTCTTTTTTTAGGATAATCTAAAAATAAATCCACCCTTATATTCTAAGGTATTGTTCTACTCAAGGTGTGCTAAAGCTCGAAACCTCAATTTTGTGCGATTAGGTGATTCGATCAATCAACTAGCCAAATGGCTTTCCCTTGGCCGGGTGGTCAATATGCCCGATCTAAAGAATGTACCCCAATTGCCGGTATGGACCGATGAAAACAAATTCAGTTTGGAACAACGGGCAAGAGCCTATTTAGATGTGAACTGTGCACATTGCCATACTAAAGGGGGAGACGCTTATAATACGGGTTTTTACTGGATTATGATGTGAAAATTCCTGCCCACCTTGGTATTGGTAAAGCTCCTGTTTCAGTGGGAGGTGGAGCAGTTGGCTTGCATTTTGATGTGGTTCCCGGAGATGCCAAGCATTCTATCCTGCTTTATCGCATGAACAGTGTTGAACCCGGTACAGCGATGCCAGAGTTGGCCAGAAGTATAATACATAAAGAAGGTGTGGATCTGATTCGCCAATGGATCGATAATATGCCATCAAAAAAATAATAATATTGATCTTCAATTGGTATGAACAAAGAGACGTTAACGGATCAGATAGGTTTAATATTTAAACAGCAGCAGCTTTTTAAATATGAATTACGGTCTAGTAGTGCACAGGAGCGTATAAAGAAACTCTATAAGCTAAGGGCGCTTATTGAAAGTCATGAAGATTTAATCTATGCGGCGCTCGAAAAAGATTTACGGAAGTCACGAAGTGAAGCTGCCATAAGTGAAGTATTGTTTATTTACGGTGAAATAGCATTTGCAATACGACATTTACGAAAATGGATGAAGCCTAGACGAGTTGGCCGCTCGATGACCAATTTTCTTGCTAAAAGTACAATTACTTACCAACCTAAGGGTACGGCGCTCATTATATCGCCTTGGAACTATCCTTTTCAGCTCACAATGAGCCCTTTGATTTCAGCTATAGCAGCGGGCAATTGTGTGATTTTAAAGCCCTCAGAACATAGTCCATTCACTTCTGCAGTTATTGGGGAGATATTGACCAAAGGATTTGACCAACGGGAAGTGGCCTGTATTGAAGGTGAACAGCGTGTTTCCGAAGCACTATTAGAGCTTCCCTTTGATCATATTTTCTTCACCGGGAGTCCAGCAGTAGGTAAATTTGTTATGCAGGCTGCTTCCCGCAATCTCAGTTCTGTAACCTTGGAGCTTGGAGGAAAATCACCCGTTATATTAGATGAGACAGCAGATTTGGAAATGACTGCCCATAAAGTTGCTTGGGGAAAATTAATCAATGCAGGGCAAACCTGCATTGCACCAGATTATGTTCTTTTGCCTAAAGATAAGCGGGATGAATTTGTAGACTATTATCTAAAGGCGATTAAAAGTATGTTTTTTACGGAAGATGGGCAGCTGGATCGAACAGTTTATGCAAAGATCATTAACCAAAAGCACGCTAGTCGTCTTGTTTCATTAATCGCGAATGCAACAGCATGTGGGGCAAAACTGACCGAAGGTGGACAATTAGCCGATGATCTGACATTAAGTCCGGCATTGTTGATCGATGTGAAGGCCGACAACAGCATTATGCAGGAAGAAATATTTGGTCCCATACTTCCGATAGTAACCTATGAAGACCAAGAAGAGGCGCTAGCAATTATAAATCGTGCTGAAAAGCCTTTAGCTTTATATATATTTAGCAATAACAAGTCTAATATTCAATATATCCTGAAACAGGTGTCCTCAGGAGGGGCTTGTGTGAATGATGTTTTGATTCACGTTTCCAACCCTCATTTGCCTTTTGGTGGTGTCAATGGCAGTGGCTTGGGCAGTTGTCATGGGCAGTTTGGTTTTAAGGCATTTTCACACGAAAGGGCTGTCATGTTTCAATCTAAATTTTCAGTTTCTACGTTGATCTATCCACCCTATGCTAAAAAAAGCAAAGTTTTTAAATTATTGAAGAAATGGATTTAGCCAATTGAAACAGTGCTATAATGAAGGCAAGCACAAGTCCAGGAATCTTACTGAATAAATTTCGAAGTAATTCCTCTTTTCTTGATGTAGAAATTCAGCGCTCGCCCTGCCTCTGTAGGTCGATCTGTACTTAATATATCTGCACCGCGATCAATAAATCCAGCATAAACTTGAAAGCCTTTTTTGTCGGCCTGTCTGTCTAAGTTTCCCAGTGTACCCAATATGCACATGATTCCATGGTCATGTAGTACTTTGGTTAATGCTGGGTCTGCTTCACGTGTTCCGACGAAGGCTAACAAGCGATTGTCGGGGATATCTTTTTCATTTAGACGAGCAAGGTCATCCAGGTTATTGACCGAGGCCGAAATCATGATGTCGCTAGCTAGACTGTGCACTTTGGCCGCCTGGTTGGCACTATACGTGATGATGACTACGCTAGATTCTGCCCTTTGTTTGCGAATAGCATTGATAACGGCTTCATAAGGGACATCATTTTTAATGTCTAAGGTGAAGATTACCTTTCCTTTTCCCCAAGAAAGTGCTTCTTCCAGCGTGGGGATCCTATATGGCGTTATCTTTTTGTTATTGTCCAATAGACGAAGCTTTTTAAGCTCAGCTAAACTGCTGGCGTTCACGGGCCCTCTGCCGGTGGTTGTTCGGTTTAGCGTATTGTCATGCATTAATATCAGCGCTGAGTCTTTACTGATGCGAACATCACATTCAACAAGGACTGGCTGCAAGCTCGCATTATAGGAAAATGTTTCGATTGCATTTTCGGGGTATCCGGATGCGGGGCCACCACGATGCAAACTGACCAATGGATAACGATTATCATCATAGGTCAAAAACTGATATAATTCCTCCACATTTTGGAGCTGTATACGTTTACCCACTGGCAAGCCATCCGTATTGGCTCCGTTACGAAAGCAACTGCTTACGATAAAGCAGATCAATAAAAGGAAGTAGTGGCGTATACGTATATTCATTGTCTATCTATTGTGCTGATTAATCAGATCGGCTAGTGCCTCGACACTGGTATTCAATTGGTCGACTGTCAGATGCGCCTGCGTATAATAAGGTTCTCTTTCGATCAACTTCTCTTCAATAAATAACCGTAGTTCCTCAGGTGATTTTCCGATTAGAATGGGCCTTTTGTGTAGTTTAGATTGAGAAAGACGGTCAAAAAGCGCTTTGGGTGACATCTGTAAATAGACGGCATATCCATTCGTCCTGATCCATTCCATGTTGTCAAAGAAACAGGGGGCACCACCACCGGTAGATATTACGGCAGCATTCTCAGAAAATTTACGCAATTGCTCGCGTTCTAATGCCCGGAATGCGTCTTCGCCATGTTGACTAAAATATTCGGTAATGCTCATGCCAATTTGTTTTACGATCTCCTCATCTGTGTCGATAAAAGGGAGTTCGAGTTTAGTGGCAAGTTTCTTACCCAGGGTAGTTTTTCCACTTCCCATATAACCAATCAAAAATATAGGTTTAGGCATAGGTACTATTTGTCTTTACTTAGAAATTTATCTTCAATGGTTTTGGCATCCGGAAAGTTATTATAGTGCCATTTTCCGACGACGTTGCCTCCTTTTAGGAGCAGTACACCAGGATTTGCTCTGACCATGCTTTTTAAAGGAATGAGATCGGCATAGAATATCTCCGCAATTAATTGCATTTTATCACTCAGATATTGCGCATCTTTGGATGCCGAAGCAGTCAATAGAACAACACGAAGCCCATTATAATCTTTTGTTAATTGGATGGCTGCCTGATTGATCTTTTGGACAGCATCAATATTGGTCGAAGAAAGATCCTTTGCAACGATCACAAGATTGTAATACGGATTAGCAATGATTTCTTGCGTATGGTCCACTCCGTCAGCATCCGTAATCAAGAGATCAGGAATAGGAATATCATATCCCTTTTTGACCAATTTACTCTCAGGTTCACCTATAATTTCCCACGATTCATCTTCCCATAGCTTGTCAGCCATATAGACCTTGTCATTGACCTTTTTTGTTTCGCCCGTCTTTTTGTTTTTCATGGTATAGATTTGCTCAAACAAATCGCCTTGTTTGCCTTCAGGAAGCACCATTAATGAAGGTAAGTTGTTGCCAACTTTGTAGGGTAAGAAATCAATAAACGGGAGGTAGTTTACGGTATAGATACCAATACCTAAAGAGATAATCGCTGTAATCACAGTAGCAACGAATTGATTGCCTGATCCTTTGATAATTGATCGTAATTGCTTTCGGTTAAAAAATATAATAAGGATCAACGCCAAGAGCACCAGATCTTTAGAAAATGATTGCCAAGGTGTAAGTGGGATGGCATCCCCAAAACAGCCACAAGAGGTCACAACCTCAAAAAATGCCGAATAGAAGGTTAGAAAAGTGAAAAATAGAATCAGAAGTAGCAGGCCCCAGGCAACGGTATTCGCATAGACCCCCAATAATAACAGTGCTCCTAACAAAATTTCAAAACCACAGATTACTACAGCGATGGCAGTAGCGTATTCATTAAAAGCTGTGAGATGAAAGACCTCAAAGTATTCCTGAAGCTTATAGCCAAACCCTGTCGGGTCATTTGCTTTAATAAACCCTGAGAATATGAAAAGAAGTCCCGTAAAAATCCGGCAAAATCCTAAAAGATAATTTGTTTTGGTACGCTGCTGTGTAGCTGTCATAATCCGATTATTGTTGTGCGATTCCTAATTTAATTAATGCAAAAACTGCGTAATTGAGCATATCCTGATAGTTGGCATGGATGCCTTCAGAGACCAGGGTTTGTCCATCGTTATCCTCAATTTGTTTGACGCGATGTATTTTCATCAAGATCAGATCTGTCATGGAAGAAACACGCATATCGCGCCATGCCTCACCGTAATCGTGGTTTTTGGCAAGCATGAGATCTCTGGTCTCGGTAACCTTTTCTGTATATTTCTGATTCACAAAGGTTGGATCCAAATTTTCTTCACCATCTTCACCCAAATCAATCTGAATCATGGCCATGACACAGTAATTGATAATACCGATATATTCGTCAACAATTCCTTCGCCCACTTTGGAAACCTTTTTGATTTCTAGCGTGCGTATACGTTGTGCTTTAATGTAAATCTGATCCGTAATGGAAGATAGGCGCATAATCCGCCATGCCGTTCCATAATCTTTTGTTTTTTTAATAAATAAATCCTGACAATGTTTGATAACACTGTTATATTCCTGAATGGTATCCATATCGTTGATTGAAGAAACTTGATGAGACAAGTTGTGATTACACTACAAATATAATTAGAAAATAATACTTCCAACGGTCAAATGAATGTACAATTTGTGCTTTATTGCTAAAATATAAACAATAATTTTGGATATTACCACAATTAAAAGTTCGCAGGGGCTAGGGGCAACAGCATCGTGCAAGTGCATGACGTGAATTTCTCGTTTCCTATATCCCCAAACGTTTAAATATCGGTAACTTTAGATAAGTTTGATCAGTTTGCAAGGTGTATTGCCAACTTTGAAGATAGTAAAAATATAAATTCATGGATTTTCAACAACCTGTTATTAGAGAAGTAGAGATCATCCGATATGTTCAGCCATTTCGGGAAGGGGGGTCTTTACCCGCATTAGTCGATGCCGATGATGGCTTTAGTTATGTTATAAAATTTAGAGGGGCAGGTCAGGGACGAAAAGCATTGATTGCGGAATTGATCGGTGGAGAGCTGGCAAGATTGCTCAAATTAAGAGTTCCCGAAATTGTATTTGCGGAGTTGGACGAATCCTTTGGCCGTACAGAACCCGATGAAGAAATTCAGGATCTGCTCAAATTTAGTGTGGGCAAAAATCTTGGACTTCATTTTCTGAGTGGAGCCATCACATTTGACGCGAATGTCGATGCTATCGGCGCGGAAGAAGCATCGAAGATTGTTTGGTTGGATTCACTCTTGATGAATGTAGACCGCACTGTGCGGAATACAAATATGCTGATATGGCACAAAGAACTTTGGTTGATAGATCACGGTGCATCCTTATATTTTCATCACAGTTGGGATAATTGGGAAGAACAATCCCTAAAACCATTTGTTCAGATTAAAGATCACGTACTGCTCAAAAATGCAAGTATGGTGGAGAAAATAGATCAGGAATACCGTTCCGTTTTTACGGAGGCGGTATTTCGCGGAATATTGGCGGTGGTACCCGATGAATGGCTGGAAGATGCCGAACGTGAGCTCTCTGCAGCCGATGCGCGCGAAGTGTATGTTTCTTTCCTGAAACAGCGTGTAGCCAATTCATCCATTTTTGTAAAACAAATAGAAGATGCCAGAAAAGACCGTATATGAGTATGCTGTGGTACGTTTGATGCCACGGGTGGAGCGAGAGGAATTTATCAATGTAGGCGTAGCTCTTTATTGTCGTAAGTATCGTTTTGCGAAGATGGTTTATCTTGTCAATGAACAGAAGGTACGGTCGCTTTGCCCGGATATTGAATTGGAATTGATCGAAAATCATCTATCATCTTTCCAACGAATCTGCCACGGCGAAAAAGATGCCGGCAAACTTGCTGCGCTGGATATTACCGAACGCTTTCGATGGCTGACCGCGAAGCGGAGTACCCTGATTCAATGTTCGGCGTCACATCCCGGATTATGTGAGGACCCCGAAGCAACATTGAAGGAGCTGTTTGAGCGTCTGGTTCTGTAAATTAAAAGATGTGCACCCTTGATCACGGGACAATACGTGATGGTCAAAGGGGCTAAGTTTTGATAATAAGGCTTAATCTATCAATATTGTATAGTATATTTGTTTTAATAAACTAGTGAAGATGCATGATTTTTATCAACATATCTATGAACAGCAACTGGCTGTTCTAGAAATGCCTTCTAACAAGAAGATCTGCGGCTGGGCTATCCGAATTGTGGATGTGCTCTTCCCCGAACGAAATTCTAGCGAGATGAAATCGGTCGATGATGTGAAGCTCGCTTTTGAACAATTTGAATTGGAGCTCGAGCAGCTCCTGAGCAAATCCAAAGCTTGTCAAAGTTGTAATCATTCGGAAGTAGCGCACAAATTTTTTGAACGGATTCCACAGCTTTATGAATTGATGTGCTGGGATGCGGATGCATTGATGGATGGGGATCCAGCAGCACAGAATAAAAGAGAAGTCGTACGTACTTATCCCGGTTTCTTTGCCATCTGTATCTTCCGAATGGCCAATGAACTGCATCGCTTGGGTGTTCCTTTGATACCGCGCATATTGACGGAACATGCCCATTCCAAAACAGGTATTGATATCCATCCCGGAGCAACGATAGGCCATCATCTGCATATTGACCATGGTACCGGATTAGTTATCGGTGAAACCTGCACCATTGGTAATTACGTGAAGCTTTATCAGGGGGTAACCTTGGGCGCGTTGAGTGTTGATAAGGTGTTTTCCAATGTAAAACGCCACCCGACAATCGGTGATCATGTCATTATCTATTCAGGGGCCACAATCCTAGGCGGTGAAACACACATCGGCCATCATTCGGTCATTGGCGGGAATGTTTGGTTGACAAGTTCTGTAGAGCCTTACACCACAGTATATCATCAGGCTACATCAAAATTTATAGATTCAAAACCAATAATATAGATACCATGGGGAATATCATAGATACCATAGGAAATACGCCCTTAGTCGAGATAACACAATTTCATACAAATCCCAAGGTGCGAATATTTGCGAAAATGGAGGGGAATAATCCTGCTGGTTCGGTGAAAGATCGTGCAGCATTAAATATGATCCGCTCGGCGATGGAACGCGGTGACATTACAAAAGATAGCAAATTGATTGAGGCAACGAGTGGAAATACCGGAATTGCACTAGCTATGATTGCAGGTATATATGGACTTAACCTTGAGCTTGTAATGCCGGCTTCTTCAACACGGGAGCGAACACTTACGATGGAGGCTTATGGTGCTAAAGTTACCTTATTGGAATCCATGGAAATATGCCGCGATTATGCAGAAGAAAAGGCCGAAAAAGAAGGCTATTTTATATTGAATCAATTTGCAAATCCGGATAATTACGAAGCACATATCAAGACAACAGGACCTGAGATCTGGCGCGATACAGACGGAAAGATTACACATTTTGTAAGCGCTATGGGCACTACAGGTACAATTATGGGAAACTCCATCTATCTGAAGGAGAAAAATGCAGCTATTCAGATTGTAGGTTGCCAGCCTACTCCGGAATCCTCGATACCAGGTATACGGCGTTGGCCCGAAGCGTATCTACCCAAGATTTTTGATCCGAGCAGGGTAGATCGTGTCATCGATATATCCCAACAGGAAGCAACCGAGTTTGCGCGGGAGCTTGTCAAGCGCGAAGGTGTTTTTGCCGGAATGAGTACCGGTGGAGCTTTTGCCGGAGCACTTAAAATTGCAAATGAAATCGAAGCAGGCCTTATTGTCTTTATTGCCTGTGACCGAGGTGATCGTTATTTGAGTTCAGACCTTTTTGGCTAAGAACCCATACGAACAATACCAAGCCCACTACGGATCTTCGCTTATTTTTAGCAATCTTTAGTGGGCTTTTTAATGTTTAAGCATCGGCGCCAAAGGTTAGTAGATTGCTGTCGGGATCTAAAATCGAAAACTCACGCTGACCCCAGGGCTTCATCTCAAGTTTACCATTGGGATGGATCTCAACGTTATTTTCTTGAAAAGATTGATACAGACAATCAATATCGTCTGTGCGTATATAAACCATACCATAATTTTCTTCGGGTGGAAGTTCTTGGAATTCAAAAAAATGAATTTCAATATCGTCCTTTTTTAGCATCAGGTAACCGTCGTAATCGACTGGTCCACATAATGAAAATCCAAGTTTATGTAGATAAAAATCCTTTGTGATGGTTTTGTTGCGCATGGGCAGTTTGGGATGAATGGCTGTCAGTTTCATCGGTATATAATTATTAAGTCGAGTTTAATACATATGTTTAGTAACCTATTTGAAATATAATCATTTATCGTAATATTTTAATGTTCTAACAATAAGGATTATTTCATTTTTATAACGTATTCTTTAGCTATTTTGGCTAAAATGTAGCTGTTTGTTATAACCAATTGTTATGACTCATTTATAATAGTGTCTTTTAAAATAATTGAGAGTTATTCAATTTTGTACCAAATCAATGTATCATTGTCATGGACAAAAAAATAAATACGACAATTCGTTATAAGCAGCTACTCAATCGAAAGGTCTCCGTTCGGGAAATCATTTTTATGCTCTTATTTGTATTGTGTCTTACGCCATTTGTTTCAGCTCCGCTTGCCTTACTTTTGGGCATTATTGTAGCACAATGGATCGGTCATCCCTTTCTGGCAGTCAACCACAGGGCAACACAGATTTTGTTACAGATTTCTGTCGTTGGACTTGGCTTTGGAATGAATATCGATACGGCTATCCAAACGGGTAAGCAAGGGTTTGTGTTAACCGTTATTTCTATTCTCGGAACATTATCATTGGGCTATCTATTGGGTAGGTTACTCAAGTTGGAAAAGGTAACCGCTTATTTGATTTCTGTCGGCACTGCCATTTGTGGTGGAAGTGCTATTGCGGCGGTTTCACCGACGATAAAAGCCAATGAGAAGCAAGTAAGTGTGGCGCTAGGGACCATATTTGTACTGAATGCCATTGCTTTATTTATATTTCCTGTTGTCGGTCATTTGCTTGATCTCAGCCAGACGCAATTTGGTTTATGGTGTGCGGTTGCTATACAGGATACTAGTTCTGTCGTTGGTGCAGCGAGTAAGTATGGTAATGAAGCACTACAGGTCGCGACAACCGTAAAATTAACTAGAGCTTTGTGGATTATTCCGATCGCCTGTTTAAGTGCTGTAGCATTCAAGACCAAAGGGACGAGAATTAAAATACCATATTTTATTGGTCTATTTGTATTGGCGGTTATCTTAACAAGTTATATCCCTTTTTTTCAGCATATAGGAGGTTATGTCGTCCATATTTCAAAGATGGGGCTTACCTTAACTTTGTTTTTAATTGGAGCAAGTTTGTCTAGGGAGGTTTTGTTGGCAGTAGGTTTTAAAGCTATACTACAAGGAGTAGTGCTGTGGTTGGGATTATCAATACCGGTACTTGTCTATATTTATTTTTGCCTTTAGGCATTTAACGTATACTTCAGCATAATCATATCTTTCAACAGTTGACCATTTTCATAAATAGGCAGCTCATAATTTTTGATGAAAAAATCTTTACGGATAGCGTATTTAACAAAGCCATTTCGTTCATAAAAACGAATTTGAGCCAGACCACAATCTGCGGTACCCACAATCAGGTTCGGGTATTGCTGGTAGTTCTCCTTGATAAAATCAAGCAGTTGACTTCCGAGTCCCATGCCTTGAAACTCTGGTGATACGGCGATGTTTTTAATTTCTAATGTTTCCGTATTGACCGGATATAAACAGAAAACAGCGATAGGTTTTACCGTTTCATAGACAACATAAACCATCGATTCATAGAGGTATTTGTCGATTGCATGAATGGTTTCGTCTGCTAAAAGCAACAAATCATAAGGATAATCCTTATGATTTGTAATGAGTTTTATTTGAAAGCTATTGCGCATGTATAAGAATTCGCCAATGGCCTATAGTCTAATGTTTGAATTAATTGAAATGATATAAAAAGATAACATCACCCACGTAAGCCGGTTTTGCACTGTCTTTGATTTTCAATGTAGCTTCAATGGTAACTTTAACAACCCCTCTCAAATTGACCACCGATTTTACTTGTGTATGTAGCTGTACAGCATTGTCAACCAAAACGGGTTGTGCAAAACGTAGGTTTTCAATCCCATAATTGATTTCCATTTTGACATTTCTTACTTCAGCAATTTGTTTCCATAAATAAGGAATGAGGGACAAGGTCAGATAGCCGTGGGCAATAGTTGATTTGAAAGGACTATCCGTTTTGGCCTTTTCGCTATCTAAATGAATCCATTGGTGGTCTAGTGTTGCATCCGCAAATTGATTAATTTGTTTTTGATCAATAACATGCCATTGGGATTCGCCTAATGATTTTCCTTCAAAGGCTTTGTACTCTTCATAATTGTTAATTATTGTCATATGTAATCTTTTTATCGCGTTTTGTTGGTATCGTTCCCCGCTTTTAATGGAGAAGGGAAGATGAATTAGTGGCTAAATATAACTATACTTTTAAGAATCCTAAGCATATCCTTTATTTAAAAGATGATCGCATGAAAAGACAAGCTAAGTTTGTTCGTCATTCATACGATTACCCGAGTTGTGTCGTTGCATAGGTGTTTTCAACGTAGGATCTGAAATTTTCGAGTATGGCCTGCCATCCATTACGCTGCATATCAATTGGATTTTCCGTTTCTGCATCAAAAATTATCGTGATATCCGTAGCAGACTTTTTTGCATTGAAGTTGACTTCAACATGACGGCCATCAGGCATAACATAGGCTATTTTTTTAAAGGGTTCAAGTGCGGTGTAGCTGCCTTCAAAATCAAAGCCCATAGATCCGTCTTTTGCCTCCATGCGGTTTTTGAACTTTCCGCCAATGCGTAAATCATTGATTGAACTTGTACAGTGCCAATCGTCTGAAGCATGGTTCCATTGCATGATATCCTCGGCTGAGTTATATGCATTCCAGATCGTTTCTACGCGTACGTTGATATGGGTTTCAATCTTTATCTGTTCCATAAAATATATGATGTTTGCTAAGTTAATAACAGGAAAATTTGGGTTTTGTTATATCTGTTGTCAGATAATTATCAATATATAATAAAAAGTGTAAAGTTGAAACTTATTTTGGTGCAACCAAATGGTTTTGATTGAGTTTTGTTAACTTTAAGCTATTTAACACTTAAACACGATTTATATGTCCTCCAAATTGCTTATTATCTTCTTTTTTCTGTTTTCACCAAGTTTGATTTTCGCGCAGCAATATAAAACGACAACCGACGTTGCCTATTGTAAACCCGATGAACCAGATTCTTATAAGAAAGAACGTTGTAAATTGGATATCTATATCCCGACTGATCGTAAAAATTTTGCTACCATCGTATGGTTTCATGGAGGTGGGCTAGAGGAGGGAAATAAATTTATTCCACTTGAACTTAAAGAGAAAGGTGTAGCGGTTGTAGCGGTAAATTATCGGCTAAGCCCCAAAGCCAAAGCGCCGAGCTATATTGAAGATGCTGCTGAGGCTGTTGCATGGACATTTTCACATATTGCCAGCTATGGTGGAGATCCTTCAAAAATTTATGTGTCGGGGCATTCTGCAGGTGGATATCTGGCTTTAATGGTTGGTTTGGATAAGCATTACCTTCAAAAATTTGGTGTTGATGCAAATAATATAAAAGGACTGGCTCCGATTAGTGGACAAACAAATACGCATTATACAATTAAAAAGGAACGTGGGCAATCTATGGTGATCCCCCAGATTGATCAGTTTGCACCACTTTCTTTTGCACGGAAGGATGCGCCGCCAATTCTCCTGATCACTGGCGATCAACAATTGGAAATGGCTGCACGGTTTGAGGAAAACGCACATTTAGCAGCGATCTTAAAACAGGTTGGACATACCAAAACCTCGTTGTACCAGCTGCAGGGTTTTGATCATGGAGGAGTGTATGCACCCGGCTGTCTGTTGATGCTTAACTGGATCAAAAGACTTGAAAAATAGTTTTTATGTGGTCAGACGGAGAATCGGAAATACAGCAAATCAAAATATTATAAACAAAATAAGAAATATTACAATTGTACATTCGTAAATTCTACCGAAATTTACCTCCAAAGTAGCACATCTCTACTTTTCAAATTTAATTCGTTATGTGGGCAAAACGCAATATCGTATTTATAATCTGTATGCTGGGGCTTTTTTTAGCACCCTATAGGTTATTTGCCTGCCACGAACCGTCCGAAAAGCCAAAACAGGAAGAACAATCCTGTTGTCTTGATGAAAGACAACAGATAAAAGACGTCGGAACAGAAGATTGTTGTAAAGATGAAAGAGCTGAATCGCCAAAATCAGATCACCATGGGGACGACTGTGGTAAACATTGTGGCGAAAAATCGTGCCGCACCTCCCTGCAATGTAATCCCATTGTTTCAGTTATAGAAGTTCAGCTTATTTTACCCTTGCATGCTGATGCATTAAACGCTTATGCGCGTTATAAACAACCTTATTGCGCAGATGCCTATTTTTCCATTTGGCAACCTCCTCAGATCGCTTAAAGTTAGACTGATAGCCCATGCTATGTCTTTTTGGATCGGTTTCTCTATCCAAAACCTCGTTTATTTAACTTATGAAAATCCCTTTGAATCTATCGGATTCAATATGCAAATACAGTAAATCGCTGTAGAAGAGTTTTTCATCAGTATTCTTTTATATACTACATATCATAATCATGAGATTAATTTCATTACTTGGTTTGGTAATCCCTGTATTACTATCCACCCAACATACACATGCACAAATTAAAAATGCAAAGACAGCGACTGTAAAGATTTTTGGAAACACTCCGGCTGTTAAAACGATCATTGAAAAAGAAGGTAAGGACGGACAATTTGCTAAAGTTGACTGGAATCAGACAACCAAGCTAGCGGTTGTTACCTACGACTCTTCAAAAACAAGCGCGGATGAGGTCCTTAAGCGTATTGCATTGGCGGGGTTCGACAATGAAAAATTTCTGGCTCCAGATGATACTTATATTCAATTGGCAAAAGCTGAACAATATGAACGAATCCTAAAACCAGCATTAAAAAATGGTACTGAACATCAGGTCGATCATACGAATCATAGCCAGGGCGTACAAACGATAATTCAACCTTCGGCGAATACAAAATCAGCCGATGAAAAGACCGCATTTGCGCAGTTGACAAATCCTTATTTTGCGCTAAAGGATGCTTTGGTGAAGACGGATGCAGTGGCGGCCGCAGCTCAGGCAGAGGCATTTCAAGCAGCAATCAAAGCTGTCGATATGAATAAACTTAGCCATGATGAACATACCGTATGGATGAAGGTTATGAATAAGCTGGCAACCGATGCGGCAGGTATAACTAAAAATAAAGATGTGGCTAAGCAACGTGTGGCTTTTGCATCTCTTTCAAATACGTTGTATGAGCTTCTGAAGGTGAGTAAAGTGGATGGACCTATTTATTATCAGCATTGCCCCATGTTTAATGAAGGTAAGGGAGCGCATTGGTTAAGTCAGGAGAATGCCGTGAAAAACCCATTCTTTGGTGCACAAATGATCAGTTGTGGAAGTACAGTAGAAACGTTAAACTAATCGGCTGCGTTATGAGTTATTTCCTAGCTTTCCTATCGGTTGTTGTGTTGTCCTTAACGGCCTGTAGTGGTTCACAAAGCAATACGCAAGCTGAAGATCAAATAGTTTCGACTGATCCTGCTATCAATTTGCCTGTACAGTCCGTTCAATACAAGGTAGGCGATCTTGTGCCTACAGCACAAGTTTGTATGGTGAATGATGCTTTTATGGGGAAAAAACAATTGCTGGTCAGACACGAGGGTAAGGATTATTATGGCTGCTGTGAAATGTGTAAAAAGCGCATACCCCAAGAAGCTGCGGTACGTGTAGCCATCGATCCTTTTTCAAAAAAAGAAGTAGATAAGGCGACGGCTTCCATCGCAATTACCGGCGATCAGGGTGAGGTCTCCTATTTTGAAAACGAAGCAAACTATCGAAATTACATTAAAAATCTAAACCTATAAATAGCCTCGGGCTAGCAAGTGGCACAACAGTCCTGCATTTTGTTGGATTGCGGAAAGATACAGGTGTCTGGATAAACTATTTGATATTGATTTTGTTGATAAGTTTATCGGTGACACTATTTGTCACAGGACATCACGGGGCTAGACTGGTCTACCAATACGGCGTAGGACCGATGGGAAATGGAATACTAATCAATTAAATGAATGAACATGCGTAAAAAGAGTAATATATTAACGGTTGTTTTATTATTGATGACACAACTGACAGTGCTGGCCCAGAAAGTGGTTCGTCATGACCTTTATGTACGGGATACCATTGTCAATTATGCCGGCAAATCAAAACGGGCAATCGCTGTAAACGGACAGATTCCGATGCCTACCTTGACTTTTACTGAAGGAGATACGGCGGAAATTGTTGTTCACAATGAGGTAAAGGAGAGTACGTCGTTACATTGGCATGGTATTTTTCTGCCGAATAAAGAAGACGGAGTGCCACACCTGACGCAGGAACCTATAAAGCCGAATTCGACTTATACCTATCGCTTTCCGATAATCCAGCACGGTACACACTGGTATCATTCGCATTCCGGCCTGCAGGAACAGATCGGTATGTATGGTAGTCTTATTCTCAACAAGCGTGCAGATGATAAAACTTTCCGCAAAGGAATTGATGATTTACCCACGATTCCGGTCATATTGAGCGAATGGACAAATTATAATCCCAATAACATTCAGCGGATGTTACACACGGCCAACGATTGGGCCGCGATAAAAAAAGGTGCTACACAATCGTACATTGAAGCTATTAAAGAAGGGAAGTTTAAAACCAAAGTTACGAATGAATGGAAACGTCAGCTGGCAATGGATGTCAGTGATGTGTATTATGATAAGGTCTTGATGAACGGGGCTCATTCCACGGATTTAAAATCGGTGAACGGTAAAGCTTTGAAAGCAGGAGATAAAGTGCGTTTACGAATTTCCAATGGTGGTGCTTCGTCTTATTTTTGGCTGCGCTATGCAGGTGGCAAAATTACTGTTGTTGCCAATGATGGGAATGATGTGGTGCCGGTGGAGGTCGATCGATTGATGATTGCCGTATCGGAGACTTATGATGTCGTTGTAACAATTCCAAATGAAGGTACAGCTTACGAATTTATGGCAACAACAGAAGATCGAACACAATCTGCAAGTTATTTTGTCGGAAATGGTATTAAACAGTTGATTTCTCCACTTCCCCGCCTTAAATATTTTGAAGGCATGAAGATGATGAACGATATGATGAAGATGAATGGGGATCTCAATGATATGGGTATGAAGATGAGCTTGAATCAGATGGATATGAATGTGGTGATGTATCCCGAAATTACAGGTGATGGAAAGAAAAAAGAAGATCACAGTAAACATAGCGGTATGGATCATGGGCAAATGAAGATGGAAGAAGATCCCAATCGTTATAATGCCAATGCATTGGGCGATATTGTAACGCTAAACTATGCGATGCTGGAGTCTCCTCAAGCGGCCGAACTGCCTAAAGAAGCGCCGATACGAGATCTTAAATTTACGCTTACGGGAAATATGAGCCGTTATGTATGGAGCATGGACAATAAAATTCTCTCTGAAACGGATAAGATACCGGTAAAAAAGGGCGAGGTATTGCGCATTACCATCTATAATAATTCGATGATGCGTCATCCAATACATCTGCATGGCTTTGACTTTAGACTGTTGAATGGAAAAGGATCAAAAGCGCCATTGAAAAATGTAGTAGATATCATGCCAATGGAGACGGATACGATCGAATTTTTAGCAAATGAAGAAGGGGACTGGTTTTTTCATTGCCACATCCTGTATCATATGATGGCTGGGATGAATCGTGTGTTTGCTGTGGATGATTATAAAAACCCCAATCTTCCAGACAAAGCCAAAGCTTACAAGGAATTGCAAATGGAAAGTAATATGACCCATTTTATGGCGCAAAATGATTTTGCGACCAATGGAAATGACGGTCAGGCCATGTTTCAGAATGCGCGTTGGCAGCTCGGTTCCGAATGGCGATTAGGGTATAACGATATGCATGGCTATGAGGTGGAAACCCACCTGGGTAGATACTTTGGGAAGATGCAATGGTTTATGCCATTTGTAGGTTTTGATTATCGTTATCGCCGTATGGGGGAGGATGAACATGAGAAAAATATCTTTGGACAGGCCAATAAAAAAGATAGTCGCAAAGCTTTGAGTCTAGGTTTTATGTATACTTTACCTATGTTGGTCAACTTTCAGGCGGAGGTGTATCACGATGGTATTGTCAGATTGCAGCTGATGCGAGAAGATATTCCGATCGCTAGAAGAATCCGTGGTGATTTTATGGTCAACTCGGACCTTGAATATATGGCCGGACTAAATTATGTCATCACCAAAAATATGGCGTTTAGAACGCATTATGATAGTGATATGGGTTTTGGTGTGGGTCTGTCATTAAATTATTAAAAGCGTAGATCTTATTTGAGTGAGGGGGCTTTGCGTTGCAAAGCCCCTTTTTTATTCGGTCAAAGCAAATGATAAGTGGAGGACATTTTCTGAAATGATACTGATTTTATTGTTTGATTATTGGGAATTAAATCGGACTTTAGACGCTTTTATCCGAATGAGGTCCCTATAAGGTCCGTATAAGCTCCCTATAAACTCCCCAGTATTTATTCCTTTCTTCTTCACAGTGCTGCCTGTAAAAAGAGGATAGGTCCGATTCTTCTTGCGCAATGGCGAACCTGTTTTTGGTGGCAGGAAATAAAGAAAAACCCCAGAAATCATTGATTCCTGGGGTTTCATTTTAGTGTGAATTTATGACGACTAAAGTTTTTGATCGCTTAAATCATCCATTTAAATATGCTGGCTCCCCAAGAGAAACCTGCACCAAAGGCGGTTAACATGACTAAATCACCGGTATTTAATTTTTTAATATTTTGCCAGATACATAGTGGGATCGTGGCTGCAATGGTATTTCCTAGGTATTCAATATTACTTAACGCTCTGTCTTCTGGTATATTAAGACTACGTCCAACGGCATCAATGATGCGCTGATTAGCCTGATGTGGGATTAACCAATTGATATCTTCAATCTGTAGGTTGTTGCGTTGCAAAATCGTATTACAGGCATCGCTCATAGACTGCACAGCATGTCTAAATACAGTTTTACCATCTTGTTTCAGGAATCTGTTGTCGTTAACAGGAAGATTGCTGTCGATTGGATACAAAGAACCGCCAGCTTCAATTTTTAAAAATTCTTTTCCCGCTCCATTGCTACATAGATAGGCATCCATAATTCCACCTTCTAAAGATGGCTCAAGCCATATCACACCAGCGCCATCACCAAAAAGAATATTGGTTGAACGGTCTTTTAAATCGACATAAGTACTGATGTTGTCAGCTCCAACTACGAGTACATTTTTATAACGTCCAGTCTCAACGAGAGCAGAAGCCATATCTAAAGCATATAAAAATCCAGAGCAAGCAGCATTGACGTCAAAAGCCCAAACATTGTTAAGACCTAATTTTTCTAAAATGATATTTGCTGTTGCCGGCATGGGCATATCAGGTGTAGAAGTCGCCACAATTAGGGCATCTACATCGTTTAGATTTTTATGATATTGTGTTGCCAAATCTTGTATAGCTTTTACAGCCATGTCTGATGTGGCAAGATTTTCTTCTAAAATTCTCCGCTCCTTAATACCTGTGCGTTTGATAATCCACTCATCGGATGTATCGCAAAACTGCTCTAAATCTGTATTCGATCTTTTATTCGGTGGAATATATCCGCCAATACCAGTTATTGCTGCATATGGCCTGCTGGGTATTCTCTCAGTCATAAATTAATGTACTCTATTCTCTCTCTTATTATATAGCTATCCTAACAGGAATTACTCGTGTGTTTTTTGCGCCGTAAAACTACGGTTAATTTATGCGATTAATAAGTGAAAAAGTTGATTTTTGACAAAATAATTACGTTTATCAGCATTTTTAACTGTTTTTTACGTATTGCCTATACTAATCTTTTAATCGGTCTTTATGGGGCGGAATTAAATATTGAATGTACTTGTTTTTTCAAAATTTTAATTTAAAGAAGTCCGTCCAAATTGGAAAATAGTCTAGCTACTTTTTATGATTCAAACCACTAGGAGGAGAGTTTTGCCTGTTCCAAAAGTTCAGCCAAAATGACTATTCCTTCTTCGATCAATTCCTCTGATAAGGATCCGTAGCCAAGTCTTATTCCGCCAAAAACATTTTCTCTACTGTAGTTTTCGGGATGCGGTATATGTACTGATCTTTCCTTTAATTTTCGGAATAAAAATGCCCAGTCGATTTGATGTTTAAAAGATAGCCAAACCGCCAATCCCCCTTGTGGAGAAGTGTAGTTCACATGATCCTGCAGATGTTTGTCCAATTGGGCGATCATAAAATCACGTTTCCTTTTGTACAACTGTGTTGCTTTTCGGATATGTCTACGAATTGTTCCATCCTGAATGAGTTCCAGTACAGCTTGCTCCATAATATTGTCACCTTGAATATCGATGATGTAACGAAGTTCGGTAATCTGCTGGAGCAACTGCTCGTTTATCGTCGCAAGATAACCGATACGGAGTGCTGGTGCGACAACTTTGCTCAGCGTACCAATGTATACTGTATTGATCAGCTCCTGCTGTGAAGCGAGCGGATAATAGGGAACTTGTTCAAAATGAAATTCGTAGTCGTAATCATCCTCAATGATCGTGAAGTTATATTGGTTGGATAATGCTATTAATTGTGATCTCCGTTCTTTGCTTAAAGTGACAGTGGTTGGATATTGTCGATGTGGGGTAAGGTACAGTGCCTTAATGTTGCTCTTTTTCAATAAATGAGGCAGCAATTTTTCAACGATAAGACCATCGGTATCTACGGGAATAGGAATCAATTTCGCGCCAGCTTTTTCAAAGATCTTCCAGGCTGAATGGTATCCAGGAGACTCCACAAAGATATAATCATCGCGCTGCAATAGGCATTGAGCGACCAGGTACATGGCCATTTGGCTTCCACGACTGATGCATAGCTTATTTTTATCGATGTGCATGTTGCGTTCGATGTTGAGCATATTGGCGATTTCTTCCCGAAAATCTAGATGACCTCGGGGATCGGCATATCCCATCATTTTCCAACGTGCGCTGCGTTTAAAAATTTGGCGATAGGCCCGTCCGAGCTGTTCTACCGGGGCAATTTTACTGTCTGGATTACCGTCATCGAATATAATGCGTGTGGGGGGCTGATGATCAGATAATTCGATCTTTTGTGCAACATATAGGTTCGAGCCATAAGGTAATTGGGCCGCTACAAATATACCTCTACGTGCTTGACTAACCAGCCAGCCTTCGCTCAACAACAACTGTATGGCATCGATTACCGTGTTTCGGTTTAATTTTAGTTGGGCTGCAAGAGATCTGCTACTCGGTAAGGCCGTTCCCTTCGGCAATCTACCAGATTGAATATCAGTAGCAATGTTATCCGCTATTTGGATGTAAATCGCTTTTGAAGAGGATCTGTCAATATCTATCGTTAAATTCCAAGGTCTAAGCATGAGCCTGTTGTATCGGGTAATTGTTCAAATATACAATTGTTCTGCAGGATTAAAATACATTCGATAGATGGCGCATGAGCAGTGCTAAGCTATTCTATTTAAGATGAGTTATTTTGTTTATTGTCTGTGACGGCTGGACTAGGAATAAATAACCATCTTGGACTAGGAATGAAAGGAGATTTAAGTTGATTTTTGAGTTTTACTAATCGAAGTCATTCATGAAACCATTTCCCGTTTTTGAGAAAGTTGATATTGCAATCGAACGAGCCCTTGGTTGCTTTGTCTATGATAAACAGCAACAGGCCTATCTAGATCTCTATGGTGGTCATGCCGTTATTTCTGTTGGGCATAGCCATCCGCATGTTGTTGAGCAAACTATACAACAGATGAACAAAATAGGATTTTATTCAAATGCAGTTACAAACGATCTTCAGGATCATTTGGCCGAACGCTTAGGCAATGCCTGTGGCTATCCGACCTATGCTATTTTTTACAGTAATTCAGGAGCTGAAGCGAATGAAAATGCATTGAAGTTAGCTTCGTTCCATACGGGAAGGAGGAAAGTATTGGCGATGTCCAATGCATTTCATGGGAGAACCTCAGCTGCGGTTTCGGTAACGGATATCCCGTCAATTCGTGCACCATTCAATGACAGTGAACAATTTGTCTTTACACCTTTCAACGAGATCTCCAGTTTGAAAAAACAATTGGAAACGGAAGAATATTGTGCGGTCATTATTGAACCTATTCAAGGTGTCGGGGGAATTCATCGGGCAAGTCCTAGTTTCTTACAGGAAGTAAGAGCAATCTGCACGAAAACTGGGACCATGCTTATTTTGGATGAAATTCAATGCGGTTATGGGCGCACGGGACTTTTCTTTGCACATCAGCATGCTGGGATAGAAGCCGATCTAATTACTGTGGCCAAAGGGATTGCAAATGGGCTGCCGATGGGGGCGACAATTATTTCGCCTAAAATAAAGCCGGTCATAGGACAATTGGGGACTACTTTTGGCGGAAGTCATGCGGTCTGTGCGGCGGCTCTGGCTGTACTTGATGTAATTCAAAAGGAGCAATTGATTGATAATGCCGCAGCTGTAGGTGAATTTTTGTTGACAGAATTAAGAAAAATTCATGGCGTGAGTGAAGTTCGGGGGCAAGGTTTGATGATCGGCGTAGAGTTTGAAAACGATATTCGACAACTGCGGAAAGAACTTCTGTTTTCTGAAAAGATTTTTACAGGATATGCAGGACGCTATACGCTCCGTTTATTACCGCCGCTGTGTTTTACCATGAATCATGCGGAGATTTTTTTGGAGAGTCTACGGAAGCTTGTGCACAAAGAGAAACTAGCCCATGATGTTTCGGGATATTGATTAGCCTCTCTATTGATTTTGTGCTAAGTTTTAATGAAGGATTCTCCAGATTAGCTGTCGCGCTTTGATAAATGTCGTAAAAGAAGTAATTTCACATCTAGCGTATTTAATCAGTAATAGCTTATAATACATTTCATGACAACAACAAAATGTTTGCCTACAGCGGGTTTAGTGAGTATTAAGGAGGATAAATTATTATTAGCGTATAGCAACAATAGAAAGGCATGGTATCTGCCGGGTGGAAAGATTGATGCGGGGGAGGAAGCTCTGCAGTCCCTTCGTCGTGAAATTTTGGAGGAGCTAAATATCAATCTGGACCCGGATAAAATCTCCTATTATTGCCATGTTACAGCCCCGGCATACGGGCTTGTGCTAGAGGTTATCATGGAACAAGATTGTTTTCTGTATCCATTAACAGAGCAGATCGAACCCAGTAATGAGATTGGCGCCGTTCGTTATTTTTCACACCAAGAGTACCAGGAAGAACCGATCCAGGTCATTGGCGTTTTGCATGTGTTTGACAAGTTGAAGGCTGACGGATTGATTTAAAAACCCTGTCGCTACTAGATGCCGTAGCCTTCATTGAGACAGCTTATACCTTTTGTGTCTTTTAAAGGAATAATTTTCTGGCTTTTGGTATCCATGCGCCATGCCTTGACGATTTTGTCGAAATATTCTTTGCTTTCATCGACCCGGCTAATGGCTATAATTTCACTGTTTGGTTTGTCTCCTTGCTTGCAGTTACATAAGCTAAGCTGCTCGTTGGACTTCAGTTTTTGGATATTGATGGTATCCAAAATCTTGTATTTGACTTTACCTTTGCTATCATCGGGTAACAATTCTTCTAAAATACAAACACCATTTTTAGCATTTGTAAAATAGCCGGCAGCAAAGCGATAATCGCCCTGTGCATTCTTGTCGGTTTCAATAAGTGCGCCAGTTGCGTAGGTATAAGATTTTAATTCAGCAATTTCATTGATCTCACGGAATACTTTCCCATATAAGGGGTTTTTCTGATCGTTAAGGGTATTGAAACTGGACCAACTGCAGATGGATAGAACCGCTAGGGGTATAATTAGTATATATCTCATAGTTTTCATCAATTAAAAACGTTATTAAGTTAACAAATCTTTCTGTTAACTTAATAACGTTTTTAATTGAGCACTATTGTGTCGACTGAATTTACTAAAACTAATTGCGCGTTTACTTAGTCTGTGTTTCTTGCACTTTTTGAGATTCTTTATATACCTTGCTGTCCTCGTCATCCATGTCCATGTCGAGATCCTCTTCTTTGTATTTTCCCATTTTTAAGTGAAAGTTATCTGGAGTGCCCGTAATTCGCATAGGTATCCCAAAGATTCCAAAAGGAGGTAAGCCCAGCCTAAAACCCAGGTTCATACGTCCGTCTAAGGTTACTTGGCCTTCAAAGCGAGGCCTGAATCCCATCATTTTCATTTTCGTGCGTTCGATGGTCATCACATTATTTTTGATATGGGATTTAATAACAACTTTTTTTACTTCGCCATCCTTCAATTTTTCTTTGGAAGTAGATTGACTAATTCCATTGAGTAGTTTGAAGCCTCTGAACTTAATCTGATTTAGCGTTAAGGATCCCTCGCCGACGATAGAAGGCATTACTGGCTGCATATTGCCATTCAATAGGCCACCCAATTTGTAATCCAATGAAACAAGACCATAAGCATTTTTGGCGGAGCTAACCATTTCTCTGAACATCGGTATCTCTTTGTAAGCGCGTTGAATATCAAAGCTGTCGGCTTTCACCGCATAATCAAAACTTGCTCTACGTGGATTTATGGGACGATAACTTCCGTTCATATCTACTTTCAGTCCCGCGAGCTCAAAGTTTGTCTTATTCAGTGTCATTTTACCTTCTTTTACCTGTAGGTCCCCTTTGAAATCTTTGATATTCATTTTGTTATATGATATGGCGTTGACAAGCCCTAAAACCTGAACGTCCAAATTTTTGGGGAGAAGAACCACACCGCTTTCGGATGTGCCTGTAGCTGTCGAGGAAGATGGCGATCCGAAAACCATGAAATCATCCACATTGATTTTCTTGCTGCTGAGTGTAAATTGACCTTTTAACGGTGCTTGACTACTTGTTGCATAATTAATAATATTGTTGAGATATCCTTTGATGGAAATATCATTCTTAGCATAGGCAACCAGGAATTTATCGAAATTCATTTTCTCCTGATTAAAACTGAAGTTCCCACTTCGAATTGCAATAGGCTGTGGAAGCATGTCGGACTGAACCTGGATATTTCCAATACTTAACCGACCGTTATTTTGAAGTCGGTTATAATGACCATTGGTGGCATCGCTCTGTAAGCCTTTTAAACTAAAATCCGTATAGATAAAGCCATCGACATTGGTACCATCCAATGCAAAGAGTTTATAAATAGGGCCGAGATTGAGCTTACCCTTGGACTGTATGTTGTATTTGATGTTATTGAAGTTCTTGAGGTCTGCATTCAAGAAAAAAGGTTCACCTGCAAATGTAAACGATACCGGTAGGATTTTGACATTCAGATCTCGAAGTGAACCTTTTTCGCTATTGACAAAAGCTTCGACCTGAATATTTTCCATCGGGATAGGATAATCATTTGACTTGATCAACCCATTCTTCATCACGATGGATGTATTGGTTTCGGGAAAAATGTTTCGTTTGAGATCCACATAACCTTTTGCTATGAGGTTGACATCTACCAATCCCGCCAATTCGACTTGTTGAATTGGATAGAATTTTTTGATATCTGCTAAATTAAATGAGGCCTTTAAATCGGAATTGACTGCAATTTTATTAAAATCTGTTATTGAAATAAATCCTTTTATATAATTGTTAAGTGCTTGAACAGAAATATCATGGATTGCTATTGATGCACTTTTTAACTGGCCATCGGGATCCTTTGCTTCCAGACGATAGGCAATTTTGTCCAATCCCTGTGGGAGCTTAGCTAATTTGAATTTACCATCTACGAGTGTATTTTTGATATCAAAAGTAGGAATGGATGCAACGTATTCCTGTTCGCGTTTTTGGAGCCCTACCTTACGAATAGCTTTGGCGTATGTGCCGTCGATTTTTGCGTCAAGATTCCACTTTCCACCGAAAGAAAAATCGGGAAACTGTAGCGAGGCATGGAGTTTATCGAGATTAAGATCACTTTTTATGTTGGCATGCACGGTTACAGGGTGTAAACCCGCAATGTTACCCTGTGCATTGAAATAGCCTGAAGCAACTTTAAAGTCAAATTGTTTAAGATCAATTTGTAGTGAGTCTGGATTCAGTGCCGGCAAGTCTATCCGTAATTTTGCATTCCAGTCTGTTAGCGGATTGGTGGATTGTTTATACGCGAGAAAGCCATTGTTGATCATGAGCCCAAGTGAAAGATTAGGCATTTTGTTGTTGTCGACAATATAATCACCTTCTAGATTAACAAAAACCTCAGATGTACCTTTCACGGAGAGGTCCTTGATCCAAGAAGCATAGCTATTTGGGACTAATGAAAGTAATTCGGCCAAGGTGCTTTCCTGTGATTTTAATTTAAAATCTAGGTGATAACCATGGGAAATAAAAGACAACAATCCACGGAAACGAACTGGTAATTGATTTATTTTAATATCATTTCGTTCGAAGACGAAGGATAACGTATTGGTATTGATGCGTGTTAGCAAATTGGCATCGATCGACTTTTTGTCCACATATAATTCATTGTCAAAGGAAAATGAAAAGGATGCAATTTTTGCCCGTGTGTTCAAGTCAAAAATATTTGACATCAGATCTCCCTTACCCTCATATTCGAGATCTTTTGCCTCTATCTGAAGCGGAATGGAGCGGTCTTCATAATGGAGATTTGTTTTTTCAAGTTTAATTAATTGAAAAGCCAAAGCGCTACTTTCTGCCTTATCTTGTGTTTTTGTTGAATCCGACGGGGTGGATTTATAAATAGAATAATTGGCATTTCCCAAAGAATCAACCAAGATGTTGATCTTTCCGCTGTTCACGATAAACTTGTCGATGACAATTTTAGATTTGAGAAGACTCATAAGATCCACGCCAAAACTGACTTTTTTCGCGGCAAGCAGCGTATCGTTTTTAAAAGGCTCGGCCCCTTTTAGTAAGACATCATCCATCGATGCAGTAAGCAAAGGGAATTGATCAAAGAAGGTTAATCTTACTTTCGAATAATTTAACTCACCAGTAATATGCTCGTTTACGAGTGATTTGACCTTGTTATTGACTTCATTTTCGAATATATAGGGAATAGATAATGTGCTGATAACGAGTAGTACGACGATGCTTGTAAAAACGATAGCGATACGTTTCACAACTTTTATAAATGTTGCTTTTGACACTTTGTAATTTTTTGTGTTTACAAAAGTCAGAAAATTATTATTAATCTTTATTAAATGCCTCATTTATTTTGGTTAGCTCTTGGAATATGTCGTTTTTCATTGACAAAAGGCTGGGTTAGAGCTTTCTTATGAACTTGTTTGCTAAAGCTTTGAAAATTTTGATGTATTTTTGCGCCGTGAAATTTCGATTTAAAAATGCCGAACAGAAAAATAGTATTATCCTGATTGTCTGTTTGTTGTTGCTGCTGCTGGTAGGAGGGGGATTGCTCGGTGTTATCCATCATAAAGTTGATCGTCTTAAGAAAAGAATATTGATCGATTTTGCGGATGAGAATATGTTTCTTGTCAAAAAGCAATTGGAATTGCTACAGCAGGATCTGTACCTTTCTGAGAAAAAAATATTGGAACAACCCACGTTTGATCCAAAGGAAAGTGGTGATTCCTTATTGGTCATTATCCCGGTAGGCCAACCTGATTATATGAGCCATAGGATGCTAACATTGTTACGGACACGAACAATAAATCATCGGCTATATCATATCTATATGGATATTGAAAGGCTGAATGCTTATTTTGCGAAGCTCAATTTCGGAAGGCGGGCTTATTTTGAGATCTATGATGACCGCGGCATCTGTGTATATTCTCCTGATAATCGAAAATGGGGAAAGAGAAATACTGCTGCTGTGTCAAAACAGGGGCAAATTGTCCAGTCAGATTTTCTGCAGCTGGACGTGATGGTTAATTCCTATCCCTGTAACATTCTGTTTGTTGGTGGTGAAATCAAGGTGTATGTTCTCTTGTTGAGCATTGAAGAAGAAATCCAGGAATTGCTGACCTATAGTATCTTGCTCGGTGTGGGGTTAATGTTGGTGGCGATGGTATTGATCTATTTCAATGTTATGGAGCGACGCAAGATTCAACAATTGAAATTGCTGGCCCTGAAGCAGGAAAATGAATATACGCAGATGCGTCTAGTACAATTGCGACAACAGATCAATCCACATTTTCTATTCAATACATTTGGGTCACTTCAGTACCTGATCGGAAAAGACGATGAACTGGCCAAGTCATTTATTGGAAAGATGACCAAGGTTTATCGTAAAATGTTACGTACAGATGAGGCGGAATGGTCTACGCTAAGGGAGGAACTGGAATTGGCCCAAGCCTATTTCTTTTTGCAGCAAGTACGATTCGGAGCGGCATTGCAGGATATGGATATAAATATTCCAAGAGAATTATTAGAACAGAAAATTCCACGTTTGGGTTTGCAAATGCTGGTCGAAAATGCCATTAAGCATACCCGTATTTCGAAAGAGAATCCGCTTACAATTCGTTTAATCTATATACCCGAAACCAACCTGCTGGAGGTTAGCAACAACTGGCAGCCCAGACAGGGAGCAGAGCCTGAAGGTGAGGGGTACGGGCTCAATTATTTGTCATCCATCTATAGTTACTATGCCATGGCAGGTTTTCATTTCGGGTTAGAGTCGGGGCAATTTATTGTGCGATTACCACTCGCATAATGCGGTATATGAATAATGAAATTGAAGATGTCTACGTATTCATGTTTTTATAGTGCGTGTTCATCGCTCTGAATTGCGTGTTCATCTCTTTATGTATTATTCTGTACAATATTTTTAACAAATTTGGCTCTTAATCCAGCGGTTTTAGTTTGTGATTAGCCTAATCTTATCCCATAAAATGCCAAGGTCTTTATAAAGTGCAACTTATGATTGATCTCCATGGAATAGATGCAATTACTTTCTGATTCAAAATCCGAAGCTAAAACAGGCTTAGGATCAACAATGGATTTTCGGTTGATGTTACGTCGTCACCAGTGAAAAACAAATAGAATGCCACGAGCTCATTTATGCCTTTGAAAGCGAGCTCAAAAATAATTATTTGATGAAAAACACTTATACTAAGCTAGCCATTGGTCTTTTATTTTCGGCGGGTCTAATGCAATCTTGTTCTATATTGCAAACAGTAGGTTTAAGAAAAAAAGAGACCGTTACTTCTGCCAAAGATTCTACGGCCAAGAAAGATTCTACAGCTGCATACGACAAATTGTTGAAAGATGCGCGTGTGGATAGCGGAATGTTTACTGTGATCCGTAAAGAAAACAACTACTACTTTGAAATTCCATTGAAAAAGATGGGGCAAGATATATTGTTGATCCAAAAGCTATCTTCTGTACCGTTGGCCTTGAATGAGGCTGGGGTAAACAAAGGGATGAATTATGAAAATAAGGTCATTCGTTTTACCCATCGTAAAGAGAAAAAAGAAGTGTGGGTTTCGGAGATTAAACCGCAGGTCGAAGTACCTAAGGGTGACGCAATAGCCGCTTCGGTATATGATAATTATCGTCCTTCTTATATCGAATCTTTTAAGATTGAAAGCTATTCAAAGGATTCAAGTGCCGTGGTGATCAAAGTCAATAAAGTATTTGACGGTTCAGAAAAAAGCTTTACGGATGTGTTTACGTCTTTGGGTTTGGGAACTTCACCTAAAACGAGTATATCTACCGTTGAAGACATTAAATCCTATGCGAATAATATCGTTGTGAAGTCTGTATTCTCTACCAAGGTCACTGAAGGTAATGAATCTGTACCGGTTTCTTTAGAAATTACAAGTAACCTTTACGAACTGCCTGAAAATCCTATGGTTGCGCGGTTTGCAGATCCAAGAGTAGGTTTCTTTACTTCACCACGTTGGTATTTTAATGATAAACAACAGGAACTGGATAAGAAAAATCTGGTCAATCGCTGGCGCTTAGAGCCGCGTGACGAAGATAAAGCGCGGTATCTGAAAGGAGAGTTGGTCGAACCAAAGAAACCGATTGTCTTTTATTTAGATCCGGCGACACCAAAACAGTGGCGACAAGCCATCATCGATGGAGTTCATGATTGGCAGGTTGCCTTTGAAGCTGCTGGTTTCAAAAATGCAATTCTGGCCAAACAACAGCCGGATAGTGTCAAATTTGATCCCGATGATGCCAATGTATCCTCGATCGTTTATGCCGCATCTGCTCAGGCTAATGCCATGGGACCTTCTGTGGTCGATCCGCGCTCGGGAGAGATTCTCGAAGCCGATGTGATCTGGTGGCACAACGTCATGACGATTTTAAATAGCTGGATGCGTATACAAACAGGTATAGTAGATACATCGGTACGATCCAATGTGTTTTCGGATGAAAAAATGGCACATGCCATTCGCTTTGTTTCTTCCCATGAAATTGGGCATACCTTGGGTCTTATGCATAACATGGGTTCCTCGGCAAGTTTTCCTGTTGATTCATTGCGTAGTAAAAGCTTCACCGCCAAAATGGGGGGGACTGCTCCTTCAATTATGGATTACGCTCGTTTCAATTATGTGGCGCAACCCGAAGATGGTGTGGAGCAGATCACTCCCGTGATCGGTGCTTACGACAAGTATGCCATTGGCTGGGCTTACCGTTGGTATGGCAAAACGCAACCTTGGGATGAAATTCCTTTGCTGAGAAAGGAAATTGACAGCCATGTAAATGATCCTATTTACCATTACGGTGAACAGCAAGATTCTAAAAATATCGTTGATCCGCGGGCTCAATCGGAAGATCTTGGTGACGACGCGATGAAAGCTGGTGAATATGGCATGCGGAATCTGCGTCGTATGATGCCTAATATTATCAACTGGACCACTAATGTAGGTGATGATTACTACCGTGCCGGTAAATTATATATGGGTGTAGTGGGACAATGGTATGCGTATGCTGACCATGTCTTAAATAATATCGGGGGCATATACCTGGAAAATGCTGTTTTGGGCGATCAAAAAGATGCCTATAGTCCAGTACCAAAAGACAAACAAGTACGTGCTTTGGAATACCTCAAGAAGAATGTCTTTTATATGCCCGAGTGGTTGTTCGTCCCAGAGCTGATGGCAAAAACTTTTCCATTGAAAGATTCTCCAATAGGACCATTTGAGTACGCTCCTTATAACTTACAACGTGAATTTCAATACGCTATGTTGTATAAACTCGTGAACGATGAGCGCCTACTGCGTATGGTTGAGATGGAAAATCTTTTTGGAAGTAGAAAAGCATGGAGTGCACCTGAGTTTCTAACTTCAGTACGTCAGACGGTCTTTGCTAAAACCATCAGTGGACAATCGTTGGATCTTAAAACACGGATGCTACAACAAAACTATGTGGATGTTCTGATGGTATCTACCAATAAATCCATGGAGAAATTAAATGCGAAGAAACTGGCAAGCATTGAGCAGCTAGTTGAAGCGACACAACCTGATCTATGTTTACATCCACAACATGCATCCTCTTCACAAACGGGACTTCGGAATGTACATGTCACTGGTATGATACGCACTTCCGATATGTTGACCTATAAACGTGCTGAACTATATGAGATCTACCAGTTGTTGAAGCAAAAGCAGCGGACAGGTGACGCGACTACAAAATCGCATTACATGGATCTTTTACTACGTATTGCAAATACCTTAGAATTAAACTAATATATTAACATCTACCAAAATGAATAAGTTTTTAATACCGTTGACCTTCATGTGTGTGCACGTTGCGCATGCGCAGGAATCCAGGGAACTGAAAGGAAAGGTTTTGGATGCGGTCACGTTAAAACCGGTCGTAGGGGCGACGGTCGTCGTTGAAAGTTCGGCAGTAGCAGAAGATATCGGTGTACCTAATCAGGTGCAGCAGTCGGCATTGGGTTCATTGACCGATGCCGCTGGTGAATTTCGCTTAAAAGTGCCTAGTAATTTAAAGTATGTAACGATTAGCTATGTCGGGTACCAGCGTATTCAAGTGCCGGTATTCCAGGATCATAAAACAATCTTGCTGCAGCCAAGTGGTGAATCCTTGGATGAGGTGATCGTAACAGGTTATACGGATATCAAAAAACGCAAGAATACGACGGCTTACAATAAAATCAATGTAGCGGACATCAAACAGACGGGGGTTGCATCGATCGATGAAATGCTTGCTGGTCAGGTGGCGGGTTTGCAGTTGAGTAATTTTAGTGGCGGCCCCAATAGTGCACCACAGATCCGTATCCGTGGTACAGTATCACTGAATGGTACACAGGATCCTTTATGGGTCATTGATGGACTGCCTATCGAAGGTACTGAAATGCCCAATCGAATTGACAAGGATAATCTCAATAGCTTGACAAATCTGCCAATTGCGGGAATCAATCCTGACGATATCGCGGATATTACCGTTTTAAAAGATGCTGCAGCGACTTCAATCTATGGCGCACGGGCGGCAAATGGTGTAATTGTGATTACCACAAAAAGAGGGAAATCAGGACCTGCAAAACTGCAGGTGTCAGCAAATACCTTTGTGACCGAACGCCCGGATTACAGCAACCTCAATCTGATGAATGCTAACGAAAAGGTTGACTTTGAGTTATTGATGGCAAATCGCACGGATCTAAATTATCGTACTAACAAAGGTGCGATTATGCGGATACTAAACAAAGCAGACGCATTGGATGCTTACCGTTCCGGTGGTTTGGCGGCTTTGTCTCCGGAAGTGCAACAGTCAATCAATCAATTGCGTTCACAGCAAACAGACTGGGGGAAAGAACTTTATCGTCAGGCGCTGAATCAGCAGTATTCTGCATCTATTTCAGGTGGTAATGATGGACATCGTTATTATTTGTCCAGTGGTTTGTACGATGAAAAAGGAGCGACGAAAGGTGTAGATCTACGCCGCTATACATTGACATTAAATAACGATTTTAATATTAATGATAGATTTAAAGCAGGTATTAATTTAATGGGGACGGTTTCAAACCGACAAAATCCAATTCAGGATCGGGATGCTTTTACGAACCCAAGTTATTATGTGCGTTCAGTTAATCCTTACTTGTCGGTTTATGATCAGTCTGGTAATTATAATTATGATCCAGATATTGAGGGGTTTGAGGGCGATACCTATATTCCTTTTAATGCTGTTGAAGAGCGCGAAAATACCAAATATAAATTCACGAATAAAGGGCTGAAGGCAATTAGCTATCTAGAATACACGATCTTGCCACAGTTATCATTACGGACAGAATTTGGGTTACAATTTGACGAAAACGGTTCGGAAAAATTTGCGGATCAAGAAAGTTATAACACGCGTAAATTGCGCGCTGCTACACGTTATTACGATGCCGCTAGTAAGACAAATAAGTATTTCTTACCCGTAGGTGGAACGATCGAAAATACCCATAATAGTATTTTTCAATATAATTGGAAAACATACTTAAAGTACAATAAAACATGGAATGACCGTCACGAACTGGAAGTAATGGGTGGAACCGAGTTGAGAAGGACCAAAAATACAATGGTCACTACGAAGGGATTTGGTTATAACCCAGCAACATTGACGACCCAGACAATTATTTTTCCAAATAGCACTTATCAAAATGACTCTAGGTTTGTCCAGTATAAGAAGGCATTTATTGAGAATTCATATGCATCTTTCTATGGTAATGCAACCTATACATTGGATCGTAAATATAATGTGTATGGGAGTATCCGTTATGATGGATCGAATATGTTTGGGGTAGATCCACAATATCGTTTCTTACCGATTTGGTCAATTTCTGGATCATGGAATGTGCTAGAAGAAGAGTTTATCAAAGGAAAAACGGCCTTGTCTGATCTTCGTGTACGTGCTTCTTACGGTATCCAAGGGAATGTGGATCGCAATACCTATCCTTTTATCGTAGGTAAATATGGTAATACAACGCTTCTTCCGGGTAACACGGAAGGATCTGTGGTCGTTGACATGCCTGCAAATGATAAACTACGTTGGGAACGTACACAATCCTATAATGCTGGAATTGATTTGGGCTTATGGAAAAATCGATTAAACATTACAGTCGACTATTATAACAGAAAAAGCACGGATCTTATCGCATATAGTGCGTTGCCTTTGGAAAATGGTTTTCAGAATGTTCAGGTTAATTGGGCGTCAGCACGTAATCAAGGTGTAGAATTAACCATATCCAGCCGTCAGATTCAGACAGATAAGTTTTCTTGGTCAACGGATTTCAATATTGCACACAACAATAATAAATTACTAAAAGTAATCAATAATCCAACGGCCTACGCCCCAGAAACCCAGGCTGGTCGACCAATTAACGGTCTTTATGTATTGGAGACTGCAGGTTTGGACAAAGATGGCGTGATGCAGTTTAGAAATCAGGATGGTTCTGTTGCGAGTATGGAAGAGTTTTATGGCCTTTACGATCCTTGGGCAGATTTCTTACCAGGATACACCTCCCAAACTGACATGTCAGCGGCAACGTATCGCTCCAAGTTTAAATATGCCGGCAGTAAAGATCCTAAATTCATTGGAGGGATGACCAACCGTTTCCGTTATGGACAATTCGATTTGGCCATCTCCGCGGTATTCAATTTAGAACGCTGGGTGAGCCGTACGCCAACTTACAATCCTGCCAAAGTTGATCGTGGACAAAATTACACCAAGGATCTGTTGATGGCTTTACAGGGTAAAACAGCCTTGCCAGCCTTGGGCAGTATAAGTTCCGAATTGAATGAGCGTTGGATGGCTTATGCTTGGATGGAAAGTAACGATCCGATTAATTCGTTTAAACAGTATGATATCTGGGCGAAAAAAATGAGCTATGTCCGCATCAATAGCATTCGTTTAGGCTACACTTTACCGGCTGCAATAAGCAAAAAAATTGGCACAAGTAATCTAAGAGTAAATGTTGAAGGGCGTAATTTATTTGTTTTCGGAACAAATTACGATGGGTATTTTGATCCTGAAACTTATGGTGATTATTATGCGCAGCCAATTAGCAAATCTTTTGCTTTTGGTCTTTCTGCAAGTTTTTAATTCTTTTAATTGATTCATAAATGAAAAAGATAATTTATTTTGGAATGATCATGGCCGCTAGTGCATTGGCTTCCTGCAATAAATATTTAGATATACAACCGGTAGGGACCGTTATCCCCAGCTCGGAAAGTGATTTTAGAGGACTGATTACAAGCAGTTATCTAGGGTTTCCAGCACATAAGTCCTATTTGTCCTTGCGTACAGATGAACTATTGTTGGATGAAAGTTCGACCGATGCTGCTAGAACCAAAGATATCTATCTTTGGAACGATCAAAATCCTGATCCGACAACAATCGCTTATCCCTATTTGACATTTTACAACAGTATTTTTTATACCAACCAGGTCATCAGCACCATTGATGAAAAATTAGGAAGTAATGCCACGGTAGATCAGATTAAAGGTGAAGCTTACCTAATGCGCGCTTATGCTCATTTTGAGTTGTTAAATCTATACAGTGAGGTCTATTCAGGAAGTAATGCAGGGCTTCGGGGTGTTCCTTTATCGACAAAGATTGACCTGGAACAACGTTTTGTTCCCGCGACGATTGGAGAATCCTATGTACAGATCCTAGCTGACATGGAAAAAGGGACAGCTTTACTGACTGTGGATGATCAGGCAAAAGGTGTTAATTATCGCTTTAGCAAACGCGCTGCTTTTGCCATGGCCTCACGCGTTCATTTATATCGCGGTGAGTGGCAGGAAGCAATTGATGCCGCTAAAAAATCTTTGGCTATAAATGACAAGCTGGTTGATCTGAATGTTGCTGGAAGTCTACTTCCGAATGATTTTGAATCCGTAGAGATGATTATGGCTTTGGAAAAAGTGTCTGTTCCTGGCGTACGTACAAGTTCCTTTATTTCACCGGGCTTGTTAGACAGTTATTCTACAGGCGATTTAAGAAAAGGCCGTTACTTCCAAAAAAGTGGTGGTGATTATGTATCTCTCAAAGGCGGTGAAAATCGTTTTAACGTGAGTTTTAGAAATGCTGATCTTTATTTGACGATGGCGGAATGTTATGTTCGTCTGGGAAATACAGCAGAGGCATTAAAATATCTGTCTGCTTTAAAGAAAAACAGATTTACCGCAGATGCCTATGTCAAAGAAACAAAGGCTGACGCAGGTTTGTCAACAGTACAGTTACTGGATGCGGTTTTACTGGAGCGTAAGCGTGAACTGGCGCTAGAGGGATTACGTTGGTATGATCTAAAACGGACGACACGCCCTGCGATCACGCACAGTAGTTTCGGTAGAACGGTAACTCTGCAGCAGAACGATCCTCGTTATGTGATACGCTATCCACAGGAAGCAATCAATAATAATCCCGATCTGTTAAAATAATTGATTTTTTTTTAATCCTATATATATTAATCCATTTTCTTTTTAGGAAATGGATTTTTTATTACATTCAACCCATGGGATGGAAAATACTGATTGTCGAAGACGAAGACTGGGCTTTTGTAGGCTTAAAGGAGATGTTGACTGCGCGCTATGGAGAAAGCGAACTGACCTTTACCAATGCAAAAGAGGTTCAGGAAGCGGTGGTGACAATCAATAGAAATCAATTCGATCTGATTTTTATGGATATCCACCTGATGGATGGACTGAGCTTTGAAATTTTTAAGCAGGTATCTATTGATGTACCGCTGATTTTTACGACTGCTTACGAACAATATGCATTGGAGGCCTTCCAAAATAAGGGTTATGCCTATCTGTTAAAACCTTTCGACAGCGACGAGTTGGCTGAGGTCATGAAACGTATTGAACCGCTACTGCCTAAAGTAGAACCTCGGCTCAAACAGCGTTTTCTAGTGAAATATGGTAATTTTTTAAAGTCGCTAGCCATTGCTGATATTGCTTATTTTATGGCAGAGGACAAAGAGCTGTATGCTGTAGAAAAAGGATCTGGAATTGCATATATTATTGAAGATACCATCACTCATCTCGTTACACAAGTAGATCCCACAGTTTTTTTCCAGATCAATCGTAAATTTCTTGTTCGAATAGATGCGATTCAATCCATGTTAAAAATTAGTCGAAATCGAATCAAATTAGAGTTAATACCCTCAACTCCAGCGGGAATTGTAGTCATTGTTAGTGAGGAACGATCTCCGAAGTTTCAAAAATGGCTTGATCAATAATAGTGAGTTAGCTTACTAAATAACTTTTATAGGCTTAGTTTTTAATTTTAAATGATTCATTTATAGTGTTTTGTGTTTTTATATAACAAAATCTATTAATTCAATAGATTTTGTTATATATTTGCATTCCAATAAAAACTACTTATTAGGTAGATTTTATTGGAATGCAAGGAGCCACTGTGTTTTTTGTATTTAATCACACTTAACTTATTTAGTAAAGCATTCTTACGATGTACGCAAAACTTAAATACATTCCTATTGCTGCGATAGCATTATCAGGTGTCAATATGAACAGGTTGTATGCTCAGCAGCGGGCTATACAAGGAAAAGTTGTTGATGCCAATACCGGTCACCTACTTCCTGGAGTAAATGTTCGCATTTCGGGGCAAAATCAAGGAACCTTAACGAATTCAAAAGGAGAGTTTACAATCAATGTCACAGGTGACGCATTACCTGTATTGGAATTTTCTTTTGTAGGTTATGAATCTCAACAGCTAAAACCAACAAGTACAAACTTAACATTGTCCTTGAAACCCTCCAGTACAGATCTGGAAGAGGTGGTGGTCGTGGCTTACGGTACTGCCAAACGTACAAACATAACGGGATCGGTCAGTACGGTGAGCAGCAAAGCTATTGAAAATAGACAGGTATCAAATATTACGAAGGCTCTAGAGGGACAGGTACCGGGCTTACAGTCCGTAGCGTCCTCGGGACAGCCAGGTACAGAAGCAGCCATCCGTATTAGGGGTATCGGCTCCATTAATGCCTCCAGTTCACCTCTGATCGTGTTGGATGGGAGTCCTTATGCCGGGGATATTAACTCCATCAATCCAAATGACATTCAGTCTATCTCTGTATTAAAAGATGCAGCATCAAGTGCACTTTACGGCTCCAGAGGGGCGAATGGTGTGATTATTATTACAACGAAGTCCGGTGTGTCTTCCGACAACACCAAGATTAATCTCAATTTTACACAGGGCTATTCAACCCGTGCAGTTCGTGACTATGATCAGGTATCGACCGATGAATATTTTCAGCTCTATTGGGAAGCTTTGAGAAACAAAAACCTGTCAAATGGCCTTACAGCAGAGCAAGCGGCGTCCAACGCAAGTAAGACCGTATTGACAGATTTAAATATCAATCCGTATGGCAGTCAATACCCGCAGCCGGTCGGAGTAGATGGTAAGTTGGTTGCCGGAGCTAAGACACTATGGGATGATCCATGGACAGACGTATTGCAACGTACGGGAGTGCGTACACAAGCAGACCTAGGGTTTAGCGGTGGTAGTGCCAAAAGCACCTATTATATTTCGGGTGGTTATCTGAATGATCAGGGGATAGCGATTGAATCTGGATTTAAACGGTACAACCTACGCGCAAACCTTGACAGCAAGGTGAAATCCTGGTTAAATGTCGGTCTCAATATTGGTGGTAGCAGTACACAACAAAAATATCCGCAGTCTGAGGACAGCAATACGGCAAACATTATAAATTTTACGAGACTGGTGCCATCTTTTTATCCATACTATGAGCGCAATGCAGATGGTTCATTTGTGTTTGATGGAGCCGGAAATAAGATTTACGATTTTGGAGAATATCGTCCAAGTGGTGCAACACCGCGTAATAATTTAGCTGCTTCTCTTCCTTTGGACAGAAATGATATCCGTCGGGAAAATCTATCTGCCCGGACTTATCTGGAAGTGTTGTTTTCTAAAAATTTAAAATTTAAGTCGACATATAATGTTGATTATATCAACGGGAATACACACGACTATACCAATCCTTTATTGGGAGACGGTGTGAATACGGGCGGGTATGTTTATCGTTCAAATGTGCGTACCGTAGCGCAGACCTGGAACAATTTATTGACTTATGAGAAGCAGTTTGGCTTACATTACCTCAATGTATTGGCCGGTCAGGAATACTATGATTTTAACAGTAGTAATATCAACGGTAGCAGACAGCAATTTGTGCTCCCTTACTTTGATGAACCTGCTGCGGCATCACAACTCAATAACTTCACGGGATCAAGTGCAGGGTATAGGCTATTGAGTTTCTTGGGAAGAGCGGAGTATAATTATGATAATAAATATTATTTATCGACTTCGTTACGTACCGATGGTTCGTCGCGCTTTTCGCCAGCAAAACGTTGGGGAACATTCTGGTCTGTGGGTGGATCTTGGAAGCTGAAACAGGAAGAATTTTTGAAGGATAACACAACGATTGATCAGCTGACGGTAAGAGCAAGTTATGGTGGACAAGGAAACGATAATTTAGGTACCTATTATGCTTATAAAGGACTTTATACCATTGCAAATAGTTTAGGTAAAGGCGGAACGTATACCGGTAGGTTGGCTACACCAGATCTAAAATGGGAGTCGAACCTCAATTTGAACGTAGGTGTCGATGTATCTGCATTTGAAAACCGGGTTTCATTGAGTGTGGAGTACTTTAACCGTCGGAGTAAGGATTTGCTGTTTACTATGCCGATGGCTTATTCAACAGGCTATACGGGCTATGATGCAAATATTGGAGCGCTGAAAAATACCGGTATCGACGTGGATATTCGTACTGTCCCGGTTCGAAATGAAAATTTTAAATGGAATTTAGACGTCAATCTTTCGCATTACAAAAACAAGATTACAGCTTTGCCAAAAGATAACAAACCGATCATTACGGGGAATAAGCTTTTGCGTGTAGGCGGAAGTATCTATGATTTTTATCTGCCGGAATGGGCTGGAGTAAATCCAGATAACGGTCTCCCGCAATGGTATACCGCTGATAAGGACGGTAATAAAACAGGTGAAAAAACTTCGGAATACAGTAAGGCCGGTAATTTTATTGCCGGGACTTCATTGCCAGATCTTGTCGGTGGGATTCAAAACAGTTTCACCTACAAAAATTTTGATTTGTCTGCTTTGTTGAGTTTTAGTTTGGGTGGACAGATATTAGATAACGATTATATTCAGCTTATGCATAGCGGTAATAATCCGGGACGTGCTTGGTCCAAGGAGATCCTCGAGCGCTGGACGCCTGAGCATACGCAGACCGATGTGCCTAAATTGACAACCGATAACTTGAATTGGACTTCTTCGTCCACACGTTTTCTTTACAGTGGCACTTATGCACGCCTTAAAAATGTGAGTTTGGGCTATAGATTACCTTCGGATTTATTGAAGCGGATAGGCGTAGAAAAACTTCGTGTCTTTGCAACTGCCGAAAATCTATTGACATTTTATGGTCATCAAGGAATGGATCCAGAACAGACGGTGAATGGGGCGACCTATTTTCGCTATCCGGCAATGCGAACAATCTCTGGTGGTATTCAGCTTGTTTTTTAATGCCTTATTGTTAATCTGAGAATTTAAATGAAAATCATGAAACTAAAAATTGTATATATCATCTTGGCGCTCTCTCTAGTGAATGCATCATGTAAGGATGCGCTTGAGTTGGATCCGACCACTTCTGTGCCGGAAGGTGAAGTGTTTAAAAATACCGACAATGTTGCTACGGTGATCAATGGTACCTGGAAGTATTTAAATGATACCTATTTTACTTATGCCAATCCAGGTTATACGGCGGTAATGCGTACAAGTGATGCAATGGGAAGTGATGTTGCGGTGACGACCAAATATGGTTATCGCGACGCATACGCATTTACCGAATTAACAAACAATCGTTCTAATCGCGTTAATTCTTTTTGGATAATGCTGTATAAAGTGATCGATAATATGAATAATGTGATCGCGAAAGTGGATGGAGCTGAGGGATCTGTCGAAACCAAGAATGTATTGAAGGGAAGAGCGAAAGCATTGCGCGCGTTTTCTTATCTAAACCTGGCGACTTTTTACCAGTTCAGTTATCTGAAAGATAAAAATGCCAAGTCTGTTCCGATCTATACCGAACCCAGTACATTGTCGACTGAAGGAAAATCAAAGTCAACACAGGCAGAAGTGTATGAACTTATCTTGAAAGATCTCAAAGACAGTGAAAGCTTGTTGGCTTCTGCTAGTAGAGCGGATAAATACGAAATCAATGCGGATGTCGTGTATGGTCTGCTTGCGAGAACCTATTTGCAGGTAGGCGAATGGAAGCTAGCCGCGGAATATGCTGAAAAAGCAGCTCAGAAGTATAATTTAATGACTCCGTCAGATTATCAGGCCGGTTTTAATGATCTTGGAAATAGTGAGTGGATTTGGGGACATCAGCAGACTAACGAGCAAAATGTGGCAAGTTATACATTTCATTATTTGGACGTGTCGTCAGCTGGATCTTATTACTATAGTTTTATGGCCGATCCTTATTTTAAAGATTTATTCGATACCAGTGATGTGCGTTACGCTTTATTTGAATGGGATAATTTACCTGGTCGGGAAGGTTTCCTACGGTATAAGAAGTTTAAGTTTAAGTCCAATTTAATTGGAGATATTGTATACATGCGTGCTTCTGAAATGGTTTTGATAGCGGCTGAAGGTTATGCAAGAGCTGGTGAAAACGATAAAGCGGTAGCAGCGCTGAATAAATTACGGACGGCTAGAAACGCTAAGCTGTTTTCAGGAAATGATAATGGACAATTAATTGCTGCCATTCTTGTTGAAAGACGCAAGGAACTTTGGGGTGAAGGATTTGCTTTGTCGGATATTCTTCGGACTCAGGGAAAGGTTGTGCGTAAATCCTATCTTGATGCTGAGGGAAAACCTATTCAAGTAGAAATTGTGGGTGCAGACGGTAAGCCTAAGCTGGTTAATGGTCAAGGGCACCGGGTTATTAAATTTCCTGATGGTTCTAATTTTGTAGAAAACAGTCCTTATTATTTATTTGCTATACCATACGAAGAGACGGTTCGAAATCCGAATCTTTAGTATGTTAGTTGTTGGTTTGTTATTGAAGAAATCCGGTGCACTTCTGTGTATCGGATTTTCTTTTTTTCTTGCGCGACTTTCTTTTTTGGCTGTGTGCTTTGCTTCCTTCTGTTGAAGAATGCTTCCTTTTTTTAGTGTAGCGCTGTTTGCGCTGCTTAGCGTTGGGATCTTCTCGTTTTAAAGATTGTCGTCTTTTTGTCTTGTATGTTGTTTTTTTAGATGGTGTATCGCATTCCTATAAATTGCACAAGAGATGGTGTCGGTAAATAGGGGAAAGGCTAGTTTTCCACATTATGTTAATAACGCTGTTGAAAACCTGTTTAAAAGAAAAATGTAGTTATTAACAGTACTTATTAACATTATGTTGATAACCTTTCTTTTTCTTCTTTTTGCTTTTGTTCATCCAGATGATATATCCTGTGATGGGCAAGGAAGCACAAAAGAGACTAGCTAGGCAAGCGATAATTTTTGTTGTGAGTCCACCGATGCCACCGGTATGAATATCATAGTTAAGTGCACCGAGCTTATCCCCATACTGCAATTCGTTGCTGGATTTGACTGCTGTAAGACTGCTCTCTTCTTTGTTATAATAAAGCCAATCAAATACACCGCTTCGTTTTTCATGATGTCTCACCTGTATATCCATTGCTGTTTCGGTTTCTTTTTTTAGTCGGATCGACATCATTTCAGCATCTGAATAATTTGTCAAGGCATACCGCAGCGCATTGTCCTGAAATTTCTTTTCCACAGCGGGCAAGGGTATAGGGGAGCTGCGTGTGGAAGAAGCTGTTGGCGACTGCAATAAATTGAATGTTGCTATATAGGTCTTTTTGAAATTCGGAAAAGCAAAAGCGAGCCCCGTAATGGCAAAAATCAATCCGATAAATAAACTGTAAAATCCGATGACATTGTGGAGGTCGTGGTTCAGTCGTTTCCATTTTACTTTGGTATCTAACCAAAAACTGCGCTTAAGATTCTTGCCTTTCCATTTTTTTGGCCACCAAAGGACGATGCCACTGAGTAAGATAAGGACAAAAATGGCCGTTGACCAGGCGACGATAGGATGGCCATATTGCTTGCCCAAGAGGAGGTTTAGGTGAAGCTGAAGCACCAGTTGAAAGAATTCTGTTTTTGAATTTTCTACTTGCTGTACTTGACCAGTATATGGATTGATGAAAACGCGTTTGTAATAGCGGTAATAATTCCAATGGCCAAATGCTTTTTCGTCCGTTTTTATGGCACGAAATACCCAGGTACGATTTTTCGAAGGATAGAGATCAACCCGCGTGATTTTTTGATTTTTTTCGAGGCTTTTCTGTGCGCTGTAAAGAAGTGTGCTTAAAGGTAGCGGAGTTTTTGAGTGGTTGGTTGTGTCGGAGATAAAATATTTTTCAGGATAAGCCCAGAGCTTGAGCTCATCCTGAAAGGTGTATATGCTGCCCGTCAAGCTTAGGATGAATACTACAACTCCGGTGATGATTCCGAGCCATTTATGCAACCAAAGAACGACAGTTTTAAACATATTAGAATTTGTAGTTGATGTTAAATGAGGCCAACATACCTTGTCCTTTGACGTATTCTTCATTTAAGGCACGATATTGACTGACAACAGGATAATAGTTTTTATTAAATAAGTTTTCTACCCCCATACCGATAGACCATTGTTTGTTTACTTGGTAATTTCCATTTAAGTTAAATAGATCAACGGTCTTAACGGGGCCTTCGCTGTTTTTGTATACGCCTTTATCGTTTGGAAGAAAGCGATCCCGGGATCCGGTATGCACCCAAAAAAGCTGAAAGGTTAAGGGTTTGATCGGAGTATAGTAGATGTATCCCGTTGCTTTATCTGGCGAGATACGTGAGCCATTGAGGTAGGATTTTGATCCATCGTCTTTTTTTGACTTTCCTTCCACATAGGCATAGGTTCCACCGATGGTCAATTGAGGTGAAATATTAGCGCTCAATGCAATTTCGTAACCATACACATCTTCAGGAAGGCGTTGTGGCATCAGGTAACCACCAATGTCCACCAGTTCAACGCCCATTTTGGAAGTACTGTAGTAATAAGATGCTGATAGCTGGAAAATGCTGTAATTGCTTGAGAATCCGATTTCGTAATTATTAGTGATAATAGGGTCGGTTTTTAGGCTATCTAAATCATTATCTGTTGCACGACGTACAATACGGCCGAGTTCATTGATTGCGAAACCTTGGGAGAAACTCACGAAGGGATTAAAGATCGCGAATTTGTTGTAACGCAAACCTGCATTGAAGGTCGCTCCTTTGTAGGGGATATTACCTCCTTTTACGGCAATACTTCCTTCGTTGTTGGGGCCTGTAGCAATGGTATTGAAATCCTTTATTTTGACTGTTGCATTTTCATAACGTACACCGCCTTTAAAGATTAAGTTTTCTAGGAAATCAATTTTTACCTGGGCGTATGGAGCAACGTTTAACATGTTCATATAGGGAATATAGACCCTGCCGTCGGTCAGATTTTGATCTGTTACATCATTTAGTAAATCTACACCGTAGGTGATATCTGCATTTGAACCCAATACCTGAAAAGGTGTGTTTAGGTTAACGCGTAAGCCTTTTTTCTCCGAATTGATCTGTGTTTGTCCCGGACCATACCATGCAGAAGCTTTCTCAACATAACGGTTCATGGATCGAAATGTATTGTAGTATGCAGAAGCAGTTAAAGATGTCGACGCGAATAGATTACTTTTAGTATAGGTCAACATGGCATTGTGGTTATATGGAGTTCCAGCAGGTTTACCTGGATCTTCGCCTTTCACGCCTATCGTTGGCGTTTGACCATATACACCTGTTTGGCTGATGTATCTGTTGTGTTGGTTACTTCTGTAGAAGTTGTATACTGCCGTAATATTGGAACTGCTATCGATACGGTACCCTGCTTTTAGAAATGCATTGTATTGATAGGTGTTCGAAAGACCGTCTGTCTGACCGAGGGGAACCCCGTCGCCATCGCGTTGCAGGCCAACGTAATCGGCGGATCCACTGACGGTATAATTCCATCTGTTTTTTTGTCCGTATAAGGTTTGTCCAATGCGATAGCCCATAGTACCGGCGCTATGAACTGGATTGAAAGTAGTTCTAACACTTGTGATCCCTTGTATCGGAGCAGCGTCTTTCGATGGATTGCGTGTAATGTAGTTGATAATACCGCCTGCGGAGCCATTTCCATAGATAGATGTAGCACCTTTGATAACCTCAACCCGTTCGATGACACTCGGGTCAATGGTCCGAAGATCACGTTGTCCATTCATCAAAGGCGTTGATTGTGGAATACCGTCGATCAAAACAAGCACAGATCTCCCACGAAGTGTTTGTCCGGAGTTTGTCGCTTTATTGGTCGATGTTCCAAGACCGGGAACAGTATTCCCTAAAATTGTTGAAAGATTGGTGCTGATTTGGCTTTGGGCCTCAATTTCTTTTGTGGTCAAGATCGTTACTGAAGAAGGGACAGTGGAGATGCTTTCGGGCTTACGTCCTGCTGTTACAATAATCTCATCTAACACTTGGGTAGAATTAAGCTGAATTGACAATGGGTGTTGAACGGTATCTAAATTGACCATTTTTTCAACCGTTGAAAAGCCTGTGTATGATACCCGCAATTGAATCGGATTATTCAAAGGTCTTTTGGCAAAAATGAATTGTCCAAGTTGATTAGAATAGCCGACGCTTTTTCCGTCAACTTTGATATTCGCTTGGCTTAATGGTTTATTGTCTCTGTCTTTTACGATAAGGGATAATTCTTGTGCATGTAGCTGAGTACTTAAAAGCAAAAGAATTCCACTGCTGAACATCATATATCGTGTTCTGTTTTTCATGGTAATTTATTTAGATCAAATATAAATTAATGTGCAAATATAGTTTATTTTATAGTTGTGCCAACAGCTATATTATATTTTTTTTTGATTTTTAGAGGTGGTATACCGTGATTTTCAGGAGGATTTGATATTGCAGTAAAAGTTTAATTCCTTAAGCTTATGTTTATACGTGGATTGGTGGTTGATATGGACTGAATGTTTTGTTAACGATTTATTGATCTTGGTTGATTAATTTAGGATGTTATTTTTTGTGGCTCAAGCTTATATATTTGAACGTAATTATAAATTAATGAGTAGAACATTTTTCGCTTTTTTTCTTTTTGTTTCGTCGTATTCAATAGTCGTCGGACAAAAAATCCATTCACTTGAGTTTGCTTCTCCAAAGGCGATGCGTGATTATTTTACCTATGCTAAAGATAAAAAAATTGTAAGTGGTCATCGGGGAACGATTGAGGCTGGACTTCCTGAAAATTCGATTGCGGCATTTGAAGCCGTATTACGAAAAACACCGGCTATTTTTGAAATCGATCCGCGTTACACCAAGGATAGTGTTGCTATTTTGATGCACGATGCGACATTGGATAGAACTACAAATGGAAAAGGAAAAGTATCTGACTATACCTGGGATGAATTGCGTAAGCTGAAATTAAAGGATCAGGCTGGAAATATTACCCGGTTTGGTATTAACACACTTGATGAAGTCATTCAATGGGCAAAGGGTAAAACCATCCTCAACTTAGATAAAAAAGACTTACCATTGGCGGCTACAGCAGCAATACTAAAAAAATACAATGCCTACAGTTGGGTGTGGGTTACGGTACATAATACTGAACAGGCAGCGTTTTATTTGGCGCAGAATCCGGAACAGTATATGTCCATGCATATTAAAGATCAGGCTGCATTGGAAAAATTTAAATCCTCTGGATTACCCTACGACCGTATGATTGTCTATATTGGGCCAGAACTAAAGGATTCCAATCAGGCGATGTATCAATTCTTCAACAACAAAGGTGTGATGTGCATGATTTCAGCGGCGTCTACCTACGATAAGTTGCAGACAAAGACAGAACGCGCCGAAAAGTATAGGGCCATATTTGCGGAAGGAGCCTCCGTTCTTGAGTCGGATCTCCCTATGGAAGTCGGTGAAGTAATCGATTCGTTTTAACGGATTATGATCAATCCAAATCGATATTGTCATCTAAAAATTTAAGATACTTAGGCGATTCATCTTCGAAAATGTCTCTTCCTTCCATCATATAGGCGCGAAGAAGATATTCCTGGGCAGACTCGCTATTGTTGTCTTCCAAATAGCACTGTCCTAAGCGCAGCATGATAAAGGGGTTTTCGTAGGCATTTTCGATAATGTTCTGTTTTGCCTTTTCAAAATGAGAAAGAGCATTGTCAAAATCGTCCAGTAAGAAAAAGGCGTCTCCTATGGAAGCTTCGAGCCAAAGACTTTCCGCATGAACATGTTGTGGACTAGGGACTAGATCAAGTGCTTCGGTCCACACCCGGATCGCCGCCTGATAGTTGCCTTCATCACATTGGATGTTTCCTTCCTCGCTAAGTTGGTCTATTCTGTCTAATGTTTGATCGTCCATGACATTTTATTCTTTAGAGTGCTATACGAAGATAAGAAATATAATAATAAAAAACACCTGAAGCCTAAGCCTCAGGTGTGAGCTGATTGAAATACCTAAGTTTATTTATTCCACCATAATTTGGTGCTTATCACATCATCTCCTTGTCGTGAAAGTGCACTTTGATAATTCGTCTTATTGGTACTTTGTTCTTTTAATGGGTACACCAAACGGCTTGGTATTGTGTTTCCTACTTCAGGAGTGAACGTATATGTAACAGGTTTGCCTTCTACTGTTCCGGTCCATGTAATATCACCTTTTTTGATTAGGAATAACGGATACCCTGTTCTTCTGATTTCGGACCAAGATTCGATACTTTGGTTGAAAAGTGCTAAGTACTTTTGAGAAAGCACATTTTCTTTATTCGCAGCAGGAAGTTTACTCAGATAGGTTGCTACCTCATCAGAAGGCACAGACCATTTTTCAAGAGAAGCCCGAACCCCCTTTTCGTAATTAGATTGATCCCAGTTGTTGTTTTCAGCTAAAATGAAAGCAACTTCCGCATATTCTACAAGTACTTCCCCGTAATCTGCAGCATTGATAATGTCACTCGGTAGTGATATTTTGTCTACAGGAAATAGATTACCCGCTGCTAGGGGGAGACCATAGGGTTGGCCGTAGTAAACATTTCCTGAGCTTGTCGGTTTAGCAAATTTTGATAGACGTGGATCTGCAATTTTAAAGGGGCCACGACTGCCCTGTAAAGTTTCAATAATCACATTAGAAATTGCAAAGTCTTTTCGATTGGCAGTTACCGTTGCTCTAAACAATGGTGCTTCATTTGGTGATGTTTTGGAGTATTTAAATACCGCATTATCATTGTTGGAGGTGAATACACCTTTTTTGATGGCATCGGCGATATGTGTCGTTGCCAAAGTAGCATCTTTGCCTTTGATCCGATTCGCAACACGTAGACGTAACGAATTGGCGAATTTTGCCCAGCTACTATTTGATCCTTTATAGATAATATCAGCTGTTCCGAAAGTCGTGGCTGTTGGATACTTTGCTAATGTATCAGCTGCCTGCTGTAATTCATTGAGAATGTCTTTGTAGATTTTCTCTTGACTTGCATATTTTGGCGTTAGGTTATCCGGATCCTGCTGTAGCGCTTCAAAATCTGCATCTTTATTGCCATAGGATTCATAGGGAATATCACCAAAAACATCTGTTAGCGATTGAAAAGCGTAGGCCTTGAGTATTCTTGCTATCGCAATCTGATTGGTATTTGTACCAGCTGTTCCCGCCGCGGCAATCGCTTTAGTGGATTCATTGGTATTAAGCTTAATAATTTCATTTAAATTATTAAGCGATTTATAGGTCGCAGTCCAATAGTTGTCTGAATAGCTTGTTGGTATTTGATAGCGAGATTGGTCCGTGTAAATGTTCTGACTGAAATACTGTGCAAATAATTGAGCACCTCGTAGGCTTACTTCTTCGCTTCGTAATGCATTGACTAGCTGTTTTTCGGCGGTCACTAGAATCGTTGGCGTTGTAACAGAAGCAGGTCGATTTGGGTCTGTATTGATATCGCTAAATGTGGATTTGGAGCACGAAGTAGCAATAAGCGATAGGCCGATGAATGAAGTATGTAGTATGTTTGATATTTTCATCTGTATATTTATTTATAAGTGCTTGTTCAGATTATCGATGAATCTGTTGCACTTGGGTTATCTTTTAAAGCTGATGAACGATCAGATTTATCCGGTCTAACATTATGGAGTAAATCATGATGAGTTTCATCTTCTAGAATTTAAGATTAACGTTAAAACCATAAGTAACCGGAAGAGGTATATTTCCACCTTCAATACCCTGAACATTTCCACCACTGGATGTGAACTCTGGATCAATATACTTACTCTTGGTATAAATGTTCCAAAGATTACGTCCGTATACATTCACGCCAATGTTTTTGATAATTTTGGGATTAGTCAATTTGAAATTGTAACCCAGAGTAACTTCCCTTAATTTAACATATGTTGCATCGAAGATTGAAAATGTTGTCGGACCATTATATTCATTGCGCGCCCATTGTTGTGCAGTAATATTAGTGGTATTCTGTTGGATGTTACTCACATCGTACGAACCATCACTATGGAATGCAACATCTCCCTTAACTCCATCCAGGACGACACCCGTTTCACGAATATTATTTGCAGCTGTCTTATCCAAAATACCAGAATACATACCAACTTTATAGGTTTGTGAGAAGAATTTTCCACCCACTCGACCCGAGACTAAAAAGCCTAGACTAAAGTTTTTGTAACGGAAGGTATTTTGGATACCGAAGGTAAAATCGGGCAGTACTGACCCTAAAGGAACCAACTGTGATGTTTTCATGTAGGTGCCATCTGCCTGGACAACGCGTTGTCCGTCCGGAGCATAGACAAAGTCGTAACCCAAAAATTGGCCATAGGATTCTCCTTCACGTGCAACGAGCTCGACCAAGGAATTGCTTAAGCTCAATGTGTTGACCTGATCATCCAATTTAATGACTTTGTTTTTATTCTTAGCCCAGTTGATTGCCGCATCCCAAGTGAAATTTTCGTGTTTGATAGGGGTACCATTTAACACGACTTCAATTCCTTTGTTATTGATTTTTCCAGCATTGAATACTTTTCCGGCATACCCGAATGATGAAGAAACAGGGACTGGCAGGATTTGATTCCTCGAATTGTTGTTGTAATAGGTTACATCAAATCCTAGTCGATTTTTGAATAATTGTAGATTTAGGCCTGTCTCCCAAGAGCTGGTAATTTCAGGTTTTAGATTAGCATTTGGTTTAGTGCTTGGAAGCCCATAGGACGCTTGTCCGTCAAAGGATTGCTCGGGTTCGTAGACTTTATACAATTGATAAGGATCTGTATCATTTCCGACTTGAGCCCATCCCAGGCGGATTTTACCGAAACTAAGCCAATCCAATTTTTTAAATGCTTCCAGTTGGCTAAAAACAAAACTACCTGTCAGGGACGGATATATAAATGAATTGTTGTTGGTCGGCAATGTAGATGACCAGTCATTACGTACCGTTCCATCTAAATACAGAAAATCGTTGTATCCCAAAGAGAAGCTACCATAGATTGATGCAATGCGTCTATGGTATCGGAAGTTGTCAATTTTAACTGCATTGGCATTTTTCAGATTATAGTAATTAGGAATAATCAAACCGCCCTGTGTAATCGCATAGTCTTGCTTCCGCTGTTGGTCACGAAGATTGGCGCCTATATTCCCGATAAGGGAGAATTTATCCCAGTTTTTCTTGGCGGTAGCTAAAAACTCATAGTTGTATTCATTTAGTTTATTGTTGGCTTCCTCGTATTGAGAAGTGCTTCGTGAATAAACCGCAATTCGATCTTGAGACTGGAATGAATAAATATCTCCATGTACTTTAGCCCCTAAAGTTAGCCAATTGTTTAAGTCATATTGTAAACCGATATTACCGTAGAAACGATCTCTATTGTCCTCCATGTACGACTCATAGGCGGACCAATAGGGATTATCAATAAAACGGGTCGCCTCGGCGGCAGGCGTATTTTGCCATCCCGTTCGGTTCCAGGCTAACGGAGTTCCGTCTTCACGTTTGTAGTTTTCCAATATTTTGTAATCGACTTGTACAGCTCCCCATTGGAATGCTTCAAGGATAATATTTCTATTGGAAGCACCAGTCCATGGACGGCCTACTGATGCATTACGGATATAGTTAAAATTCGAATTAATCTTCAGTTTACCTAATTGTGTGCCCCCGGAGAAGTTAAAGGTATTACGGCCCAAACTGGAGTTGGGTGTTGTTCCTGTTACATTTTTATTCGTGTAGGAAAAGCGATAATTTGTATTTCCGCTATTGCCAGCTATGGCAAAATTGTTGGTGTTGGATACACCTGTCCGAAAGAAATAACTAACATCATTTTTGGGATAAATCCACTGAGACGGATTTAAATAGTTGGCCTCATCTTCAGGGTTCAGATTGTACCATTGAAGTACTGGTGTGCCGTCGAGTTTTGGTCCCCAGCTTTCATCTGCGGCATAATCGACTATTTTGTAGTCTGTTCCATTGATGTTTTGGGTTTGAAAGCTTGTGGAATACCCTTGACCATAGAGATGTTGTCTTTTGGGTAATCGAACAATATTTTCAAAATCAACCCCGGTATTTAAGGAAATATCTACTTTTTCACCCTTTGATGCACGTTTGGTCGTAATCAGTATAACCCCATTGGCTGCCCTAGAACCATAAAGAGCAGCAGCAGATGGCCCTTTTAATACCGAAATGTTGTCAATATCATCGGGGTTGATATCTTGTATCATGTTACCAACATCTTTACCGGCACTTCCGTTGATAGTAGAAGAAGAGTTTAAATCGGTATTATCAATAGGCGTACCATCAATGACATATAGAGGTTGATTGTTTCCCGCGATTGAGTTAATACCTCTAAGCAAAACATGGGAAGATCCACCCATGTTTCCGCCTGAGGTCGTTACTTGAAGTCCTGCAACTTTTCCAGACAAGGCACTGAGGGCATTGGTAGGCCGCGTTTGAAGTTCAACAGATTTAACCTCCTGTACGGCATAACCCAGTGATTTTTTCTCACGTGAAATACCTAAGGCCGTCACAACAACTTCGTTTAGTTGTGAAGTCGTTGGCAGAAGTTGAACCGTGGTGAAACCTGTGGTATTGGTTTGAACAGTTCGAGTTTCAAAGCCAATATATTGAATGCTGATGTTAAGTGAGCTTCCGGTCGAAGGGAACTCAAATAGTCCATTTGCATCTGTTTGAACCTGTTTTTTACTGCTTGTTTCGGTAACTGTAGCCCCTTGAATAGGATTGTTATTGTTGTCGACTACCTTTCCTTTTATAGTGGTTTGTGCGTATAGTGCGTTAGTACTAAGACAAAGCGCGGCCATTACGACAAAATTTATGTTGTTTTTTGCCATACTAATTATAATAGTGAGTTTATTGTTTGAGTTGGGTTATAGGAGATATTTGAAATTTACCTGTAAAAACATCCCCTTAGGACATTCGTTTTTTAAGGATATTACCTGTATGCTGTTTCATGTGTTAAAAAATGTTAATGCAAATATATAAAATCTACCTGATAACTATACTTTGTTTTTTTGTTTTTTGTAATTTTTGAGTCAGAATGATAAGATGCGGTCTTTATAAGTGAGGAGCAGCTGGGGCATCAAGTTTTTTTTCTTTTCGGCACACCTTCTTGTTTTCTTTGCAATATGTTGCCTATCAGGATATTGATTGGTAGGTACGAATCGTAAACGACAACGCACGGATTGTAAATCCTCGTATTTTCGAATAAAAAAGGGCAATGTTATTGTGTCTCCATGATAGTGAATTAAAACGTTAACACGATGATTATTTTTGGCACAAGAACAAAAGTTTTAGCTAATAAATCGCAATCGGCAATCGGAAACTGCGATTATTGTGGCACAGTTCAATCCCTTTTTGCATACAGGCAAATTAAATATTTTCATATTTTTTGGATCCCCATATTTCCATATGCCTCGGAGGTCATTACCATTTGTACGCATTGCAAAAAGTTGAGTTACCAACGTGAAATCAACCCACAAACATTTCAGGCCATATCTTCGGGAGCTATCCGTAAAACACCTTTTGGATATTTTTCGGGCTTAGTTCTGATTGGACTTTTTGTATCTGCTATTGTTATAGCAGGAATTTATGGTGCAAAAAAGAAGGAAAAATACCTGAAAGATCCAAAGGTTGGTGATGTGTATGAGGTTTCCTATACAAAAGATGGAAAAACGATGCGTACGCTTTACCGTATCGCCAATTTAACGACCGACTCTGTTACCTTTGACCTAAACGATTATGAAGCGGATAGCCAAAAGGGGCTACGCAAATTGCGCGAGCAACATGCGGACAGCTATTCTGAAAAGCAACGTTTATCACGTGCTGAACTTGAAGAAATGAAAAGTAAGATATCGAATATTGAAAGATTGTAATAATCATTTTTATTGTTGTTATAAGCAAGGTTCAGCTCTTTACCCGATCTACTTCTTTGTTTTGATAATATTAAATTTATGGATATAGCCCAACATAAAATATTGTTTCAATGTAAGTGAATTCCCAAAATATGTTACGTTTCCTTGACTGCCCCAATAATTTTGGGTATTCTGATTCAATATATCAAAGCCGGTCAATTTTAGCTGTGAATTATTTTTAAAGTTATAATAGACTGACGCATTTAAGATATGGTAGTTTTTTCTGCCGCTCAATCCGCTGGCCCGGTTATCTAAGGAGTATATTGATTCTAGCGAAAATCCGTGGATTGGATTAATATTCAATCCTGCACCAATTTTACGGGTTGAATAAGTTGATTCAATAAAGTCGGTGTTATCTTTTACCGAATTTATGTTCTTGTTCCAAGAATAGGTATACTGTGGTGATATCGTCACTAGGTTTTTCCATGTCGCGGAAAATTGTTGGCTGGCATTGATCCCTATATTGGTCCCTTTATTATCAACATCATTGATGGAACTATAATTTTCATAGGTATAGAAATTGTTGTTTTGCGATAGATAGAATGACCAATTTTTACTGGCTTTTAGGTTGTATCTAAGGTAAGTATAGGCACTATAGTTATATTTTGAGCCAGCGAGAAACATCTGGGTGGTCATTTGTCCTGTATTGTTGTTTCGCCAGCTACGGGACCCGATGCTGTTATTGACATAATTGATATTTCCATTTACATTAAACTGCAATTTCGAGGTATACTTATAGTATGATATACTGACATTCTGTTTTTCGATATTGTTGAATATAAAGGATGTCTTTCGTGTATATAACGGATTTAAATCCAAGACGAGCTGCTGAATTCCATAGAGCTCGGGGGACTCGAGATCTTTATACCAGCCGAGGTTTAGATCTTTATAACGGATATTAATATTGGGCAACCAGTAGCCTAAAGATGATTTCTCGACAGAGTTGATTTTAAGTAAATCAAAATGATTTACCTTTACTTGATAGGCTGTTCCAAACTTTACGTTAAAATCTTTGGTGGGTCTCCAGTAAAATATAATACCGGTAATATAATCCTGGTATTTGTAACGATAGCTATTTTCATAAGGAGCTGCATGCATTTCTCCAGTGCTGTCGCGGTTGATATATACACTTTCCTGTGGCCCTTGGCGGTTAGTGACATAGGTGAAGTAGTAGTCAAAGTTTAGTTTTTTAATTATTTTATTATAATAGGCTGCACTGAAATATAGGTTGTTGGAATTATTTTGTGTTCGGTTTTTATACCATAAACTAGTCCGCGGCTTAGCTGTGTCATATATATAGGTGTTTTGGAAGGACGTATCGGTCTTTTCATTTGTATTGATGGAAATCGTATTTCTAAAAGATACGATGTGGTTTTTATTGAGTTGTTTTTCGATATAGAATCCATGTGAATAATTCAGGGTATTTTCCTTATTTCCGCCCGTACCTGTTGCGTCATTTAATTTTTTGAGATCCGTATAGGAGCGGTTCATTCCGAAGGTTGAATTATTTTTTGAATTGATACCCAAATTCGGTGTAAATTCAAAATAGGCTGTTGTATCCATGCGATGTCGGAGGAGGGTTTTGAGATTATGCCCTACAGATTTCTCCTGTTGTTGGTAATTGGATGCTGAATATTGTTTTTCCTGATCGTATAATGAGATTTGATTGCCGGTATTTTGATTTTCGGCTTTATTATATTTCAGCATGTACATGATGTTCAACTTGGTCTTCTTTCCCCAGTCATTGTTGAGATTAAAGCCCAAGCCAATATCGTTGGCCTTACCTGAATAGTTCCTACCTCCAAAATTATCAAATCCATAGTTTTCGGCACGTCCAAGTCCAGCTTCTTGGTTCAATTCATTGTAATCAAAACTTTGGCGGTTAATGTTATTTCCAAAACCGAGGAAACTCAGCTGTAGTGTGTCCTTAAATGTATTGAATAAACCACCGGCCTCATACCTGCTCCTTGTACCTGCACTACCATAAAGTTTACCAAAACTGGCCTTGAGAAAATCTTTCTTAAATTTTAGGTTAATCGTAATCGGCAGTTTATCTTCGTCTTCGTTATCTTTTTTTGTTTCGCCCTTATCACGGTACACCTGTACTGTTTTGATAAGAGAAGCATCCAAATTTCGTGTGGCAATACGTACATCACTCGAAAAGAAATCCTTGTCGTTTACTTTTACTTTTGAAACCTCTTTCCCTTGATAGTAAATAGAGCCATCCATATTTACTTGCAGACCAGGTAGTTCTTTGAGTAATTCCTCGACGTTGGCGTTTGGACGAGTTTTGAAGAAGTTGGTGTTATATTCTAACGTATCTTTATTCATCCGTACGGGGGGAACAATATTGACGACTACTTCATCGAGGCTTTTCGAGTCGAGCTTTAAGTGAGCGAAATCATAATTTTCTCCGTTAGGAATAGTAAATTCCTTACGAAAAGGATTTGCATTGACATGTGAAATAAAAAGCGTTAATGTGGTCCCTGTGGGAATTTTAACAAATTCAAATTTACCTTTTGTGTCAGTAAGGAGGTAGGAAACTACGGAAGAGTCTTTTGAATTGAGAATCGTTACAGTTGCTTTTTCTAATGGTTCCGCATTTTGAGAAAATACAGTCCCAAGAACTTTGCCCTTCGATTGACCTAGAACTATATTTGTGGTGAGTAATAAAATTAAAAATAAGTAAATTTTCATAAAATTAAGTACGTATGTCTTGGCTATATTGGTGATTAAAATGATTTTATGTAAATCATTTTAATACTATATTAAAGAAATGAAAATTATACTATAAATGAAAATTTATTTATAAGACAATCGATTGCGGATTCTATTTATTGCAATTTTTTTAAGAGTAATTGTCTGCGAAACAATCTATTTACAATGAGCTATTGGACTTAACTATATAAGCAGCATTTCAATAAACATTTCGAAGAAACGTATAGCAATAAAAAAGGGTATCCAATAGATGGGATACCCTGATGGTATAATTAGTCGATGTTGATTTTGTAAATAGCTTCTGCTTCTTTGTCATCAAATTGGCGCATTTGTGTGATCAGTTTCTTTTTCATCAGTTTGACGACACTTTGATAGGCAGGATCCTTGTAGACATTATGGAGTTCACTGGGGTCCTTTTGAAGGTCAAAGAGCTCCCAATTTTCGATTCGTTTATAATAGCGTATCAATTTATAACGGTCATCACGAACACCAAAATGGGGGCTAACGGCATGTTCTCCATTTTCAAAATAATGATAGAACAGATCTTTTCGATGTTCCTCTTTGTTATTTTTCAGGACATGTACAAAAGATTCTCCTTGCATGTCTTTCGGTTTTTTGATAGCAGCTAACTCCAATAACGTGGGAGCGATATCAGCGTTGACAATTTTGGCGTTTATGGTTGATTTTGCGCGTAATAGGGCTGGGTACCGCATGACCATTGGTGTACGAAAAGATTCCTCATACATCCAACGTTTGTCGAACCAACCATGCTCACCCATATAAAAACCTTGGTCTGAAAGATAGATTACAATTGTATTTTCACTGAGTGATTTTTGATCCAGATAATCTAGTACTTTCCCTATATTGCGGTCCATAGATTGGGCAGTATTGAGATAATCAATCATATAACGTCTGAACTTCCATTCTGCAAGTTGCTTGCCCGTCAAATTACCCTGCTTTAGTTGTTCATAAATGGGCCGGTAATAGGCGATATAGCTATCCTTTTGAGCTTGGTTCATCCGCTTGAAGTTACCGTCAGCCATCATGTCTTCCAATGAATTGAACATTTTGAGATCGTAGCCCATTTTCATGTCCTTGTCAATGGACATTTCCTGCAATGCGGCTGCAGGTCTACTTTGGTAATTGTCGTAGAAAGTAGTGGGTAAGGTGAAATTTACAGTATCGTAGCTGCCGAAGTCCTTTGGATCTGGCATCCATGTACGGTGTGTGGCTTTATGACCGATGACTAGACAAAATGGCTTATCAGCGTCTACCGTATCGAGCCAATCAATAGCTTTTTCGGTTACGATATCGGATACATACCCTTCAGTGCGTTTGCGCCCCTCCTTGCTGATAAAATCTGGATTAAAATAGGTGCCCTGCCCAACAAGAATGTCATAATAGTTGAAACCTTGCAGTTTGTCTCCTAAGTGAATTTTACCCACCCAAGCGGTATTGTAACCTACGTTTTGGAGCTGTTTCACAAAAAGATCCTGACTAAAGTCGAATTCAGAAGTTTCATTGTCTTTGAATCCATTTTTATGGCTGTACTTGCCCGTCAATAATGTCGCTCGGGATGGCCCGCAGATCGAATTGTTGACGAAGGCATTTTTAAATAGGGCACCCTGAGCAGCGATGCGGTCGATCTGTGGTGTTTTCCCGTATTTCGAACCATAGGCACCAATTGCTTGATAGGCATGATCATCGGAAATAATGATGATGATATTAGGCTTTTTTTGTGCAGAAGCATTTTTATAGAGAAGTGTTGCGAGTACGGCAAATAAAAAGATCCTGAGTTTCATTGTGTTTTTGGTTTAAATTGAATGTATCAAGCTTTTTTAAGCTATGCTATTTGAAAATAGTGTAAATTTCACGATGGTGATAACGCTGACTAAGATAATGATTATTATGTATTACATAAAATAATTGAGTGATTGAATTTACTTTTTCATATCATTGTCTCTATGTATTTTTGATGCAGATTAAAATGAAAATAAAGGATAGATCAGATCTTTTTTATACTACAATTATGGGATTTAAGTTATTATTTAAGTATATACTTTTGGGGGCTTTAGTAGGTGCTTGGAATCTAAAAGGGTTGTGTCAAGAGGCAAAACCGCCAATAATGGGTTGGAGCAGCTGGAATAGCTTTCGGATCCATATTGATGAAAAGTTGATTCGAGAACAGGCTGATGCCATGGTTGCGACTGGCTTGCACGATGCGGGATACAGTTATATCAATGTGGATGACGGGTATTTCGGGGGGCGTGACCAAGTGGGAAAACTTTACGAAGACCGTTCAAAATTTCCCAATGGCATGCGGGCGCTAGCTGATTATATTCATTCCAAGGGTTTAAAAGCTGGATTGTATTCGGAAGGTGGAAAAAATACTTGTGGTTCTATCTGGGACAAAGATCCAAAAGGTATTGGGGTAGGAATGTATGGCCATGAAGACCAAGATGCGCAGTTATTTTTTAGAGAGTGGAATTTTGATTTCATCAAAGTGGATTGGTGTGGTGGATTGGAAATGAAGCTCGATGATCGCGAGCAATATACAAAGATTATAACAGCAGTGAGGAAGGTTCGTCCAGATGTAGGCTTTAATCTTTGCCGCTGGCAGTTTCCAGGGGAATGGGCAATTAAACAAGTGGATTCCTGGCGTATTTCACAAGATATACAACCAAATTTTGCTTCAGTGTTGCATATTATTGATCTCAATCGTAATCTTTATCCTTATAGCTCTCCAGGTCATTATAACGATATGGATATGCTTCAAGTGGGCAATGGAATGACTCATGAAGAAGATAAAACACATTTTTCAATGTGGTGTATGTTAAATTCACCTTTGATGGCCGGAAATGATCTGCGTAAAATTTCAAAAGAGACACTCGCTATATTGACGAACAAAGAAATGATCGCGCTTAATCAGGATAAGGCTTTTAAGCAAGCGCAAGCTGTGTTTAAAGCGGGTGAGGTAGAAGTATGGAAAAAAGACCTGGCAGATCCAAAGCGTAAGGCACTTGCAATACTTAATAGATCAGACAACGAAACGATGTTTAAACTGGATACTAAAGCGCTGAATTTGTCTCCAAAAAATCGCGTCAGAGATTTATGGCTTCATCGAGATGAAGGAAACCTTGGTCAGAATACAAAATTCATTCTTCCTCCACACGGAATCATTGTACTGTTGCTGTCTGAATAACAAAGTGTCAAATTGTACGATAACCAAGTAAAAGGATCAAGTGGAGACACTATAAAAAAGCCCAATCATAGATTGGGCTTTTTTATAGTGTTGTTAATCAATTTTTTTAAACAGATTATCCAATAGATTTCTTATATAAAAAGAGTCGCTGATAATGATTGTCAAGATGCTTGCGCATGGCATTTCGAAAAACCTCGGCATTGCCGACCTTCAATATATCAACTAGGCCTCGGTGTGAAATAAAGCTTTTCGATTGACTGGGACTAGTCAGTAAGCCGCTGCTATGAACATATTGAAAAACAGGTAACAGCATATTTTGGAAATCTTTGAGAATCGTATTTCCAGTGATTTCATAAAGCTTACCGTGAAAGGCAATTTCAGTTTCAATGTCGAAAATTGTATTATCTGCATTTATAGGTTCCTTGGCAACGATCGCTTCCAGCTCCTCAATGTCTTTTTCCTGTATATGTTCAAAAAGAATATCCGCCATACCCACTTCCAGCACCATGCGCATTTCAAAAAGATCCTGTAAGGTCTTATTTTCCATAATGGTTGGAAAAAGTGATTTGCGTAGTGGTTTTATAAGATCTGGACTTGTTAGAACGGCCCCACGATGTTTTTTTGATTCGATCAATCCGACCATACGTAACCGCAACATAGCTTCGCGAACTACTGTGCGACTTACACCAAGGGTTTCGGCCAATTCAATTTCCTTAGGTAAAGCATCTCCAACCTTTAAGCCTTGATTGACAAAAAGATTGATGATTTCTTTTTCAGCACGGTCTACTAATGAAGAGGTATCAATTGTATTCAGATGTTCTATCAGCGAAGAATTCGGTTCCATATATATTACATATCGCGCATTAGGCGCATTAAGACAAAGATAATTAATAAAAGTGATTAATATGTTATACATAATTTGATTAAAATTTGTTTTTTACATTTAGTAATTTATATATTTGTATATATGTAATACTTAATACAAACCAATATGTATTCAAACCTAAAATTACGAACCCTTCTCACGCTGTCTGTTTTGATGGGCAATTTGCTTTTAGCACAGGCACAAGACCATGCGGTGCGGGGAAAAATTACCGATGCAAAGACAGGGGAGTTGCTAGGCAACGTGACTGTAAAAGTCAAAGGATCCAACCAATCTTTGCAGACAAATGCTGATGGGACTTTCTCAATCAGTAGCAATCCCAATACTATTTTAATCATCACGTCTACGGGGTATAGACCATATGAAGTAAAAGTTGGACAATTAAATCAATTGGATATCAAACTCGAGTCCAAGGTTGAGCAAATGGATGAAGTTGTGGTGGTTGGATATGGAACACAAAACAGGAGAAGTGTGACTGGTTCCATCGCTAAAGTGGATAAAACTGTTTTGCAAAATACGCCACGTTCTAATGTTGCTACAGCATTACAGGGAACTGTACCTGGATTACAGGTGGTGAATAAATCGGGTACACCCGGGGCGGCGCCTATGTTAAAATTGCGCGGTGGAGCATCAATTAAAAGTTCTAGTCCCCCATTAGTGGTAATAGATGGCGTCATTCGTGAGATGAATGATGTGAGTTCGGATAATATTGAATCCATTGAACTTCTAAAAGATGCTTCTGCAACGGCAATATATGGTGCTCGTGCAAATAATGGCGTAGTTTTGATTACAACGAAAACAGGTAAATCGGGACAGTCAAATATATCTTATAAATTTACAGGAGGGTTCAACCAACGTCGTGAGGGGTATCGTTATTTGAATGCTGGGGATTACATTTATTATACGCGTTTGGGTTATTTAAATGCCGGTAAAACGATTGAGACAGCTAATGGCTCCAGAGGACTGGGATTATTGAGCGATAATGCAAATTTATCTTCGTTCGATATTCGTCGTTACACATCTGACTTGGATCCATTACTAGCTAAAGGGTGGCAACTTGTTGATGATCCGTATGGTGGTCAGATAATTTATAAGGATCATTCGGGCGAAGTTGAGGATATCTTATTTCGAAATACCTATACAAAGGATCATTATGTAAATGTATCGGGCGGTAACGATCGAGGAAAATATTTCGCTGCATTTGATGCATATGATGAGAATGGAATCATTGTAGGCTCCAACTATAAAAGATATACTGCAGATCTAAATGGTTCATATAAGCTGAAACCGAACCTGGAGGTAGCAACCTCGGTCAATTTGTCAACTGCTTCTCAATATGGAGTTGGCGGATCTGAAGTAAGTGCATTATATCGGAATTTGGCTATTTGGCCAACATTTAATCCTTGGGTTGATGAGGCGAAGACGAGACCCAATCCAGGCAACGGCATCAATGATGGGAATCCATTGTATTGGTTGAGCCGTATGGAGAGAAATAATGAAACGAATCGCATTGTAGTAAATGGTTCTCTAAAATGGGATATTATTCCTGGTTTATACCTCAAAGTCTCGGGAAATGCCTATATGAAAGAGTTATTGAATGAGTTCTTCCAAAAATCCACCCAGACCTATGCCAATGTGTTTTCTAACCCCGAAACAATAGGCAGTACTTCAAGAGATGCTTATCGCAATATAAATCGCGATTTCCAAACACAGTTCAATGGTATTTTAAATTATACCAAGACATTTGGTGAAAAGCATAATCTGAATGCTATGCTTGGTGCTGAATATTTTAACACAAAAACAGATTATATGCAGGTGTATGGGAAGAATGCGCCTACTGATGATATACCGACCGTCAATGCTTCGACTGTTTTTGTGGCTGGAAATAACACATCTTCGAAATCTGAATATAGAATTATTTCGTCCATGGGACGTTTGGCTTATGATTATGATGGGAAATATCTGTTGAATGCCGTATATCGTTTGGATGGTGTATCGAGCTTAGCAGATGGTCATCGTTGGGGCTTTTTTCCAGGTCTTTCTGCAGGGTGGAATGTTCATCAAGAAGCATTTTTTAAGAATTCCAAGTTAGCGGAATATATTTCAACTTTAAAGCCTAGACTGAGTTACGGAGAAAATGGAAATATAAACGGATTAGGCAGATATGAAGTTCAGGGAACCTATTCCTTGCAAACCAATTATAATGGAACAGCTGGATACCTTAATACACAGCCTGTAAATGGAAATCTGGTTTGGGAAACGAGTAAAACGACAGGTGTAGGTTTAGATTTAGGTTTATGGAAAGACCGCGTAACTTTACTATTCGATTATTACAATAGAAAAACTAAAAACCTTTTAACAGATCTGACTCTGCCTAGTTATATCGGCTTCTCGTCTATAAATACCAACTTAGGGACTTTACAAAATAAAGGCCTGGAGTTTGGGTTACAAGCTCGCGTGCTTAGAAATCCCGATGGTATTAATTTGAATATTGGCGCAAATGCCGCATTTGTTAAAAATAAAATACTGGAGCTGCCGAATAATGGAAACGAAAATAATCGTCAAGGTGGTCTACAGGTCTATGATCCAACATCGGGTCAAGTTAAATGGGTAGGTGGATATCAGGAGGGGCAATCGCTGGGCGATATCTACGCATATAAACAAGTATCAATATTTAAAGATGATGCTGAGGTAAGTTCAATTGCCGGAAACCGCACGGATAATATTGCAGGAATTACTGGGCCTAATCTCCCTGTTGGAAAAAATGGAAGAATTACTCCTGGAGATGTCAACTGGCTGGATGTCGATGGAAATGATATTATCGATTCACGTGATCAAGTGTATATCGGCAATATTAATCCAAAATGGACGGGAGGATTTACAACGAATTTAAGTTATAAGAATCTGAGCCTTTTTTCAAACTGGGAGTTTGCGCTGGGACATAAGATTTACAATGATCTTGTTGCAAGAACATTGGGTAATTATCAGGGTACATTCAATTATATTGAGTTGCAAAAACAAGCTTGGTCACCCACCAACACTATAACAGACATTCCAAAGGTTTATTTTGCGGATCAGGTTGGTGGTTCCAAACAGAATTATACACGTGGAAACAATGCCAATGCGGTATTGAATAGCAACAATTCGAGGTTTTATGAAAAAGGAGATTATTTGGCACTCCGTGAGTTGACTCTCTCGTACGATATGCCCAAATCATTGCTTGAAAAATCGCGGGTATTTTCGCATGCGCGGATTTATTTTACCGGATCTAATCTTTTTTATATTACAAAATTCTCGGGTCCATCGCCTGAACCGCCCGTAGATGTGAACAATTTGGTTACAGGTATATACTTAGGCACTTATCCCACACCAAGATCTTATGTCTTAGGTGTTCAACTATCCTTTTAATCTTAAAAATTGAAAACGATGAAAATCAATATAAAAACCTTGAGCTTGGCAATGGTATTGGGACTAGGCCTCTTAAGTTCTTGCAATAAAAATCTAGAGTTAAGTCCAGTGAGTACAATTAGCGATGGGAATTACTGGAAGACAGCCGATCAGTTTGATTCATTTGTGAGTGGTCTACACGCAAGATTTCGGAATCATGAGCGCGCATTTGTACTTCTGGGTGAATATCAGGGGGAGGTCTTTGGCAATGATCCCGGAACGACATCGTCTTTTACAGGGGAAGCTCCGCAAGGGTTGGAAAGAATGTGGAATCATAATTTGGATCTTGATAATCCGGGGGTGAGCAATTTCGGGGCTTTTTACGAAAACATCAATCAGATAAATTTGTTGATCAGCAAACTTAATACGACTGATATTGTGACCGCTCAAAATAAAGGTTACTATTTAGGGATTGCTTATGGAATGCGTGCATTCTACTATTTTCAGTTGTATCGTTCCTGGGGAGATGTTGTCCTGCAAACCGAGCCTGTTGGAAATATTGATATCACTAACCTTGCTAAAGCCGCTTCTCCAGCTTCGGATGTTTTAGGACTTGTAACTTCGGATTTAGAAAACTCTTTGACTTCTTTTGGAACAGATTACTCCGTGAAGAATACAAAATCGTATTGGTCAAAATCAGCAACATTAATGCTTAAAGCAGAAGTGAATCTTTGGAATGCACATCGAGGCGGAGGTAAGGATGCTGCTTTAACAGCCAAAAATGCTTTATCGGAAATAAAATCAAATCTTACCTTGTCTCTGCAATCAGATTTTTCTGGTCTATTTTCTTCAACCAATCGCGGTAATAGTGAAATGATTTTTGTAGCGCGTCATCAATTAAATGAAGCGACTTTAGGTTTTATATCCGATTTTGTTCCACAATCTGGCCTTATCGCAAATTATTATGACTCACTTTCCAACAGAAAATTCACTGTAACTGCTGAAAATTATGGTGGAATATTACGTGCACCGACTCGTATCCGTTCGTATCGGGACTACAACGATTTGGATCAACGTAAAAACACATCTATTCAAGCGGCCTATTCAAAAGATGCAACAGGAAAATTCAATATGGCCGGTTGTTTCCTGAAAAAGTATCAAGGTGAACAAAATGCGGGATCTCGGGCATTTACGAATGATTTTCCAATCTATCGTTATGCAGATTTACTCTTGCTGTTAGCTGAAGCTAAAGTGCTACTGGGTGAAAGCCCCAAAGAGGAAATCAATTTGGTTCGAGCAAGAGCTTTTGGAAGTAATTACAACGAAGGTACTTTTGGTTTTCCAAATCAGAAGATAGACAGCGATCCGATGGAAGCAATTTTAAAAGAACGCAAATTAGAATTTATTGGCGAGGGGAAATATTGGTATGATTTGAGAAGAATGGGAGATAGCTTTGTTTATAAGTATACATCATTACCGGTAGCAGAATCATTTCGCCTTTTATGGCCAATAAATAGGGATGCGTTGACAAATAACCGGCTATTGGTTCAAACGAAAGGTTATACATCGTTTTAGTTACATTTAAAAAAAATAATATAATATTAAATACACAGATCATGCTAGACCAAAAAATCTCAGGATTAATTGCAGCGCCATTTACTCCTTTCGATGAAAACGGAGAATTGAATCTTGAGCTGATTCCGCAATACTATGCGATGTTAAAGCGCAATCGGGTAACGGGTGCCTTTATTTGTGGCTCTACCGGAGAAGGGGTTTCGTTAACTTTTGAGGAAAAAGTTGCGGTCATGACAGCTTGGGCCAGATTAACGAAAGAGGATAATGCATTTACACTCATGATGCTTCTGGGCGGAACGAATATCAAAGAATGCCAACAATTGGCTAGGCTGGCTGAGCAAGCAGGGGTAGATGTTGTTTCATTTACTTCACCATCTTATTTCAAACCTGCTAATGTGGATCAATTGGCAAAGTGTTGTGTCGAAATTGCTAGTACAGCCCCGAATACGGCTTTCTATTATTATCATATCCCGGTATTGACCGGTGGAAACTTCCAGATGATCGACCTGTTGAAGAAAATTGATGGCGTAATACCCAATTTTAAGGGAATCAAATATACGCACGAAGATTTTATGGATTTTCTAAGCTGCCTGAATTATGCAGATCGCAAGTACGATATGTTATGGGGAAGAGATGAGAATATGCTGTCCGCCTTGGTATTGGGTAACAAAGGTGCTGTCGGTAGTACCTATAACTACGCTGCACCTTTATATCTTGAGCTTATCGAGGCTTATGATCGGGGAGATCTTGAAAAAGCTAATGCTTTGCAGCAGCAATCTATCGATATGATCACATTGTTAGGAAAGTACGGTGGTATTTCAGTAGGAAAATCGTATATGAAATTGATTGGCCTTGACTGCGGAGCATTTAGACTGCCCGTAAAGAATATTTCGGCGGAGCAATTTGAACTCTTTAAGAGTGATGTGAACAAACTTAATTTTCAGACGTTTTGTGCACAGTAAAATAGATATCCCTCTCGAGATGGGTATCATGAGTGCTTACATCGAGAGGGAAATTACAGGCTGAACTGTAGGTTCAAGAATAAATAGATATGACAAAACAACATTGGATGGGAGTTATTGTGGGAATACTGTTTACAGGTGCTGTTCATGCACAGGTTGGTCGATTGGAATGGCATAAATGCATTACATTGCCAGCTATGCAAGATGGAAAGGGGCATATTGGTATGGCAGGACCAATAGCTGGTGTCACAGGCGATTGTCTCCTGGTTGCTGGTGGGGCGAATTTCCCGCATTTACCCCCTTGGGAAGGTGGGGCGAAAGAGATCCAAAAAGATGTTTTTATTTACGGAAAAAAAGGGGGACGACTGAGCTTAATAGCCCAGGATAGTCTTCCTATAGCGGTTGCTTATGGTGCCAGCCTGAGTCTACCCGATGGATTGCTGGTTATCGGTGGAGAGACTCCGGAAGGAAAAACAGCCGCCTGTAGAATGATTAAATATGATGGCTCTACCAAGAAAATTACAGTGTCTGACTTTCCGAACCTCCCATTTCCATTGGCTAATATGGGAGCGGTAGTTCATGGAAATAAACTTTTTATTGCCGGTGGTGAAAGGCCTGATGCCGTATCGGATCAAGTGTTGCAATTGGATCTAGCACATCTTGAAAAAGGATGGGCCTGTGTGGGAAAATTACCCTATGCGGTCTCCCATTTGCAATTGTTGTCTGATAGTCAAAATGGCCTTTATCTGCTTGGTGGAAGAAAGGCTCATCCAGAGAGCCCTTCAACATTATACCATGAACTGTGGTGCTCAACAGATGGTGGTAGTACTTGGTCCAAACAGACGGATATTCCTTTTCCTGCTGCGGCGGGAACAGCTTGTGTATTGCCCGACCAAGGAATATGGTTGTTGAGTGCAGATCGGGGCAATACCTTTCATCAGGTGGAAGCGCTGATCTTTGATGCTAAAAAGGAAACCAATTCATCGCAGCGACAGAAATTGATTGATGCGAAGAATAAATTGCAGATCAATCATCCCGGTTTCGGCAAGGCGATATGGCGTTATGATCTGAAATCGGCGAAATGGAAGCGGATGGGGGATCTACCCTCGAATGGACCTGTAACCACGACAGCTGTTGTTTGGGGCGACATGATCATCTTGCCCAGTGGCGAAATTAAGGCCGGCGTTCGTACTCCGGAGATTTTAGTAGCCACATTTTCTAAGAAATAGGATTGAAAAAAATAAGATATAAAGAACTCAATATAAACCTGATAAACTTGAAATGATCTCTTCTTTACGACATAAATCTTTTTACCCATGGCTCGTTGTAGCCCTCCTTTGGGGGGTAGCTCTGCTGAATTATATGGATAGGCAGATGCTATCAACTATGCGTGAAGCCATGCAGGTCGATATTCCACAGCTGCAGCGTGCCGAGACTTTTGGTGTATTGATGGCCGTTTTTCTTTACATCTATGGTATCATGAGTCCTATAGCCGGTATCGTTGCCGATCGCAGCAATAGAAAATGGCTGATCGTAGGCAGTCTTTTTGTGTGGTCAGCCGTAACGTATGGCATGGGGATGGCGCACGATTATGCAACGCTATTGGTTTTACGGGCAATTATGGGATTTAGTGAAGCATTGTATATCCCGACAGCTCTTTCGCTGATCGCGGATTACCATACCGGAAAAAATCGATCGTTAGCCATTGGCTTACATATGACCGGACTCTATACAGGTCAGGCCTTGGGCGGTTTTGGTGCAACATTGGCCGCTTCAAAAGGATGGCATACCGCTTTTCATTGGTTTGGAATTATCGGAATATGTTATGCGGTCCTATTAGCGATCTTGCTTGTGGAGAAAAAACATGAGCCATCCCTCGAGGAGCCTGCTTCGGAAGGGCGATTGTCTCTTCCCAAAAGTTTATTGTTGCTATTTTCCAATGTGGCATTCTGGATTCTATTATTTTATTTTGCGGCTCCAAGCTTACCCGGCTGGGCCATCAAAAATTGGTTGCCAACCTTGTTTGCCGATAGCCTGAATATTCCAATGGCCAAAGCAGGCCCATTGTCGACCATCACAATCGCGATCTCATCCTTTATTGGAGTTATCGTCGGAGGAATACTAAGTGACCGATGGGTACAAAAGCATATCCGTGGCCGCATCTATACTAGTGCAATTGGGCTTGGACTAACCATACCAGCTTTATTGTTTTTGGGATTAGGCCAGACTTTACCTGCGGTGGTCGGAGCGGCGGTCTGTTTTGGAATTGGCTTTGGCATATTCGATGCCAACAATATGCCTATCCTTTGTCAGGTTGTTCCTAAAAATTTGCGCGCAACCGCTTACGGTTTTATGAATATGGTGGGCGTGTTTGCTGGAGCCGTTATCACGCAATGGTTAGGGAAATTTAAGGATGAAGGTCATTTTGGGCTAGGCTTTGCACTATTAGGGGCCGCGGTACTGCTAGCGCTACTCTTGCAACTCCTGTTTCTCAAACCCAAAACAACGGAGAAGTAATCGCTTTTATTTCCTGAATGAATAGATGATGAAAATGAAATCCTTAATCAGCACGCTGCATACCTATATTTTAAAAAAAGGAGGTCTACTTTTAGGTTTGATGGTCTCCATCTCCATTTCCGTGGGACAACCCCGGACAAAAGTAGCTTGTATCGGTAACTCTGTAACCTTTGGTTATGGGCTCGGAAATCCTGCAGAGGACTCTTATCCGAGCCAGCTTCAAGCTTTGCTGGGCCAGCGGTTTGAAGTGAGGAATTTTGGTCATTCAGGGGCCACACTTTTACGTAAGGGGCATAGACCTTATTATAAAACGGAAGAATACAGAAAAGCCTTGGATTATAAACCTGATGTTGCCATTATACACCTGGGACTCAATGATACTGATCCGAGAAATTGGCCAAATTATAAGAACTCCTTTGCATCGGATTACGCGATTCTGATTGACTCCATACGATCCGTTAATCCCAAAGTACAAATTTACATCTGTCGATTGACTCCTATTTTTAGTGGTCATCCGCGCTTCTTATCCGGGACACGCGATTGGTATGATCAAATTCAGGCGCTTATACCGCAGATAGCAAAAAATAACCAAGTGGGACTGATCGATCTGAACAGCCCACTGCGGTATCGGATTGATCTTTTTGACGATTACTTGCATCCGAATAAGCAAGGAGCTGCATTGATTGCTGAACAGGTCACGCATGTATTGATACCTGTTCTCCAAGATTTGCAAGTGGCCGAAACCATCGGTTCGGATATGGTACTCCAACGTAATTGGGAAAATAGCATCTATGGTAAAGGTGCTGCCGCCGATGAGATCACTGTTGCATTTAATAAGAAAAACTATAAGACTCAAGTCAATCCCGAAGGCTTCTGGGAAATAAAGTTGCCTAAAATGGAAGCCGGAGGACCATATGAAATAACGGTGAGTTCGGACAGGGAGAAAATAGTGTTGAAAAATATTCTTTTTGGCGATGTGTACCTTGCTTCGGGACAATCAAATATGGCTTTTCAACTTCGTGGAGCCACAAAGGGCGAAGAGCTGATCAACGATGCACCGCACTTAAAGAATGTGCGCCTTTTTAAATGCCGCAGCCTTGTGGAGACCAATGCTGTTGCATGGGATACCGCGACTTTAAGGAAAGTAAACGATTTGTCCTTTTTCAGCGGTGCCTGGCGGCAAGCTACCGGGGCGGAGGCCGCGCAATTCTCAGCTGTTGCTTATTCATTTGCCCAGCAGATCGCCAGCGAACAGCATATTCCCATTGGTATTATTGATCTATCGGTAGGTGGGGCTAATACCGAATCATGGATTGATCGAAAATCATTGGAAAACGACGATCTGCTTGCTTCTTATATTCACAACTGGCAAAAATCAGATTTCCTGCAGGATTTCTGTCGTGAGCGCGCCAGTCAAAATCTAGCAGTTTCAAAGGTGAAAAATCAACGCCATCCGTATCAACCAGCTTACAATTTTGAAGCGGGTGTCAGCAAATGGTTGAGCACAGGATTGAAAGGTATACTGTGGTATCAAGGTGAGAGCAATGCGCATAATATAGAACTTCACGAACGTCTTTTTAAAACATTGATTTCCTCCTGGCGGAAGAGTTTTCACCAAGATCTACCTTTTTTCTTTGTTCAGCTCACAAGTATAGATAGACCTTCATGGGGTGATTTTAGAAACTCACAACGCTTACTGGAGAAAGCCATTGCTGGTACATACATGGCCGTAACGATCGATGTAGGTGATTCTTTGGATGTACATCCCCGTGAAAAGATTGTGGTAGGCCGAAGGTTGGCAAATTTAGTGCGTAAACATGTATATGGTGTTGAATTGAATGCAGATCATCCTGATCTGGTCAGGTATGCGCTTCGCGATGATAAGCTGTTGTTGACATTTGATCATTGTATAAAATTAATAACCCCAGGGAATGCGCCTGTGAAAGGTTTTCAGGTAATGGACAATAAGGGGAAAATTTCTGATGTAAATGCAAATATCCTATCGGGCAATGTCGTCGAAATCGTTAAACCAAGTTTCGGAATCAGCAGAATCCTGTATGGATATGAACCTTTTAGCAGGGCAAATCTTCAAAATGAAATTGGAACGCCAGTGTCCACTTTTGATTTGACGATCAACTAAACATAAGACGATCAACTAAACATAAATAAATTGACTCAAAAACTAGAACAGATGAAACAGACAAGTATAAAAGATACCGCAAATATAATAGACACTGATTACTTGAAGGAGTTGGAAGTTTTTTATCGTGATCAGCTTTTAAAAGACACTGTACCATTTTGGTTTCCACGATCGATTGACCATGAATGTGGCGGCTACCTATTTATGCGTGATCATGATGGGGCTTTGATTGATACAGATAAAGCCGTGTGGATACAGGGAAGGGCATGCTGGTTGCTGGCCACACTTTACAATACGGTTGAGCAAAAAGAGGAATGGCTGGAAGGGGCCCGGATAGGCTATGAATTTTTGAAGAAACATTGTTTTGATGCAAACGGCAAAATGTATTTTCATGTAGACCGCATCGGTAACCCAATTCGTATGCGTCGTTATTTCTTTTCGGAGACTTTTGCGGCAATCGCCTTTGCAGCCTATGCAAAAGCGACGGGAGATACTGATATTGCTGCGGAAGCACGTGAGCTGTTTGGAATTTGTCTAGCTTATGCACAGGGAGAAAGATTGGTGGAACCAAAATACGAACAGACCAGGCCAATGAAAGGGATCGGTGTGCCGATGATTATGATCAATACCGCACAGCAAATTCGCGAAACAATTGGAGATCCACGCTGTGATTTTGTTATCAGTAATTTTATCGCGCAGATTGAACGTGATTTTGTAAAAGATGACATACGCTGTGTGATGGAACAAGTGGGACCTGAAGGTGAAATTGTTGATCATATTGACGGGCGGACACTCAACCCTGGACATGCCATCGAAGGAGCGTGGTTTATCTTGCATGAAGCGAAATATCGGGCGAACGATCCACATCTGATTGACCTGGGCTGTCGTATGCTCGATTATATGTGGGAGCGCGGCTGGGATACAGAATATGGTGGTATACTATACTTTCGGGATGTCTATGGAAAGCCGGTACAAGAATACTGGCAGGATATGAAGTTTTGGTGGCCGCAGAATGAAACGATTATAGCAACATTACTCGCTTACCTAATGACCGGAAATGAGAAATATAAAAGTTGGCATCAGCAGATCAATCAGTATGCCTATGATCATTTTCATGATAAAATCAATGGTGAATGGTATGGTTATCTGCATCGTGATGGGAAGATTGCGCAAACGGCAAAAGGTAATTTATTTAAAGGACCATTCCATCTTCCTCGTCAAGAGTGGTATTGTATGCAAATACTACAGGAATTTAACACGATTAATGGATAACATGAGGCGACAAACTGTAGCGACAACTAAGTTCCTCCAAAGGCTGATGATGATTGTCATGATGATCTCTCCGCTATATGGTATGTCCGAAACTATCAGACCTTTGCTTCCCATGCCGCAGTCTGTTGCCTGGAAAACCGGGTATTACCAGGTCAAACAAGTGGTCTGCGTACGCACCAAAGGAGAAGTGTCAACTACAGATAGACAGACTTTGACAGCACTGTTAAGCGATTGGGATGTAAGGCGGATAGACTTCGATAGCAAAGAAAATATAGCTATAACGATTAGTTGCAATAAAGAAATGAAACTTCCCTCGTCTTCTTTGGAAGGCTATCGCATCGTTATAGATAAAAGGGGAGTAAACATTGAAGCCCGAGCGAGTAAAGGGGTTTTCTATGCCCTGCAAACTTTGCGTCAACTGGGAGGCGGCGATGGTAAGTTGCCGTATTGCGTCATTACAGATTATCCATCTTTTCGTTGGCGTGGCTACTTGGTAGACGTGGGAAGAAATTTTCAGTCTATGCAGGTGTTGAAGGAGCAGATCGATATGATGGCGCGGTATAAGCTGAATATTTTTCACTTTCATTTCACAGAGGATATTGCATGGCGACTGATCAGTAAAAAATATCCCGGTTTGACCGACTCGGCAAATATGGAGCGTTGGAAGGGAAAGTATTATACAGTCGACGATATGCAGCAGCTGATCCGGTATTGTCGTGATCGCCATATTCAGCTCGTACCCGAAATTGATATGCCAGGGCATTCCGCAGCATTTCGCCGTTATTTTAAAACCGATATGCAGAGCGATAGCGGCATAGCGATCATCAAAGAACTGGTGAAGGAATTTGCGACCACCTATCCCGGGCTACCTTATCTGCATATTGGGGGGGATGAGGTGAAAATTCACAACCAAGCATTTTTGCCGATGATGACAAAATGGACGGAGGACTTAGGCCTAAAAACCATCGGCTGGGAGCCTGGTGGTAATTTGCAGGCACACACAATCCGCCAGCTTTGGATGGGTGGGCCACAGGCTATTACCAATGACTCACCTTTTGAAGTGATTGATTCAAAGCATTTGTATATCAATCATATGGATCCTTTGGAAACGGTGACGACCTTGTTCTATAGGGAATTAGGTGGTCAATCGTCAGAAAATGAAAAGTTAATGGGTGCGACGTTATGTTCCTGGCCCGATCGTGCAGTCCATCATGAACGTGATGTATTCCATCAGAATGCAGTTTACCCTGCTTTGCTGACTTTTGCGGAACGAAGCTGGCGAGGAGGAGGAGATTTTGAATGGCGTAGTAATATCAAAACAGATGTAAAGGGATTAAAGCAATTTGCTGAATTTGAAAAGCGTTTGCTCCAACATAAAAGATTGTATTTTAAGGATCTTATTTTTCCGTATTACGCACAAAGTGGGCAAAAATGGATGTTGTATGGGCCTGTGGAAAATAAAGGTGATCTGAGCATGGTCTTAAAAAATGAAGCGACAGGAAAATTTACCGCTTTAAAAAAGATCGGTGAGTTTTATGGTGGGACTATCTTACTACGCCATTGGTGGGCTGATGTGGTAAAAGGGGCTATTGATCGGCCGCTTGAAAATAGTACCGTATATGCTGTGAGCAAAGTATGGAGTGAAAAAGGGGGAAACCAAAGTTTTTGGATCGGTTTTAACGACCTCTCCCGTTCATATGCCAGTGATTCACCAAATTTGGGAACCTGGGACGATAGAATGAGCAAAATTTGGGTGAACGGGCGTGAAGTGCTTCCACCGAATTGGCAACATGCTGGCCAAAAAGGAAATTTGGAGCTCCCATTGGTTGATGAAGGTTACAGCTACCGAAGTCCAAGCATTGTTCTGCTGGAGAAAGGCTGGAATACAGTTGTGGTGAAACTTCCTGTGGGAAAATTAAATGGGAGAGATTGGCAAAATCCACTAAAATGGATGTTTACTTGCCTACCGATTGAAAGGGAGTAATAAATAACCGATCGCATTGTATTAACACAGATGAATTTTTTAAATAGAAGTAACAATAAAACTTATATAGATATGAAGAAATTAGGGACAATGTTGGTATTTGCACTGTTGGCAGGAATTTGCCACGCTCAGGAAGTGAGTGTATTTGTTTCAGGCGAAGATGGCTATAAAAGCTACCGCATACCTGCTATTGTAAAGGATAGAAGCGGACAGTTAATTGCTTTTGCAGAAGGTAGGGTGGATCATGCCGGCGATTTTGGTAATGTAGATATTGTTTATAAAATTAGTCAGGATAATGGAAAAACATGGGGCCCATTGCAAGTTGCTGTTGACAATGATAATTTGCAGGTCGGAAATCCAGCTCCGGTAGTGGATCTATTGGATCCGGCATATCCGAAAGGACGCCTGTTTCTTTTTTATAATACGGGTAATAATCATGAGGGAGAAGTCCGTAAAGGAAATGGTTTGCGAGAATGTTGGTCAATTAGTTCGACCGACGGTGGTAAGACCTGGTCTAATCCAGAAAACATAACGCTTGAGACGCATCGTCCTAATCAACCATCCGTAAATGCACAATATATTTTTAAGGAAGACTGGCGGACTTATGCAAATACGCCCGGCCATGCTTTACAATTTGATTCTGGTAAGTTTAAAGGACGTATTTATATTCCTGCTAACCATTCTGAAGGAAATCCGAAAGAAAATGGCAAGGACTATTTTGCGCATTCGTATTACTCGGACGATCATGGAAAGACATTCAAGATAGGGGCAAGCGTGAAATTTGAGGGATCAAATGAAACAATGGCCGCACAGGTTTCCAACACAGGACTGTATATGAATTCCCGTAATCAGCAAGGTAATGTAAAATCGAGAATTGTATCCTATTCCGGTGATGGTGGCGCTACTTGGGATACAACCTATTATGATAAAAACTTACCCGATCCGGTCAACCAGGGTTCAGTGCTTTCCTGGCAAAAGAAAGGAAAATATATATTGGCTGTGTGTAATGCTGCATCAACCGATAGAAGAGACAATCTAACCGTTCGATTAAGTAATGATCAGGGCAAAACATGGTATTTTAATCAGGTTGTGGCCAAAGCGCAGGAGGGTGTGAAAGGGGATTATGCCGCTTATTCCGATTTAGTACTTTTAAATAAAAATAAACTCGGCGTTTTATTTGAAAAAGAAAATTACAGCAAAATTGTCTTTTTGCCCGTAAATTTTAAGTAATCGGGCACATTGTGTTATCGATATAATATGCATTTTCTTTCATTTCTTCCTTTTGGTTAAAACAGGAAGGAATGAAAGAAAAAAATGAATCTTCGATTATTATGCAGCTTGCTCCACAAGCTGTCAAATAACGATATAAACTTAAATAAAACCAATAATCCAAAACTAAATGAGAAAAACCAAATTTTGGCTGGTGCTGAGCCTAATCGCAACTAGCCTGTCTATTTTTGCCTGCAAAAAAGACTCTACAGCAACAAAAAATCCGATTCAGGAAGTGAGTAAGGCGAAGGCCTCGACTAAGCTATTAAATGCGACTACCGTAGCGACAACAGATTACGAATTGATCTGGTCGGATGAGTTTAATAGTAGTGGGGGATTTGATTCCACAAAATGGTCTTATGCTGACAGGGGCACTGTCGCATGGAATAAGTATATGACCTCCTTGCCAGCTTATGCCTCCCAAGATGGGAGCAATCTCGTATTGCGTATGGATAATGCCGTTGTAGCCGGAGATCCTGTTGCCTATCATGCTGGAGGAGTTAAGTCGATGGGGAAATTTAGTATGACTTATGGAAAAGTTGAAGTGAGGGCTAAATTTACACAAGGAAGAGGTTCATGGCCTGCTATTTGGATGATGCCCGAACCAGCTACAGCGTACGGCGGCTGGCCTAGCTGTGGTGAAATTGACATTATGGAGCATGTCAACAACGAAAGTGTGATGTACCATACGATCCATAATGGCTCAGTTACCAATGCAAATGGTGGGAGCACAGCTTCGAAATCTGCCACCTATAATACCACAGATTACAACCTATATACAATGATCTGGAGTCCAAATGACATTCGATTTTACGTCAACAATGTATTGCAGTATACCTACGCAAGAGTTTCCGGTGGGGGGACACAGCAATGGCCATTTGACGTTCCTTTTTATCTGATTCTAAATCAGGCTGGTGGAGCGGGATGGCCAGGGGCGATCACAAATGCTGACTTGCCCTTTAGTATGCAGGTGGATTACGTACGTGTATATAAGCTACCTTTATTTAGTAATGGCGATTTCGAAAGCGGTGTCATCTATCCATGGACAACATGGGGCGGTGGATCATCGGTTGTTTCCACCGATGCCCGGACAGGAACCAAATGCATCCGCGAAACAGGTGGAGAGACATCCATTGAACAATACCTGACCGGTTTAACGCCAAATACGACTTATCGGTTCGGTGGCTACGCCAAAGTGTCTGCAGCTGGCCAGTCGGTCAGTATTGGTGTCAAAAATTATGGGGGAACTGCGATCGATGCGACTATAGGTACGACCAGCTACTCCAATAATTCGGTAACTTTTACAACTGGAGCCAATAATACTACTGCTACGATCTATTTCTATAAACCCTTGAACGGTACGGTGTATGGTGATGATTTCTATTTGGAAAAACTGTAAAACACCGTAATTGAAAGAGCAGCGGTTTAGTTCAACCGCTGCTCTTTTAGCGATACTGCGTGATGACGCGGGCCTCGGTCCTCATTGAGGATGTCGATATAAACTTCATAACTACCTAATGAAAAATGTAAGATAGTGCCAAATAAAGGCCATGAATCTTTACATTAGTTAACCGCAGTATCTCCTTATTTCTTCAATACAAGAGTATGCCCATTTTGGTAGAGTGTCATTTTGTTTTCGCTACGTTCGAAAACTATTTTTACGCCAAATTGCGGTTGGACCAGCGTATTTCTATCCTTGGGTTTCAGTTGAAATGCCGGCTGACCGACAACTTGACCCAGCACCTTGTTGCCCTCTCTCGTAATATTTATCTGAATAGGAGGCTGTTCGCTTTTGTATTCGCCGACGAGGCTTGAAATTTCTTCCTCTGTCAATTGTATTTCCGCAAGATCAGGAAGTGGAAAAGGTTTTTTATAAAGTTCGCCAAGGCTGAACTTTAATATTTCATTATTATTATAATTGTTGGCATTGCTAATGATAGCGACATTATAATTACCATCATCAAAATGACCAGCTACCGAGGAGTATCCATCTATACCACCTGTGTGGCCAAAGCCTATATGTCCATAGAATGGTAATTGGAATAAACCCAATCCATAGCCCTGATCTATTTTTTTCATCTCTTCCAGGCTTGCAGCATTGATTATTTTATGGCTAAATAAACCATTGAAAAATTTGCCCAGATCTGCCGGAGTTGACCAAACGGCTCCGGCTCCAAGCGGAACAGAATTGTCCGTGTGTAGTTCAAGGGTCCATTCGTGAGTGAATCGATAAGATTCGCTAACATCCCTGCTGTTATTTTGTGGACGGCCAAAGGTTGTCTCTTGCAAGTTTAATGGCTTACAGATGTATTCTTTCAATAAAAAAGCATAGTCTTTTTTCCAAACTTTGTCTAAGATATAGGTAAGTAGAATGTAGTTTGAATTACTATATGCATGTTTACTGCTGGGAGCAAAGTCGGCTCCGCCTTTGACGATGCGTTCAACAAGTTCTTTCTCTGTCTGTGGTTTAGTATTCCATGTCAAATAATCGTTGTCATCCGTGATATTGTGTAATCCGCTGCTATGATTTAACAATTGGCGAACGGTGATTTTTCCAGCGTCTGGAATATCTTTAAAGAATGCAGATATTGGTTCGTCTAACTTCAGTTTTCCGAGCTCAACTGTTTTTAGTACAAGTGTTGCTGTGAAAGTTTTGGAGATTGAACCTATGCCATAACGCGTATTTATGTTCGCTTTCTTTTTCTGCGCTACATCTGCATATCCAATTGCCTTTTGATAGAGTAATTGATCGCCTTTGCTGATTGCAATACTGCCCATCCAGACATTATTTTTATCCATGACGGACATCAGGCTATCCATGCGAACAGCTGTGAATTCCTGGGCTTTGAGAATAGGGCTTGATAGGGTTCCTAAGAGGAACAATAACACTGTGGTTCTTTTCATAATTTATGGGGAATAGATTTTTTGAGTTTCAAAATTAACGTGGAGGAATAGTAAAGTCCACTGATGATAAATAGAAATGCCGGAATGAAATAATTGCCCAATTGTTCGTAACGCAGGGCTTCTTCATGCTGTAAAATAAGTTTGCCGAATATGAAAAACTTGTTGGGCGCATAGAAGAATCCGACTCCCTGAGGATCAATAAATTTGGCCACGACTAGAAATACGGCGATGAGCATAAGGGTATAGATGATATAATAAATCATGTTTACGATCCCTTGTGTGAGCATGATAGGTACCCGTAATAAGGATACGGATTTACGAGGAGATTTTATTGACGGGGCAATCGACGTTGACAAAATCATTTCCTTGATAAAAGTCTCTGGTAACCCGAGTTTATCTAAGATTTCTTGGAGCTGACTAGGCATGGCGTCATGGATTAACTGTGGGGGAAGCTGCTGTTGCAATGCCTCAAATATGTGGCTATTGATTTCACATAATATATCCTGTCTTTGCTCCAAGGCTAATTTTTTTACAAGAGCCGTTGCTGTTGACATGTAGTCTTGATATAGCCGAGCTGAGAATCTATTTGTAAAGGGTATCTGGTTATAATGCATGCGTCAAAGTGGTTAAATGTTGGTTTAAGCTTGTCCAGTACGTTCTCATCTCTAAGAAAGTACTTTGGCCTTCCTTTGTTATTTTGTAATATTTTCTTGGAATCCCAGTTTCCTGAGGTACCCAGTTCGATTCGACCAGGCCTTCGTTTTTTAAACGAATCAATAAGGGGTATAAAGTTCCTTCAGCAATATCAATGGCCGTTTTCTTCTTGACCTCCTGGATAAGATCATAGCCATAGTATTCCTGATCATAGGCAAGAATACCTAATACAACAAAAGAAAGACTTCCTTTTTTTAGCTGTGAAATCCATTTGTCAATAAATTCTTTGTTCATGGAAGTAAATATATAACAAAATACATAGTAATACAATGTATTGTTTTAAATTTTTAATATACCTTTTAATGAAGGAAAGTGTCTTAATTAAAAAAAGATGAAGGAAGTGGATTTGATGTTACTTCGATTGATTTTTTGCTAAAAAAAAACACTTGAAGTGGGGAACTTCAAGTGTTTAACCTAACCAATTATTAACCTAAATTTATGAAAAGTATACTTTCTCAAGTATAATAAACTATGTTCAATATCTGTGCCATTCTATTTGTTAGTTTTATAATATTTTTCTTTGTGTTATTTTTGTTACGTATTATCTCCGGATTTGGTTGATGTTATATCTTATTTGGTAATATTTTTATGTTTTTAAAGATATTCAACAGCCTAAAAAAGTACTGAGTTAATTTTCTATACTATTTTTGACTACTTTATTGCCCAAATTGTCCTTTTGTGTATATAAAAGAAAACAGCGGCTGTCCGAAAATAGGCTAATTGTAGCTATGGAGCGTAATATTTGAAGAGGTCTTTCCACTCATCATCCAAATTACCTTTGTATACGTTTTGTTTGGCACGACGATACCAATATTCTGCATTCCACTGATCGCCTTCTTTGCGATGTAAATAAGCATGAACATGTGCTGCGTCAGTTCCGTCTAATTGATCGATCAGGTCATGCGCGGTTTTCCAATTTCCTTTCAGATCATGCCAAAGTGACTTTTGTACCGCTGTCCAATGCTGAAGCGGAGCTTCAAGAGATTGAAATTCTTCTATTGTCATATTTTATTCTGTTATTTCTTTGCTCCAGATTTCATAAATATCGTCTCCTTTCGAACTTTTTCCTTTATGATGCCATGCGCCATTTAGGATTTCACCACCAAAGGCGAGTTCTTGCCCAACTCTATTATTGTCTCTCGAAAAGAACTGTATTTTTTCGGAGTACCGATTATTATTGTACTGATAGTCACCTCCGCCTGTACCATAGAAACCCTTTTGAGCAGGATTAATCGCTACCCATTGAAAATATCCATCAACCAATATTTTGATTGTTTTACGATCTGCTTTGGGAATATCTTGCATTTTGCCTTCTTGCTGGCGACCTGTGATCCGCCAAAGTGCGTCAAGGTCTTGTGGAACTTTTTTCTGCTTGATATAGAGATGGTAGCTATTGGCAGTTTTGAGGCGAAGGGAGTCTGCTTCAATCCGGTAAGGTAATTGGGTTGTTTTGCCAATGGCAGCCGAATCCTGTGAGTTATACTCGACAGCGATAGTGATCAGATTATGCTGCTTATCAAGTGCGCCGCCCCAGGTATGCTGAAAACGTTTTCTGACGTCATCGTAACTTATAAATGAAATATAATGGTCTTTAACGAGCATTAAATGTTTATTGATGCCATCCTGATACAGGTAGGCCCCGTCGTGAAGTTGCTGCTGTGCCTGGATTTTAGAAAAATAGATTCCAAAAAATAGAAAGAATAGGAGGGTACAATTTTTCATAACGGGTCTAAACTTGTTTCCCCTAAAGATACAAAATAAAACAGCGACACGAATGACGAACATTGGATTTAATCGAATCAAAAAAAAAGCTGACCAGGCGATGCCTTGCCTCCAAAAAGTTAGACACTTTTCTTGGCAGTTCAGCGAACGGTCAGCTTTTTTGATTCGGAGTTAAATGTATCTATTTAAATTTACTTGCCAATGCAGCTAGCTTGCTGGCCATATCCGTTTGTGGTTCGGCCTGCTTTTTAAAATCATTTTTTTTGTTTTTGGGTAGCGCAGGCTTCTCATCTGTTTTCATTGACAATGCAATGCGACTACGTTTTTCGTCTACTTCTGTTACCGTTACCATGACGTGTTGCTGTACTTTGACGACTTCATGGGGATCTGATATATAGCGATTAGATAATTGGCTTAGGTGTACCAGGCCATCTTGATGTACGCCAATATCAACAAAGGCTCCGAAATTCGTAATATTGGTCACGATTCCCGGCAGTTTCATGCCAACCCGTAAGTCGCCAATGCTGTTGACCCCATCCGTGAATGAAAATGCTTCGAATTTTTCCCTTGGATCTAATCCGGGTTTTGCTAATTCATTTAGAATATCGTTTAATGTCGGTAGTCCTACTTCCTCCGAAATGTAATTTTTTAGGGGAATAGATTTCCTGAGGTCAGCATCTGTCAATAGGTCCTCCACTTTTTTTCCCAAGTCTTTGGCCATTTGTTCCACCAATGCATAACGCTCGGGGTGTACTGCAGAGGAATCCAATGGATTTACCGCATGGCGAATGCGAAGGAATCCTGCGGCTTGTTCAAATGCTTTATCACCAAGGCGAGGAACTTTCTTCAGTTCACGTCTCGATGCAAATGGACCATTCTCATTTCTGTATTTGATGATCTGTTGGGCCAAAGATGGACCTAGACCCGAAACATAGGATAAGATTTGTTTGGAGGCAGTATTCAGTTCAACACCGACCGCATTTACACAGCTGATAACGGTGTCGTCCAGAGAAGTTTGGAGTTTATTTTGATCAACGTCATGTTGATATTGTCCGACACCGATCGATTTTGGATCGATCTTAACCAGCTCAGCCAAGGGATCCATCAATCGTCTACCAATAGATACTGCACCACGTACCGTAACATCTTGATCTGGAAATTCTTCACGAGCAGTTTCGGAAGCCGAATAAATAGAGGCTCCACTTTCATTGACCATAACGATGGTAACGTTATTTAATCCGAGTTTCCGTACAAATTCCTCCGTTTCTCGACCCGCTGTTCCATTGCCGATTGCGATGGCTTGGATATCGTATTTCGAGACTAAATACTGAATTGTTTTTTTTGCTTCTGCCAGTCCATTGGCACCCGTATGTGGAAAGATAGCCGTATTTTCTTTGAGCTGTCCCTGCTCATCCAGAACAACCGTTTTACAGCCTGTACGAAATCCTGGGTCGATCGCAAGCAGCCTTTTCTGCCCTAGTGGAGCGGCTAGAAGTAATTGACGAACATTGTCGGCAAAAACTTTGATGGCCTCTTCATCGGCTTTTTGGCGTGTTAATACACGAATTTCAGTCTCCATGGAAGGTTTTAACAGACGCTTATAGCTATCGACCAAGGCGAGTTTTACCTGAGCTGCGGCATCGTTGGCACCCTTAACATAGATGGATTCGATACGGGGTAGAATTTCTTCTTCATTGATCGCTATATCTAAGTAGAGCAGCTCTTCTTTTTCCCCACGGCGCATCGCAAGCACACGATGGGAAGGTGCATCTTTCAAAGATTCAGACCATTCGTAATAATCTTTATATTTTAGGGCGGCGTCTTCTTTTCCAGGAACTACCTTTGAAACAAATGCACTTTTTTCGAGGAATATCGCTCTCGACTTGGCTCTCACTGTCGCATCTTCGGCAATGACCTCTGCAATGATGTCGCGGGCACCTGCTAGTGCCTCCTCTGTATTTTTTACGCCTTTTTCTTCATCTATTAAACTGTCCGCAAGGGCGAGGAAATCGCCCGTTTCTTGCGCCAAAATAAGATCCGCTAAAGGTTGCAGACCTTTTTCACGTGCCACACTGGCGCGGGTTTTACGCTTAGGTTTGTAAGGCAAATAGATATCTTCAAGACTGGCCATGGTTTCGGCATTCAAAAGCTGCTGCTCAAGCTCCGCTGTCAATTTCCCCTGATCGTTGATAGATTTAAGAACAGCTTCTTTACGTTTATCTAAATCGCGCAGCTGCTGGAAACGATCTCTGATATTGGTGATTTGAACTTCGTCCAAACTACCAGTCATTTCCTTACGGTAGCGTGAGATAAACGGAACGGTAGCGCCTTCGTCTAATAGTGCTATAGTCGTGCGAACCTGTTTTTCGCTAATAGAAAGCTCGTTAGCAATAGTAATTTCGTGTGTTGATAAGCTCATTGTCGGTTTAATCTTAAAAAGTAGAGCTGTTGAATCACCATTCAACAGCTCTAAGTATATCTAATTATAAACTAAAGTAGTAAAATTAAGCAGGTTTATTGGTATTGTCCTGCTCAGGAACTTTTTTATCTTCTACCTCGTTGTTTTTAGTTTCAGCAAAATGATCGTTATACCCGTACGTGATGTGGGATGGCTCTTCGCCGTAATCGGGTTGTTTATGTGGATTATGTTCGACGACACCGGCGGGTGTTGTGAATTCATATTTTTTCTTAGGCTGCTCTGTTTCTGAACCTTCTACGGTTTCCTGTGGCTTAGCCTCTTCTTCGTGTGCTGCTTGAGCCTTCTCCTCAGCTAAACGCACATCATTAGGAACAGCTTCTTCTTTTACTTCTGTTTTAACGTCTATGTCTTTCTCGAAATTATTGATTTGATCTGAAATTTCACGTTTGATACCTTCTGACGCATCTTTGAACTCACGTATTCCTCTTCCTAAACCTCTCGCCAATTCAGGAAGTTTTTTGCCTCCAAAAAGTAACAAGATTGCAAACACAATTAAGATCATCTCTTGTGTTCCGATGTTTAGAAATGCTATTACTGGATTGTACATACTCTTTTTCCTCTTCTTTTGATTACTAACTAGATGCTAAGGTACATTTATATTTCTATAGTTCTTAGACCCAAAAGTAAATTTAAGATAATTTTAAGGTATTTGAAACATAAAAATTACTTAACAAAGTGCCGTTATTTGATGGGTGTAAATTGTTATATTTTTGCTAAATATTTTTTAATATGACGATAGGGTAGCAATATCTTCGTATTTTTGTGGCTATTTTTTTAGGGAAATCGATTATGTTGGGAAAATTTAAAACATTTAAACCGTATTACAAAAGTACGATGGTATTGGCGGGGCCAGTGGTGATCTCACAATTGGGACATACACTGGTGCATACCGCAGATAGTGTGATTGTTGGACATTTTGCAGGAACCATTCCATTGGCCGCAGTTTCGTTGGTACATGCTGTTTTTATGGTTGTTATGGTCATCGGGTTGGGAATTGCTTATGGCATCACGCCGTTGATTGCACAGGAGAATGGCCGTGATAATAAAAAAGAGTGTGCCATATTGTTGTCCAATAGCTTTTGGTTAAATATTATCGCAGGACTCTTGTTGTTCGCTTTAGTTTACTTTGGTTCGATGTTGGCTATCGATCACCTCAACCAAGATCCGGCTGTGGTGAAGGAGGCAAAGCCTTATTTACTTATTCTGAGTTTATCGATGCTTCCGTTGATGGTATTTAGTACATTTAAACAATTTGCTGAAGGCCTGGGCTTTACAAAGCAAGCCATGAATGTAACTATTTGGGGAAATGTACTGAACATTATTTTGGCGATCATCTTTGTCAAAGGGATGTTTGGCATTAGCCCTATGGGGGTTAAGGGAGTCGGATACAGTACATTGATCGACCGTGTGTTAATGATGTCTGTGATGATGACCTATGTATTGCGATCGCAGAAATTTAAAGGATATATTCAATATTTTAAGGTGACATTGGTCGATCGGCAACGATTGCTTAAGATCGTGCGCATCGGGGCACCCGTGGCTATGCAATATGTATTTGAAATTGGGGCTTTTGCAGGGGCTTCCCTATTAGCCGGTACGATAAGTGCTACAGCGCAAGCTTCTCATCAAGTAGCCATCCAGCTGGCCGCGATGACGTATATGATGGCGAGTGGTATCGCTGCTGCTGCAACAATCAAGGTGGGGAATAGTTATGGTAATAGAAACCTTTTTCGCCTCGAACGATTTGCCATCACTTCGTATCAATTGGTGTTGATCTTTATGGTGATTACAGCGTCTTTGTTCGCGTTGTTGAATAATTATTTACCTTATATCTTTACCTCAGATCATGCTGTGGTGATTATTGCTTCCCAGCTGTTGATTATTGCGGGACTTTTCCAATTGTTTGACGGTACGCAAGTTGTCGGTCTGGGGGTGTTACGTGGTATGGGGGATGTGAATATTCCAACCCTTATCACATTTATTGCTTATTGGATTATAGGGCTACCAAGTGGCTACCTCATGGGAGTGGTATTTAACTGGGGTATCAAGGGGATTTGGTATGGGCTGACATTAGGCTTGTTAACCTCTTCGCTTTTACTTTATCTGCGGTTTCAATTGGTGATCAAGAAGAAGAAAATACAATTCGAACAAAGTATGTTTAAGTAACAAAATATATATTTTAAATAATAAAAATGCCCCAAATAAGTGTCTAACTTTTTGGGGCATGTCTATTAAGAGCCTTTTTTATTGATCAATTTTGATGGCTAGATTACTCTATTGCTATCCCAATTTTCCAGGTAGTCCGCCACACGTTTTAAGAAGGTACCGCCGAGGGCACCATCGATTGCACGGTGGTCGTAAGAAAGTGAAAGATACATCATATGTCTAATACCAATCATATCACCATACTCTGTTTCTATGACTGCTGGTTTTTTCGTAATTGTACCTACAGCCAAGATTGCAGCTTGCGGTTGGTTAATGATAGGAGTTCCCATAATATTGCCAAAAGCGCCGATATTGGTGAATGTAAATGTGCCATCTTGTGTGTCGTCAGGTTTTAATTTATTTGCCCGTGACCGTTGTGCGAGGTCGTTGACACTTTTACTCAAGCCTACTAAGCTTAATTGATCTGCATTTTTGATAACAGGAACGATGAGATTGCCATTAGGCAATGCTGCCGCCATACCAATATTGATGTTTTTCTTCTTGATGATATTGTAACCGTCGATCGAGATATTGACCAATGGAAAATCTTTGAGCGCCTTGCTAATCGCCTCGATAAACAAAGGGGTGAACGTAATGTTTTCTCCCTCTCGTTTTTTATAGGCATCTTTAACTTTATTGCGCCACAAAACTAAATTGGTTACATCTGCCTCAACAAAAGAACATACATGGGGAGAGGTTTGTACACTTTTGACCATATGGTCTGCAATCAACCTTCGCATGCGGTCCATTTCAATGATTTCATCACTGCCATTGGCAACAGTGTGAACATGCGATGGAGCAGTGGAGGTTATTATCGGAGATTCTGTAGCCGTGTTCGTGTGCTCTGCCGGAATAGACTTTGGTGTTTTTGCCGATGAATCTCGATGTGTTACATACGTTAAAATATCTTCCTTTGTCACTCTTCCCTCTGCTCCAGTACCCTGGATACGGTCAAGTTCATCCTGCGACAATCCTTCGTGACGTGCAATATTCTTTACTAAAGGTGAATAGAAACGAAGGGTATTCTCGTAGGGAGAAGACGAAATTTCAGCCGCTACATTTGGCAGCTGGTCTACACCAGGGATATTCAACGCTATGATCTCTTCGGGAGCTGTCGCTGAAGGAGCTGTATTTTCTTGTGCTTGAATCGCAGGTTCTTCATTTTCGCCCTCAATTTCTATAATTGCAACGACTTCACCAACTTGGACAGTCTGGTCTACGGTATAGCAATGCTCTTTTAAAACACCTTTTACAGGGGAAGGTACCTCTGAATCAACTTTGTCCGTTGCGATTTCCAATAAAGTGTCATCTTCATCAATCAGGTCACCAGGTTGTTTTAACCATTTTGTGATTGTTGCCTCGGATACACTTTCTCCCATTTTTGGGAGCAAGAGTTTATATAAAGCCATATTTTTTAGCAATCTCGTTATAGAAAAACGAAGTTAAATAAATTGTGGTTTACTTTCAACAATTTAAAATATTATTCCTTAAATAACGTATTTTTTGAAATATTATTTTACTTTATTGTGTGTCTTGTTCTTTTTCTTTTACAAGCAACTTCCACAAAAGTAATAAAGCATTCATACGGGTACGTTCGATGTTGATCAGTCTTTCGTTATTAAACTGAAACTTCTTGGTTAAAACTTCTTTTTTTCCCGCAACAGCTACCCAGATAGTGCCAACTGGTTTCTCAACTGTTCCACCACCTGGCCCCGCTATCCCAGTTGTCGCAATAGCATAATCCGACGAAAATGCCTTTTTTGAACCCGAAGCCATTTCGATAGCAGTCTGCTCACTTACTGCGCCATATTGGATCAGTGTTTCTTCTTTGACGTTCAACAATTGTTGTTTTAAAGCGTTGGAGTAGGGGATAGTACCACCAAGGAATATAACGCTGCTTCCTGCTACTGCGGTTATTGAAGCCGCAAGGCTGCCACCTGTACAGCTTTCTGCGGTAGTCAATGTAGCACCTCGGCGGCCAAGCTCTTTAATTAAATAAGGTTCGATGCTGGTATCATAATCTGCAATGACATATTGTTGTAAACGATGGAGTAGCTTTGTTTTAAAAAGGGCAACCTGGAGCATAATGTCAGATTTATTCCTGCTTTTACCAGAGAGTCTCAATCGGATAAAGGCCAAGGTTGGTAGATAGGCCAATTTTATGCTTGAAGGAAGTTCTGATTCGATATCTTTTATTTCTTCTGCCAAATAAGATTCTCCGATTCCGCCGACCAAAATTGTCTCATGACAGATAAATAAGTCAGGATCCTGTTTGGCTAATAAAGGCAGCACATGTTTTTCCATCAGAAATTTCATCTCAAATGGCACTCCAGGCATAAAAATAAACTTCTTTTGGTTCTGGTGTACCAGCATGCCGGGTGCAGTGCCATAGTCGTTAAATAGGACTTCACAATTTGCCAAAACATCGGCCTGCTGCAGATTGATGTCGAGCATTTTTAGATTGCGCGATTCAAATATGTTGGTCACGTGCCGAAGTACATGCTCATCCCGTATCAATGTGGTTCCAAAATAAGCTGCGGCCGTTTTTTTTGTCACATCATCTTTCGTCGGGCCAAGACCTCCGGTGATTAAAATAAGATCTGCCCGAACTGAGGCCTCTTTCAATGTCGTTGAAATAGCCTCTTCAGTATCAGGGATCGATGTCATTTGAACGATATCAACTTCGAATTGGAGCAGTTGCTTGGCAATCCAGCCTGAATTGGTATCAATGATCTGTCCGATGAGGATCTCATCGCCTATGGTAATAATCTCTGCTTTCATCTTTAAAATAATTATGCGATCACCTCCCTACTTTGAAAAATGCATCTGTGGGGATAGTGTTGGATTCAGGATATAAACTTACATAAAATTGCGACTCAACGAAATGTTAAAAATGTATTTGATGGAAGAAGTTTTTTGAAAAGAAGCTGATGGTTCTGCTGACCAATACACGTATAGCATTCAAAAAAAAAGCAGTTATTTTAAAAATAACTGCCTCCTGAACTGGCTCTTTTTGTGAGCTTAAGATCTTGTAAGATTGAGGCCTTGGCCCGGATAGTCACATTATAACTCCGGTACTGCCCAAAGGGCAACCAGCCAAATGACATATCCCAACAATGCAGATCCCGATAAATATTGAAAGAAGTCATGACCACTTGCTTCTGTTTGAAGTCATATCCCGATTGAAAGGTAACTTTCCATTTTGGTGTAACACTGAAATCACCATGTAAGTTTAAAGTACTTGTGATTTGACTTTCCATTCTCCGCGTACTGGAGTTGAACGATTTTGCCATATTGAAACTGAAGGATGCCGCAAGGTTCCATGGGATATTAAAGTCCACAAATGCGTTTGGATCTGAGCTGATTCGAGCCAGGGCCTGTGCTTGCTCAGGAGTCATACCTGCTCCAGACATTTCTTTTCTTAAAGAATCGATATTGTTATTACGTGATTTCGCAGCCTTAGGATTCAGACTATAGTCAAAGGAAAGACCAAAGTTTGTCAGACGAGCAAGGCTACCGTCTTTAATGGCATAGCGATTGACGCGGACACCATTTTCATTGACCGAATAGGGATCAAATGTACCGTTGAAGTTTACATTCATCTTTTGGTCGAAAAAAGCTGTACGGCCAGAGAACGTAATTGGGGACAACTTTAGGGAATCGGCAACAAAGTTGTAATCTCCACTAAATGTCAGACCTTGGAGAATAGGGATTTTCTTAAAACCACCATCTGTGGTGTCGGATTTACTTTTAATCTTTGCCTCAATATTATTGTCGATGGAGTATCCTATCCTTGCCGATCTACCCGATGAAGGTGATCCATAGAGGCCTTGATTAAAGATTGAGTATACATTTCTGTTTCCATATTGATCGTTATAATGTTGATAGAAGCCATATTTGGGGTCCGAAAAATCAGGTCTATAACTCAGATTGATTGAGGGGGTAACAACGTGTCTGATCGCCTGAATTTTACCGATTTTAGGATACATACCATAAATCTTGGTCGAAAGTCCTGTTGAAATCGAATAATCGTATGCCCGCCTGAAGCCCTGAACGGTGTCAAGACGTTGTACATAACCTGCTGCTGTATTGTCTAGACGTTGTCTGGTACTTTGTAAATACCAGCGCTCGGTGTAATTGACACTGGTATTGAACTGAAAATATTTAAAGGCATTGAGTGATAAACTGACTGGAATATTGTGTTGAAAACCATTTTGGAATTTCTTGAACCCCCCTGGTTTAAATAACAATGTATCAATGGTGCTTACCGAGTTTTGTGCTTGGAAACTATAACCGACATTAATGCGTTGATACCATTTTTGTTCACCGACACGGTCTTTGCTGTCAAACGGATTGAAAGAGGATACGTTTAAGCTGATATTTGGTAAACTCATCTGTATACTGCGCGTAGCCATATCCTGATTATGCGTTAAGCTGGCCGTGAGGTTTACCTTGCCATCGGCAAATACTTTTCCATAACTGATGGACGAGCCCATACGGTTACGTGCAAGGTTTTCATAGGTGTTTTGTGTACTTCCGGTTCCGGTATTTTGAAAGAAAGAACTTGTACCAAAGTTAACACTTGCAGAGAAAGATGTTCCTGGATTGGCTTCCTGGCGTTGAGTATGGTTCCAAGTGACATTAAAATCCTTATTGGAGCCATAATTAGATGTTCCTTCAATACCCGTTTTGGTATTGGCATAACGGATATTAAAACCACCGTTAAATTTATAGTTGACGGTATAGCGCGTATTGATGGACGCTTCCCATGAACCTTTAGAATACAAGGAACCTCTAATCTCACTGTCCCAGTAATCGTTGAAGGCCAAATACCAACCGATATCCCGCATCGAGAATCCTCTGGTATAATCTTCCCCAAAAGAAGGGAAGAGAAAACCAGATGCTCTTTTATCTGGTTTTGGGAAAAACGCAAATGGAAATGCCACCGGCATAGGTACACCCATCACCACAAGATAAGCCGGACCGGAAATAATCTGGTTTTTAGTGACAATTCCTTTGGTGATATGAATGCCAAAATGGGTATGCGGATAGGGTAGATTACAGGTACTATATAATCCCTTGTATATCGACATTTCGTCGTAGATATTCTTTCGCACAATATTGGCCTGGATAAATCCACCATCAACTTCGGTCATAATACCGTAGGTGTTTCCCTCTTGTTTTTCGTAATCGTAATAGAGTGAGTCTACTGTTTTCGGTGATTCACCATTTCCCATGATGACGATAGGACGCCCTACATATTTACCGCTTTTGTCATAGATCCCAGAAGCAAAAATCTTTTTCTTGTTTCGGTCAAGACGGATGTAATCGGCAGAAAGTTCAAAATCTTGGTATTTTACCTTTGCTCCGCGATAAAGGTGACTTATATTCTTGGCAACTTCAGATTTCTGCGAGTCAACCGCAATAATACTCACTTCAGCCTGCAAACCACTTCCTTTTTTCTTGGTCGTATCGCTTACAGATTTGGTCGTATCTGCAGTTTTGGATTTACTCGTATCTTGCGATTTATTGGTCGCCGAAATAGGATCTTTACCTTGAAGTCCGTTCTGTTTTAATGGAATATTACTTTGAGCAAAGCTAGAATTGCTCATTGCAAGAATGATAAATAGTGTTAAAATGTTGATTAACGACTTCAAAATTAAAGACAAATGTTATTTTTGTGAAATAATGTTAAACTTCGAGAGACAAAATTAGTCAAAAAAGCAATAGAAAATATGTTAAATATCGTTATCTATTAAAGAAATAATATAGACTCATTTTGATTCGTTTATAGTAGAGCAAATAATTATTCAATGAAATCAGATTTAAGAATTAGAAAATGGTGTAGCGTTGTGTTTGCTACTTTGGGATTTTTTTTATTGAATTCTTTCAAATTAAACAATGGGCAAGTAGAGCCTCCGGACTACCAAATAAGAACGATTGTAATTGATGCTGGCCATGGTGGAAAAGATACAGGGGCGGCCGGACGGCGATCGTTGGAGAAAAATGTAGCCCTTGAAGTTGCGTTAAAATTAGGAAAGCAGATTCAGAAAGATATTCCAGGTATCAAGATTGTCTATACACGTACGACCGACGAATTTGTCGAGCTTTACAAACGTATTCGTTTGGCGAATGCCAATAAAGCAGATTTATTTATTTCAATACACTGCAATTCCAGTGGTGCTAGTGCACATGGTACCGAAACATTGGTCTCTGGTTCGCATCGTTTGGGGCAGCAAGATGCTGCAGTTCGTGAAAATGCTTCCTTATTACTGGAATCAAACTATAAAGAAAATTATCAGGGATTTGACCCAAAAGATCCTGAGAGTGCGATCATTTTCTCCTTGATGAAAAACCGATTCCGTGAAAAAAGTATTCGTCTGGCGCAGATGATCGAAGGTGAGTATGTGAAAGCAGGCCGATATAGCAGAGGGTTCTGGGAGAAAGGATTAGCTGTGCTGGCGGAAGCAGGGATGCCTGCCGTGCTTACAGAAATTGGCTTTATTAGTAATAGAGAAGAAGAGAGCTACCTATTGTCTGATGAAGGACAACAGGAGATTGTTGATAATTTGGTTTCGGCTCTGAAAATTTATAAAAATTCTGTAGAACGTTAAACAGATTTGCTTTTATGCTGTTTTAAACTTAAATTAATGATCATTACTAAATAGATTATTTGTGAAAATTTCAAACGAGACAAAAGTCGGCATATTAGCAACAGTTGCAATAGTTTTATTATTTATTGGATATAGCTTTCTAAAAGGAAATGATGTTTTTAGCAGCGATAATACTTTTTACACGACCTATACGGCTGTAGATGGCCTAACTCCCTCCAAGCCTGTCCTGGTCAATGGTTATCAGATTGGGCGTGTTTCAAAAATGATTTTACAGGCAGATGGGAAGATCAAAACCGAGTTTAAGATCCATTCTCATTACGATATACCAAAAAATACAATAGCGAGAATTTCAAGCACAGATTTGTTGGGAAGTAAGGCTATTGTTTTCGAAATGGGCAACAGTAAGGAATTGGCAAAGGATGGCGATTTTTTAGCTTCAGGTGTTCAACCGAATATTATGGATAAGGTCGAACCCATTCAAAAACGGATCGAAACAATTACCATTAAACTGGATTCAACGCTATCGGTCGTCAATACTGTCTTAGACAAACAGTTTCAGGACGACTTTAAAAGAAGCATTCATAGTATTTCCACTTCTTTAAAAAATGTGGAAGGCATCACCAAAGATGTCGAAGGTCTAGTGGGGGATGAAAAGGGAAGACTGAATAGAATCATGGCCAATCTCGAGTCAATTACATCTAATTTCTCGCAAAACGGTGAGAAAATCAATGCGATTATGTCTAATCTGAATAATATTACCGATAAGGCCGCCCGATTGGATTTTGAACACACCATGAACAAAGTAAATGCTGCAGTGAATGATTTTCAGGAGATCACTGGAAAAATTAATAGTGGTAAGGGATCTATCGGTTTATTGCTCAATGATGAAGCTTTATACAATAATCTTAATAATGCTTCAAAGGAAATGGATAATTTGATGAAGGACGTTAAAGAGAAACCTGGGAAATATATCAAACTTTCCATCTTTGGAAAAAAAGGTGAAAAGTAGATTTCAGCAATCAAATCGGATAATATACATAAAAGGCCTGCATATAGCAGGCTTTTCTGTTTTCATAAGATTGCCTTTGGACGTTGGAATTTGTCGACGGTCCTATACCCTAAATTTGCTCCCTTGGTTTATGTTTTACCGAACAGTACTTTCCTGTAACCAAGCTTATACGATGCTCTAAATTAGCACCGTTTTAACTACCTTTTTACAGGGTATTAACACCGGGTTAATAGGGGTAGACCCCTGTTGACCCCCTGCTATACCCCTGTTAACCCCCTGTAAAACCCCAGTAAAACTATAACTTGATATTAATCGTTGGTTAATAGGAGTATGATACGGTCAATTATGAGGTGAAATAGAAACGCCACTCATCGAGTGGCGTTTCTAATCTGCTAAATTCAGCACTTTATGAGCGACTTTATTAGTCGCGAAAGTAGATGATCATCCGACCCGATTTCACCGTACTTTCTATAAGGTTTCTTTAAGCCAGGTAAAGAATTCTCTTTGCCAAACTTGTGCGTTTTGTCCGGACAGCACCCAGTGATTTTCATCCGGTAGGTAGACCAGACGGCTCTTAATTTTTTTGAGCTGAGCCAATTGGAATGCTGCCAGTCCTTGTCCGATTGGAACACGATAATCTCTTCCACCCTGAAAGATCAAAATTGGTGTGTGCCAATTATTTGCTTTTTCAATCGGGTTGAATGCGGTATAGGATTTCTCATTTTTGCTATCCCAGTACGCTCCGCCCAGTTCGTGGTTGGCGAAAAAGAGTTCTTCTGTGGTACCATACCAGCTTCTCATGTCGAATAAACCATTGTGCGCAATGAACGTTTTGAAACGGTTTTGATGCACGCCAGCTAGTTGATAAACAGAGTATCCACCATAACTAGCCCCAATCGCTGCGCGGCGTGTTGTATCTACATAAGACTCTTTGGAGATATCGTCTATGGCTGCCAAGTAATCCCGGATTGGCTGACCGCCCCAGTCTTGGGAAATAGCTTCATTCCATTTTACCCCCCAGCCAGGCATACCCCTACGGTTGGGAGCGATGACAATATAACCTTGTGATGCAATCAATTGTAAATTCCAACGGAACGAATAAAATTGCGTCAGTGCGGATTGAGGGCCGCCTTCACAGTAAAGTATGGTTGGATATTTTTTTGCAGGGTCAAAGTTTGGCGGATAGATTACCCATGAAAACAGATCTGCTCCATCGGAGGCCTTTGTAATACGCTTCTCAATTTTGTTTTCGCTGATACTTGCATATTTTGCATCATTAACTTTGGTGACCGGAGTTAATGATTTGGTTTTTAGATCAAAGCTGAAGATTTCTGTAGCACGGGTAAACTTTGTCGAGCTAACGATTAATTTGTCCGCTACTTGGCCTACAATACCGGTGATGTCAAAGTCTCCTTCTGAAATTTGATGTATTTTTGGTAAACTTTTAGCTTTGATATTGGTCGGTACTTCAAGTTCAAATAATTGAACGGTACCTTTCGTAGCAGCTGTAAAATAGATTTTTCGATTGTCACTGCTCCAGATAAAACTATTGACGGTACCATCCCAATGTGCTGTTAGATTTAAACGAATTGAGCTGTTTTTGTCAAATAGCATGATGTCATTTTTGTCCGATTCATAACCATCGGTTTTCATGCTGAGCCAAGTTAGGCTTTTCCCATCGGGAGAATAGGTTGGGGCTGTGTCATACCCATTCATTCCTTCTGTCAGGTTGGAAGTCGTTCCGCTGGCGATATCATAGCGATAAATATCGGTATTGGTACTGACGGCATAGTCTGTTCCGAATTTCTTTTTACAGACATACAGCACTGCTTTGCTATCTGGAGACCAGGCAAAATCTTCGGCGCCACCAAATGGTGCCTGAGGGCTATAGAAGGCTTGGTCCTTCAATAAGTCTATCGGCTCACCAACTTTACCATCAATAAAACTCGCCACAAATGGATGACTAAACTTACCATCATTGAAGGTATCCCAGTGCCTATAATCTAAGTTGTCATAGATATAAGCGTCTGATTTTGGCAATTCGGGATATTTATCTGTGCTGTGGTATTTTTTTACAAGAACAGACTGACTGAAGAGTATTTGCTTACCATCGGGCGAAAATTTGACATTTTCTAAGGCGATATCGCCATTTGTCAATTGAAGTGCTTCACCCTTAGATAGGTTCTTCTTCCATAACTGCCCTTTTAGTAAATAAATTACGTCGCCATTTGGCGTGATCTGAACGACTGTTTCACCGCCTTTTTGATCGGTGAACTGATGGTTGGTGCCATTGGCCAGTGAAATCGTATATAGATTTTTTTCACTTGAATTGCTTTCCAAATTATAATTGGAAACACCATATACCAATGTTTTGCCATCTGCAGAAAGTCCTTCGGCCGAAACACGACCAAGATCCCAAAGTGTACTTGGGTTGATCGGTTGTGGCGATTCCGACACTAATTTAAAATTGCTTTTTCCACCTTTGCTTTCTTGCGCATTGCTTAGGTTGCACGCCATAATCGCTAATGTAAGTATTGTAAGTTTTTTCATCTGTTTAAACATATCTATGCCGCTGAAAAATTTCTTCGCAAGTTACAGAATTTGGTCATAAATGCTAAGTCAAGTAAAAAAATAGCCATCTCTTTTAGTTAGAAATGGCTTATGAGAATTGTAAATCCCTATTTTTTAAGTAATATCTGAATCAAGACCCAATAAAGTCTCAGATGTTGTCTATTGATCCACATGGCTATTGTCAAATTGATACCAGTTTATTTTTGTTGAAACGCGCATCAAAATCGCCAAAATGATAAAGATGCCAATTGTTCCAGCGATCAGGGAATAATCCCGAAGTTGCATAAGGATATAGATGAAGAGATAAAATAAAGCCAAAATTGAACTCAGCAGCAGCGCCGATTTCTGATCTTTGGTAATTGATTTAATGAAACTGCCAATCAGCATAACTGTCGCCATGGAAGCGGTTAAGTAAGCTAGATTAAATCCAATATGCTCGGATAGTGCGAGTAGTAATGTGTAAAAAAGAACCATCGCTGCTCCAATTAGGATATATTGGATGATATGGATCCGTTTTTTCTTGATCACCTCGGTGAATAGGAGCGAAGTAAAGGTCAGAATGATGACTAAAATACCATATTTGGCAACTCGTGTTGTTTTTTGATAGTTATTGATATCTGGTAAGAAGTTAATTGTAATCATGTCCGTGTTATCCAATAGGTTATTTGCAGAGGCAACTGTAGTGGTGGCGGTTTGTGCTGTTTTTTGTTCATTGTCCTCATTTCCATTTGCGACCTTGTTATCGAACTGATAGATTGGACGGGCATCGCCAGTCCATTGTTGTGGCAGCTTTCTATTGAAAGAAGGGATTTCCCATGAAGCCGAAAAATGGGATGTTTCGGTATTACGTTTGCTCGGTAAAAATGCACCAGTGAAACTTGGATTAACCCAGTTGCCCTTTGCCTGGATGTTTGTCTGATCACTAAGAGGGAGGAAATTCAATGATTTGGATCCTTTTAGATTTAGTTTTATCTTGAAACGACTGTCCGTTTTCTGCGGATCCAAAGATACCGGACAGACTAAATTCTGAGTGAATAATTTGAGATTATTAAAGTCTGGATCGAAAGTTAACTCGTTACCATCCCAATTCAAGGATGGGCGCTTGCCTAGGCCTTTAAAATCCTGGATACCGAAAATAAGCTTGCTGCCTTTCCAGTCAATTTGCTCATGAGGGACCTCGAGTTTTTCTAGGGATATTTTGTCAAAGGAACCTTCTAATGTGATGTTGCTGTTGTAAACTACGGCATTATAAATACCTCTAGAGAGATGTTGTGGCGTTATATCTGTTGCGATATTGGAAGTTTTGGGTAAGACAAATATCCATTTCAGCTCCTCTCTAAGGTTAGATTTTTCGGCTTTTTCGGCAGAAAGTGGGATAGTCTCACGATAAGGGATGGCAAGAACAGGGCTTGAGATAACCTGATCCTTTCCCCAATTTAATGTAATTCCATCGGATACTTCCTGTTCGCGGTTTTTCCGCTCTTCAATCAAATCGCTGATTAAGGCTAGCGGAATAAGTAGTATGAGAGAAAGAAAGAAAATGACAAATAGTTTTAGGACAGTAGAATTACTGATTTTCTCAAAAATTGAGGATTGCGCTGTCGGAGATGAATTGTTGTAGTCCATGATTTTAACGGTTTAAGTTTAGTTGAATGTTTTTGCTGTATAAGGCAATTTGAAGCTCCGTTAATTGCCAATGAAGGATTTCTTTAAATTCTAAATGATGAAAGCTCTGGAGCGATCGCCCCTTTTGAAAATGTTTTTTGTAATAACCGAAGTATTCAGGAAATAAGGTGCCGCCAATAAAAATCATTGCCATGAGATACAGACTCATCTTTCCATTACCAAGCAGAAGGAATTGCATGGCAATTTCATCTTGTATCTCTGTTCCGGTTTCAGTCAGGATATGAAAGACGTCGTGATTTTCCAGTTTGGGCATGACATCGAAACCTTTACTTTCATAAAAGAGCCCCAAATTATGGCCGATGCTTCCAATGGGGTAGTTCATGAAATCTGCTTTAGAGATCCCCCAGGCTTTTTTGTTCCATTTAAAGATGTTTGCATATACTTTGGAGGACCAATTGTAGAGGTGCAGCATCAGTTTCAGTCTAATTCCTTTCATTTAATTATGTTTTAAAAGTACTTTGGTTTTCAAAGTAAATAGATAAAAAAATTATTTGTATTGCTGTTTTATTAAATTTTCAAGTGCAATGAGGTGATTTTCAAAGGCTTTAAATCCTTTTGTCGTTCTTTTGTATCTGGTGTTCGGCTTCCGGTCGACAAAGCTTTTTTCGACAATAATGTATTCCTCTTTTTCCAATGTTTTTAGGTTGGAAGCAAGGTTACCATCGGTTACATCCAACAATTCTTTCAATGAATTAAAATCGTATTCTTCATTGGCAGCGAGAACACTCATAATTTGGAGGCGAACTCTGTTTTCAAATATTTTGTCATATAAGGAAAGATCTAATTTCACGATTCGTACTTTTTGTAAACGATAAAACCATAGATGATGTGTAGCACACCAAATCCTAATCCCCATAATAATAACCCGTTGTCCGGGAAACATATACCAATCAAACCCAGGCAGATTTCGAGTATACCCAGGCCTTTTGCTTCGGCAAAGGTATAGATGCTACCCGCAGTCAGTGCCAGTCCATAAAAGATCAGCAGCATAGCAGCAATCAGCTGGTAGTAGCCTTGGACAAAAAACAACAAGGATATCACGCCACCCGTTAGTAAGGGGATTGAAACTGCAAATAAAAGAGATTTGCTTGTAATGTTCCAAATCGACTGCTTATTTTTTCTCGCCTTTTTACGTGCCATTAGCCAGCCGGTCACCAGGGATGATAAGAGGACGATGAGCGCAATTATTAAAAACAGTAGGGGCCTATTCAGATTTTGGCCCAATAGTAGAGCGGTACTTTCGGGTTGCTGTATAATATAGTATCCCAATAGCGTTCCCAGCAAAGCATAACAGCCCATGAGTACACCTGATAATCCGCTTATTGAAACAAATTTGGACGATTTTTCCATTAATGATCTGATCTGCCCAAGTTCTCTAAATAAATCTTTCTGTTCCATAAAAGTACTTTGATATTCAAAGTAAATGAATAATAATGAATTATGCAAGGGGTTGGGAGAATATTGAAAAAAAATAAAAAAAAGAGTAGAAAATACTTGCAGGATATAGGTTTGGTTTCTATCTTTGTGGCATCAAAAGAAATCCTAATGCGGAAGTGGCGTAATTGGTAGCCGCACCAGACTTAGGATCTGGCGCCGCAAGGCGTGGGGGTTCGAGTCCCTTCTTCCGCACTTGATGTCCTCCCGAACTTAAAACCTCGGGAGGATTTTTTTATGAATGCGATATAGCTAAAAAGAGTATGAATATTTCACACGAGAATGTAGATGCAATCAATGCGGTAGTCAACGTCGCATTAGCACCTGAAGATTATAATCCTCAAGTCGACAAAGAGATTAAAGCGCAAGCTAAAAAAGCAAAATTACCAGGGTTCCGTCCAGGTCAAGTTCCAGTGGGACATATCAGACGTACTTATGGTAAATCTATTTTATTTGATGAGATCAATAAATTAGTGAATGAGAAAATCACTAATTATATTGCTGAAAATAAATTAGAAGTTTTAGGTCAACCACTTCCTTTGGAAGATGATGCACAATACAGCTGGGATTATAAAGACAATTTCAACTTCAAATATGAAATTGGTCTTGCTCCTGCTTTTGAATTACCTTTTACTGCTGAGACTGAATTTACTTCGTACGAAATCAAAGCTGATGAAGAGACATTGGCAGATCGTATCAAGAACTTGCGTCGTAGCTATGGAAAAATGACTAATCCAGAAGTATCTGAAGAAGGTGATGTATTGTATGCAACATTGAAACAAGATAAAGAAGAAGGTCTGGAAAAAACAACTTCTATCCGCACAGATATCGTAGAAGATGCTAAGATCAAAAAATCATTAGTTGGTCTTAAAAAAGACGATGTTGTTAAGATTGATGTTAAAAAAGCATTCAAAACTGAAGATTTAGCGCGTATCTTAGGGATCACTGAGGAAGAAGCAACTGCTTTAGACGTCACTAAATTTGAATTGACTGTTAAGAACATCAACCGCTTAGAAGAAGCTGATCTTAACCAAGAATTTTTCGATAAATTATTCGCAGAAGGTGAAGTAACAGAAGAAGCTCAATTCACAGAAAAAGTGAAAGAAGAAGTTGAGAATTTATTCAAACAAAATTCAGATCAAAGATTACGTAATGATATGTATACTTTTGGTATGGAGAAGGTTGATGTATCTTTCCCTGAAGAATTCTTGAAAAGATGGTTGAAAGCAACTAACCCAAGCATTTCTGAAGAAGAATTGAACGAAGGTTTTGCTGATTTCTTGAATAACTTGAAATGGACAATCATCGAAAATCGCGTTGTTACTGAAAATGGTCTTGAAGTTAAATATGATGAAGTTATCAATTTAGCAAAAGAACGTATCTATGCGCAAATTAAGATGTACAACATCAACGAAGAGCCTTCTGATGAGCAGTTGAACCAATTTGCAATTCAATTGTTGCAAGACAGAGAACAAGGTAATCGTTTGTTCGAAGAAGCTAAAGCTTTAAAAGTATTTGATCACTTGAAAGGTTTAGTGAAATTGAATGCTAGTGATATTGAATACAAAGAATTCGAGAAATTAGCATAAGCGATTTTTAAAATAAAAAGAAAGTCCCTCCGATCTATTTGGAGGGACTTTTTTATTTTCAGTGCAGCGCGTCGCGTGGTAGCAGCTTAGACGTTATTCGTCTTGTTGTTCAGATCATCCACAGATCGCCTTTGTAGGCCGTTATATGGGGCTGAAATACAAAAGTTCTGCTGATGGAATCGAGTCGGACTCCCAGAATAGGGATCATGTGTTTGGGATAGGAGTTGGGCTGCCAGAATTGAAAGAGGTCTGCTGGAGTTGAAATGGTCCACTTGAGTTGAACGAGCTCAGCCAGAATTGAAAGAGGTCTGCTTGAGTTGGAAGAGGCCTGTTGAAATAGTAAAGGGTCTAAACGAAAACGTTAATTGACCTTGCTTTTCTTTGTTTCAGCAGGAGCTGTCGTAGTCGTCTTCTTGCCAAAAGGGAATAGCCTTTTCAAGAACTCCGAGAAGGTGTTGAATTCCTGCCGATAGAGTAGTCCGAAAGCACTAATATATTCGCCGTCATTGGGGCTAAGAAGAAAGTTACGTGTATTTAGGCGATTGGAAGCACGTAGGACCAAGCGTCCATCTTTTCTTAAATAAAACATAGCCTCGGCATCGGTTGAGACCCGATCTGAAAATACATTCAAATCCGTTAGAGCCTGACTTCTACGGTCGGAGATACCTCCCGTCAAAACAAGCCTGTCGTTGAATAGACGTAGTGAGGCAGATGCATCATTTAAAGATTTGATATTAATATCAAAGAAATTGATGTTAAGCGATTGGGCTATGATGTTGTTGATCTGGTTGAACGCTATTTCAGTTCCCGCAGATAACAAGGTATTGTTTACTTCTTTACCGAAGTCTGTTTGTGTACCAGGTGTAAAACTACGTCTCACGATGAGGCTAAGCGCTTGTTGATTGACATTGTTGGCATCGGAAAAGTATCCTTGTAGTTCATCCTTAACCCCGGGGTTTTGTGGAAAGTTGATATCAAACGTGATTTCCGGCTGACTTAACTGCCCTTTTAGGATCATGTCGGCCTGTGCCAATACACGCTCGGGGTTTTCTTCCCGGCCTGCGGCATTGTACAAAGGCGCTAAGCTTGTTCTTTGTTGGTAGATGGCATTGATATTAATATTCGCTTCGGTTGGGTTTCCTGCCCAACGTACGGTACCGCCCTCTTTGAGATCAAAAATCTTGTTGATGTAATCTTGGGCGGTGAAATTGAATTTTCCACTGTTTATGATAAAATCCCCAAACATTTCAAAATCTCCCAATGAAGATATCCGCATGTTGAGATTGCTGTTTCCCCTTCCTGATAATTCGCCCATACTGGAGAATAGATTTATTTCTGCATTCGGGTTGATCAAGAGGTCCATATTCATCGTCAGACCGTTGAAATCTCGTTTTTTAGCATTTTTCTTTGTTTTGGTCGAGTCTTTCTCAATAAAGTAGATAAAGTCGGTATCTGAGATTGTACTGGCGCTATTGAAAGGGATATTGATAACTGTATTTTCTTCGGATTTAGCACGGATATTGATGTTCATGGCCGAAGTTAATCCTTTAAACTGAAAAGTGCCCGAAGCGTAAGCAGTGCCATAATATACATTATTGTCCTTTATAGTGGTATTTAATACCAGGAAATTCTTCGTTTCTGCAGTTACATCGATATCGGGATCACTCAATTTGTTGAGATCTACAACGCCATCAATGGTTGCTACATTGTTTTTGGGATCGTATACTTTTAGCCCTGTGAGAAAAATTCGGTTATTGGTAACTGCAATTTCGTCAGAAAGGCGGTAGGGTGTTTTGAGGTAATTGATGACCATCGAAGCATTATCCAATTTTCCGGAACCTGTAATTTTGGGGTTCAGGATATCGCCTTCGATATCGAGGTCTGCATTGACCTTGCCCTGAATATTGGATACCAGGCTTCGTAAAAAGGGCTGGAAAACAAACACATCTGTGTTTACGAGTTTAGCTTTGAGATTAAGCTTATTGTTTTCACTTAAATGGTTATAGGAACCTTGTAACTGAATTAATTTATTTCCTTCCTCTATCTTGCTGTCTAGTTTTACCAGTTGATTCTCGGGGTCGTAGTTGGCACTCAGGGCTAGTGAGCCGATGGGAATATTGTTATAGAGGATAGGTGAAGTTTTTATATTGGCTACAACAAATGGAGCTTTGAATACAGAATTAACTTCAATATTTCCGTTTAAGTTGCCGGAGAGATTGATGCCATGTGGCTTGGTAATACCATTTAAGGATGTAAGATTAAAGTCCTGAAATTTGAGATTGATCTGATCACTGACTTCGTTGGACAGGATGCCATCGATGTGGACTTTTTGTTCGTCATGACTCAGTGTCAGTTTTTCAAAGTACCATTTTCCTTTCGATATTTTCAATTGTGCATCATTATTGACAAGCCATCGCTCTCTGTTGATTAAGATATTCGATGGGTAGAAATTGATATAGGCAGGTTTGGCATGGGCAAAGCGTATGACACCATTAAGATCCAGACTATTGCTTGCTTCAAGTTCCGACATTTTGATGTTAAATTGTAAACTGTCGTTTGCCAAGGTGTTTGAAATATTGACGTTTTTAATATAGGTACTGTCGGTAAAATTTATGCGATCGATGGAGGTCTGCAATTCCATATTCTTCAAATTGGCATTTTGATCGACAATCAGGTGAGTTAGCCGAATACCATTGTACTTGAATTCGGGTGCGTAAAAATTAAAACTAGCCGTTTGTTTTTCGCTTTCAAATTTTGCATTGAGCGTTGCTCCGCTGTCTAATGCGATATCCTTTCGAAAGAATGTTGCGATCGGCTTAAAAGAAGTGATATTAATATTCAGGTCAAAGTCCTGGCGATTAAAAATGTTGTTTTCAAACCCGATTGCGGGAGCGTAGCGCATGGCTAAAGCTTTAAAATAAGGAACAATTGTATTGAGGTCTATTCTTCCTTTGAGATCAATGTGTCCGATAGCTGACTGCAAGGTAAGGGAGCGTGCATTTTCATCTCCTTCGGCAAGGAAATTGATGTCGCGGATGACGAATTGGCCCTTAGAGGAAGTGAAATTGATACTGTCTGATTTAAATTCACCGGTAATATTATTGATGTTGTCCCCAATTAAACTGGTGTGGAATTTCGTGTTAATAATGTTGATGGAATCTCCCTGAAAGAAGTTGAGTTTTTTTAAATTAGCTTGTTGGATATCAGCATCCAGGTGATAGTTGGGTTTGACAGACCAATCGATATCTGTGGTAAACTGTAGTTTTAAATTTGGATCATATATTTGCCCTGAAGCAAGAATTAATTGTTTATCTGTATTTCCTTCAATTTGTATATGTTGATAACTGTAATTCTTGTAATTGAAATTACTGAGATCTCCTTTTATCTTTAGGCTCATTTTCTTAGGATCGGTACCTGTTCCGTCAACCTGTAAATTGAAGCCTGTTGCTCCCAGATCTTTTAATTTTGTTATCGTACCTACATCGAACTTTTTAGATTGAAAATTGCCCGCATATTTTATTTCCTTCTGGATATCCAGTAAGGCATCAGTCTCCACATTCCCGATCGCAGTCGTGAAAACTCCCTTTGTCTTAAATTTATTGTATAATCCATTTAGGCTGCCTTTGAATGAAAATTTGTCGAAGATCTGGACAATTTCAGGAAGTTTGAAATTTTTTAGATTTCCGAGATCTGTAATAACAGCATTTAAGTCTTTGTGCTCAGAAGAAATTGCTATACTGGGAACAATAAATTTAGTTTTGTCGATATCTGGTAGACCGATAATCTGAAGGTCACCTGCTAAACTCGTTTTTTTTCCGATTGTTAAATCGACCTGTGATGCGTTGATGGAAGATACAGTTCCTTCTAGATTTGCCCGCTTGATATTGACGTCAAATTTGACTTGGTGCATAGGCGAGGAAAAGAAAGCAATATCCTCAGAGTGAATACGGGAGTCCCGTGCACGAAGTTTTACATGAACTTTATTGATAAAGTCCGAAAAATCGTCAAAGCTGTTGTAGCTGAGTTTGATGTAATTTTTGAATGTAGAACGATTGGTGGCTAGCATAAGCTCACTGAGTTCGATGCTTGTATTGCTTACCTTCGTTTGGGCAAGAAGGCCTTTGATCTCTAAACCCTTCTTTTCGCGAAGATTGAATGTCTTGATGTTCGCTGAAATTTGATTAGAATCGATTTTTATCTTATCAAAATGGGCGTTAAGTTTGGAAATCCCTAAATCTCCAAAGTCGACCACTTTATTGTAATGTTTGCGTCTATGGTTAACATAGTTAAACGCATTGTTCTTAATAACAAGTTCCTTTATATCGAAGATGATTTTTTTTGAACTTTTCTTTTTTTCTTTCTTAGGCGGGTTAAAATAACGAATTAAGAATGACATATTTGAGCTATCCTGGAATTGCTCAAAAGTAGCTTGGGTATCCTCAATGGTTAGTTTGTTGATCACAATCTTGTTCAGTTCAATGAACTGAGAAAGGTTGACGTTGGCTTCTAACCTTCCTGATTTTAATATTTCTTTTCCCTCTGGACTATAGAGTTGAAAATCTTCTACTACAATAGATTTAAAAGGTTTGAAATAGATGCTTTTGAGGTTTATTTTAGTGTTTAGTTCGTTGGATAAATAGTCTACAGCTTTTTGTGCAACATAATTTTGTACCGGTTTCAACTGTAGTGATAACGCCAATGCAAGCAGTATAATGAATATACTACCAAGGACTATTGACACTATTTTAATTATTTTTTTGATACTTTTGTATTAAAATTTATTACCTCAAGCTATGGCTATTATTTTAGGGATTGAATCCTCTTGTGATGAAACCTCCGCTTCTATCTGTATTAACGGTGAAATTCATTCAAATGTTATTGCAACTCAGGCAATCCACGCAAAATATGGTGGAGTGATTCCCGAGCTCGCTTCACGTGCTCATCAACAAAATATTATTCCAACAGTGGAAGAAGCCATTCGTCAAGCAAAAGTAAGCAAAAATCAAATAGATGCAGTGAGTTTTACGCGGGGACCCGGATTATTAGGTGCACTTTTGGTGGGAACATCTTTTGCAAAATCATTTGCACTCGCACAGAATATTCCTTTAATTGATATAAACCATATGCAGGCGCATATCCTGGCTCATTTTATTGAGGATCCGAAGCCTAGTTTTCCGTTTTTATGTCTTACTGTGTCTGGTGGTCATACGCAAATTGTGTTGGTGAAAGATTATTTTGAAATGGAACTTTTGGGAGAAACATTGGATGACGCGGCAGGGGAGGCTTTTGATAAAACAGCTAAAATCCTGAATCTTCCTTATCCCGGTGGACCGCTCATCGATAAATTTGCAAAAGAAGGTAATCCGGCAGCTTATCGGCTTCCTGAACCACAGATCCCTGGTTTAAATTTTAGCTTTTCAGGATTGAAGACCGCGATATTATATTTGGTCCAAGATCAATTGAAGCAGAACCCGGATTTTCTGACCCACAATATGGCCGACTTATGTGCTAGCGTGCAATCCCGTATTGTATCAATCCTGCTGAATAAATTAAAGAAAGCGGCAAAGGAGACAGGGGTAAAGGATATTGCCATTGCAGGTGGCGTTTCGGCTAATTCTGGCCTGAGACAGAGCTTAATTGAAATGGGGGAGAAATACAAATGGCGGGTCTTCATACCAAAATTTGAATACTGTACGGATAATGCAGCGATGATTGCCATTGCGGGCTATCATAAATTTCTAAAGAAAGATTTTGTAGGTCAGGACGTCGCTCCTATGGCTAGGATGCACCTGTAGCAACTATTGAAATCTTGAGTTTCCCCGGGCACTGTCCTTTTGTACTGGGGAAACTTAAAATTCTTTATTTTATAAAGGGGAACTATACCCATAGGCCTGTGCCATAGAGGTAAATAAGTTTTTCTTCGGCTGGTAAAAGTTCAGTTCATACCCCTCAGCACCCCAAAAGATACTGATAAAACTAATTCCTTGCTCAGAACGCAATACTGTTAGTATCTGAAAAGCCTCGTTGTCAAACTGACCGCCATCATCAACACGCCAAGTGCTGATATCATCGTATAAAGCCGGGAAATCCAAATTGATCAGCTGTTCGTCCTTTGCGTAGGAAAATACAGCTAAAGCAGAATCTTGTTGATTTTCAAATACCGTAAGATTAAACTCAGACTGATCACTGAGGATGGCAACTGTCGTACTTTTATTAATCTTCCTATTGTATTTCTTCTCAAGCTGCTCCTTAATCGCTGAAGATGTTTCTTTTTGAACTTTTGTAAACTGCTCAATTTTGTACTGATCTAAAAAAGCCTTGTTGACAAGCATGCCAAATTCGCCTGATTTAATTGCGTCACTAATTTTAAATAACGAACCTTCACTATTCGCGAAGTTCTGCGCGGTCTGTCTTCCGTTACTCTCTTTGTTATCCATTTTATTCTGAACAAACTCAAGGGGGCTAACTTGGTTTTCCACAATGACATAATTATATTTTTCCGGACCCTCCATTGCTTGATCCATAGGAAGAGCGATTAGTGAGTCCTTTTGCTGGTTTAAAAAACCAAAATATGGCGAAATTGTCTCTTCCTTATTTTCATGCTTAATTGCAGTCTTGGATTGATTTTGATTGTTACCACAAGCATATAATGTAAGTAGAAAAATAGCTGAAAAAAGTGACTTCATAAGTATTTTGAATTTTTTTGTGAAATATAAGGCTTTCGCTCATCATAATGAAAAGATTTAAACTTTAATGTTATGATGAACTCTAAATTGAATATCTACTGCAAAGAATGGCTGGACGTTATTTTTGCTGGTCGTAACAAAATGTATGGTGCTTACGAGTTGCGAAATCTCTCTGATAAAGCAACAAATGTGGGTTTGGGAATTGTTGTTTCTTTTGCAGTTTTGCTGATCGCAGGATCCTATGCATATAATAAATATTTTAAGCAAACTGTTCCGCCCGTGATTTATACAGTACAAGATATTGGGCCCGACATGCTGGAAGAAATTCAAAAGAAGGTAGAGGAGAAAGAAGAGGTTCCTGAAGAACCTGTCATGATGAAGGAGAAAGCCCCGCAGCAGGTTGCCCAAGATGTATCCAAATTTGATCTGGTTAGAATGCCTGATATAAAAGTGGCGAAAGCAAATCAAGTTACGGAAGAACTTGTGAGTCAGGATGAGTTGAAAAATCCCAATACAATGACCTCAAGGATCACATTAAAAGCAAGTCCATCGGGAACATATATTGCGCGTGGTGAATTTGGTTCTTCAAAAAGAGATGGTGATATTACTGGTTCTAAAGATGGTTCATTATCCGGAGGCGGAACTGATGATAATTCTAACAGTACATTTACATCAGTAGAAATTATGCCAACACCTGTAGGGGGACTGCCTGCCTTTATGAAGTGGATCGCCGAGAATTATAACTTTCCACAACAGGCTTTGGATCAAGGGGTATCTGGTGTTATAGAAGTTTCTTTTGTCGTTGAAAAAGATGGATCACTGACAGATATTGCTGTTAAACGTGATATGAAATTTGGTACGGGAGATGCTGCTATAAACTTATTGAAGAAAGCGAAAAAATGGAAACCAGGGGTACAAAATGGACTTAAAGTGCGTGTAGCGTATACTTTACCGATCCGTTTAAGTGCTGTCTCACAATAAATGCTTCTTAACTTTATTTAACAGATCATCAATTAAACTTTCGATAGCCAAGAGCACTCTTACTGATAAATAAGCTGAAAAAGAGTACTTATTAAAAAGAATGATTGTTGGTTTTATAAAAAAATAAAGAAATGAAAAAGTTGATGTTAAGTTTGGCATTATCTGGATTGATGTTAGCCGGTTTCGCTCAAGAAAAAAAAGATGTTAAACCAGAAATGAAAGAAATGCAAACTTCCGTGCATAAACATAAAATGGGAAGAATGCGCGATGGTTTTAAAAATAAAACTCCAGAGGAAGTTGCTAAGATGAAAACTGATCGCATGGATCAAAAATTGAAATTTACAGATAAACAGCGTAAAGATATCTATGCCTTTAATTTGAAGCAAGCAAAAGACCATCAAAAAATGGCTGCTGAACGTCAGGAACATCGATCAAAAATGAAAAAACAACGTGTGGCAGAGCATGAAAAAATGATGGGAATGTTAACTCCAGAGCAACAAAAAACGTTAAAGGATTCCTACGCTGAAAATCGTAAAATGCACAAAGAACATTGGAAAAAAGACAGACAGCTAAAAAGAAAAGACTTTAAAAAAGGTGAAGTAACTAAAACAAATGAGGCAGACGTAAAAGCATCGTAAAAATTAAACAAGGATAGTTTTCATATTAAATATTGGTGAGTGTTAGTAGAGGAGGGAACCGTTGGTTCCCTCTTTCTTATTTATGTAAGCTCATGCTTAATACCTAAGCTCATCATTTGTTCGACGTGTTTTGTCTAGCTCAAAGGTTACACGATTGCAAAATGCTTCGGTATTCCCATCAGGATGCGCTTATTTGATAAACCTTCTTGTTATTGAATTACTATCCATCAGCTTGGTGATCAGAAAACTTAAGCTGAAACCTAAAATCGCTATGGAGAGGATTTTCAATGTGGCTGGAAGATTAGGAATAGGCAGGAAGATGTCTGTCAGTGCTTGAACAATGATAAAATGCGCTAAGTAAATACCAAAAGTGGCTGATGAAAGACGTTTTATCCATTTAGATTCGGGTATCTTCAGCTTTTGAACGACAAGAAAAATAGCAATGGTCATGAACGCTACGTTGATATTACAGAAATACCAGATAACCTCGAGATTGGCATAATTTCCTGGATAGTATTTTTGGGTCGCCAAGAAGCCAAAAAATGTGGCTAAAAATCCAACAATAAATAAAGGTAAGGCAATCGCTATGGTCTTGGTGATAGACCATTGAAAAGGATAGTTGACCAGATAATAAGCCAACACAATGTAACCCAGAAAACCTGAAAAATAGTAGAAGGTGCCAAATTCATTCCAGTTACAGACTCCCCAGATCCCCATTTGGTCATAGTTGCCCGCATATCCCAATGTTGGAGCTATCATTTTTATGTATGGAATGAGGAGTGTGACTATCCAGAATGCAAGAAAATATTGAATGTCTTTTTTTGTTGCCTGATTCAACCAGCTGCCAATGATAGGTATGATGAGGTATAGACCAATTAACATGTACATGTACCAAAGAGGGGTAGTATCGTAGTTAAAATTAAAGATTGCTGTATAAATTTTTGTAATCGTTGCTTGCATCGTAAAATTATTCATATCGATCAAAGCACTGGGACTACTTTTAATAAAGTTCAGGTATACAAAAAAAGCTATTGGCAATACAATTGACCAAAAGATAAGTGGGACAATTATTCTTCCGATTCTCTTTTTATAAAAGGTAGCCAGATCGGTTTTAACGGGAAATAGGAGTATACCTGACATCATCGCAAATAAGGGGACACAGGCGCGAACAATACTTCCCCAGAACACACCTTGGTGAAAGGTGCTGCTGTTGTCAAATGTTCCGACAAAGGCGTCGCAGCTATGGGATATGAGTACCATAAAGCAGGCAAGAATACGTAAGAAATCAATCCAGGGAAGATAAGTTTTTGTATTTTCAGAAGTCATTTGTATTGAGGTTTGGGAGCGAAGCTAACAAAAAAAGTGGCATTAGTTTGATCGTCTAATGCCACTTTTTTGTTATTCTTTATTTTTTTGATGTTCTTTCCATTGTTTGGAGAAAGATTTGTCGGCCAATTTGGGTAGTTCCCGTTGATCTCCCCAGGTTTTCTGAAAGAGTTTTTTGAGGAAGAAATTTTTGAATTTCCCACCAAAAAAATCGATTAGTTTTCTTCGCATTATCCCGTAGGTGAACCACTGCCATACTTTTTGTTCCGTTTTTGTTGCCAGCCCCTGATCAACTGAATCTTTTCTGTTGACGAGAAGCATGCGCTGTATGTCAATACCAACGGGGCAGACCTCTGTACATTTTCCACAGAGTGTGGAAGCGTAGCTTAGGTGTTTGAATTCTTTCATGCCATTTAAATGTGGCGATATGAGCGATCCAATTGGGCCCTGATAAGTCGTTTCATAGGTATGTCCACCGATGTTCTGGTAGATTGGACATACATTCAGACAGGCGCCACAACGGATGCAGTACAAACCCTGACGTTGTTCTTTTTGGGCTAATAGCTTGCTGCGGCCATTGTCAAGCAGTATAACATACATTTCTTCGGGGCCATCTGATTCATAAGGCTGTTTTGGCCCAGTGAGTAGCGTATTGTATACCGTTAGATTTTGACCCGTGCCATGTGTGGATAGGAGTGGCCAAAAGACTTCTAAATCTTGTACGTTGGGAATGATTTTTTCTATTCCAACGACGGCAATATGTGTTTTGGGGAAGGTCGATGTCAATCGGGCGTTTCCTTCATTTTCGGTAATTGCTATACTTCCAGTTTCGGCAATTAAGAAATTGGCTCCGGTAATCCCAATTTCTGCCGATAGGTAGCGATCTCGAAGTAATTCACGGGCCTTCATTGTAAGTTGCTCCGCAGACGCATCTAGCGGTGTGTCAAATTTCTCGTGAAAAAGCTTGGCGATATCTTCCAGGCTCAAATGCATGGCCGGCGTAACAAAATGATAAGGTTTTTGATCCAGCAGCTGAATGATATATTCGCCAAGATCAGTTTCTATGGCTTCAATATTTTTGGAGGCTAGAAAATGATTAAGCTCGATCTCTTCTGTCGCCATCGATTTTGACTTTACGACAGATTTTGCTTTTTTACGTGCAATGATCGAATAGATTTCGTCCAAGGCTTCCGTAGCATCATTGGCCCAGATTACTTTTCCGCCTCGAGCCGTGAAGTTTGCTTCAAATTGCAACAAATAGCGATCGAGATTTTCCATAACCTTCCATTTGATCAGGTTAGCTTTTATCTTGCTATTTTCAAGGTCCGCAAATTTGCTCTTGCCTTTTTCGAAAGCCATGCTGTATTTGTCGATATTGTAATTGATAATATCGCGGTGTTTGGTGTCAAATGCTTTTTGCGCACTTTCCTTAATAAACGTATTAGCGGTACTCTCTGCCATCTAATCTGCTAATTTTTCACAAAAAAAGTTGGTAAAAATTACCAACTTTTAAATATACTGTTAATAAATTGTTTCTCGAAAATCGAGTTAAATAATTTATGCTTTTATCGCAATATTTAAGCTTAGCTCGTCCAGCTGCTCCTGGTGAATGGTTGACGGTGCGTCAATCATAACATCTCTTCCCGAGTTGTTTTTTGGGAAGGCAATGACGTCACGGATAGAATCTAAACCTGCCAATAAGGATACTAGTCGGTCAAAACCAAAAGCCAATCCGCCATGTGGAGGAGCACCGAAGGTAAAGGCCTCCATAAGGAATCCAAATTGTTTTTTTGCTTCTTCAGGACTGAATCCTAAATGTTTGAACATGAGCGATTGAAGCTCTCTGTCATGGATACGGATTGATCCACCACCTACTTCTACACCGTTTAAAACAAAGTCATAGGCATTTGCCCTTACTTCTCCGGGATTGGTATCTAAAAGCGGTATATCTTCCGGTTTTGGTGAAGTGAATGGGTGGTGCATTGCATGGAAACGGCCACTTTCTTCGTCCCATTCCAATAGTGGGAAATCAACGACCCATAATGGAGCAAAGGTTTCTTTGTTGCGGAAACCAAGTTGTGACGCAACTTCAAGGCGTAATTCATTGAGTTGTTTGCGAACTTTGTCCGTTCCACCAGCCATAATTAACAGTAAGTCGCCAGGTTTCGCGTGGAACGCTTCTGCAATTGTGGACAGTTGTTCTGGCGTGAAAAATTTATCGACGGACGACTTGACTGAACCGTCTTCATTCACACGCGCATATACCAAGCCCGTTGCACCAATCTGTGGACGTTTGATAAAATCTGTCAATGCATCCAGTTGTTTTCTGGTATAATGCGCACAATTTTCCGCATTGATACCAACCACTAACTCTGCTGCATCAAATACAGGGAAACCTTTTCCTTTGGCAACCTCGTTTAGTTCAACAAACTGCATTCCGAAACGGATATCTGGTTTGTCTGATCCGTAAAGGCGCATCGCATCTGCGTAAGTCATACGCGGAACAGTACCTAAGTCGATACCTTTGATTGTTTTGAAGATATGTTTTGCAAGTCCTTCAAAGATATTTAGAACATCTTCCTGTTCTACAAAAGACATTTCACAGTCTATTTGCGTGAATTCTGGTTGACGGTCTGCACGCAAATCTTCATCACGAAAACATTTTACAATTTGAAAATAGCGATCAAAACCTGAAACCATCAATAATTGTTTGAAGGTCTGTGGGGATTGCGGTAACGCATAAAATTCTCCAGGATTCATACGGGAAGGTACGACAAAGTCGCGTGCTCCCTCTGGAGTTGATTTAATCAGGTATGGAGTTTCTACTTCCAGGAAGTTTTGGGAGTCAAGATAACGGCGTACCTCTTGTGAGGTCTTATGACGTAAAATAAGGTTTTCACGTACGGGGTTACGACGCAAATCCAGGTATCTGAACTTCATTCTGATGTCATCACCACCATCTGTTTCATCTTCTATTGTAAAAGGGGGTAATTTAGCGGCATTTAATATTTCAAGATTTGAAACCTTGATTTCAATGTCTCCAGTGGAGATTTTAGCATTTTTATTAGAGCGTTCGATAACTTCTCCGGTTACCTTGATGACATATTCTCTTCCGAGCTCACGGGCACTTGCGCGCAAGGAAGCATCATCATCTGCATTGAACGTTAATTGTGTGATACCATATCGGTCTCTAACATCGATGAAAGTCATACCGCCCAAATCGCGCGATTTTTGAACCCATCCACTTAGGGTAACCGTTTTCCCTAAGTCAGCTAGTGTTAATTCTCCACAAGTGTGTGTTCTGTGCATATCGTTATGAAAATTATATTTGACGCAAAATTATTGGTTTTACTCGACAATAACGAATTCTGTTTAGGTTATTTGAGTAGCGTTCTCCCACTTTCTTCCACATCTTTTCTTTCTGTTTTTGTTGTCTCCCACTTTTCCCCCTTTTGGGAGAAAAATTGGGTAAAATTAAATTTCTAAAGAGGAAATTTTTACAATTCATTTCTGATTTTGATAAAAAAAAGATCGAAAAATCGTGTCTCGTGTAATAGTTTGTTTTGCTGGTAAATTGGGGTTTAACTGCTTGTAAATAAGGTTTTATGTGTGTTTCATTCCAAGAGTACTTCTGTTTGTTGTAGCTATTTGTCGATGTGGAAAACTTTTTTATGTGATAAAGTGGGGGAAAGTGGGAGAAAGTGTATACTTTTACATTTAAATTAGAATAGGATAATTGACGACATGACTCAGTTGATCGGAGAATTCGAATGCAAGTTAGACGCCAAAGGAAGAATGGTGTTGCCAGCTGCGCTCAAGAGGCAAATGCCTCATGTAGAGCGGGATGGCCTTGTAGTGAATCGCGGTTTTGAGAAACATCTGGTATTTTATCCAAGAGAAGAGTGGGATTTGATGACGGCTAAGCTGGCGAAATTGAATCAATTCGATCCTAAAGTACGGGCGTTTGTTCGTGCTTTTACGCGTGGCGCTACGGAATTGGCATTGGATGCTGCGGGTCGTGTTTTGTTACCCAAAAGTTTGTTGGAATTTGCGGGTATAAGCACGGAATTGGTTTTGGCTTGTCAGTTTAATAAGATTGAGGTTTGGTCAAAAGAAGGATATGAGGAATTGATGGGTGATGGCGGAGTAGAGGATATATCATCTTTGGCGGCAGAGGTAATGGGGGATATTGATTTTGGACTATAAGCGTATGGAGAATGTATATCATGTTCCGGTAATGTTGCAAGAATGCATGGATGCTTTGGCTATTAAGCCGAATGGTGTCTATGTGGATGTAACTTTTGGTGGTGGTGGTCATTCTCGGGAGATTTTGAAGAGATTGGGGCCAAAAGGGAAGCTGTTTGCTTTTGATCAGGATCCCGATGCATTGGAGAATGCAATTGACGATCCTCGTTTTACATTGATACATCAAAACTTTAGGTTTTTAAAGAATAGCCTTCGGTTGGAAGGAGTACGTTCTGTAGATGGTATTTTGGCAGATTTAGGTGTTTCCTCGCATCAATTTGATGCGGCTGATCGTGGGTTTTCTATTCGCTTTGACGCGGATCTGGATATGCGTATGGATCAAGTTGGTGATTTAGATGCGAAGTCACTTTTGGCGACCTATTCGGAGGAGGATCTTCACCGCATTTTTGGGATGTATGGTGAAATCATGAATGCCAAGTCGCTTGCGAAAACAATTGTTACTGCACGTTTGGCACAGCCAATCCAGACTGTTGCCGAATTGAAAGAGGTGATTCAACGGATGGTTCCGAAAGGTAAAGAACATAAGTATCATGCGCAGGTATTTCAGGCGCTTCGTATAGAAGTGAATCGCGAGCTGGAAGCCTTACAGGAATTTTTGTTGCAAACAGTTGATGTGTTACATGTTGAAGGTCGATTGGCGGTGATGTCCTATCACTCTCTGGAGGATCGTTTGGTCAAAAATTTTATGGCCAAAGGAAAGTTTAAAGGAGAAGTTGAAAAGGATTTTTTTGGAAATGAAATTAAGCCATTTCATGTGTTGAGCCGTAAAGCAATTACGGCATCTGCGCAAGAGTTGGCGGTAAATAATAGATCGCGCAGTGCGAAACTGCGTATTGCTGAAAAGTTGGATTTGTCTTAAAAATGGAGCGAGAGGATGAGCAGAAATACGATAAGACAGAAAGAATTGAGTGAAGAAGTTCAGGAGGAACTACAAGAAACTGTCGAAGAAAAGGCGGAACAAACAGAAGCGTTTATTAAAACGCTTTTTACCGTTGGAGACCTTTCGTTAAATAAAATATTGCAGTACTTGCCGTTTGGAGCCTTTATCGCTTTTCTGATGTTGTTGTATATTTCCAATCGTCATTTTGCAGAGCGAACTATTCGGAGTATCGATAAAGTGAGTAAAGAGGTGAAGGAATTGGGCTGGGATCATAAATCGCTCTCCGCCGAACTGATGAAAATGTCTACACAGACAGAAATTGCCAAACGTGTAGATTCGCTGGGATTGAAAGAGCGTGTGGAGCCACCGATCAAAGTTGAAGTTATAGAGAATAAGGAAGATAAATAGGAAGAGTTATGAGTATCAGAAATACGATTCTTGTTCGTGTCTATTTTGCTTTTGGGCTTATCGTACTACTTGCGTTTTTGGTATTTGGAAAAATGACAAAGTTGCAGTATGTCGATGGAGAGCATTGGAAAGCTTTAGCGGATAGCCTTTCTATTCAGGAACGAGAGGTGGAGGCTGCTCGTGGTAATATCTATTCAAATGACGGAAGCTTGTTGGCTACATCAGTGCCTGAATATGAGCTTCGTTTTGATGCAATGGCTATTCCGGAAGAGGGTGAAGAGTATTTCAATTTGAAAGTTGACTCCTTGGCTATTAAACTTGCTGATTTTTTTAAAGATAAATCATCGCGGCAGTATTTGACATTATTAAAACAGGCGCGCAATAAAAAACAACGCTACTTGTTGCTCAAACGTAATGTGTCACATCAGGATTTAAAACGGTTAAAACAATTTCCTTTACTGAAATCTGCTCGTGTCAACAAGGAACGTTTTCCAAGTTGTTTGATTACTGATAGGCAGAATAAGCGCATTTTACCTTTTGTCAATCTCGCTGCGAGAACCATCGGTTATAAAAATGTGAAAGAAGATATTCATGTTGGACTGGAAGGTGCGTATGGAGAATATATCGACGGAAAAAGCGGGAAGAGGTTAATGCAGCGTATTGCCGGTGGGGTATGGATTCCTGTCAACAAAGATATTGAGGTTGCCCCGGTTGATGGGTCTGATATTATCTCGACCATTGATGTGAATATGCAGGATATGGCGCAAAGGGCCCTGGAGAAGCAGATGATTACGAGTAACGCGGATGAGGGCTGTGTTGTGATGATGGAGGTGAAAACAGGAGAGGTGCGTGCGGTGGCAAATTTTATGCGTGATAAAGATGGGGTCTATCGTGAAAAGTTCAATCTTGCGATTGCGCAAAGTGCAGATCCAGGTTCAACATTTAAGTTGGCTTCTTATTTGGCTTTGATTGATGATAAGAAAATAGACTCGAGTACAACGGTGAATATTGGTAATGGTAATTGGCCAATTTACAAGCATACCATTCGTGATTCACATGCACCTAAGAAGTCTATAATTTCTGCGAAAAGGGCCTTTGAGGAATCGTCGAATGTGGGTGTTACTAAGTTTGTTTATCAGGCTTATAAAGATAACCCAGATCAGTTTACATCAAAACTGCATTCTTTTGGTTTTGGAAAAACGCTAGATCTGCAGATTCCGGGTGAAGGGGTACCCTTGGTGAAATCTTCGAAAAGTAAAAGCTGGAGTGGGTTGTCGCTGGTACAGATGGCTTACGGCTATGAAATGAAAATTACGCCATTGCAAACGTTGACATTTTATAATGCTGTCGCAAATAATGGTAAGTTGATAGCGCCGCTATTTGTTAAAGAAATTCGGCATTTAGGAAATACAATTCAAACGTTTCAAGCGAAAGTCATTAACGAAAAGATCGCCTCGGATCATGCTTTAGCAGAGGTGCGGGGAATGATGGAAGGTGTTATGACTGAAGGGACAGGTAGAAGTGTTGCTAGTCCATTGTATAGTTCTGGTGGTAAAACAGGTACAGCACAGATGGCTGATGGCTCGAGAGGGTACGGTGCTAGACGATATCAATCTTCATTCGCTGGGTATTTTCCAGCTGAAGATCCAAAATATTCCATTATTGTCGTGATTCGTAATCCGAGAAATGGATATTATGGTGCATCGATTGCAGGTCCTGTATTTAAAGAGCTTGCAGACATGGTATATGCAAACGATATGGAGATGGAGGGGAAAAAGACGTTTAAAGCAGTCAATGTGGGCGGAAGAATGCCATTGACTTTGCAGGGGTCGAAGGAAGCTAGTAAAAAAGTGTACGATAAATTGGGGATTAATACCGTGAATTGGGATACGATTGCGCGGGGAGAGGTGGATACCTCGACACGAGGCGTACCATTCATAGATTTAAAATATAAAGAAGGAATCGTTCCAAATGTTGTCGGAATGGGATTGATGGATGCTTTATATGTTGTGGAGAATGCAGGATTTAAAGCGCACGTGACAGGAAAAGGAAGAGTTGGAATGCAGTCGTTAGCTGCAGGACAGAAACTGGCTTTTGGAACGGCGATAAATTTAGAACTTAAGTAATGATGGATTTAAAAAAAGTATTGCATGCTATTCCTGTACAGCAGGTTGTAGGGAACCTTGAAGAGGTCGATGTGCACTCTTTGTGCTTTGATTCCAGAAAAGTGGAGTTGGGAAGTTTGTTTATCGCAGTGCGGGGTGTTCAAACAGATGGTCATTTGTTTGTAGACAAGGCAATTACTTCGGGAGCAAGAGCCGTTATTGTAGAGGAGTTGCCAAAAGAGACGTTAGACTCTGTTGCCTATATTTTAGTAGCCGATTCGGCATATGCTTTGGGTGTGGCTGCCGCTAATTTTTACAGAAATCCTTCGGAACAGCTGAAGTTGGTCGGTGTGACCGGCACAAATGGTAAAACGACAGTAGCTACATTGTTGTTTCAGCTGTTTACTGAGTTGGGCTACCATGTAGGCTTATTATCTACGGTGCAAAACCAGATTGGAACGAAGATTATACCAGCAACACATACAACACCAGACCCCATTCAATTGAACAAATTGTTACGGGATATGGTTGATGATGGCTGTGACTATGCATTTATGGAGGTTAGTTCACATGCTGTCGTTCAGGAACGTATTGCAGGCTTGGTGTTTGCGGGTGCAATATTCACAAATATTACGCATGATCACCTTGATTTTCATAAAACTTTTGATAACTATATTAAAGCGAAAAAGAAGTTTTTTGATGATTTGGATGCGAATGCTTTTGCTTTGACGAATGCTGACGATAGAAATGGCCAGGTCATGCTTCAAAATACAGTGGCACATCGGAAAAGCTATGGCTTGCGTTCTGGTGCAGATTTTAAAGCAAAGGTGATCGAAAGCCATTTCGATGGTATGTTGATGAGTGTTGACGGACAGGAAGTATGGGTGAAATTGATCGGCGATTTCAATGCATATAACCTTTTGGCGGTTTATGCTGCCGCTATCTTGCTTGAGCAGGAAACGGTGAAAGTGTTGACCGCACTTAGTACCTTGAAAGGAGCAGAAGGACGATTTGAAACGATGAAATCGGCTTCGGGTGTTTTTGGAATTGTAGACTACGCGCATACACCTGATGCGATTGAAAATGTGTTGAAGACTATAAGTTCATTGCGACGCCCAGAGCAAAAAATCATTACGGTGTTAGGATGCGGCGGCGATCGGGATAAGACCAAAAGACCTGAAATGGCAGAGGCGGCTCTGCGTTATAGTGACCGTTTTTTAATTACATCTGATAATCCGCGGACGGAAGATCCTTATCAGATTATTAGAGATATCGAGGCTGGTGTGGCAGCAGACCAAAAGGCGAAGACGCTTTCTATAGCGGATCGTAAAGAAGCCATACGCACAGCATATCAGCTGGCTAATCCGGGAGATATTATCCTAGTGGCAGGAAAAGGGCATGAGAAATATCAAGATGTAAATGGTGTGAAACATCATTTTGATGATAAAGAAGTTTTAGAGAATACATTTAACGAACAATAGAAATATGTTGTACCATCTTTTTACGTGGCTTAGCGAATATATTCATATACCTGGAGGAGGTTTGTTTCAATACATCTCCTTTCGGACATCTATGGCTGTAATCGCTTCATTGATTATTACCACGGTTTTTGGGGGAAAATTGATTCAATTCTTGCATAATAAGCAAGTTGGAGAGACAATTCGTGATTTGGGGCTTGAAGGAGAAAAAAAGAAAGCTGGTACGCCAACGATGGGTGGGATCATCATCATTGCAGGTATCCTTATCCCGACCTTGTTATTTGCAAAATTGACGAATATCTATGTGATTATCATGATCGTGACAACACTTTGGATGGGTGCAATTGGATTTTTAGATGATTATATAAAGGTTTTTAGACATAATAAAGAGGGCCTAGCTGGTAAGTTTAAGGTTGTTGGACAAGTTGGCTTGGGAGCCATAATTGCTTGTACGATGTACTTTCATCCGGATATCGTTGTTCGAAAAGGGGTGGATAAACCAACCTCTACCAAGCCCGTTGAAGTGGTTATCAATGAAGGCACAGGTGAGAAGACCTATGCTGAAAACGTGAAATCATCTAAGACAAATATTCCGTTTTATAAAAATAACGAGTTTGATTATGCTAAGGTGTTTAAAATATTCGGACTACAGAGCGATTATCTGACTTTCGTCGTCTTTTTAGTTGTCGTTATTTTTATCGTTACGGCAGTTTCAAACGGCGCAAATATTACGGACGGTATCGATGGTTTAGCCACGAGTACATCCGCTATCATTGGTGTTACTTTAGCCATTTTGGCGTACGTGTCAGGTAACGTAATCTTTTCAGATTACCTCAATATTATGTATATCCCCAATTCCGGAGAACTCGTGATTTTCGCCGGGGCATTTGTGGGGGCTTGCGTAGGTTTCTTATGGTATAACACGTATCCTGCACAGGTTTTTATGGGTGATACGGGAAGTTTGGCAATAGGAGGTATAATTGCTGCTTTTGCTATCCTGATTCGGAAAGAACTGTTGATTCCGATTTTATGTGGTGTATTTCTGTTGGAAAACCTGTCGGTTATTCTTCAAGTGTCGTATTTCAAATACACGAAGAAGAAATATGGTGAGGGTAGACGGATCTTTTTGATGTCGCCATTACATCACCATTTTCAGAAGAAGGGGTATCACGAAGCGAAAATTGTAACACGTTTTGTTATTGTAGGAATCATATTGGCCATTCTTACTATTGTAACATTGAAAATTAGATAATGATGTCAAACATTGCAACAATATATTATCCTCAATCTGGACGTTTGGTCATTTTAGGCGCCGGCGAAAGCGGTGTTGGAACGGCTATTCTTGGAAAAGAAAAGGGATTTGATGTATTTGTATCAGATAAAGGACTGATTGCGGACCACTATAAGGAACAATTGAAAGCCGAGGGAATAGCTTTTGAAGAAGGTAACCACGATGAAGAACGGATTTTGAATGCCGCTTTGGTTGTGAAGAGCCCCGGTATTCCAGAGACGGTGCCTTTGGTGGTCGCTCTGAAAGCAAAGAATATACCCGTGATTGCAGAAATTGAATTTGCTGCACAATACACCGACGCAAAGTTAATCTGTATTACAGGATCAAACGGAAAGTCTACGACGACGATGTTGACTTATGAAATGCTTAAGCATGGCGGCTTGAATGTGGGATTGGCCGGTAATATCGGAAAGAGCTTTGCGCTTCAGGTAGCTAAAGAACAGTTTGATTGCTATGTCTTGGAAATATCAAGCTTTATGCTGGATGATATGTATCATTTTAGAGCAGATGTTGCTGTTATATTGAATATTACGCCTGATCATTTGGATCGCTATGACCATAAAATGGAAAATTATGTGGATTCAAAATTCAGGATGATTCAGAATCAAACGGAGAACGATTATTTTATATACTGTCTGGACGATCCAGAAACAATTAAAGGATTGGAAAGACATCATAGTAAAGGGACCTATTTGCCTTTTACACAGGAACAACTTGTTGAATTGGGCGCTTATTTAAATGCCAATAAAACAATAATTATTAATACACCAAATAACGATACATTCACTATGAGAGCTGAGGAATTGTCATTGCAGGGGAAGCATAATATTTATAATAGCATGGCTTCTGGGTTAATTGCGAAAGTGCAGGAATTGAGAAATCAAGTGATGAAAGAGAGCATGGGCTCGTATGTGAATATTCCACATCGCCTGGAACATGTAGCCTGTATCGGCGGTGTGAATTACATTAACGATTCAAAGGCAACGAATGTAAATTCGGTATGGTATGCTTTGGAAAGTTTCTCTACACCAATCGTATTGTTATTAGGTGGTGTAGATAAGGGAAATGATTACAGTATGCTTGCTGATTTGGTCAAAGACAAAGTACGCGCTATTGTTTGTTTGGGAAAAGATACGGCAGCAATTCATAAAGCATTTGAACAAGATGTGGAGATTATTGTCAACAGTACCTCCATGCAAGATGCCGTGGTATTGTCTTCACACCTGGCCCAAAAAGGTGATACCGTCTTATTGTCTCCTGCTTGTGCTAGTTTTGATTGGTTCAAAAACTATGAAGATCGTGGCGATAAATTTAAAGCGGCTGTAATGGAATTATAAATGGTGTAACCCAATAAGAGGAGGAAGGATATGCTACAGAATATAATGTCTAAATTGAAGGGTGATCGATGGATATGGATCATTGTGATTATCTTATCGGGATGGTCACTCTTGGCTGTATACAGTTCGGTGGGTACATTGGCGTATAAAGAAGGGAAGGGAACAGAAATGTATTTGTTAAAGCACTTCTCTATTATCGCCATTGGGTTTATCCTCATGTATCTTTCCCATAAATTGGATTATCGGTATTACGCTGGTATATCCAAAATAATGATGGGCATTACAATTCCCCTATTGCTGTTTACCTTATTGTTTGGTAGCAAAGTTAACGAGGCTAGTCGTTGGTTGACTATTCCAGGTATCGGTTTAACTTTTCAGACTTCAGATTTAGCAAAGTTGTCTCTCATCGTCTTTCTAGCACGGATGTTATCCCGGAAACAGGAAGAGATTAAAGATGTAAAAAAGTCGTTCTTACCTATTATGGGCTCGGTATGTGGTGTGTTTATTCTGATTGCCTTGGCCAACTTATCTACGGCATTAATGTTGTTTGGAGTTAGTGTTTTATTGCTGTTGATCGGTCGTATTAGTTTTAAACAAATTGCAATTGTCTGTTGTGGTGGCGGTGTTCTCCTAATGATGGTTATCTTCTTTGGTCCACGTAGGGCAACCTATATCAGTCGGGTAAAATCTTTTTTTCATACTGAAAAAGTGGAGAAATCGGTATCCTTCCAAGATGATAAAAATTATCAGGCAAACAATGCGAAAATTGCGATAGCAACTGGAGGGCTTTTTGGAAAAGGACCTGGAAATAGCGTGCAGCGTAATGTGTTGCCGCATCCTTACTCAGATTTTATATATGCTATTATTATAGAGGAATACGGGACAGTCGGTGGGGTAATACTGCTATTTCTATATCTCGCCTTTATGTATCGATGTATACGTATTGTCACGATGAGTCCCAAAGCTTTCGGTACTTTTCTGGCAGCGGGTTTGGGATTTAGTTTGACGATTCAGGCCCTAGCAAATATGGCTGTTGCTGTAGGCTTAGGACCAGTTACTGGGGTCCCGCTTCCACTAGTGAGTATGGGAGGAACATCTATTTTATTTACGAGTGTCGCTTTAGGAATTATCCTGAGTGTGAGCAGAAATATTGAAGAATTAAAAGGTAAAGAAGAGCTGGATGAAAAGCCTAAACCGAAAAAAGTGGTTATAGGATCAATTCCAGCATAATAAAAAATTAAGCATGGCAATTCGTGTAATTATTAGTGGTGGTGGAACCGGAGGACATATCTTTCCGGCGATTTCAATTGCAAATGCACTGAAGGCAATGGATCCTGCAAATGAAATTCTATTTGTGGGTGCCAATGGCCGGATGGAAATGGATAAAGTGCCAGCTGCCGGTTATCAAATTATTGGACTTGATATCCAGGGGATCAATAGAAAACAGCTGTGGAAAAATATCTTTTTGCCGTTTAAACTTATGAAAAGCTTGAATATGGCAAAAAGTGTAATTAAGGATTTTAGACCGGATGTGGCTGTAGGTGTAGGCGGCTTTGCCTCCGGACCTTTGTTAATGATGGCGAATAAATTGGGCGTGCCAACTGTTGTGCAGGAACAAAATTCCTATGCAGGTGTGACCAATAAAAAAGTTGGGGCAAAGGCAGCAAAGATATGTGTCGCCTATGAGGGGATGGAGCAATTTTTTCCTGCTGAGAAAGTATTACTCACTGGGAACCCAATAAGACGTGAGTCTATAGCGATTGCAGGGAAAAGAGAAGAAGCTTTAACGTTCTTTGGGTTAGATCCACGCAAAAAGACAATTTTGGTACTCGGCGGTAGTTTGGGGGCTAAAACATTAAATGAAAGTGTCGTTGCTTACCTTAATGAACTGAAGGAAGAAGTGCAGGTGATTTGGCAATGCGGTAGTTTCTACGTTGAAAAGTTACGGGAAGAGTTAAAGGGTCAGCTGCCCGACAACATTAAGATGTTGGCCTTTTTACAGCGTATGGATTATGCGTATGCTGCAGCAGATTTAATTATTAGCCGCGCTGGAGCTGGTACGATTTCTGAGCTCTGTGTAGTCGGTAAGCCTGTTATTCTTGTGCCTTCGCCTAATGTGGCCGAAGATCATCAGACCAAAAATGCAATGGCATTGGTCAATAAGGGGGCTGCGTTATTGGTTAAGGATAGTGATGCAAAGAAAGACCTGGTGCCTGCTGCTTTAACTTTATTAAAAGACGCCGATCGTGTCGCACAATTAAGTGAAAATATTAAAAAACTCGGTAAGTTGAATGCTGACGTGCAGATTGCCGAGGAGGTGTATAAATTGGTTAATAAAAAATAGACGAAGTATGAATCTAGATGCAATAAAACAAGTTTACTTGATCGGAATAGGTGGTATAGGCATGAGTGGTCTTGCGCGCTATTTTAAGCATTTGGGCTGTGAGGTGAATGGATATGACCGTACAGAAACTGAGCTGACTAAAACCTTAGTGAAGGAAGGAATCGCGATCTCATATCAGGATGATATCAATACGATTGATGCTATTTTTCACGTACCTACAGCGGAGACATTAGTCATTTTTACACCAGCCATTCCTAAAGATTCGAAGATTAAAGCTTTTTTGGAATCCCAAGGACATATACTATATAAGAGATCGCAGGTTTTGGGGATCATTAGTGAGAGTAGATTTACGGTCGCTGTTGCCGGTACACATGGTAAAACGACAACTTCTACAATGGTGGCACATGTATTGAAAGATTCGGGTTACGACTGTTCTGCCTTTTTGGGCGGAATCAGTTCTAATTACGGTACCAATGTGCTTTATGGAAATAATAATACAGTTGTGGTTGAGGCTGATGAGTTTGATCGCTCATTTCTGACGCTTCACCCCAATATCGCAATAGTAACTTCTTCTGATGCGGATCATTTGGACATTTATGGAGATCGCAGCCATCTGCTCGAATCATTCCAATTGTTCTTGGATAAAGTAGTTGAAGGAGGTACACGTATTATAAAAAAAGGCCTCGAGTTTGCTGGGCAAATAAGTTATTCAGGCCATGAAATCGCTGATGCATATGCTTCCAATGTGCATGTACGCGACGGAGAGTTCTTTTTTGACTACCAAGATACCAACGGGCGGATAGATGATATCCATTTAGGTATTCCTGGTACCCACAATGTTGAAAATGCGGTAGCCGCGATTGCAGTAGCCCGTTTACTTGGGATTGAAAATGAAGCGATCAAGAAGGCATTGACAACATTCAAAGGAGTAAAAAGAAGGTTTGAATATATTGTCCGTAAACCTGGAACGGTGTATATCGATGACTATGCGCACCATCCAGAGGAACTGCGTGCATTTTTAACTTCGATGCGTAAATTGTATCCTACAAAAAAACTAAATGTGGTCTTTCAGCCGCATTTATTTACCCGTACACGGGATTTTGTGGATGGTTTCGCAGAGGTACTGTCCATGGCAGACAATCTGTTGTTAATGGAAATTTATCCAGCTCGGGAACTTCCAATTGAAGGGGTCAATTCGAGTTGGTTATTGGATAAAATTACGGCAGAGAAAAAACAGCTTGTAACTGCAGAAGAAGTCTTGGAATTCGCACGCGATGAAAAGCCGGAACTGATTGTTACAGTTGGGGCAGGTGATATTGATAAATTGGTTAAACCGTTACAGGAAATTTTAGGGCATGCTTAAAAAATTACGTAACATACAATGGAATCGTGTACTCTACTTTACGCTGTTTTTTATCGGCGTAATAGTTGTCGTCGTGATTATGACTATTGTGGGGAAACGTGATGAGCAGCAGGTTTGTAAAGATATTAAAATTGTCATTGAAGGCACAGAAGCTTTTATTGATCAGGCTGATATCTCCAAACTGATAGAACAAAACTATGGTAGTTTTGCGGGAAAGAAAGTCAATGGAATTCCCTTTCAAAAGGTTGAAAAAACCTTGCGCAAATTACCTTATGTTTCCGATGCTAGTATACATGCCGATATGGATGGTACGATCAGAATTAATATTAGTCAGCGCGAGGCTGTCATGCGGGTCATCAACAAAAATGGAAAGGAATTTTATGTGGACCCCAATGGGTTGAAGATACCGACAACGTTGAAGTATATACCGCATATCATGGTTGCAACGGGTAACATCGCAGAAGGATATAATGAAGCACTTGATACCATATCAACGCCCTTGGTTAAAGATTTGGTGAAGGTTATTGAGTTTATCAAAAACGATGAATTATGGAGTAATCAAGTTGTGCAGATCTATGTCAACGGGGATAAGGACATTGAACTTGTGCCTCGTATAGGGACACAGCAGTTGATTGTTGGATCAGCAGATTCATTGGAACAAAAATTTGAATTATTAAAGACCTTTTATACGCAGATCATGCCAAAAGTGGGTATAAATGCTTATGGTGTTGTCAACGTAAAATATGGAGGTCAGATTATCTGTGAAAAGAGGGGAAACTGGAGTTTTTCAGATGATCAAACAAAAAAAGTAGCAAATAATACATTATAGTAATACAGCAACAATACAGGAAATTATGAACTCAAAGGCAGCAGAAATTGAAAGAGAAAACCCAATTATCGTGGGACTCGATATTGGTACTACCAAAATTTGTGTTACGGTTGGGAGACGTAGCTCAGGAAACAAAATTGAATTATTAGGTGTGGGCAAAGCTGACTCTGCAGGTGTAAGCAGGGGGGTGGTTGCTAATATCCAGAAAACTGTGGGAAGCATTTTAGAGGCTGTCGAGATAGCCGAAGCACAGTCCAATGTGGATATTAAAGTGGTGAATGTGGGAATTGCTGGCCAACACATCAAAAGTATTCAACACCGTGGAATATTTACCAAAACTGATGGTGATGATGAAATCATTCGACGCGATATCGAACGACTGATTTCGGATATGTATAAACTGGTACTGCCTCCAGGAGAAGAAATTATACATGTTTTACCACAAGAGTTTACGGTAGATAACGAACCCGGAATTCGCGAACCAATCGGTATGGCTGGTCGTCGTATTGAAGCAAATTTTCATATTATATCGGGACGTGTAACGGATATTAAAAATATCAAGAAATGTATTGATAATTCCAATCTGGAAGTTGCTGAATTAATTCTCGAGCCTTTAGCGTCTTCCGAAGCTGTATTGGATGAAGACGAAAAAAATGCTGGTGTTGTATTAGTGGATATCGGTGGTGGAACCACGGATGTTGCCATCTTCCATGAAGGAATTATTCGTCACACTGCTGTGATTCCTTTAGGCGGTAATATTGTAACGGAAGATATTCGTCAGGGATGTTCTGTTTTGCGTTCTCAGGCTGAATTGTTGAAAACTCGTTTCGGATCGGCTCTAGCTGATGAAAATAAAGAAAATGAGGTGATTTGTGTGCCAGGATTGAAAGGTCGTGAACCAAAGGAAATTTCCGTTAAAAATTTGGCTTATATTATTCAAGCTAGAATGGAAGAAATTATTGAGCACGTGTACTATGAAATCAAATCTTCTGGATATGAAAATAAACTGATCGGTGGTATTGTTATTACCGGTGGTGGTGCTCAATTAAAACATTTGGTACAACTTGTTGAGTATATCACTGGAATAGATTGTCGTATCGGATTTCCGAATGAATATCTTTCTAAGAATGAGGTTTTACCAAAACCGTTGTTTGAAGAATTGAAAAGTCCTTTGTATGCAACAAGTATTGGCTTGTTGATTAAGGGAATTCAATCCCATGAGGAAGAAGAAGATAGCCGTAGAGAAATGCACGCCCCATCGAAAAAAGTGCAGGCTGCTGCGGTGACAACAAAAGAGGTTTCTGAACAACAACAAAAAGAGCAAGGATTATTGTCATGGTTCAAACGTTTTATCAAAGACGGTAACGAAATCGATGACGCAAGTTTTTTAGATAAGAAGTAAGTTTTCCACAATAATTGAAGTTTTCCACAATTTAACAAATGTGGAAAACTTTTGTTGAAATTATATTATTATTACATTACATATAGTGGGTTTGATTCGTTTTGATATCATCTTCATTGTAAGTTAAATAGGGATAAGTTATGTCAATACAGTTTGAAATGTTAAAAGAACAATCTTCAATAATCAAGGTTATTGGGGTTGGTGGTGGTGGCGGCAATGCCGTAAACCACATGTATAAACAAGGAATTAGTGGGGTAGATTTTATCGTGTGTAATACTGATGCGCAAGCATTGGAATTGAGCCCGATCCCAAATAAAGTTCAATTGGGAATAAGTCTAACCGAAGGTATGGGAGCAGGAGCAGATCCTGATGTAGGTGAAAATTCAGCAATCGAAAGTATTGAAGATATCAAACGTATGTTAGGTACCAATACCAAGATGTTGTTTATTACAGCTGGTATGGGTGGTGGTACCGGTACTGGTGCTAGTCCCGTATTGGCGAAAGCTGCCAAAGAATTGGGTATTTTAACTGTTGCGATTATTACTACACCATTTACATTTGAAGGTAAACGCCGTCGTTCTCAAGCGGAGGAAGGACTTTCGGAATTACGTAAATATGTAGACTCTTATCTTGTTATTTCTAACGATCGTTTGCGTGAAATCTTCGGGAATCTAACGATGACAGCTGCTTTCGCGAAAGCGGATGATATTTTAACTACCGCTGCAAAAGGTATTGCCGAAATTATTACGATCCCTGGTTATGTAAACGTCGATTTTAAAGACGTACGTACCGTCATGAATGATAGCGGTGTTGCTATTATGGGTAACGCAATAGCTGAAGGTGAAGACCGTGCATTACGCGCTGTAGAAGGTGCTTTGGCTTCGCCTTTATTGAAAGACAATGAGATCGAAGGCGCTCGCTATATTTTATTGAATATTACTTCTGGAACAAAAGAAGTAACAATGGATGAGGTGGCAATCATTACGGATTACATTCAGGAAAAAGCTGGTCTGTCAGCTGATTTGATCTGGGGTAACTGTATTGACGAGAACTTTGAGGATGAGTTGTCAGTAACAATTATTGCTACTGGTTTTCAAACATCTGAAGAACGCGATAAAGAACGTGAAAATACAAAGGTGTCTATGCCCTTAACTGCTGAACCTGCTAATTCTTTTATCAAACCTGTTTCTCAGGTAGCACCAAGAGAAGTTCCTGCTACGAATAGTTTCGTGACTCCGGTTCAACGTGTGGATACACCAGTTCCTTCTTCAAATACGCAAACTCCAAATAATTTGCAATCTGATTTGTTCACTTCACCAAGAAATGCTGTGCAACAACAGGTGGCTGTTGAGGAACCTCAAGTTATACGTCATGATTTAGGTTTTGATGGTGGTTATGAAGAGGAGACTTCATTTGGAGACAATGATTTTCAACTGAAAACTTCGCCATCTGTGTTTCAATTCCAGATGCCAACAGTCTTCGATTCTTATACAGCACCTTCAGCTTCAGCATATGAGGAGAAACCTACTTTTTCATCAAGTACAACAAATGAACAAGTAGAAGTCCCGCAAGTGGAAGAAGAACAGGTGTCGTTTGAAGATCAACTGGTTCGTACGAAAGAGCGTATTTTGCGTCTTAAAGAATTAAGCATGAAATTGAAGTCTTCTAATGGTCTACATGAGTTGGAAAATGAGCCTGCTTATAAGAGAAAACAAATGTCATTGGAAGATACACCGCATTCTTCACAATCTCAGGTGTCTCGTTTTACACTTTCTTTTGAAGATGGAAATACTGAAATCAGACCGAACAATTCTTTTCTACATGACAATGTAGACTAGTTGATTCACCATAAAATAACAAAAAGCCATCCAATCGGATGGCTTTTTTAGTATCTTTAAATACCGAAATAAGACAATTATACAAGCTATGACGACAAAATTAAATAACCCTGTATGGGTAATGAGTTCTGCATTTGATAAATTATCCTTACCGGAGTTGATTCAGACGACCAAAAGAATCGGGGCGGGGGGGATAGACCTCTGTGTGTTTAGAAAAGATGGTACCCGAGAAGATCATACCGCAACACATTTGGATTATGATGATTTTACTCCTGCAAAAGCGAGGGAAATAATTGAGCTGTTCAATCAGGCTGATTTAAAACTTTCGCTTGGTGCTTTTGAAAATATGATTGGTGGTGATCCTGAGCAACGTGTGAAGAATCAAAATCATTTATTGAAATTGATCCGTATTGCACATTTGCTTGGTGGTGATGCAAATAACGTCAAGGTAGGAACATTCGTTGGATATAATCACGAATTGGGCAATCAAATTGATGGATTTCAAAAAAATCTTGAAGAATACAAACGTGTATTTGCTCCCATTGTTAATTATGCAGAGAGTTTAGGTGTAACCATCCTCTATGAGAACTGCCCAATGGAAGGATGGCGCTCATCACGTTATAGCTCTACCTATAACAATCTTCCCGCTGTGCTGGCTGCTCGTAAATTAATGTATGCGATGATTCCGAGTAAAGCTCATGGTGAGATTTATGATCCTTCACATGATGTTTGGCAAAATACAAATCCGATTGAGGTTATTCGTAATACAGACATCAGCCGCTTACAGCGTATACATGTGAAGACTACACGTAATTTACAGACCGCTGCACGTATTGATTGGGGTGGAATGTACCCTATGCAGCATGTTGATGCTGAATTGGCTAAAAAGGCCAACGTAAGTATTCCTGGGCATGACTGGGATAGACATCACTATGAAGCAATGTTACCAGGATTTGGTGGATCCGATAGCATGGATTGGCGAGGCTTTGTTGACTTATTGCAAGAACGTGGTTTCAGTGGTCCCTTTGAGATCGAAAACGAAGCTAAGAATTCGAAAGATACAGGTGATTTTTCTGCAACGGTTCAAGGATTTACGACCTGCCTCAACTTTTTAGCACCGATGTTATGGGATTTAGAAGCAGAGGTGGGGTATTCTTATAAGAAATCTCAACCTTTAAAAGATCTGAATGTAAAAGATGTTCCAGTTGTTACGATGGATGAGTTAATTTAGTAGGATAAAAATGCACTCCAACAAAATGACTAGTTGTTGGAGTGTATTCTGAAAAGTTCAATAAGTTCAGGAATATTAGAAACATTGAGTTTTTCAAAGATTCTGCTTTTATACGTGCTCACTGTTGAAGGGCTTAACTCCAACAAGCTAGATACTTCAATAATCCCCAGTCCCTTTATTAATTGTTTAGCAACGTCCACCTCTCTATTTGACAGACGTGCCAACGGATTTAGTTTCGTCAGTTCAGACTTACTCTGTGTCAATTTCTGAATATATAGATCCTGTACATTGCTTGACATATATTTCCCTCTATCCTGAATAGCCAGAATAGCATTGGAAAGTTCAGCCATTGCTGTTGTTTTGTTGAGGTAGCCTACCGCTCCTGCTTCGATATAGCGCAGAGCATATAGTGATTCGTCATAAGACGAGAAAATCAAAATTTTGATACTTGGTCGAATTTGAAGGATCTCCTCAACGACGCGTATATTATTTCCTCCCGGCATATTAATGTCCAACAATAACAGGTCGAAATCCTCTACATTTATTTTTTCAAGAACCTCGTCAAAGGTTTCAGCTTGGAATATTTCTGCCTTTTGAAGAGTTTCTTTAATAATAACGGAGGCTCCTAACCGTACAATACCGTGGTCGTCTGCTATAAGAATCTTTTTCATAGATATGCTATCTGATGCTGGGCTTTAATTACCGTATGAAATAAAGTACTAACAATATACAATATATCTTGATATTTTACTAGTTAACGCGCAAATATAAGAAATTAAGTTAATAAAAATTGGGGCGGTGCGAGTTGCGTGTCTTTTTATATAAAATAGGACATAGGCTAGAAAATATAGCACAATATAAGTTTAACGATAAAAAATTGGCATATTTTAATTAGATTTATGTGACAATTACTAGTTTTGTCATAATTTATGGACTAAAAAATTTAAATATGGGATTTTTAAAAGAGTTTAAAGAGTTTGCAATGCGCGGCAGCGTGGTCGATCTAGCTGTCGGTGTTGTTATCGGTGGAGCCTTTGGTAAAATTGTCACCTCATTGGTTGACGATATTATCATGCCGCCCATTGGTTATTTAACAGGCGGTGTTGATTTTTCATCCAAAAAATTGATTTTGAAGGCCGCTGATGAAGCTACTAAACAAGCTGAAGTTTCCATTAATTATGGAAACTTTATTAATGTGGTTATTCAATTTTTAATTGTAGCATTCTGTATCTTTTGTGTTATTAAAGCTTTGAATTCATTGAAACGTAAAGAGGAAGCAGCTCCGGCAGCACCTGCAGCACCGACGAAAGAAGAAACACTTTTGACTGAGATCAGGGATATTCTGAAAAATAAATAGTGTAAGGTATATACTTCATTTATAAAAATCAGCACAGTCAAACTGTGCTGATTTTTATTTTATGGTAGTTGAAAAATTGTTTTTTGAAGCTGTAGCTGAATAAATTAGCTTGTCTGCTTCACATTAACTTTAAATGTTCGTAATATTGTTTGTTTTTGTCTAAAATAAACTTTACTTTTGCATTCCTCTTGGGGAGTTTTGTATTAATTGAAGTAAGAACAAATTAGCATAATAGCGTCATGAAAAGAACATTTCAGCCATCGCAAAG
>NZ_CAXYKD010000031.1:0-44649 GCF_964277905.1 uncultured Sphingobacterium sp.
AACTTTCTCCCCTTTTGAGGTTCCATTTTCAATGACAAAGGTATCGCCATCGATAACGCGCTTTACCCTCGCTTCTTTTTCCTCTCCTTTAAAAGTAAAACCTGTCAATAAAAAACAGATCATACATCCACATACATAAAAATTACTTCGTTTTAGCATAAAATCCAGCGTTTGCCCAAAGGTAGTAAAATACTTTTTTAACAAAACAGTCAAAAAAAACGAAAATATTAATATTAAAAACACATAAATTTAATACAAAAAATACATCAAAAAATTATATAAAAATACAGCGATTTTTAACATAAAAAATAACACTAAAATATAATTTATTATAAAAGAAAAACAACAAAACAAAAACTTAAACAGTTAAACAACAACACAATATAAACATTAAAGCAAAATAAACACTTTAAAAACATTACAAATAAATCACTAAAAATTAATCGAAAAAATAACATAAAAACACATAAAAAAATCATGAAATTAACTCAATATTTATAATAAAAAATTATTTTTTTCTTTGATATTTCAAAAACATTCGTACATTTGAAATGTCAAACAACAACAGGATGAACAGAACATATACATATTTCTATTTTAACTTCTTTTATTTTAAAAATAAGAGCCGGGATTAGATTGTGTATAAATCATAAAAAATACAAACAAGAAGAGTCCCGGTTCAAATGATCGGGACTCTTTTTTTTGGAGACAACATAGCGAACAAAAAAACAATGAGTTTAAAAATTGCAATACAGGGAGCAAAGGCTTCATTTCATGAAGAGGCCGCATTTAAATTTTTCGGAAGAGAAGTTGAGATTGTAGAATGTGATTCATTTAAAAAAACTTGTGAATTGCTGAAGCAAAGAAAAGTCGACTATATCGTTATGGCGATCGAAAATTCAATTGCGGGAAGTCTATTACCGAATTATAATTTATTGAGAGATTACAAGTTCCATATCACTGGGGAAGTTTACCTAAACATTCAACAGAATCTCATGGTATTGCCAGGCGTTAAATTAAAGGATATTAAACACATCGAATCGCATCCAATTGCCATTCGCCAATGTGAAGAATTTCTTTCTGAACTTGAAGGTGTACGTATAACTGAGGGATCTGATACCGCTGCAACTGCGAAAATGATTGCGGAGCGAAAATTAACGGATACTGCTGCAATTGCTGGGACATTGGCCGCTGAAATTTATGGTCTTGAAATATTAGAAAAGAGAATCGAAACCAATAAAAAGAACGCAACGCGGTTCCTCGTATTATCTAATGAAGTTGTCGAACATAAGAATGCCAATAAAGCATCATTATCATTCCAAACAGGAAATACAGTAGGATCTCTGGCGACTATTTTACAATGCTTTGCCGAACAGAATATCAACTTGAGCAAAATTCAGTCAATGCCGGTAATCGGAAAACGCAATGAATATGATTTTTTCGTTGATGTAGAATGGAAAAAACAAACAGACTACGAAGCAGCAATACGTAAAGTACTCAAACATAGTGTCAATTTCAATATTATGGGTGAGTATGTCAAAAACGAAAAACTATAATTAACAATTTACGCATACAATATTAAAATAGATAATCAAACTTAACATGAAAAATACATTAGACATCACTCCTTTAAAATCTTGGTTGGACACAGGAGACAAACCTTTAATTATCGCAGGCCCTTGTAGTGCTGAAACAGAAGAGCAGCTGGTATCGACAGCGCATTTGTTGGCAAATACCGGAAAAGTAAATATTTTACGTGCTGGTATCTGGAAGCCACGTACTCGTCCGGGAGAATTTGAAGGTATCGGTTCAATTGGTTTGGAGTGGTTGAAAAGAGCGAAAGAAGAAACAGGTTTATTAACAGCTACTGAAGTTGCTACTGCAAAACACGTGGAAGAAGCTTTGGCTGCTGGTGTGGATGTACTATGGGTAGGTGCACGTTCAACTGCCAATCCATTTACCGTGCAAGAAATTGCTGATGCTTTACAAGGTGTAGATATTCCAGTATTTGTTAAAAACCCTGTAAACCCAGATTTATCGTTGTGGATCGGTGCATTGGAACGTATCAACCGTGCTGGAATCAAAAAATTAGGTGCTATTCATAGAGGTTTCTCTTCTTACGAGAAAACAGCATTCCGTAATGAACCGATGTGGGATTTAGCGATTCAGTTAAAAACTGCTTGTCCTAATCTACCGATCATAAACGACCCAAGTCACATTTGTGGAAACCGCGAATTGTTACCATACATCGCACAAAAAGCAATGGATATGGATATGCAAGGATTGATTATCGAATCACATATTGATCCATCTGTCGCTTGGACTGACGCAAAACAACAAGTAACGCCAGCTGCATTGGCCGAGTTGATCGACCACTTGACGTTGCGTAAAGCAGCTTCTGACAATCCTTCATTCGAAGATAAATTAGCAGAATTGCGTAGCAACATCGACAAATTAGATGATTTGATCATCCAAAAAATTGGTGAACGCATGAAAATAGCTGAGAAAATCGGGGAATACAAACGCGATAACAACGTGACAATTTTGCAAGTTAACCGTTGGGATGAAATTGTTCAAAAACGCACAAAATTAGCGGAAGCGCTTTCTTTGGGTAGCGAATTTGCGACGAAATTCCTAGAATTAATTCACAACGAATCTATCCGCAAACAAAATGCGGTCATGAATACTCAGGAGCAACCAACAGCAGAAGCATAATGAATCAACAAGTCATCACGCTGACGCATCCTTCAAAAAAGATACAGGGCACGGTCCAACTCACAGGTTCAAAATCTGAGAGTAACCGTGCTCTTATTATCCAATCGTTGAGTAAAGGACAAGTTGAAATAGCCAACCTCTCTGAGGCTGCAGATACGGTTACCCTAAACCGCGTATTGCAAATCGCATCAGAACCGCAACCCGGTTATAATACGATTGACATAGGTCCTGCGGGAACGGCAATGCGCTTCCTTACAGCTTACCTCAACCTTGTTAAAGGCAATTTCATCCTGACGGGGACAGAGCGTATGCAACAGCGTCCAATCGGGATATTGGTCGATGCTATGAAAGAAATTGGCGCCGAAATCCATTATGAAAAAAAGGCGGGGTATCCTCCTTTGAAGATTGAAGGTGGATTATTTCAAGGAAAAGACCGTGTTAAGATCAAAGGAAATATCAGCAGTCAATACATATCGGCCTTGCTATTAATTGCTCCGGCATTAAAAAAGGGACTTACGTTAGAGATTGAAGGCGAATTAACTTCCAGACCTTATGTATCCATGACCTTAGATATGCTTAAAAGTGTCGGGATCCAACATGAATGGACGGAGAATGCGATTAAAATTGCACCGCAAGAATTCGAAAAGCAAACCATATATGTCGAGCCAGATTGGAGCGCAGCATCCTACTGGTATGCTATTGTAGCACTAGCCGACGCAACGGCATCGATTGTATTGCCAGGACTAAGACAACATAGTTTACAGGGCGATATTGCCATCACAGACATTATGGAGCATTTTGGTGTTTATTCGAGCTTTGAATCGGATGGATTGCATTTAAATAAAAAAGAAATCAATTCAGACAAAACGTTGTTCGACTTTAAAGAATGTCCTGATCTCGCGCAAACAGTAGTCGTTGTCGCAGCGGCTTTAAAACGTGATGTTTCCTTTACAGGCCTAGAAACCTTAAAGATTAAGGAGACCGACCGTATCGCTGCGTTACAGACCGAAATCGCAAAGTTCGGTGCTGAATTGATCGAAGATGGTGATACCTATCACCTGAAAACAGCACAGGTATATCAGCCTGAAGATGTGACCTTTGACACTTACGAGGATCACCGTATGGCGATGGCATTTGCACCGCTGGCTTTAGTTTTTGACCAAATCAAGATTGCTGAACCGCAAGTTGTAGAAAAATCATATCCTGATTTTTGGAAACATTTACAAGCGCAAGCTTTTGTAATTGACTAACATATTAAAAACAGGGATTAACATCAACATTAATCTCTGTTTTATTATTCAATCTCCCAGATAGCCTTTAGCCTGGGACAGAAAATTGTGATGTAATCTATTAGGCCATATACGAGTTACAGATCCATAAATTTGTAGTCAGTCTGGTGCTTTAGAATTGCATTTAAAGGCAAATTTATCTAAGTTTATTGAAATTTAATTTTTATGGCAGGAAATTCATTTGGCGATTTATTCAGAATTAGCACTTTTGGCGAATCACACGGCAAAGCTATAGGTGTAATTATTGATGGTTGCCCTTCAAATATAACAATAGACGAGGAATTTATCCAGTCTGAGCTCGATAAACGTAAACCAGGTCAATCTAAGATCACGACACAAAGAAAAGAAAGTGATACCGCACAGATTTTATCTGGCGTATTCGAGGGGAAATCAACGGGAACACCAATAGCAATTGTTATTCCAAATGAAGACCAGCGTTCGAAAGATTACACACATATCAAAGATATCTTCAGACCTTCCCATGCTGATTTCACCTATCAGATGAAATATGGTATCCGTGACTATCGAGGCGGTGGACGATCTTCGGCGAGGGAAACCGCTGCCCGTGTTGCTGCAGGTGCAGTAGCAAAAAGCTTCCTGAATCAATTTGGCATAGAAATCTTTGCCCACGTTTCGGGGGTAGGCACTATCGAGGCACCAAATGTAGATACCAAAGATCTAAAAGCTTTGCTTGAATTACGGGAAGCTAACATTGCACGTTGTGCAGATCCAGCAACAGCAAATGAAATGGTTGAGTTTATCGACTCGGTCAGAAAAGCGGGTGACACAGTTGGCGGACGTATTTCGGCTGTCATCAGACATGTCCCTGTTGGTTTAGGCGACCCGGTCTTTGATAAGCTCCATGCGGACCTTGCAAAAGCAATGATGAGCATCAATGCTGTACATGGTTTTGAATATGGTTCAGGTTTTGCAGGTTCGGAGTTGCGAGGTTCCGAACATAATGATATATTTGTAGCAGATGACCATGATTTAAATCGAGTGCACACACATACCAACTTCTCTGGAGGGATTCAGGGAGGGATTTCAAATGGTATGGATATTACTTTTAAAGTAGCATTTAAGCCTGTTGCCACTATCATGAGAGATCAAGAAACAGTGGATATCCATGGCAACCCTGCTATTGCAAGTGGCAAGGGAAGACATGACCCTTGTGTTGTTTCGAGAGCAGTAATTATTGTGGAAGCTATGGCAGCACTTGTAATCGCGGATCATCTACTTAAAAATCAAAGTTACAAACATGCTGCAAGATAATTATGTCGTAGGTGTTGATATTGGAGGCACACATATTTCTGCCTGTATCATTGACACAAAACAATGGAATATATACTTAGAAAACGTGGCCAGAAACCACGTTTTTTCTCAAGGAGATGCTAAAACGATTTTACAAACCTGGGCATCAGCTATACGCGATATCATAGCCACTTCTCCTGCTCCTATTCAGTTCATCGGCATTGCTATGCCGGGCCCCTTTGACTACGAAAATGGAATATCTAAAATACAGGGACAAAGCAAGTATGACAATCTTTACAATAAAGATGTCAAAACTCTTTTAGCTGAAGAATTGGGACTTTCGCCTACATCTATTCACTTTATCAATGACGCAGCAGCCTTCCTACAAGGTGAAATATTCGTACAGAACTTGCAAACAAACAACCGGATATTAGGAATTACGTTGGGTACTGGACTTGGATCTGCGGTATGGAATAAAGGTGAGAAGGCCTTTGATGCCGCCCTATGGAACAGTCCTTATGAAGATTGTATTTTCGAAGAATTTCTTGTCACACGGTGGTTCGTCAAACGTTTCAAAGAAGTAGCAGGAAAAGATGTTACGGGACTTAAGGAGATTTTAGATAATCATCGGGAAACTGAGGAATTTCAAGTCATCAAAGATGAGTATGCTAAACATCTATTTGATTTTATGCAGTTCTTCGCAGAGAAACATTCTTCTGAAATATTTATAATCGGTGGCAATATCGCTAAGGCGCTACCTATTTTCATTGGTGACCGAAAAGAATTTGAAAGATTTCAAATTTACACCGCAATACTTGGTGAAAAAGCAGCTATGATTGGTGCTGCGAGTATATTCAATTAAGAAAAGAATCATCCCACTCGTTGGAATATTTAGCTTAGCCAAGCAAAAAAGTATCCATCTATTAAAACATAGATGGATATTTTTCTGGATTAGCTTCATGCATAATTGCATACACTGTCTCGACAACATCGTCAGAAGATGGCTTCGAGAAATAATCTCCATCGGAACCATATGGTGGGCGATGTGCTTTTGCAGTCAGTGTTCTCGGCTGACTATCCAATAGATAGTAGCCATTTTGCTTCTCTAAGATCTCTTGTAAGATGAAAGCTGAAGCCCCGCCTGGCACATCCTCATCTACAATAAGTAGTTTATTTGTTTTCTTCAGCGATTCGGCACAAAGTTTTCCTTTGTCAAAAGGCTGCAATGTCTGTGCATCAATAATTTCGATAAATATCCCCAAGCGCTCCAGTTCCACGGCTGCTTCTTCAACAACACGTAAAGTTGAACCATAGGATACTACAGTAATATCGCTTCCCTCTTTAACACATTCAGCATAACCGATTGGTACCGTAAATTCACCGACGTTCTCTGGTAGACGCTCTTTTAGACGATAACCATTCAGACATTCGACAACAATAGCCGGTTCGTCAGAGCGGAACAACGTATTATACATGCCTGCTGCCTGTGTCATATTACGCGGCACACATACATGCAAACCTCTCAAGGATCCTAAAATTACTGACATCGGCGAGCCCGAATGCCATATACCTTCCAATCGATGGCCCCGTGTACGAATAATTAATGGCGCTTTCTGACCAGCAAAGGTGCGATAACTTAAACTTGCCAAATCATCACTTGCTACCGTAATTCCATAGATCAGGTAATCCAGGTATTGGATCTCAGCAATTGGACGAAGTCCTCGGATTGCCAAACCCAATCCTTTTCCTATAATTGAATTCTCCCGAATACCGGTATCAAATACGCGATGCACGCCAAGCTTTTCTTGTAAACCTGCAAAACCTTGATTCACATCTCCAATCTTACCGACATCCTCTCCAAACGCTAATAGTCTTTCATCACGTCTAAAGTTCTCTTCAAAACATAGATTCAAAACCTCACGTCCATCAACCACTTTAGCTTCTTCACTATAGACTGCAGGTACGACTGTCACATGAGCAGGTGAATCTACACCATCTGTAAATAATTTTGAATTATAACGTTTCTCATTCAGTTCCTGCTTCTCTTTATACCAATTTAACAATTGCTGGCGCCCATCGCTATGCTGACCTTTAAGCTCGTGCAATACCTTGCGAACCTGGCCGTAAACCTCTTTCAAAGAAGGCTCAACCATCGATTGTAATTTCTTTGACGCAAAATCAGCCCGCTCATTTGGAATACCCTGAAGTAAATCAATGGCTTCCCTAGCTTCAATGCTCAACGTTTTAATATAATCGGCCCAAGCCCGTTTTTGTTCTTGACGAACATGGTCTTTGGCATGTTGATCCAATTGATCCAATTCCTCTATGGTAGCAATACCAGAACTTAAGATCCATTCTTTCATTTTCGCTAGACAATCGAAGTCAGTTTCCCATTGTAATCTATCTTGCGATTTATACCGTTCGTGTGAACCTGAAGAAGAATGTCCTTGCGGCTGCGTCAATTCGGTCACATGAATCAAACATGGAATATGCTTCTCGCGAGCAATATGGGCAGCCTGTTCGTACGTTTCACATAAACCCGCATAATCCCATCCTCTCACTTTGAATATCTCAATTCCGTTTGTCAGCTCTTCCTTCTGAAAACCTTTGAGGACTTCTGAGATATCTCCCTTTGTTGTTTGAATTTCATTGGGCACAGATATCCCATATCCATCATCCCAAATAGAAATCACTGTTGGAATCTGATGAACACCTACGGCATTAATAACTTCAAAAAATACACCTTCAGAAGTCGCTGCATTTCCGATAGTACAGAATGCAACTTCATTTCCTCTATTTGAAAAATAAGATAGGTAGTCTAAATTTCTATTCTGCTTATACAACTTAGAAGCCAAGCCCAAGCCCAACAATCTTGCCATCTGACCACCGGTGGTCGAAATATCTGAAAACGAGTTTTTCTGAACCATTTGATCCAACCAGTTCCCTTGGTCGTCCACAACACGAGTCGAAAAATGGCAGTTCATTTGCCTTCCTGCAGAAGAAGGATCTGCCTCGACATCGGGATGGGCATATAATTGAGAGAAAAAATGGTAGACATCACTGATGCCAGAAGCAAATATAAATGTTTGGTCACGGTAGTACCCCGACCGCCAGTCCCCATTTCTGAAAACTTTAGCCATCGCGATTTGTGCCAATTCTTTTCCATCGCCAAAAATACCAAACTTAGCCTTACCTGTAAGCACTTCTTTACGTCCCAATAAACTCACGTAACGACTTTCTAAGGCAGTTCGATAATCATTCACAATAATCTTTTTGAACTCGTCAAAGCTCAAAGTGGAAATAGATTCATTGTTTTGGTCAAATGCAGTATCAAACATATTCTTTTTTGTTTCAACAAATTTAACAAAAATATTATTCTATATAATTGGTGTTTATCAAATAAATTGATAATCAATAACTCAGATTTGAAATAGAATATTCTAATTTCTCAAATTAGTACTTTTTGACAAAAAATCCTAATTTTTACAGATTTTTAATTCCTATAAGCAGGCAAAAACACCATTGTCCTTTTTAATTTTTATTTTTGGGTTTTACATTCATTATTTTGAATTTTTCAGCACTTAAACTCGATAAAATCCTTGTCGCTAATCTTGAAAAACAAAAGCTTTCTTCGCTTACACCTATTCAAGAAATAGCTATCCCTGCCATTTTGGAAGGTAGAGACTGTTTGGCGATTGCCCCAACCGGCACGGGAAAAACGGAGGCTTTCGTCATCCCTATTATTCAGCGCTTACGAACCAAGATTACCGCAGACCACTTATCGGTCCTTATACTCCTTCCTACACGGGAACTCTGTATACAGACCAAACAGCGCATATTAGGCCTTATCGATGGTATGGATTTGACTATCGCTAGTTTCTATGGTGGGGGAACTTATGAAAGTCAACTTGAAGTTTATCCGAAAGCCCAGATGATCCTCGCTACTCCAGGACGCTTGTTGGATTTTATTGAACAAGGTATTATCGATCTAAAAACGATAGATACATTGGTGATCGATGAATTCGATCAATTGTTGGATCTCGGTTTCACGAAAGAACTCAATAAAATTATTGGCACATTGCCCGCTGAGAGACAAACCATTTTCAGTTCGGCAACGAAAACCGTTGAAATCGAAAAAATTGTTCGAAAGAGATTAAGTAACCCTGTCGAGATCAATCTAGAAGCAAAGACCAAAAAAGGCCAAATAGAAGAATCTGTACTCTATGTCGATAAAAATGATAAAAAGAATCTTCTCCGTTATCTCCTTGAGAACCGTGTCTCGCGGCAGGTAATTGTTTTCACGCGAACAGTTCATGCAGTCGAACGGATCGCAACAGATCTAGATCGACACGGCATTTCTTGCTCGGCATTATATGGCGATAAATCACAGCAAAAACGAGAAGAGATTATTGATAAGTTCAGACAAAAAGAGGTACGTGTATTAATTGCGACGGACCTCTTGGCTCGAGGTGTAGATTTTCCAGACCTAGAGGCTATCATAAACTACGAGATTCCAGATAGTCCTGAGCTCTATACGCATCGAATTGGGCGAACAGGCCGTTCGGAAGCGGCGGGAAAAGCGTTTACCTTTTGCGATGCAGAGGACAATGAAAAGTGGATAAAATTACAGTTATCCTTAAAACGGCAAATTAAAATTGATGATCAACATCCTTATTTATTGAGCTGGGAGAAAATGCTTTCCAGTAGCCAAAACAATCAACGAAAAGGCGCCTCGAAATCTAGAAAACGTCGTTAATTAATAAATATTCTTTTACTTTTACCAGCAAATCAAAAAATCACAATCCGAGATGAATACAATACATTTATTTGACGATAGCAACAATGCGAATGATAATCGATTGGGAGACCTTGAAAAAACGATTATAATAAATAGCCTAATGGAAGTTCCCTTTGAAGAGCGGGATGAAGAGTGGCGTGATATATTTCTGGCTAATATTGCTGAATGTACCTTAAAACTAGCAGAAACAGAAGTGGTTGTTGGGCCCGACGGATTTCCCTATTTTCAACTCGAAAGTGTTCCGAAGGATCAGAACTTTCAGGCTTTTGTCATTAAAAATCGGCTAAAGGATTTCGTGTTGCCAAAAGGTTTTGGTATTGCTATCAATACACAAAATGAAAACCCTGATTGGGTATTCACCTATGGCGACTTAGTTAACTACTTTTTAAACGGAGAGTTTTATACAGATGATAGTGTTTTCTCTAAGAAAAATGAACAAACGATTATAGGCAAAGATGAAGAAATATTAGTGGGGCAACCTGCCGAGACAATTCTTCCACAGGCTGTCCGCACCCAATTACGTGAATTTTTGGATTATTATGGCGTAAAGAACACAAAGGTTATGCTCCTTGCCCGTAATTATAAAGATGAAGAAAATGCTTCACAAGATTTGGCATTCAATATCGTTGCAAATCAATTCAGGACTGAAAAAGAATTTACCAATATCATGGAAGCAATAGGCTGGTTTCTTCCCAGACATTATTCCTATATCGGATTGGATGAATTTGCAGTAGACAATGGTTTTATGCCACTGTAAAAAAACAGAAACTAAATATATACAAACATAATTAACCCATGTTTCCATTTAACGTAAGAGTGTACGGAATATTGATCAATGAAAATCAAGAGGTATTGATCAGTGACGAAAGAACGGAAAATGTTTCATTTACCAAATTCCCTGGTGGGGGCTTAGAATACGGGGAAGGCTTATTGGATGCTTTGATCCGGGAATATCAGGAAGAATGTGATTTTGACATTGCTGTGGTTAAACATATTTACACCACAGACTTTTATGAGAAATCAAGCTTTAATGATAGCCAAATCATATCGATTTACTATCACGTAAAGAATACCTCAGCTATTCAGATCAGAACGACTACCAAAGCTTTTGATTTCGATCCTGATCAGAGACCTGAAGATAATAAGCTCCAATCTTTTCGATGGGTACCAATTGAATCGGTATTAACGGCAGATTTGACCTTCAAAACAGATCAAATCGCCTGGGAAGAATTCTTAAAAACAGTCAAATAATAATAATTTTTCAATTTTCATCATTTTTATTTGTATTTAAAAAATAAAGACATATCTTTACGTAAACCAATGGAAATACTTGATTTTTTTAAAGTATTGACCTTAATAATTACATTTTATTATTTATTTGACATCTCGCATGTGACGAGGAATAAAAGTAGAGAAGCGTGGGATGGAGACATACATTGGTTTATTGAATTTGTAAATTCCTAGTCCTATAGGTTTTTTAATAGTTAGTGTGATTTTATGGCGATACTCCCCGTATCGCCTTATTTATTTGACAATCGTTTTCCAACCCTTATTTGAATCCCATATAAGAAGCAAAACAAAGATTTTTGTGTAAAACATCAACATTTTTAAAGCCAACTTGTGTTAATAAGTTTAGTTGATATATCAGCGATCTTGGTGTATCCTCGTGTTCGATATAGTCAAAAACATGATCACGATACTGCTCATCCTTCAGGTTAGTTAAATATTCACCATATTTTTCCCTGTAAATTAATTTTTGAAGCTGTTCATTATTTTGCTCGATCAAATCAAAAATCCACAAACTTCCTCCGGTTCTCAATAAGCGGAACAGCTTGCTAAACGCATTTTCCCAATCTTTATCATCTCGAAGATGATGTAAAACGGATGTTGCGATAATGACATCAAATTTGTTTTCCTCTAAAGCTGCGACACGAAAGTCACCTTTAATCAACTGAATTTCTCCGTTGGTTAATTTTCCAACGCGTTCCTTTGCTCTATTTAACATTGGCTGGCTCAGGTCCAACAGACTAACATTTGGATTAGACTCCAATTTTTGCAATAGTTTTACGTCGTAATTGCCAGCTCCGCATCCAATATCCAATATATTTTGAGCGTTTGGATAAAGACTGACAATGGCATCCGTAATAAGCTCCATGTTCCATACCGCATCCAATGTGGTTGCTTGACCTGTTTCTAAATTTGAGAACCGCTCGACATCATTGTCAAACCGTGTTTCAATCTCTTGTAGCGTCGCTTTGTTCATCTGTAAATTGTTTATTCTCTAAAGTTCAGATAGATTCCCCCGCACAGCAGTATCTTACACTGTCTGGTCGGCGGTATTTCATCCATTAATTTTTAATAATTTAAAGGTAGGACTAACTGGAATTCATTAAAAATATTTATTTTGTCATCAATTCATACCAAAAAAGTATCGATGGAAATCCGACATCTCATTTATTTCAAAACAGTAGCCGAAGAGCTTCATTTTGGCCGAGCAGCAGAACGCTTATTTATGTCCCAGCCCCCATTAAGCCGGCAGATTAAAGATCTAGAAGACGAATTAGGTGTTATTCTTTTCTTCCGAACCAACAAACGCGTCGAGCTAACGGAAGCAGGTAAATACTTTTTGGAGGAAGTTGTGGAGATCCTACAAAATATCGAGCACAGCAAAACGATCACCAAACAGATCCACAACAATATCTCAGGAGAATTCAAACTGGGCTATATTAGTTCGACACCTAAGAAAATGCTTGCTACGGTATTAAAGCAAATTCAATTGAAATTTCCATACTTAAGAGTTAGTCTTTTCGAAACATCGACGCAGAAACAAAAATTAGCACTCGAAAACGGAAAATTGGATCTGGGTATTATGCGTGCTCCAATTTATTCAAGTGAATTGCTTACCACCCCCCTTTTCGAAGACCCTATGGTTATTGTAGGTCATTCACAGGTGAAATTTAATGCGATCAACTTTTTTAATGAAAGTTTCATTTCTTTCAATCAGAAATACGCATCGGAATATCACAGACTTGTTATTAACACCTGTAATCGCATGGGCTTTGAACCCAAAATTGTACATCAGAGCAATTCGATGTCTTCCATCCTTGAGTTGGTGTCACAAGGTTTGGGCCTCGCAGTCGTCCCTTCGTCCACCATCAAACAATACCCGCATTTAAACCTAAAAATAATGAAGCTTGAGGATATGGATAGCAAAACAGAAGTGATCCTGGTATCTAATATAAAAAGTAAAAACAGTGCATTAGGCGAATTTATAGCCTGTATCCAGAAAGAGTATCTTGATTTTAATGCGTCCTAAAGTGGCATCGATTGAAATTCCAGCATAAAAAAACGGAGTCAGCATGTTGCTGACTCCGTTTTTTTATGGGTTGAAGAGCGATATTACCTCTTCTCAAATTTATATGCTAGAGTTGCCATAAAACTACGCGGTGGAATCGGATTCACACTATAGTTTTCATGGATATAATAGTTAAACGCGTTGGTGATATTGGATAATTTACCCAAAATACTCCAGTTTTTATACGCATAACCAGCGGAGAAATCTATGGTTGTAAATGGACTAACGGAGATCAAACGATTAAGACCATCGCGTACGTTGATCTTTGTATTATTCCAACCTGCATTACGTCGACCTGTATAAAATGCGGAAAAACCTAATTTCAATCCCTTAACTGCCCCGTTTTGAATGGTATAAAACACGGTTCCATTAGCCGTATGTGCTGTAGTTCCTACCAAACGTACATTTTCTTCGTTTCCAGAAATTTCAGTCACTTTCTCCTTACCATCAACGATGGTTGTATAACTTGAAATTGGATTGGTTTCGGTATAACGCATATAATTATAGGAATAACCGGCGATAACATTCAACCCTGGAAGTAAGGTTCCAGTAACATCAACTTCCAATCCGCTTGAAGCCGTCTTTCCAGAAAATTCTTTCATATTTGCATCGCTATTGCTTGTTCCATTCGGAAGTACCAATAATTGTTGGGCAAAGCGATTGTTATTAATTCTATACCAAGCAACATTTGCGGATAACCTACCATTGAAAAAGTCATTTTTCACACCTGCTTCATACTGATCGATGATGGAGGGAGCCAAGGGTTGATAATTTACATCGTATCCCGAATTCGATGTAAAGTTATTTGCATAGGTAACGTAGACACTCGATGAGCGGATCGGCTGATAGATCAATCCAAATTTAGGTGACCATGCTTTGTCCACTTTTGCGCCGATCGGATTTTTTTGACCATCTAGATTAATAATCTCTTCCGATTGATTCGTCGCATAAGTATACTTTTCCGAATTCGGTGTACGCTGATACGTGTATCGAATACCTGCCAATACTTTAAATTGTTCAGTAACTTCTATTAAGTCCTGAAAAAATGCACCGTAACGGAAGATATCCGTTGTTGTTTTGGTCAATAAATCTGCTTGTGGCATATCTGTCCGAAGTCCATTTCCCGAAACCAAATGCCGCGCAGTTTGTGAGGGATTAAAGACATAAATAGAATCGTAGGTTGTTGTAGGCACATACTTATCAAGCTTCTTATCATAGACTTTAATATTGTTCGATGCATCAATATTATAGGCATACGCATTTGAATGCGATTGATCGGCATCTGCTCCCACCAGGATCTTATGCTTGATAGATCCTGTTTTTACAGTTCCGGTTAGATTCAATTGCTGGTTGGCCGTAAACTCATTTGATTTGGACCGGGTTAAACTCCGCGGAGCAATTCCATTTTTATTCGCTTGAATCCGATCTGATCCATAATAATCACGATCGTATGTTTGGTAACTTGCTATTGCGTTTAAATTCCATGAATCATTAAACTTATGGTTCAAATTGATCTGCCCGTTTGAGGTATTTGTTCTGTTGAAAGCAAAAGGCACATTCATAAAAGTGTTTCTTCCAACTTCATTATTCAACTTTCCATCCACGGTCCCCATTCCAAAGTCCGGAGTAAAATCACTTTTTAAGTAATCGAATGTAAAGTTGAGATCAGTTTTATCGGATATTTTATATAAAACAGAAGGATTTACATAAGTACGTTTTGATGTGACCTGATCCCTAAAGCTACCCGCTTTTTCATAAGTTCCGATAACGCGGAATGCAACCTTATTGGAAATCGGACCATACACATCCACTGTTGGTTTATAGAAGTCATAACTTCCTACGCGCATTGAAGCCTCGCCTCCATAATAAAATTTAGGCTTTTTCGTAACCAGATTTACAACGGCCCCACCAGATACACCGCCATATAACAAAGCAGAACTTCCTTTTAAAATCTCTACAGATTCCAAGGTACTCGCCTCAATCGAACCTCCATTATTGGTTCGCGCACCATTTTTAAATATATTATTCCCGCCTAAGCTATAGCCCCTTGCGTAAAAATTTTCGTTGACCCCACCGCGATTCGCTCCCATCGCGACACCGTTTGCATTTTTTAGCGCATCACTCAGGCGATTAACCTGTTGATCTGCAATAACCTGTTCGTTTATAATTTGTACACTCTGCGGCAAATCCCGATCAATAATACCTGCTTTACCGACATTAACTGTTTTACTGTTATGCGAGTTGTAACCTACCACTTCCACTTGTTCCAATTGAGATTCAGAAATATTCAAAGAAACATTAATGGCTGTCGCCTTTCCATTTTTAACCTCGATAGTACGTTCCTCAGCTCCATTTCCGATACTTTTGATCCGAATAGTATAGGTTCCATCTGGAAGATTAGAAAAATGGAAACTTCCATCACCGGAAGTCGAAGTAGACCTACCTAAAGAAACTATGGTTACTGTAGCCGATTCAATTGGTGCACCATCTTTGGTTTTAACACGGCCATGTATCCCCTTACTCTGCGCCGACGCATCCAAATGAATTGCTCCTACCAATCCCAGACTTAAAACAAGCCCTAGAAAAGTTCTTTTCATGTTAATAAATTGTGAGTTCGTAAAAATTATTTGTCGGCGCAAACATACGATATTATTCCATTGTTTAGAATAGTTTTAAATAAAAACAACTTATAATTATAATAAATGAATGATTCAGCTTGATAGCATCTATGTTGCAAGGATTCATTGTAACTATTTCTATTAATCATAAGGATTTCCTTACATTTATGTCGTAATTAACATCCCAACTAATCAATTCAATGAAAACGCATAAGCTCCTACTCTACGCTTTTATTTTTTTATTCTTTCCCTCATTTTTGCTGGGTCAGCAAACACAGGTTGATCATGATCTCACAGCAATTATGCGTCGGTATAATGCCGTAGGGCTCAGTGTGGTCGTCGTCAAAAACAACAAAATTGAGTATCACAAAAATTATGGTTACAAAAACTTGGAAACCAAAACGGCTCTCGGAGAGAATGATCTCTTTAGAATTGCTTCTATTTCAAAGTCATTCACTGCAACATCATTAATGCAATTAATAGCAGATGGCCGATGCAAGTTAGACGACGACTTCGGGGATTTGATCGGTTTTCCAATCAGAAACCCCAATTATCCAGAAAAAAAAATAACACTCCGGATGATCCTTTCCCATACGTCCAGCGTCAATGATAAAAACGGTTACTTCAACCTAGATGTCATCAATCCATCCAAAAACCCAAATTGGAAAGATTCCTACAATCTTTATGAACCCGGCACACAATACCAATATTGTAATCTCAATTTTAATATGGCTGGTGCCGTTCTCGAGAAACTGACCAATACACGTGTCGACAGCTATATTGTTAACCATATTCTCAAACCGCTCAACTTATATGGTGGTTACTGTATAGACTCCTTGGATCAGAAAAGATTGGTTTCGTTATATGCCTTTGATGAAAAGGGAAATCCCCATGAAGCCACGTCGGGAAGAACTCAATCAATATATCCTGGGCTATAGCACTCCTGTGCTTTCTCCGACAGGTGGAATGAAAATATCTGCATTAGATTTAGCCAGATACATGATGATGCACATGAACTACGGCCATAGTCAGGGAAAAAACATCATCAGTAAAAAATATGCGAAGATTATGCAGACAGCTGTAAATAAAGAATCAGGCTATGGATTAGCGATTATGAACAATGTAAAAATTGTCCCCGGTGTTACCCTGACAGGACATACCGGTTCGGCATATGGACTATATAGTGCCCTGTTTTTCAATCCAAAGAAAAAATATGGATTTATTGTGATAACTAATGGCTGCAATATTCCCGATAGCGATGACTTCAACCCTTTGCTTAAAGACTGCATAGGAGCCTTGTACGATGCATATATCAAATAGGCAACAGCTTACATCAAATAAACAAAAGCCAAACCCATAAAATCCAACCTTGTTGCTGAGGCTTATGGGGAAAACCAGAGGCCCTCCGATCGAATGGACAATAACAAAAAAAAGCTGCAAAATCTGCAGCTTTTTTTTGTTATTTTTACTGTTTCTTGTTTTCTACCCAATTTACAATAGACGGATCCAGCGGATTCGTCGCTGAACGGAAACGATGTACAAGTTTACCGTTCTCATCGATCAAAAACTTTTCAAAGTTCCATTTGATTTCACCTTTAAAATCTGGGTTCTCCTGAGCGGTCAAATACTTAAACAGAGGTGATATTTGATCTCCTTTCACATCGACCTTTTCGGCCATTAGAAAATCAACACCATAATTTTGTTCACAAAACTCTTGAATCTGCGCATTTGAACCCGGTTCCTGTTGTCCAAAATTATTTGCCGGAAAGCCAATAATGACGAGCTTATTGCCAAAGGTTTTGTGCAATTCCTCCAGATCTTTGTACTGTTTTGTGAAACCGCATTTTGAGGCAGTATTCACGATCAATATTTTCTTTCCCTTGAAATCGGACATTTTCACTTCTTGCCCATCAAGTGTCGTAAACTTAAAATCATAAAAATTGGGATTGCCAAATAACATTGACATATACACCATAATAGTTGCAATAATCATATTTAATTATTTTAAAGACTTAACAATGAATTACTCTCTCTTTCCAGTACCGCATCAAAAAGCTCGTTGATAGGAGATTTTAAAATGGTACCTACCTTTATCTGATGTGTTTCACAGACTTCCCGTAAAATTAAATCAAAACTATAAGCAATCGAACCTACAAAGTGACAGGCATATTTATTATAGTCCGGATAGGTCAAAATCGAAGCTTGAACAAATTCTTCGAATCCACTCTTTACCAGATCAATAATAAAGGGATGGGTAATGTTATCGGACATGAACGGCGCAAACGATGCTAAGAAAGCATTGGGACGTTCTTTTTGATAAACATTTTTGATGACGATCTCTTTATTGATTCTGTATTTGTTCGCAAATTTTTCGTTCAGATCTTTCGGCATACGGCCATATAGAAAAAGTCTAACAAGATTTTTTCCAAAATATGCCCCCGAGCCCTCATCACCTAATACATAGCCATTTCCATTATGCGACGGCATCAGCTCCTCTCCGTCAAAAAAACTCAAATCAGACCCCGTCCCTAATGTCGCTACATAACCTTTTTTATTACCACAGGTTGCTAAGGCACTACCAAAAAGATCATTCTCAACAGAAATGTAAGCATTTTCGAATAAGGGTGTCAATGCATTTGAAACCATTTCCCGACGATCAGGCGTAATGCATCCTGCACCAAAAAAATACAACTCAGTAACTTCATCGGCGTAGGGAATAATCTCGGGTATCTCCTTAATAACACGTGTGATTTCCTTTTCATTCACAAAAAAAGGATTGAGTCCATTTGTACTGAATGAGATAGGCGCACTATCTGGCAATTCCAACTTCCAATCCGACTTTGAAGAGCCGCTATCAACAACTAAGATCATACAAATTCTTGATTATTTTCCCCCTATAAACTACTGTATCAAACTTAGCAAAAATTCTGATAAAAAACAGATTTTTTGCTTCATCTCCCCAGCCCAATAAAATCCGGTATTTCATCCAAAGCAGCAATTATGCCTATCGATTTATACCACATTTCTTAAATAAATTTGTGTATATTGGAGGGTACCATTAGCGTGCTCCGTCATTGTTCTTTTTTCGCCAAAAGAACAATGACGGAGCACGCTGATTCATAATTGTAGAACCAACAATCTATTTTTTTGTTTGGTTAAGCGTACGATACTTTTAATTTTGTAAGCTCATACTAAAATCATCTTTCATGGACAGTGACCATTTCAATATACCCGAAATACATTTTGAGGTATCATTTTCAGAAGCACAAGCTCATTATATCGAAGTAAAAATGAGCATCGCAAAGCTCAACCAGCCTTATGTCGATCTAAAAATGCCCGTATGGTCTCCTGGATCTTATTTAATTCGTGAATATGCTAAAAACGTAGAACGATTTCGATCATTTGACAAAACAGGAAATACAATTGCCTACCAGAAAATTTCAAAGAACACCTGGCGAATACCCACAGAATCTTTGGATCAGATCGAAGTCATCTACGCGGTATACGGTTTTGAAGTTTCTGTGCGCACCAACTTTTTCGATAGTGACCATGCTTTCATTGTGCCTACGGCAACTTTCTTTCATATCGATGGCCGTATAGACAATCCTTCGACGGTCAGCATAGTACTAAAAGATTCGTGGGCAAGTATATCAACTGGACTCGAACAAATTGAAGAACGTAAGTTTTATGCGCCAAATTTTGACGTATTATACGATACGCCCATCGAAGCTGGTAATCAGGATGTCTGGAAATTCCAAGCTGCCGGTGTCGAACATGAATGCGCTATGGTCGGAGGTGGAAGCTATGATAAAGAACGCCTGACGAAAGATATCACACGTATCGTCGAAGAGGAAACCCGCATCTGGGGTTCGAACCCCAATGAGCGATATGTCATTATTACCCACAACTACCAATCTGGAGGTGGAGGTCTAGAACATCTCAATTCAACAGTATTGGGAGCCTCGAGAAATGCCTATCTAAATGAGACAAGCTACAAAAACTATCTGAGTCTCGTTGCACATGAGTATTTTCACCTATGGAATGTGAAACGCTTACGTCCAAAAGCATTAGGACCGTTTAATTACGATGCCGAAAACTATACCACAGGCCTCTGGATCATGGAAGGATTCACTTCGTACTATGATAATTTAATTATTAAACGCTGTGGATTCTATGATGAAAAAGAGTATCTCGCTTTACTAGCCAACGATTTCAACATTGTATTAAACCGTCCTGGGCATACGATACAGTCTGCTGCCGCCTCAAGTTTCGATACCTGGATTAAATATTATCGGCCTGATGAAAACTCGATGAATTCAGGAATTTCCTATTACAACAAAGGTGCAATGCTGACAGCATTGTTGGATATTAAAATTATTGCCGCTACAGAAGGTAGGCTAAAATTGGATGATGTTATCCGCGAGGCTTATGAGGAGTTCTACCTAAAACTTGATCGTGGATTTGAAGAAAACGAATTGAGAAGCCTTGCTGAACGTATCGCAGGCACTTCGCTGGACGATATTTTCAATGCTGCCCATCAGGACGGAGAACTGGAATACAACGATTATTTTAATCTAGTCGGTTATGAAATTGTTGATACCAATGTTAATAACAACACGTTGACACTAGGCATTACAACCAATAAAGTGGATGGGTTAATTTCGGTAGCGACAGTGGAAAAAGATTCTGGTGCGTATGATGCCGGATTAAGTGTAAAAGACGAACTGATTGCAATTAATAATAACAGGCTCGATGTTAAGGACAAGGAAATTGATTTCATTGTTCAACATGCCAAAGAAGGGGAAACATTAAACTTCCTGGTGGCAAGAGATGGTTTAGTACGAGAAATCCCGGTTCAAATCAGAAAGAGCAATAAAAAGGTATACGAAATCCGTCCGCTCAAAGAACAAACCTTTCTACAGGAATTGCTAGGTAAAATCTGGATGGCTTAACACGGAAATATTATCATTAAAAAAGAATAGCGGGAAATCCCGCTATTCTTTTTTAAAATTTATATCTTACCGAAAAACCGATCGGATCAAATAATTTGATACTGGATTCGTTTAGAAAATCGAAATAAGGTTTTACATCCAATGAGATTTGAAACGGTGCCTGCGGAATATTATATTCAATACCTACGATACCGTCAATACTTAGATTAAGCTGTGAATCAAACGAATGACGCTGACCATCTATAATTTTGTCTTTCTCCTTATAAGAACCGATACTGCCACCAAAACCATAATACCAATTAAACCCAGCAGTCAATGGTTTATAGATTTCATATAAGCCCACAACGCGGAAACGGCGAAAATCAGAATTGCTCTGAATACTCATAATACCTTCCAATGCATGGTCCGAGTTAAGCGTGTGACGATATGTAATTCCCTGAGCAGACCCGAATCGTCCACCAATAGCACCCCTATTGTCCAACTGAGCCATAGCTCTATTGGATAATGCTCCAAACATCAGCATTCCACCGACAGCCAAAAATATTTTTTTCATAAAAATCGTACGCTTTTTTTTGCTTTACATTTTTCCAAACATAGATAAATTGCTTTTTATATGCAATATAATTGCAGTGCACATAAAAAACTATTTACCAGAACTTCCCCTACGAAGGACCTTTTCAATAGGGTAAATATCCATTACAGCTATAACGAAACAATGTTTAATTTGTTATGACAATAATCCCAAATTATCCAACTTTATTTCTGTATATTTAGGTCATACAGCATGTAGTAGTAACCAAATAAACTCAAGTGATATGGGCAGAATTTTTGACTTTATAACCTTATATAAAGAAAAATACGCAAAGGACATCATGGTGGCAGGGCGAGATGGAAATGGCCAGTGGAAGACGTATTCTACCAAAGAATACACCGACGCAATTGACACCTTAAGCAGGGCGTTACTGAAACTAGGTCTCAAAAAAGGTGATCGGGTAGGGATCATGTCCGGCAACAGACCCGAGTGGAATTTAGTTGATTTTGCCTGCAATCAAATCGGTCTTGCAACTGTCCCCCTCTATCCCACTTTATCCGCACAGGATCTTTCGTTTATTGTAAATGACTCGGATGTCAACGTACTATTTGTCAGCAACAGAGAATTGACCGACCGTATTGAACAAGCCATCAAGGAGCACGGTATACACCCACAACTGTATACATTTGATGCCATTGAAAATTATACGCAGCTAAAAACATTCATCGAAACAGCAAAAGATGACACAACCGACCTCGCTCCACTTCGAGAGGCTGTTACAGAAGATGATCTATTGACACTGATCTACACTTCAGGTACTACAGGACGACCTAAAGGCGTATACCTGTCCCACAAAAACGTATACAGCAACGTCTTGGCATGCAATCATCTCATCCGATCGGATTTCAAAACGGCACTTAGCTTTCTTCCGCTATGCCATATTTTTGAACGCATGGTGGTATATATGTACTATTCGAAAGGAATCCAGATCTATTTTTCCGAGACCTTAGACAATGTTGTTGCCGATATCAACGATGTCAAACCGGATGTATTCACCACCGTACCCCGTGTCCTGGAGAAAGTATACGATAAGATTATTGAAAAAGGGAAAGCCTTAACTGGATTAAAAAAGAAAATTTTCTTCTGGGCTGTTGATCTTGGCTTGAAATTTCAAGAACCGGAGCACAATGGATCGCTTTACAATCTAAAACTTGCGATCGCTAGAAAACTGATATTTTCGAAATGGCAAGAAGCTCTTGGCGGAAATATTAAGATCATTGTATCCGGTGGAGCAGCTCTTCAAGAGCGTTTAGCGCGTGTATTCTGGGCCGCTGGACTTAAAGTACTTGAAGGGTATGGCCTGACTGAAACATCTCCGGTTATTGCTGTAAACTCCTACTTACCCAATGGGTTGAAATTTGGGACTGTAGGCAAACCCCTGAAAAACTTAGAAGTTAAAATTGCTTCAGATGGTGAGATTCTTGTCAAGGGCCCTAGTATCACGACAGGCTATTATAAAAATGAAGAAGCCACAAAAGAAGCTTTTGACGATAATGGATTTTTCAAGACAGGCGATATTGGAGAAATTACATCCGATGGTTTCCTAAAAATAACCGATCGAAAAAAGGAAATGTTTAAGACTGCAGGTGGTAAATATATCGCGCCCCAATCCATTGAAAACAAACTCATGGAGTCTACATTAATCGGACAAGTCATGGTTTTTGGAGAAAATAGAAAATTTCCCGGAGCCTTGATCGTTCCTGCATTTGATGTGCTGTCCAAATGGGCAAACCAAAAAGGTATTACCAGTGGTTCAAACGAAGAAATCATCAAAAATCCGGAAGTAATCCAAAAATATCAAGAAGAAATTAACCGATTATCTACTAACTTTGGACATTGGGAAATTGTCAAGAAATTTATTCTTCTTCCAAAGGAATGGACAATCAACGACGGTCAATTGACGCCAAAATTGAGTCTAAAACGAAAAATTATTTTAAAAGAGAACGAAGGAGCAATCGACAAATTGTATCAGGAACAAAACCAAGAGTAACAATTTGCACGATTATTGGAGCTGATCATCTTATTATGAAGCACGTTACACTACGAGATTTATTTACACTCGCCTACTGGAAAAACATTTGGCATGTCTTAATTGATGCCTTTAATGGATTCAATGATGACAAATGTATGAAGAAGAGTGCTTCATTGGCTTATTATACCGTCTTCTCCATCGGCCCACTTCTTATGATTGTTATCTGGTGTATTGGATTTTTCTATGGAGAACATCTTCAAAGTGGATCTTCAGCGCAAGATCAGGTGCTGGAGGAAGTCATGGTTCTTTTTGGTCAGGATGTGACCACACAGATCCAGTCCTATCTTCAGAAGATAACTTTCGAGAATAAATCTAATATGGGGATCACGATAGGTATCGTTACATTGATTCTGTCGTCCACAACCTTATTCGTTGATATACAGGATTCAATAAACAATATCTGGAAAGTAAAACCGAAACCAAAAAAGGGATGGCTAAAATTAATCATCAACAGGCTGATTTCTTTTTCCATCGTGATTGCCCTTGGTTTTTTGCTAATTGCCTCACTCATGATCAACGGAGTTATCGTTGCTGTGACCAATTTAGTCATGACTTATTTTCCTTTTATTCCGATTGCACTCATTTCATGGGTCAATACGGGCATCACATTTTCGGTCATTGTCATTTTATTTGGCTTTATCTTTTCCTTCCTTCCGGATGCTAAAGTAAAATTCAGAGACATGCTTGGTGGAGCTATCTTTACAGGCTTACTTTTTATGTTAGGCCGGTACGGCATTTCAATCTATCTGAATCTTTCCTCCACAGCCAGCTTTTACGGAGCTGCGGGATCAATAATTGTTATGTTATTATGGATCTACTATTCGGCTGCAATATTGTATTTTGGCGCAGAATTCACCAAATTTTATGCGATCAAATTTGGTGCAGGCATTATTCCGTCCACATTTGCAGTAGCGGTTGAACAAACGGAAAAAGTTAAAAAAACGGGTAGCGATGCCGAAGCACATGTTGGAGAAACTATTCAGGTCTTAAAATAAGCCGTCTATTTTTTTTCTTTTTTACCGCTAATGGAACCATCGATGCCAATGACATTGATGACTTTATCCCCAATTTGCGTAATATCGGATTTTAATCCCACCATAACGGTAAAAATATTCACAGGAGTATCCTGTATCTTCCTAAAATTATGGAGATAACCAAGCTCAAGACCTAAAAAGAAACCGTTAAATTTATAATCTGCCCCTGCACCTATTTTGCTGGAGAAATTCAGGTGATTTTTATTTTCCATCTTAATAAGCTTTTGGTCTGCGAGCACATTTGCCCTTGGCTCACTCGTCAATCCTACACCAGGGCCTACAAAACCATAGATATTCAATAATCGCATCTGCTTCCTAATGCCCCCCGAAAATGAAAGGGTATAGAAATTGGTATTTGCATCTTCGATACGATACTCAAAATTCGGATCGACCAATCGCTGCTTATACTTGAATGAAAGTGTATAAAGTGTGGGGGATACGAAAAACATTGGATTTTTCAGGGAGATATCCAAACCAATACTACCAGAAAACTTTGGCGAAAGTATATCTTTGGTTTTTCCGATCGGAAAGCCCATTCCCGTTGTTCCCCAATAGTAAACTTTTCGATAATGTATCGTATCAACACCGCCCTGAGCCCGCGCGAAAGTCCAACACAAAGAAAAAAGAAGAAAAGTAAAAAAGAAATGTTTCATTTAAATGCGTTCAATATTGAATAACAACAATATTAAACGCATTTTGTTCAGAAAAACCGTCAGGCTACAGGTAACTTTTTGATTGTGGTCCTTGATTGAATAGTAAATCGATAATGCTTAAATCGGGATAAAATCCATTTTTATCAGAAAAAACCTGATAATATTCTTTTGGATCACGCAATACACTTTCTTTTTTAGGATGGATCAGGTTACGGAAATCGATCATTTCCGAAGGCGCAGCAACATATTCTTCTGTAAACCCTACTGTTCGTTTAAGTTTGATCGATTTTAGAATGAGTTCTAATTGAGCAACATTAAAGTCTACCAAATACGCAAACTTTTCCTCATAGAACCGTATAAAATCATCTTCATAATATTCAAAATATGCAGAGCTACGGTAAGCTGTCTGGATACTCAGCCAGTGTAAACGCTGCCAGTCAAACTCATAACTTATCCGAATATCTTTCATAGGAACACGTTCTTTATTGCCATGTTGAATGGGTACGATCAAATCCTGCACACCATTTGCTGAAGCAATACGGGCCCGCGTACGATAACTCTGCTTTTGAAAATGCTCATATTTTTCGATGATCAAAGGAAGATTATGCTCTTGTATCGTATGAAAATAGGATATTGGTGGAAGATAACATGCCGGAAGTAATAACTGCGATTCCATAAAAACTGATGATTTTTGTTATAAGTGACGCAAAAATAACTTAAATTAAGGATATTTGTAAAGAACACTGGGAATTTTAGCTATAGCATGAAACAAAAAGCGTTAAACGCATTAATCTATATCATCTCTCTTCTCCCCTATTGGTTTCTATATTTGATCTCCGATGGGCTTTATTACATACTCTACTATATTATTGGATATAGGAAGAATATTGTATTTCAGAACTTAAAGAATGCTTTTCCAGAAAAAACGGATAAAGAACGTCTGGTGATTGCCAAAAAGTTCTATCGTTTTTTCCCGGATCTCCTTGTCGAATCGATCAAATTGAAAACGATTACTGCTGAGGAAGTCAAGAAAAAGATGACTTTGGAAGATGTAGAAGAATTGACGAAACACCTCGAAGCGGGCAAAAACGTGATCGGGGTAACCTCACATTACGCCAATTGGGAGCTGGGTATTCACCGTTTGAGCTTAATTACAGACTTTCCTACGCTAATTGTATACAAGCCACTCAATAACAAAGATATTGATACAGTGTACAATGATATGCGAGGAAGGTTTGGCGCCGAAATGGTACCAATGAAACAAATACTCCGTCATATCGTAAAGTTGAAAGGCCAGCCCAATATCAGTATACTCGTTGCCGATCAAACACCGCTGTATTCGGATTCCGATTATTTTATTAATTGGCTAAATCAGGAAACATTGGTCTATACAGGAGCTGAAAGACTGTCTAGAATAAGTAAAGCACCTGTGGTCTATTGCTATATCGGAAGAAAGCCCAAAAGAGGGCAATATTTCTGTAAATTCGTTACTTTAATCGAAGATCCAAGTGGTTTTGGAGAGCATGAAATTACCGATATACACAATCAATTTGCTGAACAGCTTATTCGTAAAAACCCAGAATATTGGTTATGGTCACATAATCGCTGGAAAAGAAAACGTAGAAAATGAGTGAATTACCAAAAGTAGCTGTCGTTATCCTCAATTGGAATGGCCGATTTTTCCTGGAAAAATTTTTACCATCCGTATATAACAGTTCGTATCCGAATGTCGAATTTGTCATTGGAGACAATGCCTCCGATGATGATTCAATTTCATTTGTGAAACAATACTATCCGACGATTACTATCCTTGAAAATGACAAAAACTATGGCTTCGCAGGAGGTTATAACAAAATACTGCAGCGTGTAGATGCTGATTACTATGTACTCCTCAATTCGGATATTGAAGTGAGCCAAAACTGGATTGAGCCAGTGATTGAATACTTGGAAAGAAACCCTTCCCTGGCAGCAGCACAGCCCAAAATACGCTCATTTCATGACAAGCAGAAGTTCGAACATGCTGGAGCGGCCGGAGGTTATTTGGATTACTTTGGCTTTCCTTTCTGTAAAGGTAGAATACTACATGAAGTAGAAGATGATGCGGGACAGTACGATAATGAATCCGAGATTTTCTGGGCATCTGGAGCTGCACTTTTTATTCGCTCTGACGCCTGGAAGGAGGCAGATGGCCTTGACGAAGATTTCTTTGCTCATATGGAGGAAATCGATCTATGTTGGCGATTAAAGAAAATGGGCTATGGCATAGGCTATTGTCCGAAATCTATTGTTTATCATGTTGGTGGGGGAACCCTCAATGCAAGTAATCCCAAAAAGACTTACCTCAATTTTAGGAATAACATGGTCATGCTGCAAAAAAACCTGCCGCTAGGCAAAGCAATATGGATTATTTTCATTAGGCTTTGGTTTGACTTTGCAGCCCTTGCTAAGTTTCTGATCGACAGGAAACCCAAGGATGCCTGGGCAATCAGTCGTGCACATCAGTATTTCTTCTTGAATATTTTCAAAAATGCTAAAAAACGAAAAAAATACAAGGTGAAAGAAAATACCAAAGGGCAGTACACAAAATCGATTATCATTGATTTTTACACAAATAACAAACATAAATTTTCTCAGCTAAATTCAGAGGATTTCAAATAGCGTATTATTTCCCTGTGACATAAAATGCAGAAAAACGCATTTTCAAAATAAAGCAGTCATTACGACAAGATTCTTTATTTATTTTATTTAAACGTACTTTTTATTTGTAATTTTGCAAAATGTTGGTGATGGATATTGAAAAAAAGATAAAAGACTTAACGGCAGAGCTCAACCATTATAACTATCAATACTATGTATTGGCGAACAGTGTTATTTCGGACTACGACTTCGACCTTAAATTAAAGGAACTCGAAGCGCTGGAAGCTCAATATCCCAACTTTGCCGACCCCAACTCCCCTACACAGCGTGTTGGTGGAGACATTACCTCCCGATTTCAAACGGAAAAGCACCGCTGGCCAATGCTTTCATTGGGCAACACATACAATCAGGAGGAATTACTTGACTTCGACCAGCGAATCCGCAAAATCATCGGCGATCAGTTCGAATATGTTTGTGAATTAAAATTTGACGGTTTATCCATCAGCTTGACTTATGAAAATGGCTTACTAAGTAAAGCCGTTACGCGCGGTGATGGTACACAAGGCGATGTTGTCACAAACAATGTTAAAACCATTCGTTCTATCCCGATCAAACTCAAAGAAGGAGATTATCCAGATCAATTCGAAATACGAGGTGAAATATTCATGCACAAATCAGCTTTTCTCCGCCTAAATAAGGAACGAGCCGATAATGAGGAGCAAACCTATGCCAACCCAAGAAATTTCGCTTCTGGAACCATCAAACTCCAAGATTCTGCTGAAGTTGCAAAACGCCCATTGGACTGTTTCCTTTACTTTTTGTACTGCGACAACAGAACAAATCTATTTCACGACCATTGGAATAGCTTAAACCATGTCAAAGACTGGGGATTTCACGTCAGCGAGCATAGCAGAAAATGCAGCACGTTAACCGATGTTTTTGCATTTATTGACTACTGGGATGTCGAACGTCATAACCTAGGCTATGAAATTGATGGAATCGTTATTAAAGTAAATGATTATGCACAGCAGGAGGAACTTGGCTTTACTGCCAAAAATCCACGTTGGGCAATATCCTATAAATTCAAAGCAGAGCGTGTAGAAACCACATTGAACTCGATTAGTTATCAAGTTGGACGTACCGGCGCTGTTACACCTGTTGCCAATCTTCAACCTGTACAACTGGCAGGCACAACGGTAAAACGCGCTTCCTTACACAATGCAAATGAAATCGCACGTCTCGACCTGCACGAAGATGACACTGTCTTTGTAGAAAAAGGGGGCGAAATTATACCTAAAATAATTGGGGTAAACCTCGAGAAAAGATTAGCAGAATCAACAAGTTTTGTCTACCCCACATCTTGTCCGGAATGCGACACAGCACTTATACGACAAGAAGGGGAAGCCGTACACTACTGCCCTAATGAAACTGGATGCCCGCCACAAATTGTTGGCAAAATGCAGCATTTTATCGGACGAAAAATGATGGACATCGAAGGAATGGGAGACGAAACCGTGGATACTTTCTTCAAGAAAGGTTTGTTACGCAATATCGTTGACATCTATGGCCTAAAAGACCATCAAGATGACCTGCAACAACTGGAACGTTTCGGTCAAAAATCAATCGATAACATGCTCAACGGCATCGAAAAATCCAAAGAAAAACCTTTTGAAAAAGTCTTATTTTCGCTTGGAATACGTCATGTCGGCGAGACGATTGCAAAAAAATTAGCCCAGCATTTCAAAAATATTGATGCACTCGCGCAAGCCTCGACAGAGGAAATCGAAGGAGTACAAGACATTGGACGCCGTATTGCGGAGAGTGTCAAAGAATACTTAGACAATCCAATTCATCAACAACAGATTGTTGCACTGAGAAATTATGGCTTAAATTTCGAAATTGAGGAAAAGGAGATCATCCTTGCGAGCAATTCACTTGAAGGGAAAACCTTCCTGATTTCCGGTGTATTTGCAGACCATTCACGTGAAGAGCTAGCAGCAGTAATTGAAAGCAATGGCGGAAAGATGTTATCTTCCATTTCTGCCAAATTAAGCTACCTCGTAGCGGGAGATAAAATGGGACCGTCCAAACTGGCGAAGGCAGAAAAATTGGGCATCCCGATGATTAATGATAAAGAACTATTTGAGCTCATTAATCCCAAGTAAGTTTTTTAATTAAATTTATATAAATACAAAAACAAGATGAACGAGCTTCACGGCGCAGGAGTAGCATTAGTCACTCCTTTTAACTCAGATGAATCTGTTGATTTCGAAGCATTAGGTCAGCTAATTGACTTGCAAATCAACGAAGGTATGGATTATTTGGTTTCTTTAGGTACAACTGGAGAAGTTGCCACTTTAACCAATGATGAACGAAAGCGTATCTGGGATTTTACTGTCAAGCGCGTGAACGGTAGACTTCCTTTGGTTGCTGGAATTGGTGGTAATAATACTGCCGAAATTGTGGAACAAATTAAGAACTTTGATCCAACAGGCTTCTGTGCAATTTTATCCGTATCTCCTTATTATAACAAACCAACACAAGAAGGCATTTACCAGCATTACAAGGCTGTTTCAAACGCCTCTCCACTTCCGGTTATTTTATACAATGTGCCTGGGCGTACGGGCAGCAATATAACAGCACAGACAACATTACGACTGGCCAATGATTTTTCCAATATCGTAGCCATCAAAGAAGCTTCTGGAAATTTTGCGCAATTCAGCGAAATTCTACGGGATAAACCTACAGGATTTCTATTGATCTCCGGAGATGATCCGGTTACCTTGCCGATGATGTCTCTTGGAGCTGCTGGTATCATTTCAGTGATTGGAAACGCATTACCGAAAAAGGTCGCCACATTAGCTAAGTTATGCGCTGAAGGCAATTATGCGGAAGCTAGATCGATCCATAATGAACTCCTTGACATTACAGATCTGTGTTTTATTGAGGGAAACCCTGCTGGTGTAAAATATATTTTACAGGAATTGGGGATCGGAAAAGATCAATTACGACTTCCTTTAGTCCCTGTTAGCGAGAAAATACAGACAGCTATCAAAGAAGAATTAAAGAAATTGAACTAAAATATAGCCTAGTTCGGTTGAGAAAAGTTTAGATCCCTCCAAAGGATCTAAACTTTTTTATTTCAAAGCTTTGCAACATAACAATATAATAACTACCTTTGCACTTCCACAAAAGTGGAATTTTAAATAACAAAATTAATTAACACAATGCAACAGTACGAATCTGTAATCGTTCTTACCCCGTTGCTTTCTGATGATGCTGCGAAAGAAGTAATCGCAAAATTCAAAAACATCTTAACAGAAGGCGGAGCCGAGATTGTCGCTGAAGACAATTGGGGTTTGAAAAAATTAGCGTATCCAATCCAGAAAAAAACTACTGGATTTTATCACTTAACTGAATTCAAGGCTCCAGGTGAATTAATCAATAAATTAGAGGTTGAATACAAACGTGATGAGCGCATTATGCGTTTCTTGACTGTAAGCTTAGACAAACATGCTAAAGCATACAACGAGAAAAAACGTAGCGGTGCATTCAACAAAAAAGCTGAAACTAAAACTGAGGAGGGCGCAAACTAATGGCTAACGAAAATATCCAATACGTAACTGCTCCTAAAGTAGAGGACAACCGTAAAAAATACTGTCGTTTCAAAAAGAATGGTATCAAATATATCGATTATAAAGATGCTAACTTCTTGATGAAATTTGTAAATGATCAAGGTAAAATCTTACCTCGTCGTTTAACTGGTACATCTTTGAAATTTCAACGTAAAGTAGCTCAAGCTGTTAAACGTGCTCGTCACATCGGCTTATTACCTTACTTAGCTGATGCAATTAAATAAGGAGGACGATAGAAAATGGAAGTAATTTTAAAACAAGATATCAAAGGCTTAGGTGAGCAAAACGATATCGTTAATGTAAAGCCAGGTTTCGGTCGTAACTACTTAATCCCGCAAGGATTTGCTATCCAAGCGACTGAATCTGCAAAGAAAGTTTTAGCTGAGAACATCAAACAAGCTCAGTTCAAACAAGAAAAAATCAAAAAAGACGCTACTGAATTAGCTGGTAAATTGGAAGCTATCAAACTTTCAATCGGTGCTAAAGCAGGTGAATCTGGTAAAATCTTTGGTAAAGTAAACAGCATTCAAATTGCTGATGCGTTGAAAGCAAAAGGTTTTGATGTAGATCGTCGTCGTATCACTTTCGAAGTAGAACCTAAAGAATTAGGTGAATACATCGCAAACTTAAACTTACACAAAGAAGTGAAAGTTCAAGTTCCTTTCGAAGTAATTGCTGAATAATTCAGTTTATTTAGTCAATAATAAAAAGCGGCTATCCTTTCGGATAGCCGCTTTTGTTTTTACCCATACTTTAGCCAAAAAAAACTCGCGTTACGGAGAGCAACGCGAGGCATAATCTAGGGTATTTGAAAGGGAAAATCTTTGTCAATTTCTATTTTTTTTCAAAAAAACAACTCCTAAATCATCGAGTCAAAAAAAATAATATCAAAACCGAAAGATCGAAACAAATTCTTTTCGAAAACCAATTTCAATACTCAAAAGAAGTAAAAAATATTGATTTTTGCAAATAAAATTGATTTTTTATCAAAAAATAAACATAAACACACGAAAACTAACAATAAAATCATATTAAAACACAAAAACAATAAAAATAATACACATTACACTATTAAAAAACAAAATAAACACACAAAAACACACTAAAAAAAATAAAATACAGATATAAAACATTAAAAAATCGAAATAAAATCAAAAAAAACGAAAGTTTTAAAACAAAAAAAAGCCTGAAATAGAATATTTCAGGCTTTTTTTGTTATTTAGCTAAGTTATGCTAATTGTTTTTCTAATTTCTCGTTCAATACTGATTTTGGAACAGCTCCAATTTGTTTATCAACAATTTCTCCATTTTTAAAGAACAATAGAGCTGGAATATTACGAATGCCATAACGAACAGAAATCTCTGGATTTTCATCCACATTTACTTTTCCTACAACAGCTTTACCTTCATAATCCTTAGCCAGTTCTTCAACCACAGGACCTACCATACGGCAAGGACCACACCATTCTGCCCAAAAATCAATTAATACTGGTTTGTCTGCTTTTAAGACAACTTCTTCAAAGTTGCTATCTGTAATTTCTAATGCCATAATCTTTTAATTTTATAAACCGAAGTTATATCTTTAATACTATTTAATTGCTAAAATCAATAAACAAAGATAGCAACAACTACCAATGTATTTGTAATCTTAATTACACAAATTCCAATCCAAACTAATTCAATCGGTAATTTATCCCTTCAAACTTATCTATACAGTCCAAAAATTCATTTGTTAGGTTTATTTTCAGACTTTTAGCTGGCATTTCGACAGATATTTCATCTTGGGGATCCCAAATTTTAAACTTTAATTGACAATTTGGCACAACCCCCTCAATCTCATTTTGCGCCAGTATATCTTTGATTCCGTCAAGAAATGCTTCATTCAACTTAGGTAAAGGAATATTGATCGTAAAACTCTTCGCCATCTTCTCACGAAGATCCGAAAGTAACTGTACACTACGCAGCTCAAAGCCCCAATTTCCAACCTGCCTGAAACGCTCCTGCACCAAACCCCGCAATTGCACAAAATAGCCTTCTTGCAAATACCCCTTTAACTTGACGTACTCTTCGCCAAAAACTGCCATATCATAAGAATCACTATAATCTTCTATGATAAACGACGCAAAAGGCTTACCAGTCTTCGTTAATCGATGGTTTGCCGATGCGATAATACCACCGATCACCAATTCTTTATTCTTGATTCGATTAAACTCAAGCAAAGTCTCTTCATCGACCTCTGCCGCCTTAACTTTATTGATCAATGCCAAATCTGAAACCGAATTCTGACAAAAATGTTCTATCTCAAAGCGGTATGTATCTAAGGGGTGACTGGTCAAATAAATACCGATAACATCTTTTTCATATTTAAGCTTTTCAATCAATCCCCATTGCGGGCAGGGTGCCAAAACAGGTTCCGGCAATTCTGCAGCACCACCTACACCAAACAAGCTCGCCTGGGCCGAACTTTCATTTTCTTTAAAACGCTGGCCGAATCGTATCGCCTTTTCCATCCCTGTAGAACTTTCATCCGAATGAAAATACTGTGCACGATGCGTATTATCGAAACTATCAAAACCACCAGCATAAGCCAGACTCTCGAAAGCTTTCTTGTTGACCGCACGAAGATCAATCCGTTTGGCCATATCGAAAACAGACTTATACAATCCTGATTGTCGAGTTTGCACGATAGCATCTACTGCTCCTGCCCCGACACCTTTAACTGCACCTATCCCAAAACGAATAGCTCCAGATTCATTTACTGTAAACTTATAATAGGATTCATTCACATCGGGACCAAGTACCTCTAATCCCATACGCTTACATTCCTCCATAAAGAATGTCACCTGCTTGATGTCATTCATATTGTTAGAAAGTACTGCAGCCATATATTCCGCTGGAAAATGCGCTTTCAAATAGGCTGTTTGATAAGCAACCCAAGCATAACAGGTAGAATGGGATTTATTAAATGCATAACTTGCAAAAGCCTCCCAGTCGGTCCAGATCTTCTCCAAAACTTTTGCATTATGTCCTTTCTCCTCTGCCTGCGAAACAAACTTAGGCTTCATTTTATCCAGTACCGCCTTTTGCTTCTTACCCATGGCCTTACGCAAAACGTCGGCATCACCTTTCGAAAATCCAGCTAACTTTTGAGACAAAAGCATTACCTGCTCCTGGTATACCGTAATTCCATACGTTTCTTTCAAATATTCCTCACAGGCATCCAAATCGTAAACAATAGGATCTATACCATGCTTACGCTTAATAAAACTTGGAATATACTCAATTGGACCCGGACGATAAAGTGCATTCATCGCAATCAAATCGGCAAATACCGTCGGCTTAAGGTCTCGCATGTACTTCTGCATTCCAGGAGATTCATACTGAAACACCCCGATGGTCTCTCCACGTTGAAAGAGCTCATAAGTAAGCTCATCGTCGATAGGAAATTGATCCGGATCCAGCACGATACCATGGCTTAATTTGACATTTTCGACTGTATCTTTAATCAGTGTCAGTGTCTTTAAACCCAAAAAGTCCATTTTCAGCAAACCGGCACTTTCAACAACGTGGTTATCGAACTGCGTCACATAAAGATCCGAGTCTTTTGCCAAAGAAACAGGAACGAAATTAGTAATATCGTCTGGCGTAATAATAACACCACAAGCATGGATACCTGTATTTCGGACGGAACCCTCCAAAACCCGAGCCTGTCTGATCGTTTCAGCCTCCAATCCAGCACCATCAGCAATAGATTTCAATCTATTAACAGCTTCAATTTCCTCAGTTCTCAGCTTTTCCTTTAAGCCGGCATCATCTAAAGTAAAAATCTTGGATAATTTAAGATTCGGAATCAGCTTGGCAATCTCATTGGCATCACCCAAAGGTAAGTCCAATACACGCGCTGTATCTTTGATGGATGACTTCGCTGCCATTGTACCATAGGTAATAATCTGGGCAACCTGACTAGCACCATATTTATTGATTACATATTGCATGACACGTCCACGCCCCTCATCATCAAAATCGATATCAATATCGGGCATGGATACACGGTCGGGATTCAAGAAACGCTCGAAAAGCAAGTCATATTTAATCGGATCGATATTGGTAATTCCCAAACAATAGGCCACCGCTGAACCAGCTGCAGATCCCCGTCCTGGCCCCACGGAAACTCCCATATCTCGGGCTGCCGCAATAAAATCTTGAACAATCAAAAAGTAACCCGGATACCCCGTTTTCTCGATGGTAGCCAACTCAAAGTCTAGACGCTCCCGAATATCGTCGGTTATTTCCTCATAACGCTTCCCTGCCCCCACATAACAGAGATGGGCCAGATATTTATTTTCACCACGTTTTCCACCATCTTCAAGATCGGCTTCCACCTGAAATTCTTCGGGTATATCAAATTTAGGCAAAAGGACATCGCGGTTTAACTTAAATATCTCTACCTTATCGACAATCTCCTGAATATTTAGAATCGCTTCAGGCAGATCATTAAACAAAGCCTTCATTTCGTCTGAAGACTTGAAATAATACTCCTGATTCGGCAAACCAAAACGAAACCCTCGTCCCCTACCTTTAGGCGTTGAGAGCTTCTCACCATCTTTCACACACAGCAAAATATCATGTGCATGCGCATCGCCTTTCTTCTCGTAATATGTATTATTGGTCGCAACAACTTTAACCTCATATTTACGGGAAAACTTCAGCAACGTTTGGTTCACACGATCCTCATCTTCCTGACCATGACGCATCAATTCCAGGTAAAAATCATCCCCAAATTGTTCTTTCCACCACAGCAAAGCTTCTTCCGCCTGGCTCTCACCAATATTCAGTATTTTATTCGGGACTTCCCCCTGTAAGTTACCCGACAGCGCAATAACATCTTCCTTGTATTGAAGAATAAGATCTTTATCAATCCGCGGCACATAATAGAAACCTGAGGTATAAGCAAAAGAAGCCAGTTTAGCCAGATTATGGTACCCGCGTTTATTTTTCGCCAATAACACAATCTGATAACCATTATCCTTCCTGGACTTATCTTTGTGGTTTTCACAAACAAAAAATTCACAACCAACAATTGGCTTTAAAAGCTGACCAGTAGGTTCCTCCCCATTCTCAACTGCCTCCGCATTTTGCGCTTCAACTTCTTTATTATGGCCTATAACGCGAGAAACGAACTCAAAAGCCCCCATCATATTTCCGTGGTCCGTTAATGCAACAGCAGGCATATTATCTTTGACCGCTGCCGAAACTAACTTATCGTACGACATCGTCGACTGCAGGATCGAAAACTGAGAGTGGTTATGTAAATGGGCGAATTTTGCACGCTTTAAAGCTGCTAACGCGTCCGCATCAACGACAACCTTGACTTCATCTGGCTGAGACCGTTTTCTAATTTCATCAGAGGCCGCTTTTAAATTGATATGTCGAAGTCCTGTAGTAGGTACAGGGCCTGGATTTTTGGTTTTAAAATCGACGAAGTAACCTGTGTCTACCTGAAGTTCTTCAGGAGTGAATACCTCTCTTCTGACAAGCTCTAGAAAACAACGTGTTGTCGCCTCAACGTCGGCTGTTGCATTATGTGCCTCAGCAAACGGCACCCCAAATAAATAGGAATGCAGCTCGGTCAAATTGGGTAATTTAAAACGTCCACCGCGACCGCCTGGAATTTTCAGGAGTTCAGCTGTTACTTCCGTACAGGTATCCAATACAGGCATATTAGCCATATTGGACGCAACACCATAACGGTAAAATTCACAGCCCATGATATTCAAATCAAAACCAATATTTTGTCCAACAACAAACTTGGCTTTATTCAATGCCACATTGAATTTCTCTAGGACCTCCTGAAGCGGCAATCCCTGTTCTTCTGCCAATGCAGTCGATATGCCGTGTATTTTTTCAGAGTCATAGGGTATATCAAATCCATCTGGCTTAATCAAGAAATCGTGATGTTCGACCAAATTTCCCATCTCATCATGAATCTGCCAAGCCAATTGAATACAGCGAGGCCAATTGTCCGTATCGGTAATTGGTGCGTCCCAACGCTTAGGCAAACCCGTCGTTTCCGTATCGAAAATAATATACATAAAATTCTAACCCTCTTTAATACAATACATTAAATACAAGATAATTTACATTTTTTTGAACTTGAAATTTACGAAATTATTAGAGAAGATTGTGTCAGATTTTTGCGAAAATCCACTAAAGAAAATCTGGCGTTACACGATACCTTGCAGTTGTTTCGCTTTAACAAGAAACAGCATCATAAACTCCGTGATCTTCCTCTTTTTATGCGCATCGAAAAAGTCAATATCAGGCCAAATTATCAAGCCCTCGAGCTCTTTTTTATCATGTATATCAAAAGATCCAACAGTATATCAATTTCAAATTAATAGCTTTCTTAACACGTATTTCATAGGGACTTTATAGGGACCTCATTCGGACCTCATTCGGATGAATACCTATAATCTCCCTATTAATCCCCTTGCATTTCCGATTTTTTTTCCTTTTAATCATGCGATTGATATTTATTGCTCTCCCCCCAGTGTGGTAAAATTTTCATCTAAAACCGCAACTTAGCATCTACAGACCTACTGTCTTCCATTTGGGCATACTTATCCTCAATACAATTAAAAATGAGATAAGCCTATGGGAGATAAAACACCGCAGATTTAATATTGTAATAGTTACACTATCCCAAGTATTTAGTATATTTGATTTTGACCCAAAAATCCATGATTAAAGCTATCTTTTTTGACATCGATGGAACTTTGCTAAGTTTCAAAACACATCAAGTTCCCGAATCTACTCAACAAGCATTTCAATTATTAAAAGAAAAAAACATCAAGGTATTTGTTTCAACAGGAAGGTCCTACAATCAGCTGGGGCATATTCGTTACCTCGATTTTGATGGATATATCACCTTCAATGGCGGGTATTGCGTCACGAAGGAACAGGAAGTCATTTATAAAAATAACATTCCTCAAAAAGACATTCGCTCCTTATTGGATTATGCTAAAAAGCGTGAAGACCTGACTTTTTCATTCATGTCTGAAAAGGAAATTTCCTTGAACCAGGTTACACCGGAGGTATTCCAAATGTACCAGCAGGTCAATGTCCCCACCCCACCAGTTCGGGATTACGAAAAGGATTTTGATCTTGACTCAGTTATGCAGGTCAATGTTTTCATCAATCCTGAAGAAGAAGCTGAATTCATGGAAAATGTGATGCCAAATTCGGTTGCTTCGAGATGGACGCCCGTTTTTGCTGATGTCAATCCGATGGGGCAAAGCAAAAAAATTGGAATAGATGTTTTTTTAGATCATTTCAATTTCATCTTGGAAGAAACCATGTCATTTGGCGACGGCGGAAATGATATTACCATGCTAGCGCACACCCATATTGGAATTGCTATGGGTAATGCAAATCCCGAGGTAAAGGAAATTGCAGATTATATAACAGACAGCGTTGATGAAAATGGTATCTGGAATGCATTAAAACACTTCAATATCATCTAAAGTTGGATAGTTAAAGTTATTCGAGAAGTATTGCTGTTGCTATTCATCAGCAAATTATGTTTCTCCGGAAAAAGATAGTCCAATCGCTGTCGAAAATCACGTATCAATGTGCTACTAAACTGACTTTCCAGATAATGGTTCACGCGATAGCTAACTTCCAGCATAATCAGTTTGGATGAGCCCGATAATCGGATCCGAACTGGATGAGAAGACATCGTATTATAACCATTTTCAACAGCATGCTGTACCACAGGAAAAAGAATAAGCGGCGGCAACATAATTTCATCCTGAAACTGTAGCTTATTTTCCCATTTGACTGAAAAACCTGCTGGAAGAAAACGCTCAGCCAACTGCAAATATTGGTTCAACAAGTTAAGCTCTACCTGTATAGCCTCAAATCGGTCAACATGAAGCTTAAGCAACTGCTCTTGAAAAGCAAAATAGTCCACTGGATCCGTTTTGTCACGTTGTATAAAATGCCCTATCAAAAAACTGTCCAGCTGACTGTTCCTAAAAGACAACCTATCCGCCAGTGCTAAAAGCTCTTCATTTCTTACACTCTTTTTACCCAAAAAACGATTGATTATACTCGACATTTCTTAAATTGCTGTAGATTAGAAACACAAAAATAAGGAAACATTATGTCAAATATTGCAATAGTTATTGAAGAAAGAGCCGCTGACATAGGCAATTTCTTAGTTGGGCGACTTCTTCCTTTCAGGCAGAAACGTATGGTCGGCCCTTTTATCTTTATCGACCACATGGGACCTGATAACATTGCCGAACCGCACTTTATGGATATTGCTCCACATCCGCATATCGGGTTATCCACATTGACTTATCTATTCGAAGGTAGCATTATGCACCGTGACAGCTTAGGAAATGCCGTGGAGATCAAACCAGGAGCAGTAAATTGGATGACGGCTGGTAAGGGCGTCACACACTCCGAAAGAACTCCCGAACAGCTGAGATCTACCCCGCACGACCTACATGGGCTGCAGATTTGGGTGGCCCTACCAAAAGAACTTGAAAAAATGGACCCTAATTTTGTTCACATAGAAGAACCGCAACTTCCACATTGGACCGAAGACGGTGTATCTTATCGTTTAATTGCAGGTGAAATTAAAAACCATCGTTCCGAGGTTCCCGTATATAGTCCATTATATCTTATTGAAATCAAAGCAGAACAAGATGCGACCATTAAACTGGGCGATCACCTATATGGCGAAAGTGGATTATATATCCTTCATGGAACTGTTCATGCGGAAGGCCAGGAATTCGGTCCAAAACAGATTTTAGTTGCCAAGGATGCAAAACTATGTGAATTCGAAATGAAGGCGGGTACTTCAGTTTACATTTTTGGTGGCGAACCTTTTCCGGAACAACGATATATCGACTGGAACTTCGTCGCTTCAGACATTGAAACTTTAAAAATAGCGCGCGAAAAATGGGAAAACCATGAATTTCCAAAAGTACCTGGAGATGACGGCTATATTCCAATCCCACCTGTAAATCCCACTTTAGGGCAGAAAAAAAATCAATAGCAATATCCTGAACCGATAACAACGTGGACGTATAAATTGAAAAAGTCGCACACGTTGAAAGACACAATAGGGAAAAATAAAAATGCTGGAAATCAGACAACGACTTCCAGCATTTTTACTTAACCGATATGAAAGCCGACTAATGGGCTATCCCGCTCACACCACCGGAAACAACGAGTTTCATGGCATCTGTTGGAGACATATCTAATTTTTTCACCTTATCTGCACTAATAATGACAACCTGCCCTGCAAAAGAGTAGGAATATGGAAAATACACCATAACTTCTTCTTCAAGCCCAATGCTTTTTAAATCATGCTGCGTTAAGAAACCTATCTTTTTCAGACCAAACTCATTCACCGTCACCAGGACAGGTTCATTAAATTTCTTTGCATCACCAACAAAGGCCTCCGTAAAATCTTTAATCGAAGAATATAATGTATTTAAAAGTGGAATCCGCTGGATCTGATGATTAATCCACACTTTAATTGGGTCTGTCACAAAATTTGTAAAAATAAGCCCCGCCAGAACCAATACCAAAATAACGGTCAGAATACCTATTCCTGGAATATACAAGGGGTGCCCCCTATCATCCTCCAAAAAATGTTCAGTTAGATTCAATGCCGAATCAACTGATGCAACAATCCAAACTATTAAAAAAATAGCACCAGCTAGAGGAACCACTACCAGGACACCTCGTATCAAATAATTAATAAATCCTCTGATTAATTTGCTAAACATGAATTGAAAATCAAATATTATTCAAAAATGCAGAATATCCTTTATTATTCATAAAAATATACTCTTTTTACGCGTTGGGAAATACTCGTCAGCAGTTCATAGGGAATCGTCCCTATAGCCTTCGCCGCTGACTTTATATCAGGATAAACGATAACTTCATCTTCCTCTCCAACTTCCACATCCGTTACGTCCAACATACACATATCCATACATATATCACCTATAGTAGGGACTAAAAAACCGTTTATCAACATTTTACCGACACCGTTACCAAAACGCCTATCGTAACCGTCTGCATAACCAATTTTAATTGTCGCAATCTTACTGTCTCTATACAGGACGCCGTGCCTATTATAACCTACGGTTTCACCTGCTGGGAGGTATTTAATTTGTGTCACATTCGTTTTCAAGGTACTTGCCTCCCTAATGGGTAAATCATGACGCTCAATATCGATACCATAGAGACCTATCCCCAACCTCACCATATCAAAATACGCATTCGGCCACAGTTCAATACCCGATGTCGCTGCAATATGACGTAGAAAAGAATATCCTATACCACTTTCGAGACGCTTTGTAAACTCATCCAGCAGATCAATTTGTCGCTGTGTAAATTCCTTATCCTTTTCATTACCTGCAGACGCTAAGTGGGAAAATGCAGATTTAACCTCTAAAATCGCTTCCGCACGTAACACGGCTATTAAACGATCGACCTCGTCAGGCATAAAACCCAACCGATGCATACCTGTATCTATCTTAATATGAATCGGAAAAGAAGCTATTTGTTTCGTTTTCAAAAAATTCAAAAAGGAGAACAATATTCTAAAGCTATAAATTTCCGGTTCAAGGTTATACTGAACAATGGACTCAAAAGAACTTTCATCAGGGCTCATCACTACAATAGGTAATTTTATGCCCGCACCACGCAAATCAACTCCCTCATCCGCAAAAGCAACCGTCAGATAATCCACCCGATTGAATTGCAAAAGATTTGCGATCTCGAAGCTTCCACTACCATAAGAAAAAGCTTTGACCATGGTCATCAGTTTCACTTGTTTCGGCAGCAGCTGTCGATATACGTTCAAATTATTCTCGAGTGCATTCAAATTGATTTCAAGCACTGTATCATGTGATTTTGCAACTAAAAGCTGACTGATACGTTCAAAATGAAACTCACGTCCTCCTTTCAATAATACCGTGGCATTTTCAAAAGAAAGCGACCTAATATCGGCCAAGAAAGCAGTTGTATCGCTATATGAAATAGAAGGCACTTCAAATTGTGCAGCCACTTTAGGCAACACTTCACCTATCAATATCAATTTATCCAAACGATACTCACGAAGCAAACGTTTCAGCTTGGACAAACTTTTTTCATCTTCGATATGGACACCAGGGATATCCGACAATATCAACATCTTGAACGGATGCTGTCCCTGCTGATTTAAAAACTCCAGGGCTATCTGCAGCGCATCTAGATCATTACTATACGAGTCATCGATAATTGAGCTATTCTTTTTTCCTTTTTTTAATTCAAGACGCATCGCCACTGGCTGCAACTCTTTAATCCTCGATGCGATCACTTCATTTTCATAACCAAAACGTAGCATCACCGCTACACAATTTATCGCGTTCTCAACATTTCCTTTATCCACAAATGGTACTTCAACAGCAAAGGTGCGACCGGTATAATAGAACGTGACCATAGTAAATCGGTCGTTAACCTGTTTGATGGAGTATACTTCCAAAGAAAGGCCCTCATCAAGCCCCCAAGAAAATTTTCGTGGCCTATAAGGCAATTGAATATTTTCGAGGTAACTATTTGGAAAAATCATGGTTTCAACATTTTTAAAAAGCTCGAGCTTTTCATAAATCTTTTCCTCCTTAGATTTGAAACCAGCTTTGTGGGCAACACCGATGTTGGTCAATAGTCCTATAGTTGGTTTTATCATCTGCTCAAGGCGCAGCATTTCCCCCTTTTCTGAAATCCCCGCTTCGATTAGAGCAAGATTATACTGATCGGACAACCCCCACAAGGACAACGCCACACCAAGTTGAGAATTATAGCTCTTAGGACTTCGGTAAATCTTATATTCAGGAGACATAAGCTGGAAAAGCCACTCTTTTACAATCGTTTTACCATTGCTCCCAGTAATTCCAATGACAGGATAATCAAATTTCTGACGATGAAAAGTTGCCAGCTCCTGCATAGCAACTAAACTATCCGCTACCCAAAGAATATTAGCTTCCAAAAGCTCCATTTCCTGTCCCTCATCGACCTGAAGCACAAAACTACGAACTCCTTTTTCGTAGGCTTCCCGGATATACCGATGACCATCTCTGTTCTTCTGAAGTGCAAAAAAAATCCCGTTGTCCGCCTGGGCAATTTTACGGCTGTCATAAAATAAATGCTGGACAAAAGAACTGGGATCCGTGATAAATGTGCGACTGGGATGTAAAATCTGGGCGATTTCCGATATTTTGTACATTCTCCTGATATATTTTGATTGTGTCAAAACTGAACATTTTTTTAGTTATTTCATATTATTTTTGAAATTTTGACAATATGTTTGACGAAGAAAAAAGAAACAAGAAGATATTAACGCAGCATCAGGCGCAGTTGAAAGCGGAAAGCTATTGCGTCTATCAAGAACGCGCACAGCAAGAAGTACGCGATAAGCTCTACAGCTGGGGACTAAACGAAGAAGAAGTCGAAAATGTATTGGCCAATTTGATCAGCGATAATTTTTTAAATGAAGAACGCTTTGCTATTGCCTACTGTAACGGAAAACTCCGCATGAAAGGCTGGGGTAAAGTAAAAATCAAGCAGGCACTCAAAGCAAAAAGGGTATCCGAACAATTGATAAAAATTGCATTTAAGCAAATCGATCTAGATGAATATGAACAAATCTTAAATCATATCATTGACAAAAAACTCCGCGAAATTAGTGGTAAGAACCACTATGCAGTTAAAAACAAAGTTTATCAGTTTGCACTATCCCGCGGATTTGAAAGTGATTTAATTTTTTCTACACTGAATTCAAAGGAGTTATAAAAAACACAGAAAGAAAGTAAATAAATATTTTGCAATATTGAATTTTCGCTCTATATTTGCATCACCAAAAAGGAACGCAAGGTTCTTTTAAAAATTGAAATAAAATTCCAATGCGAAAATAGCTCAGCTGGTAGAGCACAACCTTGCCAAGGTTGGGGTCGCGAGTTCGAATCTCGTTTTTCGCTCACCTGCCTAGGTGGTGGAACTGGTAGACACGCAGGACTTAAAAT
>NZ_CAXYKD010000032.1:0-134462 GCF_964277905.1 uncultured Sphingobacterium sp.
GCAATAGAGGTTTACAAAAAATTAGTTTTGAAATATCCAGAAAAAAATGCTTACTTTGCGGCACGCATAACAGAATTAGAAAAGAAATTAAATTAATAACATAAAGAGATGCAAGGATTATTAATCGGTCTAATCATATTAGCTAGTATTATTTTAGCGTTTTTGGTTTTAATCCAAAATCCAAAAGGAGGTGGTTTGTCATCTGGTTTTTCAGGTGGAACGAATCTTATGGGAGTAAAACGTACAGGTGACTTTTTGGAAAAAGGTACCTGGATCATGGTTATTGCCATTATGGTATTTAGCTTAGGTGTAAATGTTATTGGTACGTCTCCAAGTACATCTAAAGGTGGATTGGGAGGTCAAATTGAAGCGCCTAAACAACAAGGTCCATTGAATTTGGGTACTGGACAACAACCTGCTGGTGCTCCTGCGGGACAAGAGCAAGCTGCTCCGGCTCAATCGCAAGAAAAGGCCCCAGTGACTACACCGGCAACAAAACCAGCAGAAGAAGCTAAGAAATAGTTGTCAGTAAAGAATTATGAGCCCCGTTTGTTTTCACAGACGGGGCTTTTTTATGTTGGGTATTTTGTCTAAGGCAGACCTGTACCGTTAATTTTATTGGGAGGGCGGTCGACGGAAGTAAGACTGGCAGGCCGGGAATGACAGTGTGACAGCAAAATGAATTTTTGTCGATGGAGATATTAACTTTTCTGTGAAAAATTGTCTTATAAGCTGTCTTATTTACAATTGGCATAAAAGATGATGTGTTTATAACGATTATAACATTAAAATAAATTCAATAACAGATAAAAAGTAAATTAATTATGGCATTAAGTATCCAACCTATCGGAGATAGAGTAGTAGTAGAGGCTGCTCCTGCAGAAGAAAAAACAGCTTCAGGGTTATATATTCCCGATACAGCGAAAGAAAAACCATCTCAAGGTACAGTAGTTGCTGTAGGTACAGGTAAAGTTGACGAGCCGTTAACTGTTAAAGTTGGTGATAAAGTATTGTATGGAAAATACGCAGGTACTGAAATCACTTATGAAGGAAAAGAGTACTTAATTATGCGTGAGTCTGATATTTACGCTGTTATCTAATTAATACGAACAGGTTATTTAAAAATGAGCTTGCTGGCTCAAATAGGAATTCAATAGATTATTCTAGTGAAGTTTTAAAATTAGACGTATTAAAAGATAAAATTGGTTTACGGTTCTATTTCAACGCCTAATTATGCTTCTTAGAAATACTAAATACTCATATAACAATGGCAAAACAAGTAAAATATAACGTTGAGGCTCGCGAGGCCCTTAAAAAAGGTGTAGATACTTTAGCTAATGCAGTTAAAGTAACATTGGGTCCTAAAGGACGTAACGTAATTATTGAGAAAAAATTTGGTGCTCCAGTAATTACTAAAGATGGTGTTTCGGTAGCGAAAGAAATCGAATTGAAAGACGCTTTAGAAAATATGGGTGCACAAATGGTAAAAGAAGTAGCTTCCAAAACAGCTGATCAAGCTGGTGACGGCACTACAACTGCTACAGTATTAGCGCAAGCAATCGTTGCTCCAGGTATCAAATCTGTGGCAGCTGGAGCTAATCCAATGGATCTAAAACGTGGTATTGACAAAGCTGTTGCAACTGTTGTTGCTAACTTGAAATCTCAATCTCAAGAAGTTGGTCAAGACAATAATAAAATTAAACAAGTTGCTACTATTTCAGCGAACAATGACGAAGTAATTGGTGCTTTGATCGCTCAAGCAATGGAAAAAGTAGGTAACGACGGTGTTATCACTGTTGAAGAGGCAAAAGGTACTGAAACAGAAGTAAAAACTGTGGAAGGTATGCAATTTGACCGTGGTTATTTATCGCCATATTTTGTGACAAATTCTGACAAAATGGAAGCGGAATTAGATAACCCATACATCTTGATCTACGACAAGAAAATCAGCAACATGAAAGAATTGTTGCCTATCTTGGAGAAACAAGTTCAAACTGGTAAACCATTATTGATCATTGCTGAAGACTTAGATGGTGAGGCACTAGCAACATTAGTTGTTAATAAAATCCGTGGTTCGTTGAAAGTTGCAGCTGTTAAAGCTCCAGGTTTTGGTGACCGTCGAAAAGCAATGTTAGAAGATATCGCTATCTTAACTGGTGGTACTGTTATCTCTGAAGAAAGAGGTTTCAAATTAGAGAATGCTGAGTTATCTTACTTGGGTCAAGCTGAAAAAGTTCAAGTTGACAAAGATAACACAACTATTATCAATGGTTCTGGTAATGTAGAGGATATCAAAGCACGCGTTGCTCAAATCCGTTCACAAATCGAAACAACAACTTCTGATTACGATCGCGAAAAACTACAAGAACGTTTGGCAAAATTGTCAGGTGGTGTAGCTGTGTTATATGTAGGTGCGACTACTGAGGTTGAAATGAAAGAGAAAAAAGACCGTGTTGATGATGCTTTACATGCAACTCGTGCAGCTGTTGAAGAAGGTATTATCGCTGGTGGTGGTGTTGCATTCATTCGCTCAACTGAAGCTTTGGTAAACCTTAAAGGTGACAATGAAGATGAGCAAATCGGTATTGACATCATTAAACGTGCTATCGAAGAGCCATTACGTCAGATCTGTAATAACGCTGGTATTGAAGGTGCAGTAATCGTTCAGAAAGTGAAAGAAGGAACTGCAGATTTCGGTTACAACGCGCGTACAGACCGTTACGAAAACTTAATCGCTGCTGGTGTAATTGATCCAACTAAAGTATCTCGTGTAGCATTGGAAAATGCAGCTTCAGTTGCTTCAATGTTATTGACTACGGAGTGTGTATTAGCTGACGAAGCTGAAGAAAACCCTGTAGGTGCTGGTGCTCCTCCAATGGGTGGCGGTATGGGTGGAATGATGTAAGATTCATCCTTATAAAAAAAACCTGTTATCTTAGATAACAGGTTTTTTTATGTCTTGTACTTAATGACGCCTTCTATATTTCTCGTAATAATGATCGTACTCTCGAGGTGAATAATTACGTTTAGTACCCCATTCCTGCAGCTCATCATTAAAAAAATGTAACCAATATTGACGCAATCCTGAGGCTGAATCTACTGGATTTTCAAGTTGAGGAGTATTGTATTCGTATATTTCTAAGATGCCTTCCTGATACTTCTTAGCAGCCACAATAGCATCTGGTTTTCCAAGTTTTTGAATAACTTGTGCTTTGGTCATACCAACTTGTATCTTTGTAAGATCAGGCCCTTGAAGTATTTTGCAGTTTGAAAATAAAATCAACGTAAATATGGTCGCTAATGTTGCTCTGAAAATCCTGTTGTAGTTCCTTTGAATCATAATATGTTATTTCTTGTAAGATAGGGATTGTATCAAATAGTTTAATCATTTTTAATCTAATAACCTTTCGCTGTATCGTCTCCACGTGGGTCGGCTCCTGTCTGTAATTTACCATTTGGTAATACAAGTATATTCTCCACACGGCCGATTGTCCCTCTCGGATTTATCGTATAGCCATCTTTTGTCAATTGGCCACGTAAATTGGCATTGATAGCGTTATTTTCGACATCAATGCGATCAGGAAGCCATTGATGATGAAATCTTGGCAGACTCACAGCAGATTGTGCATTTTGTCGGAAGTCAATAACGTTGAGGATAGTCTGAAAAACAGAGGTAATGATGGTTGATCCCCCCGGGGTTCCCACAACCATGAATAGTTTGCCATCTTTTTCTACAATAGTGGGTGTCATTGAGCTGAGCATTCTTTTGCCGGGCTGAATCTCGTTCGCTTTTTCCCCTGTAAGCCCATACATGTTTGGGACACCGGTCTTCACCGAGAAATCATCCATTTCATTGTTTAGGAGAAAACCTGCGCCGGCCACAAATACTCCCGAGCCATAAGAATCATTGAGTGTTGTTGTAATGGATACTGCATTCCCTTGCTCGTCTACGATATTGAAATGTGTCGTTTGTTCACTTTCATAGCCAGGAATGACATCTGCATTGACATCTTTGCTTAATGTCGCTTTACGGAAATTGAATGAATTGAGTTTATGTGCATTTGAGCTGGAGTCAATAAGCTGTTGGACGGGTACCCTAATAAAATCAGGATCTCCTAAATATTTGGCCCGATTGGCATATACATAGCGTTCAGCTTCGACCATGACACGAATGGTTGAATCGGTTTGAAAGCCCCAGCGTTGAAGTGGAAACTGTTCGACTGATTTGAGCAAGGCCAAAAGAGATGTTCCCCCACTCGAAGGCGGCGGCATGGAAATAACTTTGTGCCCCCTGTAATTTGTGGAAATTGGGGTACGCCAAATTGCCTGATAATCCAGTAAATCTTGATGATTGATAATGCCTTTCCCTTTGTCCATTTCGGCAACAATTAAGTCGGCCGTTTTACCTTTATAGAAGCCGTCTCGCCCTTCTATCGCGATTCTTTCCAGCGTTTTCGCGAGTTCCTCCTGGATAAATGGGTCAGCTGTTTTCCAAGCTGTGGTTTTGATAATTGCAGCACCAGAGGGATTCAGCTTGACAAAACGATCTTTATGGCTTTCAAACTCATTGGCTTGTCGTTGACTGATTTTAAAACCTGTTTTGGCGAGCTGTATTGCTGGGAGTACGAGATCTTTCCATTGCAACTTGCCATACTTTCTGTGTGCTTCCCACATACCGGCAACAGACCCAGGGATGCCTGAGGCCAATTGACTGTAAAGACTCAACTCAGGAATAACATTACCTTGGGCATCGAGATACATATCCCGGGATGCTTTTTGAGGAGCTTTCTCACGAAAATCTAGGGCATCTAAATTACCCCGATGATCGCGGTAGAGCATAAAGCCGCCGCCGCCAATATTTCCTGCATTTGGATAAACAACTGCCAAAGCAAATTGCACGGCAACTGCAGCATCTATTGCGTTCCCACCTTGTTTTAAAATCTTTACGCCGACTTCTGAAGCCAAAGGATGCGCTGTAACTACGGCAGCCTTATTAAAAGTACTGGCCTGCTCGACCTTAGAATTTAGCTGTTGTTTTGTCGCACAAGAGGCAAGGCATATGCTCGCTATGAGCGAATAGGTTATGAATTTATACATCGTATTCGATTTAAAACTTTAAATATTATCTCAAAGATTTGTACAAACAATACTATCTCCAATTATTTAAGTTTTTCGTTGTTTTTATGGCGGTCGGCATCCCGAATTGATTTCTTTTGAAGATTTTGTTCCAGAGCTTCTGTTAGATCAATTCCCGTTTGATTGGCAAGACACATCAAAACGAATAATACATCGGCCATTTCATCTGCTAAATTGACTTCTTTGTCTGATTTTTTGAAAGATTGCTCTCCGTATTGTCGAGCCATTATTCGGGCAACCTCACCGACTTCTTCCATGAGTATTGCGGTGTTTGTCAGTTCGTTGAAATAACGTACTCCGGTACTATTGATCCATTTGTCAATAACCTCTTGTGCTTCTTTAATTGTCATCTTTTTCAATAAAAAATTAAAAGTTGTCCTTATCTTTTGTATCCATGACGATGGTAACTGGACCATCATTCAGTAGGTCGATTTTCATATCTGCTCCGAATATGCCAAGTTGAACCTCTTTTTGGAGCAATTGACTTAACAATAAAGCCATCTCTTCATACATTGGTTTGGCTTTATCCGGTCTTGCTGCTCTGATAAAAGAAGGTCTGTTTCCTTTTTTTGTTTGAGCAAAGAGGGTGAATTGTGAGATGAGTAAGATATTTCCGTCTATGTCCTGTATCGATTTATTCATCAGGCCCTGTTCATCCTCGAAGATGCGTAAGTTGATGAATTTCTGTCCTAACCATTTCAGATCTTCTGTTGTGTCAGCTTCTTCAACTCCTAATAAAATCATTAAACCCTTCTGGATCTTGCCTGTAATCTGATTATCTACCGTACAAGAGGCGTTTTTCACTCGTTGTATAACTGCGCGCATAATGAAAAGTATAAAACCAAAGGTAAAAATTCCGATTGTTAAACACGATGTAATGTGCAATTTATCCGCCATATTAAATAAAAAACGTCTCTTGCTTCCTCAGGAAAAAAGAGACGTTTTTTTATTTAAATAAATTGTTTCTAAAATTTGAAATTCAAGCCCAATAGGAAATTTGTTGGTGCTTGTGGGAAATAGAAATTATAATATTTTCGGGTATCACCTTCCATCCAACCAAAGGTGTAGCCATTGGCTTCGTACTTTTCGTTTAAGATGTTGTTGACCTGTAAAGTTGCACTGATGTTTTTGATACCTAATGCTGTAAAGCTATAATTTGCTAACAGATTGTTGACAAAATAAGAAGAAATGCTCCTCTCTTTCGCCGATGAATTATCTAGATATTGTGTTCCTACAAATTTGGATAGAAGAGAGAATGTAAGTGATGTTATCGGACTATAAGAAAAATTACTTGACAAAATCGTTCCCGGAGATAAAGCAATGTTTGTTTTTGAATAAAATATCCTTGTATCACCGATTACCTCTTCAAAGTCTTTAATTTTATTTTGGCTGAAACTAGCTGTTGCTTTCCAGTTGAACTGTTTGCTGATGTTCCATGATCCATCGAATTCAAGCCCCATTCTATAGCTATCTTTGACATTTTGTCGAATTGGAGAGCCAGTATCACTGATTTCGCCTGTTGGGATCAACTGATCTTTGTAAAACATGCCATATCCATTCAATCCGATGTTGAATTTTTCATTTGTAAAACGATAGCCAAATTCGATGTCCTGCATTTTCTCCGGGGTAGGGTCTGGTAAGGCGCTATTTTTCTCTATAAAATCCTTGCGAACAGGTTCTTTTTGTGCAAAGGCATAAGAAGCGTATACATTTGAATGGTCATTTAGCAAATAAGTTGCACCAGCTTTAGGGTTCAAGAAATTAAACTTAGGATGATAATTATAATTTTTCACCTTATCATCATCACCATACATGTGGTAATCTACATTCCGATATTGAATATCGGCCATTAATATCCACTTGTCTAGTTTGTAATCGACCTTTAAGAAATTACTGAAATCATTTTTTTGTGATTTCCCGAAGTAATATTTGTCGTCAAGAAAACCGGTTGATGCATATTGTGCCCAAATCACCTGGCCATAATGTTTTCCTTTGTATTGATTATAAGCTCCACCCCAAGTAATTTCAAGCTGATCATTCGGTCTGTAATTTAGGGCATAGGTCATGCCATAAAAATAATTATCAAGCCATCTCCTACGGACGAGATCTGTTTTTTGTATGGTATCTTTACCAATGATGACGTTAGTCAAACCGTATTTACTTAGTTTATCTCCCGGTCTCATTTCTTCATAGTAACCATAACCTCTTGTATAGTGTAGGGCTGTATTGAGTGTCAATTTGTCGTTCAGGATATTGGTATAATGAAGTTGATGATGTTTCTGCGTATAATTATCTGTTTGATTTTGATACGTATATAGATTATAATTCCGGCCAGCGTTCATGAAACGATCCTTCTCTGCGCCCGAGATTTCGAGTGCATTATCAGCATAGTCATCCATGCGCGATCGATCGCCAGTAATCAATGGTTCAGGAACGCCATTCCAGGCTTGATATGTCTTTTCTTTTCCCCAGAATACAATTCCTTTTAAAATATGTTTCTTGCCATAATAGCCTCCGTCCACATAGAAAGACTGTAAGTCTGAACTACCTCTCTCGATATAACCATCGCTATTGATTCGAGATAATCTGGCATTGAAGGCAAATTTGTCGTTAATTAGTCCGGTACCTACCTTGACTGTATTTTTCCAGGTATTGTAGGAGCCAAATGAATTGTTGAGTTCTGCGTAAGGGGTTTCGACTAAAGTATTGGACTGAATATTTAATGAGGCTCCAAATGATCCGGCACCATTCGTCGAAGTCCCAATACCACGCTGAACTTGGATGCTCTCGGTAGAAGAGGCAAAGTCGGGAAGGTTTACAAAAAATGAACCCATGCTCTCCGCATCATTTAAAGGGATTCCATTTAATGTTACGTTGATTCGTTGATTATCCGATCCCCTGATTGTCATTCCGGTATAACCTATGCCTGCACCGGCATCGGAATTGACCTGCACGGATGGAGTCTGATTTAAAAGGAATGGGATATCCTGGCCGAGGTTGTTACGCGTTATTTCTTCTTTGGAGATGTTTTTAAAGGTTGTAGGAGCATTTCTTTTGGCACGGGTAGATTGAACAAGCACCTCTTCCATTTGAATTGTACTAGGTTCTAACGCTACCGTAAGCTCCAAATTGTCTTTAACATCCACATTTTGGCTCCATGTTTTATATCCAAGAGAAGATACCTGGATCTGGTGCTTACCTGTATTGATACGATATAGTTTAATCAGCCCATTTTTGTCCGATTGGCCAGCAAAGGATGCTTGTCCATCTATAGATATGGAAACATACTGTAAGGGGGTCTGATTGGTATTGTCTACAGCTTTAATTGTCAGATTTTGTTGCGCAATGGCAATTTGGCTTGAAATAGTAGCTAAGGAGCTACAAATCAAAAATTTGATCATGGTAATGTATTTTGTTTGAGTTAAACAAATCATAGCAAGGGGTTACTATGACCGCACTATTTAACTAACCTCTCCCTACGCCAGCATTATCTGGATCAGGTGTACAGAATTTAATCTGTTGGGTATAATCTCAGCCTTTATTTGTGTTCCTGACAAAACAAGGCACCCCTATTCGATGCTGCGAATATATAAATTTAAAATTGAAATGAAGTATAAAGAAGTAATTTATGACAAATGGAAAAGAGCAGATTTGCGGTATTATTTCTTTTTGGTTAAAAATTTGTGCAAATTGTTGTTTTTGGTATTTATTGTTCTTTTTAGGTACCTTGGCATGAATTTTTCTACTAAAGGTATGTATTCATACAGGTCAAAAAATTTTAGTTACTAAATTGATAGTGAGGAGATAAAATGTTAAAATATTTAAGCGCTAATTATATTCTGCCGATTACTTCAATGCCAATAAAAGACGGTATTGTTTCGGTAGATGAGGAGGGGGTAATTCAAGGTATCTATGGCCCAACTTCATTTACACCTTCAGATAAAACGAAGGTTGAGAGATATGAAGGAGTGATAATTCCCGGTTTTATCAATGCACATTGCCACATTGAATTGTCGCATATGAAAGGTATTGTTCCTAAAGGTATGGGGCTCCCGAGCTTTCTCAGTAAGGTGATGACAACGCGGTCGGCATCGATGAAAAAAATAGATGACGCTATGGCCAAAGCCGATCGAGATATGTATGAAAATGGTATTGTCGCAGTTGGAGATCACGCCAACACTGATAATTCTTCAAAATTGAAGGAAGATTCGCAGATATTATATCACACATTTGTGGAGGTGCTCGGGATTGAACCTGAAGAAGCTGACTTTAAGTTAAAGGAGGCTAAATCGTTGACCCAAGAGTTTAGGAATGGGCATGTATCCATTACTCCGCACGCTCCCTATTCTTGTTCGAAGGTCCTTTTTAAAAAATTCAAGAAGATGGTTCCGGAAACAAATATTATCAGTATTCACAATCAAGAAAGTGAAGAGGAGAATAAACTGTTCCGTTATAAAATGGGTGAGTTCTTGGACTTTTATAAAAGTATAGGAAAAAATGCTGATGCGATTAAGGCGCAGGCAAGAAATTCGATTCAGTCTTATCTTCCTTATTTGCCTTATCCAAATAAATTATTGTTGGTTCATAACACCTATACCTCTCTTAAAGATTTGGATTTCGTAGAACGTATGGATCGTGATGTGATGTGGTGTCTCTGTCCAAAGGCCAACCTTTATATTGAGGGAACATTGCCAAAGGTTCAGAATTTTATGAATGCTGGACAGCGTTTAGTAATCGGAACGGACAGTTTAGCTTCAAACGATACATTGTCCATTTTGGAGGAGCTAAAGGTATTGCATGCGCACTTTGAGGATCTGGATTTCTTGCAGACTATTCAATGGGCTACAATCAATGGTGCTATCGCGTTGAACATTGAGGATGAATTTGGCTCCCTTGAAGTGGGTAAAAAACCTGGGATTGTGTTGTTGCAAGGTATGGAACACATGCGCCTAAATGAAGATGTTAAGGTAAAACGTTTAGCGTAGTATTTAATTCCCCAAAACTTCTGTACTTTTGCTCTTATTGAACCGTCCATGACTATAATAACGAAACTATAGTCATGGAAAGTTCCATCTGACCGATGGAAGAAAAAATAAGTTACAGATGAAACATTTGAATATTTCAATAAGAGGTAAAGTACAGGGTGTCTTTTTTAGATTGACAACCAAGGCGGTTGCAGATCAAGTCGGTGTTAGAGGCTTTGTTGTCAATTTAAAAGATGGTTCTGTCTATATAGAGGGCGAGGGCGACGATTTTGCGCTAGATTCACTATTGGAGTTCTGCCAAGAAGGACCCGAGGGTGCAATCGTTGAAAGTGTTGAGGTAAAGGAAGGCGAAATGAAGGGCTTTTCCAATTTTGAAGTAGTTAAAAGAGTTCAATCTTAAGCCGTTTCGCCTTGTCAGTACTTAAAAAATTCGCCGGACAGACCATGATTTATGGCCTGAGTACGATTATAGCCCGTATGCTGTATTTCGTCATGACGCCATTGTATGTCCTCAAATATCCACCTGCGTCCTACGGAATATTTACCAATATGTATGCCTGGGCGTCCATGATCAATGCTGTTTTGGCATTTGGTATGGAAACAACTTTTTTTAGGTTTCTCCAAAAAGTCGAAGAAAAGGATAAAAAGCAGGTTTTCAATAACAGTTTTATCGTCATTGCCTCTCTAGCAGTATTATTTTTTATAACGGCCTTTGTCTTTGCTGGCACTATTGGTAGCTGGTTGAATAAGGGAACTTACAATGCCGATTACGAGAGCTATGTGAAGTATTTTGCCCTGATATTGGCATTGGATGCTTTAGCTATTGTTCCTTTTGCGAAATTGAGATCGGAGGGAAGGCCTATTCGATTTGGTGCCATTAAATTGGCCAACATCGGTATTATGGTTGTTCTTAACCTGTTCTTTATTGCGCTAGTTCCCTATTTGATAAAAGATGGTGGTGCTTTGGGCACTTGGTGTTCCAGCTGGTATAGAAATGAATGGATAGGTTATGTATTTATTTCTAATATTGTGGCAAGTGCAGCAACCTTTCTATTGCTCCTTCCTGAGATGAGGGGTTTCTATTTTAAACCCGAAAAGCAGTTAATCTTAAAGATGCTTTCGTATAGCTTTCCGATTTTAATTGCCAATATTTCTTATATCATCAACGAAAATTTAGATAAAATTGTGTTGCCAATCTACCTGCCTAAGGATATTGGTGATCGCGATTTGGGGATCTATGGAGCCGTTGGAAAATTAGCGATGTTTCTGAGTATTTTTGTTCAGGCTTTTCGATTGGGTGCCGAACCATTTTTCTTTTCTTATGCAAAAAATGCTAATGCAAAGAAGACCTATGCGTTGATTATGGAATATTTCGTAATTGCCATGATGTTAGTTATGCTGGGGATTACAGCGAATATTGACTGGCTGAAGTATTTTATTAAAGGAAATGTGGAAACTCGTGACTTATATTGGTCTGGACTTTTCATCGTTCCGCTATTACTATTCAATTATGTGCTGCTGGGAATCTATATGAATCTTTCGGTATGGTATAAGCTTTCTGACCAAACGCGGTACGCTTTGTATATTTCATTGGTAGGCGCAGGAATAACTGTCGTTGCGAATTATTATCTGATTCCTAGATACAGTTATGTTGGAGCATCAATAGTCACATTTTTAGCCTACTTTTCTATGGTGGTGCTATCTTATGTATGGGGACAAAAACATTATCCTATACCTTATAAATTGGGCAAGATCCTGATGTATATAGTTGTAGGAATATGTTTCTCCTATCTATCCTTTTTTGTATTTAATCATAATACCTTCGTTGGTAATGGGCTTTTGATTGCTTACATAGGAGGTGTATTTCTGATGGAAAGAAATCAGCTCAAGCGATTCATAAAGAAAGACGCTTAAACGAAAAAAGGTCGTGCTAATGTTAACTTAGCACGACCTTTTTCTTTATAAATCGTAGACTTCAGGATTATACCATTTCTGCCGAGAAATTGTGTTCAATTTCATGAAGTACCTCAAGAATCTCTGCCTGGCTTTGAAGGCTAACCAATTTCATTCGGTGTTCTTTAAAGTTGGGGATTCCTTTGAAGTAATTCGCATAATGCCTGCGCATTTCAAAAATACCCAATTTGTCACCTTTCCATTCAATGGATTTGTTCAGATGTGTTCTGCAAACCTCGACACGTTCGGCAATAGTTGGTCCTTCTAAACGCTCACCAGTATTGAAAAAATGTTTTATTTCTCTAAAGATCCAGGGGTATCCGATTGCTGCACGGCCAATCATAATGCCATCCACTTCAAACTCCTGCCGCCATGCCGCAGCTTTTTCGACAGAGTCTACATCGCCATTGCCAAAAATTGGAATCTTGATGCGCGGATTGCGTTTGATATCACGAATCATAGACCAGTCGGCCTGACCTTTATACAGCTGCGCGCGCGTACGTCCATGAATCGCAAGTGCTTTGATCCCCACATCTTGTAACCTTTCGGCAACTTCGTATACATTTTTTGTGTTGTCATCCCAGCCAAGACGTGTTTTCACCGTTACGGGTAGATCCGTAGCCTCAACGACAGCTTTTGTCATTGCAACCATTTTATCGATGTCCTGTAGCAGGGATGAACCAGCTCCTTTACAGACTACTTTTTTAACTGGACAGCCGTAATTGATGTCGATTAAATTAGGCCCTGCTTTTGCGCAGATCTCAGCAGATTGACGCATACTTTCAATATCTCCACCAAAGATCTGAATGCCAATAGGACGTTCATATTCAAAAATATCAAGTTTTTGAATTGACTTTGCAGCATCCCGAATTAAGCCTTCCGAGGAAATAAATTCAGTATACATTAAATCAACACCATTCTGTTTGCATACATAGCGAAACGGAGGATCACTTACATCCTCCATCGGAGCTAATAACAATGGGAATTTACCCAAATCAATATTTTCACCAATCTTGACCGACATCTTCGATAATTTTTTACAAAGGTACAAAATTTGGCATTAGTATAAAGTTAGCTAACTGTCACGAGTTTAGAGCCGATTTTTGATCTCTTCAGATTCTGTCGAACGTTGACCGTTCGAATCGCCAACCCCGCCAAATCGATAGTTAAACGAGAGTATAGTGTCCTACTGTCAGGGTTCGATTTCCTTATATTTCTTTTACAAAGTCTTTGATAGCTTGTCCAGGATCGGCTGTCTTCATGAAATTTTCACCAATTAAAAATCCTTGGAATCCAGCTTTTTTTAGTGCTTTAATTGTCGAAGGATCAGATATACCGCTCTCAGATACTTTAATATATTCTGTTGGTATTTTGTTCAGGAGATCATAAGAATGCTGAATGTCGACAGAAAAATCTTTAAGGTTTCTATTATTGACACCAATTGCGTCAATGTCATCGAAAAGATTATCCAACAGTTCCTGTTCGTTGTGCACCTCAAGTAAAACATTTAAACCCAATTGGTGTGCATAGGCTGCAAATTCCTGTATTTCCTCCTTTTTCAGACATGCTGCAATTAAAAGGATGATATCTGCTCCATAAGCTTTCGCTTCGGTGATCTGATATTTATCCACGATGAATTCTTTTCTTAAGATAGGAATGCTAATAGCTTCGCGTGCTTTCGATAGATCTTCTAAATTGCCTTTGAAAAATTCGCTATCAGTAAGAACCGAGACTGCCGAAGCACCTGCCTCCTCGTATGCTTTTACAACATCTTCCACTGCTGAAGTACTATTGATGTCTCCTTTTGATGGCGATGCTCTTTTGTATTCCGCTATAATTCCTGTTTTTTCAGGATCAAGAATAGATTCTCTCAACGATAGACAAGCTACACTGAAATAGGGATAGTTTAATAGCTCTTCCAAAGGAACTAAAGCTTTTGCTTTTTCTACTTCTATTTTTTTTCGTTCAATGATTTTATCAAGTATAGTCATTTTTTTAGATGTTAGATTCCCAACCAGTTTTCAATTAATTTTTTACCATTTGTGGTCAATACCGACTCTGGGTGGAACTGCATTCCCCTTACATCGTATTCGGTATGGGTTAAGGCCATAATGATGCCATTCTCGTCGATCGCCGTTACCTTGAGGCTAGCTGGTAGGGTGTCTTTGTTTACAGCCCAAGAATGGTAGCGTCCAATTTTGGAATCTTTTGGGAAGTCCCGAAACAGTTTCTCTGACTCATCAACAACAGTAATATTTGTTGCTACGCCATGCAAAGGTTTTTCCATATTGAATAGTGTACCACCAAAGACTTCTGCAATAGCCTGTTGGCCTAAGCAAATGCCCAATATACTTTTATGTGGAGCGTAGGTACGGATAACATCAAGTAATAATCCAGCTTCTTCTGGAATACCTGGGCCCGGCGAAAGAAGTATTTTATCGAAAGCATCAATATCTTCCAGTTTAAATTTATCATTTCTCCATACAACATACTCTTGATCTAATTCCTGTAACAAATGGACCAAGTTGTAGGTGAACGAATCGTAGTTGTCTATAACGACTATTTTATTGTTGCTCATAACCTTTTGCTATAAAATCTTGATTAATATAATTTTCAATTTCCTGGAATATGGACTGAATAAATTCGATTGGCAAATGAAATCTTTTTGCTAGTAGGACATAATTACTGTCCAGGTTCCGTATAATATTCTGCTCTTCGTTTTGCTCATCCTCGAAGGACTTGCCTTTGCCGATATAGGTTTTTCGTAATGCCAATAGCTCAACGATGCGGTTGTCAATGGTGTCTACCGAATCATGGATATGTTGCTTGTTGACACAGTATTCCAATGGTCTGATCATAATGTTTCTGCTAATTGTAATGCTTTTCGTAGCGCAGCAATTTTGTTATTTACTTCTTGTAGCTCCATTTCGGGGTCTGAATCTAGTACGATACCGCCACCGGCCTGATAATGTAAGGTGTTTTGCTTACTTAGGAAGGAACGAATCATAATGGCATGATTAAAGTCTCCGTTAAAACCCATGAATCCAATTGCACCCGAATAAAATGAACGTTGTAATCCTTCATAACGATCAATCAATGTCAACGCCATATGTTTTGGAGCTCCTGAAAGCGTACCCGCTGGATATGTATCACCTACGATGTCAAATGGGTTGATATTATCTTTTAATGTGCCCGTTACTTTGGAGACCAAGTGGATAATATGCGAGTAATATTGTGGTTCCATGTAAGACTCAACTTTAACTTGGGTGCAATGTCTACTTAAGTCATTGCGGGCAAGATCGACGAGCATAACATGTTCGGAGGTCTCTTTTGGGTCTTCTTTGAGCTTGGTGGCTATCTTTTGATCTTCCTCCATGTTACCTGTCCGTTTGAATGTTCCTGCAATAGGGAAAATCGTCGCTTGTTTCCCGTGGATACGCAGTTGAGCCTCAGGCGATGATCCGAAAAGTTTAAAGTCACCATAATCAAAATAGAAAAGATAGGGCGAAGGGTTGATGGAGCGGAGCGCACGATAGACATTGAATTCATCACCGGAGAACGGTGTCTTAAAGCCTCTGGATGGAACGATCTGGAATACATCACCACGTTGGATATGCTCTTTCATCTTCTTAACCAACTGACGGTGTTCTTCATCGGTACGATTGGAGCTTTCCTCGCCAGCTAGTTTGAAGGTATATTCAGGAAAGTTTTTGTTCTGAATAAGGAACTGCATTCTTTCAAGTTCTGATTCTTCGTCATCCAACAGATGTTCAAAAATATAGAGTTGATTACGGAAGTGGTCGATGGCAATGACATATTTGTAAACATGATATTGCATAAACGGTATTTTCCGTGCCGGATCTACCATTGTTGTTAGTTTGATGTCCTCAAAGTGTTCAATACAATCGAAGGTGAAGTAACCAAATAGGCCATTGGAGATCAAGTTAAGTTCAGCAATTGTATGATCTTCGAAGGAATTCCTAAAATCGGAAACTTCTTGACGTAATTCGATTTCGTGCGCATTTTTTACGATACGTTCTTTACCCGGATAAGTGAGCGTCAGCTCTTTGTCATCGAGCTGGATTCCGGCGATTGGTTGACAACAGATGTAACTGATGTTGTTGTCGCGACTATGGTAGTCGGAGCTTTCCAGTAACAATGAGTTTGGAAAGATATCTCTTAGGCGAAGATAGATGCTCACTGGTGTAGTTGTATCCGCAAGCAACTTTCTGGTTTTTGTTTTGAATGTATACTTCATTTTTTGTGTCTTATCTTCTTGTTGTAAACTATGCATAAAAAAACCCCGATACTGGTCAGCATCGGGGTTGGAATTTCCATAAATGGTTTTGGTTGATTATGAAATATTATGACAATACCAATTAGTTCCCGATGCTTATTGCTTCAGGCCACCACCAATTTGTATTTGTATATCTTCGTGTCATTATTACACAAATTTATAAAAAAAAATAAATAAGCAAACTTTTTGTGACAAAAAAACAAAAATTCACCTTATTTCTTAATCATTTAATAAATCAGGACGTCTTTCTTGCGTTCTTTTTAACTGTTGTTCATCTTTCCATGCAGCGATTTTTGCCTCATGACCACTAAGGAGAATATCAGGTACTTTGTGGCCTTTCCAGTCTGCAGGGCGTGTATAGATAGGCGCATCTAGTAATCCATCCTGAAAAGAATCTGAAAGCGCGGATGTCTCATCCGACAAAACTCCGGGAATCAGACGGATAATAGCATCTGTAACAATCGCCGCTGGAAGCTCACCTCCAGACAGTACATAATCACCGACTGAGATCTCTTTTGTTACATAAATATCACGGATACGTTGATCTATTCCCTTGTAATGCCCACAGAGAATCATCATATTTCCTTTTGTAGATAATCCATTCGCAATATCCTGATTGAATGTTTCACCGTCGGGAGTCATGTAAATGATCTCATCGTATTCCCGTTCAGCTTGCAATTGCTCTATACACTTGGCAAAGGGTTCTATTTGAAGGACCATGCCCGATCCGCCCCCGTACGGATAATCATCGACACTTTTGTGTTTATTTGTTGAATAGTCTCTTAAATTGTGGACATATATTTCAGCCAAGCCTTTGTTCTTTGCTCGTTGCAAAATAGAGTGTGCAAATGGACTTTCCAAGAGGTCAGGTAAGACCGTAATAATATCAAAACGCATGGGGCAAAGATACACAAAAATGCACCATTGTCTATTTATAAGATTGATTCGCTTATCTTTGTGCCAAAATTAAGTGTATATACAGTGATTGACGTAAATAATATTTCTGTTTCCTTTGGGGGAACAACTCTTTTTTCAGATGTATCTTTCTCCATCAATGAGAATGATAAGATCGCATTGATGGGTAAAAATGGTGCTGGTAAATCCACCTTACTGAAAATTATCGCTGGAGTGGGTAAACCTACTACAGGTAATGTTGCTGGTCCGAAAGATGCCATTATAGCCTATTTACCGCAACATTTGTTAACAGAGGATAACGTGACTGTTTTTGAAGAAACATCAAAGGCTTTCGAAGAAGTCTATGGTATGCGTGATGAGTTGGAAAACCTGAATGAGCAATTAAATATCCGTACAGACTATGAGTCTGACGATTATATGCAATTGATCGAACGTGTATCCGAATTAAGTGAAAAGTTCTATTCGATTGAGGAAGTTAACTATGATGCAGAAGTTGAAAAGGTCCTGAAGGGGCTCGGTTTTGAGCGTTCGGATTTTACAAGACAGACTTCTGAGTTTTCCGGTGGTTGGCGGATGCGTATCGAATTAGCTAAAATATTATTGAAAAAGCCCGATTTGATTTTATTGGATGAGCCAACCAACCACATGGATATCGAGAGTATCCAATGGCTGGAAGATTTCTTGGTCAATTCGGCTAAAGCAGTTATCGTTATTTCGCACGACAGGGCATTTGTCGACAATATCACCAATCGGACCATCGAGGTGACGATGGGAAGGATTTATGATTATCGTGCCAAGTATAGTCATTACTTGGAATTACGTCAGGAGCGTCGCCAGCATCAGCTAAAAGCGTATGAAGAGCAGCAACGCTTTATTGCGGACAATCAGGAGTTTATCGATCGTTTCAGAGGTACCTATTCTAAAACATTGCAGGTGCAATCACGGGTAAAGATGTTGGAGAAATTGGAAATCATTGAAATCGACGAGGTAGATACTTCCGCACTGCGTCTTAAATTCCCACCATCCCCGCGCTCGGGTCAATATCCTGTTATCGTTGAGGATCTAACCAAGGTTTATGATGAACACGTCGTATTTCAAAAAGCAAATATGGTCATCGAACGTGGTGAAAAGGTCGCTTTTGTCGGGAAGAACGGTGAGGGTAAATCGACCATGATCAAAGCAATTATGGGGGAAATCGATTTCGAAGGTACGCTGAAAGTAGGGCACAATGCAAAAATTGGGTACTTTGCACAAAATCAGGCCGCATTGCTTGATGGAGAGATGACCGTTTTTGATACCATTGATCAAATCGCTGTAGGTGAAGTGCGTGTTAAAATGAAAGATCTTTTAGGAGCCTTTATGTTTAGTGGTGATGATACAACTAAAAAGGTGAAAGTGCTGTCCGGAGGAGAAAGAACACGTCTGGCGATGATAAAATTGTTGTTGGAACCGGTAAATGTATTGATTCTCGATGAGCCGACAAACCATTTGGACATGAAAACAAAGGACATTATCAAAGATGCTTTGAAAGATTTCGATGGTACGCTGATCCTTGTTTCACACGACCGTGACTTTTTGGATGGTTTGGCAGAGAAAGTCTTTGAATTCGGAAATAAACGCGTACGGGAGCATTTTGAAGATATTAAAGGTTTCTTGGAATACAAGAAGATGAGTAGCTTGAAGGATATTGAACGTTAGCATCTAAATAAACGTAGTATAAAACCCAATAGGGGATTCAGTTATTAAAAGCGGCTTTTTTATATAAAAGCCGCTTTTTTGCGTTTTAAATTAAGATTAATCGAATCTTCAAGCTTTTTTTTCTTAATCCCAAAGCGTGTGAAAGATACCTTCCCGATCAATACGTTCATAGGTATGTGCACCAAAATAGTCTCGTTGTGCTTGTATAATATTTGTAGGTAATTTTTCCGATCGATAGGCATCAAAATAAGAGAGTGCGTTTACGTATCCGGATACGGGTATCCCATTTGCGATAGCATCTTTCAATACCTCGCGAAGGCTGGCCTGCGTGCTCAGCAACTTTTGTGCAATGGTGCTATCGAGTAGGATATTGCGCAAGTCAGGATTAGCCGCATAGGCTTTTCTAAAATCCTCGAGCAAAGCCGCGCGAATAATGCAGCCGCCTCGCCAGACTTTGGTTACCACCTGTAAATCTAACTCATAGCTATAGCTTTCCGATGCAACAGTAAGCTGTGCCAAACCTTGCGCATAGGTCGTGATGATCACAAAGTACAATGCATTTTTTAAGCGAGAAATGAGTGTTGCTGCGGGGAGATCAACCGCTTGTCCATCCCATTGAAGTAATTTTGCCGCCTCCAAACGTTCAGGTTTGTATTTGGACATATCGCGCATATTGACCGCTGCATCAATCACCGGAACTGGCACCTGTAGATCCATCGCATTTTGCGAAGTCCATTTACCCGTTCCTTTTGATCTTGCCCAATCTGAAATCAGGTTCACCAAATACTGGTCACCTTCTTTTTTCTTTAGAATCTGAGCAGTAATCTCAAGCAAGAATGAGTTTAGTTCGCCCTTGTTCCATTCTTCGAAGGTCTGCTGTATGGTTTGGGTGTCAAAACCATATAATCTTTTCATCAGGTCATAGGTCTCTGCAATTAACTGCATGATACCATATTCGATACCGTTATGCACCATCTTTACATAATTTCCGGCCGACCCGTTGCCCAAAAATTCTACACAGGGTTCGCCGATTACCTTGGCCGAAACTGCCTCAAATATTGGCCTTAGTCTTTCGTATGCCTTTCTGTCGCCACCGGGCATCAAGCTTGGCCCGCGACGAGCGCCACTTTCTCCTCCCGATATGCCCATTCCGAAGAAATGTATACCCATAACGGAAAGCTCATTAAACCTTCTGTCTGTATCCGCGAAGTACGTGTTTCCGCCGTCGATGATGATATCTCCTTTATTCAAAAGCGGAACAAGGCTGGCAATTGCCATATCAACCGGCTTTCCGGCCGGTACCAATAGCATAATTGCTCTGGGTTGTTGCAAAGCCCCGATAAACTCTTCTACTTGGGTCGTCACTTTGATGCGATGTCCTTCGCTTGCTTCAGCTTCCAATGACTCAGCTTTCTGTGGATCTAGGTCTAGTCCTGCTACTGCGAAACCGTTGTCGGCGATGTTCAGCAATAAATTACGTCCCATTACGCCGAGCCCAACTATTCCAAAATCGTAGTTATTATTTTTATCTATACTCATCGTTTAATGCTGTTTTTCTAAGATGAAATTTACCATTTTTGTTTATACTATGAAAGACAATTATCAGCAGATCGGTATGTGGCACTTCTCTCACTTCAATTAGTTTGCTGGTATTGAGCCTTTTGTTGTAAACCAACAGATAATCCGTATATTGAGCTTTCCTAAACATCAATTTTATTTATGATTATTGGATTAGACATTGGGACATCATCTGCGAAAGCTGTTGCATTTGACTACGAAGGGAACATCTTATCCCAGCATAGTGTACCTTATCCTATATTAAACCCGTCGGAAGGCTGGTACGAGCAAGATCCGGAGATTGTTTATGCTGCATGTATTGAGTCTATTCGGTATGTAATGATTAACTTAAGGCAATCTCGTGCAGAGATACCGAAACCCGTATGTGTTTCGGTGAGCAGTGCTATGCACGGACTGATCGCTGTTGACTCGGCGGGACAGCCACTTAGCAATTGCATAATATGGGCAGATCGCAGAAGCGAGAATATTGCGGTTGCCTTGGAGGCAAGTGAGATGGGCAGGCTACTTTATCAGCAGACGGGTACACCAATACATCCCATGTCTTTGCTTTGCAAATTAATGTGGATAAAGTCCAACGATCAAAAATTATTTGCGCAGTCGCACAAGTTTATCGGTATCAAAGAATTTCTTTTTTACCGGCTCTTTGGAGTTTACGTTGTCGATCATTCCATCGCATCTGCAACAGGGCTTTTCGACATACATCACCTAACATGGTCTGATCAGGCGTTAAGCTTGGCGGGTATATCGGAAGAGCAACTAGCATCTCCAGTTCCGGTCGATTATATTTTAAATATGCCTAGCCGAGAAATTGCGGCCTTGATGCACATCCCTGAAGATACCCCTTTTGTTATAGGTGGTAGCGATGGTTGTTTGGCTAATCTCGGGGTAGGGGCTATAAGTCCTGGAGTGGCTTCGGTAACAGTCGGTACCAGTGGGGCTATTCGCGTAGCAAGTTCGCGGGCAAATCAAGAAAAAAAACAAAGACTATTTACATATCTACTTAGACCAAATGAATATATAATTGGTGGTGCGGTTAACAATGGCGGTGTATTACGCAACTGGTTTCGAGACAACTTTTTGTGCGAATTTACCCAAATGGAAGCAGATGGGGATCCTTCTGCGGTGTTAAATGCTTTGGTCGACTCCGTCGTTCCCGGGGCGGAGGGCTTGATATTCTTGCCCTATCTAACTGGTGAACGGGCACCACATTGGAATTCCAATGCAAAAGGCGTTTATTTTGGAATACAGTTGCATCACGGCAGGGCGCACTTTGCACGTGCCATGATGGAAGGGATGTTGTTTGCAATTTACAGTGTAGGACTCGCATTAGAGGAGAACACCGGTCCCATTCATACGATTTTTGCAAGCGGCGGCTTAGCACGTTCATCGTTGTTGGTGCAGATGCTTGCAGACATTTTCAATAAACCTGTATTTACCAAAAATACAGTAGAAAGCTCTGCTTGGGGAGCAGCATTGATAGGCTTGGAAGCATTGGGTATACAGGGAGGTGAGCCTACTATAAAAAACAAACAAACGGAAGAAAAGCAAGATACCGAGCACTGTTATAAACCGAGTGCGGAGCATCACGCTGTATATATTAAAAACTTCCAGAAATTTGAACACCTGTACCATATATTGGAAGGTGAGTTTTAACTAGATATAAATTATTATGCCTCTAATCATCGTTATTTTGGGAGTAGCTTTACTACTTATTTTAGTCACTGTCGTCAGGTTAAACACGATCTTTTCATTACTGATAACCTCGGTTGCGGTCGGTTTTGCGATGAATATGAGTGCCGTCGATATCCTTAAATCTGTTGAAACTGGAGTGAGTACCACTATGGGCCAGTTGGCACTATTGTTGGCTTTCGGGTCTCTACTGGGGAAATTGATGGCGGAGGGTGGTGCTGCAGAAAAGATTACAACGGTACTAACGGCTGTATTTGGCAAAAAGAACTTACCTTGGGCAATGGTTCTCACGGGCTTTTTAGTAGGAATTCCCTTATTCTACAATGTCGGTTTTATCGTCTTAGTACCATTCGTTTTCATGGTATGTGCTTCCAATAAAATGCCATTGCTTTACGTCGCCATTCCGTTGCTGGCAGCGCTGTCCGTGACACACGGTTATTTGCCTCCACATCCGGGAGCTACGGCCATAGCGCTTACCTACAAAGCGGATATAGGTTTAACAATGGTATATGGCATTATTGTGGCAATTCCTGCCATAATTATCGGTGGACCGCTCTTTGGCAGGATGCTTAAGCATATTCCAACCAACCCACCCACTGAGTTTTTTCCTGAACACAATCAAGCAGATCGAAAAGAGCTTCCCGGATTTGCAATTAGTATATTTACGGGGCTTTTTCCAATAATTTTAATTGCTTTTGGTTCATTTTCCCATCTAATATTTCTAGAAGGCTCCTCTTGGCTGAAGGCACTACGTTTCTTGGGTGACCCGGTGGTGGCTTTAATGATTGCATCGCTAATGGCGATGTACACAATGGGTATCCGCCAAGGCAAAAGTTTGCGGGAGCAGTCAGCAAGTGTGGAAGAAGCAATCCGCGGGATAATGATGATCCTTTTTATCATTGCAGCATCAGGCGCTTTCAAGCAAATTTTGGTAGATAGTGGTGTAGCGAATTACATCGCTGACCTAACCGCAGACCTGAGCTTGTCGCCTCTTGTGCTTGCATGGTTAATAGCCGGTATCATTCGCCTAGTTATCGGTTCGGCTAGTGTTGCTGGGCTCACAGCAGCGGGCATTATGCTTCCCATTGTGCAGGCAGGAGAGGTTACGCCTGAATTAATGGTGCTAGCGACGGGAGCGGGTAGTCTCATGTTCTCACACGTCAACGATCCGGGGTTTTGGATGTTTAAATCTTATTTTGGAGTGAGCATGAAGGATACGTTTCGCTCATGGACGGTGATGGAAACGCTCGTTTCTGTTATTGGATTGATCGGTGTCTTGGTTTTACACTGGCTTGGTCATTGACAGCGAATGAGAAAGTTTCATATTGCTAGGATACATTAATAGGACAGAGCGTCTTAAACGAATATTGAATTATATAGGCCCATAATCGGTTGATTATGGGCTTTTTTTTGATGAAAACCTTTGTTTGATTTTTTTTTCTTAATATCGTGACAATGAGCCAAATTTTGTTGTTCTAAAACTATGCAGAGATTACATCGTTTTTATATTTTTTTATTGATTTGCGTAGGAAGCTGCCTCCCCGGGCTGTCAGCTTTCGGGCAATTTATCGCCTATACCGTCGACAATTTGCCAAGCCCCAAATTACAGGGACAGGATTATTTTGTCTCCAATCCTGATGGGATTCTATCCTCGGGTACAGTGGCCGAATTAGATGGCTTATCGATGCAGATTGAGGCTGCTACAAAAGGTGAATTTGCCATCGTTGTTGTGAATGATTATGTTGGCGACAGTGATTTCGAATTTGCCTTAAAATTATTCAATACCTGGGGTATCGGTAAGAAGGAAAGTAACAATGGGCTTTTGTTGTTTATTGCTAAAGACCGGCATGAATACCGTTTTATTACAGGGTATGGTATGGAAAGTATTTTGCCCGATGCCTATTTAAAACGTATTGGCGAAAAATATCTCGTACCCAATTTTAGGAATGAAGATTACGACCGCGGTGTTACGGAGGCCGCAGAATTTATTAAGACAATACTTACCTCACCGGATAGTAAGGCCGAGCTGGAACGCTTGATGCCAGAGGCAACGCCGGTCTGGAGCTTTAAAAGTCCTATCCTGCGAAATTCACTGTTGGTTTTAGGTTTATTTGCGATCTGTTATATCTGGTTGGGCGAGGTGACGCGAGCGATCAAAGGAAAGTTGACCAAAAAAAGTAAATATTTTCCGCCTTTAGTCAGTGGATGCGGCTGTATGGGGATATTAATGTTTATCTCGGTGTTTATCTGTGCGTTTGCCCTCAATAATTTTGAGGAGGTCTATCAGTGGAAAAATCTACCTTATTTTATAGTTGTTTTTGGTAGTATTACCCTGGCCATGAAATACAATGCAAGCCGCACGCAAATTGTTAATTCCTATCAGGATGAGGAAAATATTCAAAAGGCTCTGCGTAAATTTCGTGTCTGGAGTTTGGTTCCACTATTACTGAGTCCATTGGCTCTATTTGATCTCATTGGATTAAACAAGCGCATTCGGAAGAATCAACTTCGATTGATGCCGCCAGATCAATCTGGTCGTTGGTTGCGCATGAATAAGGATGATGTATCTACCCGTGAAAGTGCGTACCTGGATAAGGGGCAGCTTTTGGAGGAAAAAATCGGTAGTCGTTCGTATGAAATCTGGATAGATCAGGCGACCAATGAAACAAAGCTGGTTCCCTGGGACGAGAATGTTGGGTTCAGTGAATGTCCTGCATGTCATTATAGAACTTTTGAGACTGGACGTACCAAGACGATACGTGCAGCAACTTATAGTTCGCAGGGATTAGAGGAACGCTTTGACTTATGTAAGAATTGTGGACATCGGGTATCTCATGGTGAACACTCGACTCCAATTAAAGTGCGCTCAACATCGAGTAGCTCTGGCGGAGGATCTAGTAGTAGTGGTGGCGGTGGAAGCTTTGGTGGCGGATCTTCTGGTGGGGGTGGTGCCGGTGGAAGATGGTAGTCGGTAATTTAGGGCAAAAAAAAGGTTTCCAAACGGGGAGAATGAAAACCTTAAATAACCAATTATAAACCTAAATTATGATGACACAAATATAGTGTATATATTACACTATGCAAATTTTTTTTTAAAAAAAATGAAAAAATAAATTACAGCTAGCGCGAGATGATTTCTGTTTATAAATTAAAACCAAAATTTCAGCAGTTGCTGATGCCAATCTTGAACTTTTTACATAGAAAAAAGGTAACGGCAAACCAGATCACGATCGGATCTATTGTATTGTCTTTGATCATTGCTTTACTGTTTTGGTATGCTGATCGTTTCCCGATTTTCTTTTTGGCCCTGCCAATCGGATTGTTATTACGAATGGCCTTGAATGCCTTAGATGGCATGATGGCACGACTTTTTAATCAGACTAGCAAGACGGGCGAAGTATTGAACGAAGTCGGAGATATTGTTTCGGATGTCGTGCTATTTTTTCCTTTGCTGAAGTTTCATCCGGAAAGCATATATCTGATCGTCGCTTTTATCGTATTAAGTGTTGTGAATGAATTTTGTGGATTGATCGGGAAGGTGATTGCCAATGATCGTCGTTACGATGGGCCGATGGGTAAAAGTGATCGTGCTTTGCTGTTGGGGGTATATGGAATTTTAGCATTATTGCATATTTCCATGGTTACTGTTTCAGGTTATATTTTTGGTGTTTTGTGCTTACTCTTACTTTTGAGTTCGGTAACTCGATTGAGAAAGGCTTTGGCGCATGGCTGATGCCAATAGCAAGTTCGCAGATGTTCCTGTTCGTGTTAGAAGCTGGGGTTATATTGTCTTGGTGTTGGCGGTTGCCTTCGTTCCACCAACAATATCACCCTTGTTTGTGGCCTGGATAACCTTTCAAGGGATGCGCGAGTTTGCTCGTATGTTTATCCCTGAATGTAAGACGCAACCATTGGTTTTTCTTTGCATGGCATTGTTGCAAGCGTTGCTCCTATACTTTTGTTCCTATCGAGAATATCTATTGTTGGCTAGCTTCTTGTGTTTGGGGACTGTTTTGTTTTTCAAATATGGTTTAAAGGTTAAAAAGGGAGCAGTATTTGGACTATTTTTAGGCGCGGTAGCTTGTTTGCTTGCATTTAGCCATTTAGCTTTTATCCGATCCATTAAAGTGGATGGCAACCCCTTCCTAGGACTAAAATTAATCGGATATATTGTTGTGTTAACAGAATTGAATGACGTCTTTCAATACCTGATGGGTAAGTTTTTTGGCAAACGTAAAATCGTTCCGCGTATTAGTCCAAATAAGACAATTGCGGGATGTGTGGGCGGTATCAGCTTAACAATTATATTGAGTAATTTATTGGGCTATTTTTTACTGCCATTTCAGAATTTTCTATACTTTTCGTTGTTCGGTTTGTTTTTCGGTATTTTGGGATTCTGGGGAGATGTCCTTTTTTCCTATCTGAAAAGAAAGACAGGAGTAAAAGATACTGGAACATTGATTCCTGGGCATGGTGGTTTATTGGATCGTATCGATAGTCTGATCTTCAATGCGCCCCTGTTTTATGCTTTGATTATCCTGTTGTTGGGGAATTAATAGGATTTGATGAATGTGGTAGAGAGAAGGCTAACTAAAATTTCAATCTGATGGCTTATCAACGTGCTGTTTTATTTTCGGGGGGTGGAACTCGGTTTAGTTTATATCTTGGTATGTATGCTGCGCTGGATGAGCTGGGCTTAAAGCCAGATCTGCTTATCGCGAGCTGCGGTGGTTCAATGGCAGTGGCTGTTATACAGGCCTTTGATACACATGAAGCTCGCAAGTCCTATCTGCAATCAGACGAGCTTTATCAGTTTTTCCTGCATCATCGGCTTACAGAACAGCGTCGTTTGGGGAGGTTGGGCGTGTATGTTTTGAAAAAACAGTTTAATAAGAAACGGGCACCCTTTATTGAGGACGTTTTTAATCGCTATCTCGTCCATATGGAACAGGATCTTTCCTTACTATTGCCTACATTGGATAGACCATTCTCAACAGCAATTCCAGCACTTGTGGTCGGCGCTAAAGTGCTGTTCAGTCCGTCTGAAGTTGGGAAGCGGCGTGGGGACCGGAAACTCTATCAAAAGATATTGATGGGAACTCAGGATGTATTGGAAAACGTGCCCGTTGAGGCAATAGGAATTTCGGATAGTAATTACGAGCATAGTGCAGTGGCTAAAGCGGTTCATTTGAGCGCTGAATTTTCAATGCTACAGGCGGCCCGTATTTCGATGTCCGATATGTTTTATATTGAACCTGTATGCTCCAATAAAACCTATTACGCGGGTGGAGCAATTGATCTTGTACCAATGGAGCTAGCAAAGTCGCTTGCTCAAAACATCATATGTGAGCGTAAACAACCTTATAAACCGCAAGAAGAAGCGTTGGTTCGGGCAGTATTAGGCTTTAGCGGAAATAAACGATTAACAGATTTGGAACGGCAGTTCCCGTATGCACATTGGATTGATACACAGGATGCCGCGGAACAATTAGCTGGGAAATACTGTAAAAAAGGAATTGATTGGTCTAAATTTGAAGTTACGCTGTCTTTCCCGATTGATCAACAAGAATTTGCTGAAGCGATGGAAGCGCAATGGAACTACGGCTATGAGGTGACATTAAATTCATTGAAATGAAAGTATTTATTGCCGGTGGTACAAGTGGAATAGGCCTTGCTTTGGCCAAGCGTTATCTTGATCAAGGAGCAGAGGTAGCGGTTTGTGGGCGCAATCTGACGAAAATGTCAGCATATTTCTGGGGACATAGTATCAGAAGTTTTGAAGTCGATGTATGTCAATTGAGCAGCCTGCAAAATGCGGTCAGTTCATTTTGTGCGCATATGCCTTTAGACCTCTTTATCAATTGTACAGGGAGTTACGCGGATGACGTTGCTCAACAAATAAGCTATCAGGAGGCGGTGGCTATGCTCCAGGTCAATATGATGGGTACTTTAAATTGTTTTGAAGCGGCGAGAACTGCTATGCAAGGTCAGTCGGAAGGACAAATTGCAATCGTTGCATCAGTTTCGGGAACGCTCCATTTTCCTAATTCAAGCCTATATAGTAAGACAAAGCGTGCTGCAATCCAAGTGGCTGATGCGTATCGTAGGGCACTCCATCCGTATGGAATTGCGGTTACTGTTATTGCTCCGGGCTATGTTGATACGGAAAAACTGAGAGCGCTCAATAAGCAAGATTTGTCTAAAAAGCCATTCTTAATCCCTGTAGACGATGCAGCACAGCGTATAATGACAGCTATCGAACAGAAGAAGAAGCAAGTCGTTTTTCCGAAGCGTATGAAGTGGTTGATGGCATCTCTGGGACTACTTCCAAATATTGTGTTGAATAAAATTATGTCAAGGAAGGCCAAATGGATGAAAAACGACTGAAAAATAGGGGGCTGCAATTTGCTGTCTTCCTTTATTGTGCGCTATTTTTCCAGTTGACTTATTCTGCTGCTGCGGTCCATGCTGCAAATCAGACTACTGTATCTTCGTTTGTGTTTCCTTTTGAACACTTTATGCCGTTCGTTTCTTGGATGATTATCCCCTACATGAGTAGCGGTTTGTTCTTCGCTTTGGTTCCTTTCTGTTGTCGAAGTCGAGAAGAGCTTTGGGTCTATACGAAGCGTTTCAGTTTCATTACCATCTTCTCTATTTGTTGTTTTTTTATTTTTCCCTTGCGATTTTCTTTTGATAGGCCTAGCGTTGAGCATCCTGTTTTTAAATTCTTCTTCACCTTTTTAAGTAAGCATGACTCTCCATTTAACCAAGCACCTTCGCTGCATGTGGCGTATGCATGTCTGTTTTGGTCTGTGCTCGGTAGGCAGCTAAAAGGCTGGACACGCTGGGTAGTGGGGATTTGGCTGCTATTCATGGGAATTGCTACACTCACCGTTTATCAGCACCATCTGGTGGATGTGTTGACCGCGTTGATTCTGGTTCATGTTGGATTTGTCCTATTCCCATCACCATCGGGATTGCTTCATGATAGTGCATTATCTACGCTAAAGGCGGCGCGGTTGCCCTTTTTGTCCGGTACCGAAAAGATAAAATTAGACGAAAAGTGGAAATTAGACTTGGAGGCCGAGGTTTGTCGTAGAAACCAGGGAATTGGCAACGTTTACTACGCCATCGGCTGGTGTTTACTGTTACTAGCATTGTGGGGCGGGACTCATGCATTTGGATTATATCTTTTGTGTTGGCCATCCTTAGTCTGTATTGCGGTGGGAAGAAATTATGTTATCAATAATCCAAGGTTTCTGAAAAATGAAAAAGGTTGGATGCCCGTGTTTAAGAAATTGGTTTATAGCCCATATCAATGGATTTATTGGTTGTTGTGGCGATTCGTAAGACGTCGTAATAATCCGCCATTGCTTGAGATTTTACCACGTTGTTATGTAGGTCCGAGGACGACAGCAGGAGATCTCCGTGTGCTTGGTCTGAATAAGCATCTGGTTGTTTTTGACCTGGCTGCAGAATTGGAAGAAATAACGATCCTACATGTACAGGAAAATTATCAGTCATTTCCATTGTTGGATGTAGCGGCGATTACGCTGGCTGATGCCGAAAAGATATTGGCCGCGCTCGTCATCCGTTATCAGCAATTGCAGCGAGATGAAAATATGATTATACATTGTACAATGGGCTACAGCAGAAGTATGATTTTTGCTGTTCTATTGTCACAAAAAATATTATCTTTAGATTTAATGGATGCTATAGATTTGGTTAAATCTCATAATAAGCATCTTGTATTGCATAAACATGCACTTAAGTTGATGGAGGTGCTAGTTGAGAGAAATAGCTAGACGGTCATTTGCATGATCTTTGTTGTTAAATATACTATTTGATATTAGTCAGTAAAATTATACATGAAATCAGGTTACTTCAAGAGTTTTGATCAAGGGGAGTTATTATATCGCGTTTGGAATTATCAGGCTGGACAGCGGGCATTGATTGTACTGCACCGTGGGCATGAGCATTCGGAACGTCTGCAGGAGATGGCTACGGATCCACAGTTTGCCGATCATTCAATCTTTGCATTTGATTTGCGCGGACATGGTTATACGAAAGAACCAGTTTCACCGATCTTTATGGATTATGTGCGGGATCTGGATAGTTTCGTTCATTATATAGGCCGTGAATATTTGGTTGATTCGAAAGACATTTTCGTTATCGCCAATAGTATTGCAGGTGTTGTTGTCAGTGCCTGGGTACATGATTTTGCGCCTAAAGTGGCAGGTATTGCATTGTTGGCACCTGCATTTGAAATTAAATTATATGTGCCCTTGGCAAATCAGATGATTGCTTTGGGAACAAAGCTAAAAAAGGATCTGATTATCCAGAGTTATGTCAAATCTAAAGTGTTGACTCACGATATCGATCAGCAGAAGGCATACGATGCCGATCCTTTGATTTCCAAATCTATCAATGGCGCTTTGTTGGTTGATCTATTAAAAGCTGGCGAGCGTATCGTTGAAGACGCTGCGGCGATTGATATTCCTGTGATTGTCCTTTCTGCTGAAAAAGATTATGTGGTCAAAAATTCGGTACAGAAAAAATTCTTTGTGACAATTGCTTCAAAGTTGAAGACCTTTATTACATTACGTAATTTCTACCATGGGATTCTATTTGAAACAAACCGGCAGAAGGTGTACCAGTATCTGCGAAACTTTATCGACAAGGCCTATGCCCGACAAAGTCCTGAGCTGACGCTTGAACCCGATGAGTTTTCGGTGAAAGAGTATGAACAATTATACCATAAGTTACTTCCTGCGGGGGAAAAATTGAATTATGCGGTCCAGAAATGGGCATTGGGTAAAATAGGTTCCTTAAGTAAAGGAATGAATTTAGGCCTGCAGTTTGGATTTGATTCTGGGATATCGCTGGACTACGTCTATCGCAATGAATCGCAGGGTAAAAATCGCTTTGGCCGCATCCTCGACCGTGGTTATCTGGAGGCCATCGGCTGGAAAGGAATTCGCATTCGAAAACAACACTTGTTACAGTTGCTAGAAGAGCATATAACAAAAGTTAAAGCTGCTGGAAAAACCGTTAAGATATTGGACATTGCGGGTGGGACCGGAAATTACTTATTTGATATTAAAGAAAAATATCCCGAGGCCGAAATCGTGATTAATGAATTTCTGTTGTCAAATATTGAGGTAGGAGAGAAGATTATCCGTAGAAACGGATTGCAGGGAATACGATTTACCAACTACGATTGTTTTGATCCAGCTACCTATTCCAAACTGGAATTTGAGCCTAACATTGTTATTATCTCAGGTATTTTTGAACTTTTTGGTGACAATGAAATGGCAAGTAGGGCTGTAAAAGGTGCAACTTCGATTTGTGAAGAAAGCAGTCATTTGGTTTATACCGGACAGCCATGGCATCCACAGTTAAAGATGATTGCTTACGTGTTAAACAGTCATCAGAAAAAAGACTGGGTGATGCGCCGCCGTTCGCAGAAAGAATTAGACCGTCTGATGGCTTACAATGGAGTCGTTAAGGAGCGTATGCTAATCGACGACTTTGGCATATTTACAGTCTCTTCGGGGGCTGTGAAGGGCGGATAATCGTAAAAGATTGAAAAGCTCATAGCCTAGTAGTATTTTCTTTAATCTTACTCTCAATATTTTTTAATCTTATAACAAACTCAATAAAAAGTTCCCATTTCGGGAACTTTTTATTGAAATAGCTTTGATTTTGCTTATCTCAGGTTTTTTTAAATGGAGGTAAGTAAAATGGATATCCGGTTCTTATATTCTCTAATCTCCTGAACAATATGTTCCAAATTTCCATTGAAGTCCAGTAGCTGTCCGAATACCTTATCGTTTTTTGCTAATCGACCATGTTTATGATTTAGATCGGAATGAACCGATCGTAAAAAGTATTCTTGAGTTGGTGTGCTTGAAGCAGAGTACCCTCGTGTTTAATATCTTTTCGCGAGACCGATGGGAAGCTGAAATGGAAGACGGGTGCTATTACAATATTGCCCATTGTCGATCTAAATTTTTGGTGTTTTCGGGAAGTCCCTATCGTTTGGTAGAACCCGATGGGGGCTCTGGAAAATTTTAAAGATAATTTCTGGTCTAAGTTTAATAATAGGGTTAAGATAATCGAGCATTTTTTAGAAAAATGTAACACCTTGCTTTGTGATGAAGAAATTGTTGCGGATCTTGCCCATACCCTTTTATCGTCTTGTTTAAAACAGATTTACCGTTTGGTAATCGATACTTTTTCTTTAAATGTTCCGAATTTAAATCGCCCATGTAAGGAACTTGAAGAAATGGCAGCGAGAGTACTACCACAATTACGGGGGCAGATCAAGAAAGATATTGATGCTTATATAAATTGGCGTGTAGCCGATTTTGAAGATTTAGATGAAGATACATTGCGTATGAAACGTCACATTCCAGATATGGTGGAACTTGAACGTTTATTGGACATTGCTAAGATAGCCTTCGCGCAGAAGTTGGTCGTATTATTTGGTTCTAATGAAATAGTATAATAGAGTGCAAAACAATTATGGAAACGAAATATCACACTAAATATCCTGAGGAGGGTGATCATATCATCAAATGTCAGCAAGAAGAACTAAATGTATAGCCGAATGTTAAATATAGATTTGCTGTTTTCATTATATAGTAAATTACTTGAATTGATATTCCGTCAATCGTTGCTCTCCAAACTTCTTTAAAATATTTTGTTCAACAGCCCATTTTAGATCCCTGCTTGCAGTGGGAGCGGAAATATTCTTAAAATTTTGTAGATAGTCTTTTCGATGAAATTTATTTTGACCGATTTTCTCTTTAAACAGACTTATTCTGTCTTCTAAACGAAGTGTTTTATTTTGAGCTTGTAAAAGTTCTTCTAAAGCGGTCAGAATAATCCCAAGCATGAACTCAATAAATGGTGTTGAGCTACCCTCTTTGTCAGACTCTGAGAGCTTTGCGTAATACGCATCTTGTTTTTGTTTGATTAGGCTCTCAATGGGTAAAAACTCAAAAACAGGATATTGCTGTATTAAAATCAATGTTTGCCATAATCTCCCCATTCTGCCGTTGCCGTCGATAAACGGATGTATAAATTCAAATTCATAATGGAATACACAACTTTTGATGAGAATTAAATCTGCGTCTTTTTTTAGATAAGCAAAAAGATCTTTCATCAAACCTTTAACCATTGTCCCACTTGGGGCAATATGTTTTACTTTTGAACCTTTTACAATACCCACATTCGTAGTTCTTAATTTTCCTGCATTATCGATCAACCCATTCATCAGGACAGAATGAGCCTTTTCTAAATTTTTTAATTCATAAGGATTAAAATCATTTAATTTGTCATAAACTTTTATAGCATTTTGTACCTCTAAAATATCCTTTTTGGGTGCAATAATTCTTTTATTTTCTAATAATGCGGTAATTTGTTCCTCAGTTAACGTGTTACCTTCGATTTCTAAAGACGATTGAATCGTTTTTATACGGTTCTTTTTTCGTAGCTCTGTGGTGGGTTTATATAAATGAGCAGCATTAATTTCTCCTATTCTTTCTGAAATAGAACTAATTAATTTTAAAGTTTCACTTGTAATAATATACGGTGGTTTCATTATGATGATACTATCATTTGATACTATCAAAGGTAATCATTAATTAACCTAAAAATAGCTAATGCTTAAAAAATATTTGACAGTAGTCGTATCAGAAATACTGCTATTCCAGCTGAATAGACAGGTAAAGTCCACTGGAATAGCAATGTTAAATATTAGTTCTTATAAGCACGAATGGCCTGTATGATACCCTCTAGATTTTCGTTAAAGTCCTGCATTTGTGCAAACACCTTATCATCTTTGGCCAAACCACCATGTTTATTGTTTTTGCGGAAGATTTGTTTGATGTGTTCCCAGCGCTCTTGTTCCACATTGTTTATCAATCCGGCGAGTTCTTTCAATTTTAGAAGATTACTTTCTGTATCGGCAGTAAGGGTTTGTGACTCGCTTTCATAATGTGCGAGGAGAACTTGATCGATTTCCTGATCGTTCATCATGGGCACGATCTGCGCAATGAGCTTGCTCATATTCCGGTAGGATCCTTGCATTTTGAACGGCGGTTCTGTTCGATAATTGTCCTGCATGGCTGCACTTTGAATATAATTTTGATTGACCTTGATGACAACATTTCTGATCTTTAATACATGTTTTAATACCGTTATAAAATCATCGATATCTTGCTTCAGGTAATTGCCTTCCAAATCGGGAAGTTGGTCTACCACCGATTGCGCGTAGTTCACTAAAGCATAAAAATCGTTGAAGGATTTGCTTGCTATTTTTTCAAGGTAGCTGTTTTCAATTGCCGCATTTTCGATCAAGCTTAGATTGAATAGTGCTTCGGTATCACCGATCACATCCCCTAGATTGTAGACATCGGCACGGTTGGCAAGCATATCTGGAATCTGAAATTTGGACCCGCTTTCTGTATAGGGGTTTCCAGCCATTACGATGCAGAATCTTTTCCCGCGCAAATCATATGTTTTACTCTCGCCTTCAAAAATACCGTCGATCTTACGTTGCCCGTCAGCCAATGAAATAAATTTCTGTAGGAACTCCGGATTCAAATGTTGGATATCATCGAGGTAGAGCATCACATTGTCGGCCATTTCAAAGGCAAGATTAATCTTCTTAAGTTCCTCACGTTCCCCGGAAGTTTTCGCCTCCACAGGATCAATTGAAGTAATGGAATGTCCAATTGTAGGTCCGTTGATTTTCACAAAATGTAATCCCATGGTTTTCGCGAGGTATTCCATTAATGTTGTTTTTCCGTAACCTGGAGGAGAAATGAGGAGAAGCATACCCATTCTGGCGGTACGTTTATTGTCGCCAGCTGCCCCAAGTTGTTTAGCCAGGTTATTTCCGATCAATGGAAAGTAAACCTCGTTGATCAACTTATTTCGGACAAAAGATGTTAAGACTTTTGGTTCAAATTCTCCGATTTTCAGCTCTTTGGCATATGTTTTTCCAAGCTGCTCCTTCAAAGAAGCGAATTCTTGAAAACGAGGGACATTCAATTCGGCAAATGTCTTCAATCTACTCAGAAATTGATGGTATTGAATCTGCTCTTCTCCATTGTTCAAGATCGGATGATTTCCCTTTAATCCCTGGATGAACGCATTGTCTTTGGCGATGATCAATTGGTATTCATCTTTTGGATAAAGGAGTGTGACTGCAGTTTCCTCAATGTACTTGTGGAAAGCTTGGTAATCACTGTTCTCGTCGATAAAAGAATTTAGCCAATTTAAAGTCAAATAGAAACGGTCTACGAGACTAAATTGTGTATGCTGAATATCTGCTTCAAAGAGTTTCAAACTCTTTTTGTTTTCCAATAGCCTGATGAAAGCCTTCTTCAGTTCATCCGATTGCTCACTGACGACAAACTTGCTGTAGCTTGTGAAAGTCTGGAAAAGATAGCTCGCGATCTCCTCTCCATTAATTTTCGAGCGATCCAAATGAGTGTCCCAATTGTTGAATAATTTTGTGAGTTCGTCAACGACAGATTGATAGCGTGTGGAATTTGGAAATGCTTTTAATACGGAGTGTGTAGACTGGATCAACGCTTTCTGTTTTTCCTGTTGGTCTTGCGCCAGTGAATGCCAAAACAACTGCGCCATAGCACGCAAATGAGCATCGTAACGTAAAAGATCAAGCTTGCTATCTAACTGTTTGATGGTATCATAGATTACCAGGGCATCAAAGTTATGCACTCCTTTGACATAACCTTCCGAATAACTTTGCTCGACAGTCTGATTGATAAACAGGTTGGCATCAAAATCGTGTTGTCCTTTGGAAGCAAGGAATGTTTTATAGGCGAGATATTCAGCTCGGTATACATCTTTGTTTTCGGAAATCAGTTCCTGATCCCAAATATCTCGAAAGTTTTCAATTTCGGAACCTTTGACTTTTTGATAGAAGCTCGTTCCGGTAAGATGGAAGTATATTTCGTCATTTTTGCGTACGAGCGTTAAACTGAGTGACTGACTATTGACGGCAAATTTATGCTTACCAAGCGCAATAATGTTCTCTCCATCTACAAAAAGATCATTCTTGTCACGTAAAACGCGTAATGCATCCTCTTGAGATTTTTTGAGTAGGTTTTCAAGATTTTCAGCTTTTGAAACATCACTGAGCGTTTTCAGTTCTTGCACAAGTTGTCTGATTTTGTCAATCATCAAATCTGAAGCAAAGAAACTTAGAATTTCCTCACGCGTTGCAAATGTCTTTGACTTGTTTTCGATATTCTTTAATACACGAAGGCCAATTTGTTCGAGTGAAGAGCTGCGTTTGTTGATCTGTTCAACGATTTGCTCTCTGCGGGAATTAAATGCTTTGATGATTTCATCGCGCTTATCTGCTATCTTCAGGGCGAAGTCCTCAAATTCTGAGAACTTACTTTCAAGTTCTTCCAGTTGAACAATGACCTTGGTATAATACTCGTCTACTTTTTCTGTTGTCGTAGAGAGTTCAAGGTAGTTGGTGACAGACTGCTCCAGTAGCGTAAGTTGGGCAGAAAATTCTGCAATGGCTTCCGTACTTTTTAATGAATTGAGTTTGCGTGTAAGCTGCGACCGGACTTCATTCAAGGAAGAGAAAATAACAGCTATCTTTTCGATGATTTTGGTGGTTTGGGTGGAGTCGTCGATTTTTAAACTGTTTAGAATATCGATCAACAGCTCCAGCTCGCTCGATATAGCCGAATTGGCTTCCTCGATCGCCTTGGCGTCATAGACTTTGATAATTGCAGCAACATTGTTTTTCTGTTGCTCCACTTTCTGCTCATAGGGGTGTAAAGCCTCGTCGCGAAGCAAGAAGGCAACTGTCTTTTCGGCGAGTTCGGTAGTGATTGACTGTAGTTTATCGAGTAAAGCATCGATGCGGACTACATCAATATATTTGACATTTTTGAGGTCAATGATTTCGCCCTGTAAACGACGTGAATCTGCCAGTTGATGAACAAGTTGATCAAGCTTTTCGACTACTGTACTATTGATGGAAAAGGTAAGCTCTTCCATTTTTTTCTCGGCACTGCTATTGAGCTCTGTGGCGTATTTACGTTGGGCTTGGACCTTAACAAATTCGTCAATTGCCGTATTGGCGACCTCTTTGATCTGTGCCAGTGGCTGCCCAAGATTTGACAAGGCTTCATCCTTTATCCAAAAATAAGAGTCAAGCAGAACCGTCGATTTTTTGAGTATATCCTCGTAAAGACCTTCATAACTGTCTTCTTTGTTGATGAGCTGTATGACTTCTTGTGCCTCGGCCATGGCTTGTACGATCTGTTTATTACCGACCTTATAAAGCGGATCGTCTTTTTTCAGCTCATTTTCTTTGAGTACGGCCATGTAAGGGGTTTCCCAAATCTGAACCTGATGATGCCTTGTTGCTTCAGCCTCTGTGTGAAAGTAAATTAAACTACCGTCTTTGAAAAGTGTGAAGCCATTGCAGATGATCGGAGTTTCGACATGCTGCTGAATGATGTTATAAGACAGTAAGATGTAGGTATTCGTTTCCTCCTGACAAAAGATATAGAGAAAGTCTTCGCCATTTGGTGATGCTATGCGTCTAAGGAAACTAACCTGGTCAAACTGGACGTCAAAGATTTTATGGGTGCCATTCTGCAGGTAGTATCCGTTAGAAAAAATGATTCCTTGACTATCGGGTAGTAGAATGGCTGATTCATTAAGTGATTTAAGGTTCACAACTTCTTTTGTCCGTTGGTTAAAGACAAATGCACGGAAATCTTCTTGATACGGTTTAATGCGTACGGCAATCAAATTGCCAAGGTCTGCATAGTAGTAATCCGCATCATCCAATTGTTGGTCGGCGTTTGACACTTTTTCGGAGAAAATTCCTTTCCCCGTATCGGTATTGTTTTCAATTTTGAAAGTAATATCGCCATTGATTGCTTCTATAAAGATCTTGTCCTTAATGGAAATGTGCGGGTGTTTTCCGAGGCGACGGTCTTCCAAGGTTGTTTTTGTCCAGTCAAACTCAAACTGATTAGGCAATTTAACCTCATGAATGCTGCGGTCGTCCTGATATTGGAGCGTTCCGTCTTTAATCAACCACTTGAATGCCTTCAGGTCAGCAGGATTTTTGCTGGTCTGAAAGATCATATAAAGATAGTTTTCCGTACGTCGAAACTTGGAAAAGATCGAGTCGCGGTAGTATTTATATAAATTTTGGTAATCGCCAATGAAATTAGGATCATTGATCAGATCGAGTGATTGTAGGATAAATTGATTGTTTTCGAACGTATATACACTGAAAACATCTTCGAGTTTAATTTCGGTACGTAACCCAAAATGGACGTTATAGCCGAATATACATAGATTATCCAGGGCTAAAATACCGCGAGCAACACAGTTATTTTCTGTGGTGATCCGTTGGTTGGCCTTGAGTATAAAACTTGTCGCATTAAAGACTTCCTTGCGGGCATTATTTAGTTGCTGGAGTTTGATAGAAAGCTCTTCTTTTTGTGTAAGAAGTCGCTTCCGAATAATCTCGTATGCACCTTGATCAAGGGAGTCGTTCTGATTTATTACGTTTTCTTCTGGCATAGGTTTCAGCTTGTTCTTTCGCTTATTTCACTTTATTGAATGTTAACTCTCGACCATTTTGATATAAGGTCAATGTTGACACCTCATCATTTTCTTTACTGAATTTCAGCACGGCCTGTACAGTAGTATAAAATAACTCTAGATTATTCTTGGGATAGACTTCAATAGCTGCTTGTCCCGATAATTGGGCAAATAGATTACCACTATCATCTGCTGTAATTTTTAAATTCAAATCAGGCTGTTTCGTATACTTATATGTTCCCAATAGCTGTTTTACCTGGGACTCAACGAGCGTGATAGCACCTGTAAGTTTCTCTCGCTCAATAGCAGGTGTTTTTCTTTTTTTGAGAATTGCGTCTATCGCAAATGTCAAAGGAAGTATATCAATAGTATTCCATTTGTTCATCAGTACTATGATACATTTTTGATGTGCGAACTCACGGACAATAATGTTTTTATATCCTGAATACTCACCATCATGAAAATGCATTTTATCTTTATTATCTGTACTGTCTTTGAAAACCCATCCAAATCCATAATACCAGTCTCCTTTCTGAATAAGCTTGCGATTATTGAGTCTATCAGCAGAGATTGCTCTTAAAAAATTGTTCTGCTTTAGTAATATGTTATTTTGAATAGCCTGATTCCATTTGAATAAATCTTGGGCTGTACTGCTTATTCCATAGGAGCCGCTTACGGCATCAAAATACTTCGCATACTTGTATATAGCAATGTCATCGACGTTTTTGAAACTATTTGTCTTTACATCAAAGGCCATTCCATGTGCATAATTTCTAAGATCCGCATTTGGTGAACGAGCCGAAAATACTGTCGTATTATTCATTCCAACAGGTTTGAATATATGCTGATGCATATATTTTTCAAACGATTGTCCAGATACTTTTTCCACAATCAAGGCCAAGAGCGTATAGTTTGTATTCGTATAAAAATGTTGATCTCCAGCTTTAAACGAAGTACTGTCTAGTTTGGTTTCAATTATTTTTAGAATATCGTTGTTGGTATTTATTTTTTTTGTGTCAACCCATTGCGGATCCCATCCTAAGAAATCGGATATTCCTGAAGTATGGCGCAACAAATTTTTGACGCGAACATTTTTAAACTTTAAACGAGGGAAATATTTGGTAATATCGTCTTCGTAGGAGAGTTTGCCCTGTTCTTCCAGCTGCATAATGGCCATTGCCGTAAACTGTTTACTGACAGAAGCTAACTCAAATCGGCTATTGCTCGTTATTCTTTTTGTTTTGGAAGCATCCTGAAAACCTAAATATTTTTCAAAAACAACTTTACCACTGTCGGCCACTAAGAATGCTCCACTGAGTTCACCGTCTTGATTGAGCGATTGGAACAATGAATCTAATCTTTGCTGAACGGTCTGCGCTGTTACAACTAATGTATTTAAGAATATAAAAACAGAAAATAGGATAAAACGCATCTTACGTCTGGTCTAAATTTTTAAAAATATCTTGAGCCTGTTAAGATTCTACTCTTTGTTAGGCTCAAGATAATGACGGTGTTTAAAGTTTCTTGTTGGAAATTCCTAGGTTCTTCGCCAATCCGAACAAAGAATTGATAAAGCTAGTATCTTCACCATTTTCGGCGTCAGTTGCCGCTTGTTGAAGTTTAATCAGTGCTGCAGAAACGGTGAGGTTCTTGATGTCATTTGTAGAAATTCCATATTTATCGGCTAATCCGCGGACCTTCTCTGCGAGGTCTCCTTGTCCATCTGGGCCTATAAGTGAATTCTTGATAGCTGTGGCATGTTTAGAGTTGTCAATCAAGTGATCAAAACCTTTGGAATTGGAAACTTGACGGACGATATTCTCAAAGAACATGGTTTCGCCACCGACGATATCTATTTTTGCCGTTTTAAGTGCTTCTGACAATACGCCAGCTTGTGCTTGAGCAATGTCTTTTTGGATATTGATGTGAGCGAGTTCAATATCACGTTCTTTTTGCAATTGCAATTTGAATTCTTCGTGATCTCTGCCCACACCATCCAATTTCTTCATCGCCTCAGCTTTCTCTTCGATACCTTTTGCTTCAGCAAGCGCTTTCTCACGAACAACTTCCGCTTGTGCTAAGCCCTCTTTACGCATTGCTTCCGCTTTCTTCTCGATCACATTAGCTTCAACGGTACCTTGTTTTTCTTCGGCTTCGGCTTTTGCAACCATTACTTCAGCTTCGGATAAGCCAAGCGCGGCTTCTTCTTTAGCTTGTGCTTCAGCAATAATCTTACGACTTTCGGCTTCCTTCAGCGATGCTTCTTTTTTCGCTTCAGCATCTATCAATAATTCCTGAGCACGTTTTTCGGCAATTTTACGAGCGGCCTCTGCATCGATTACTTTTTTCTCCGCTTCCTGCTCTGCTGCAATTTTTGCAGCTTCGGCCGCCTTAACAGTGGATATTAATTTTTCTTCTGCTTCTTGTGATGCCGCGATAACACCCGCTTGTTTTTTACGTTCTACTTCACGGAATACTTCGATGTCTCGGACGCCTTGTTGCTCTTCAATAACACCTTTCTCCAATTGTACGCGTTCCTTGATAACACCTTGGATACTTTTCTTCTCCGTCTCGATAGAGCGTTCTTTGTCGATTTGAGCTAAAGTAACAATGCGCTCACGTTCAGTTTGTTCCAAAGCACGGTCTTTCTCTACGCGTTCTGCTTCCACTGCGTCCGTGCGCTGTTTGTTTTTCTCAGCAATGATAATCTGACGCAGCTTATTTTCTTCCTGTACTGCCAGTTGCTCTTCGGTAGAAATCCGGACACTTTCGTACTTGAGACGTTCTTCTTCACGGACCTTTGCTATTTCTGCTTCTTCGCGTGCTCTGATGTTATCAATTTCCCGTTTTTGTTTTTCTTCTTTTTCAGCAAGTTGACGATCAAGTTCCAAAATCGCTTCACGAGCTTCCACGTTTTGCTTTCTGATCAACTTCTCTTCGTCACGACGGATAAAATTGGCATTGATATTTTGCTTGGCCGTTAGCTCCGTTATTTTTTTAATGCCTTCACTGTCTAAGATATTGTTTGGATTGAGATGCTCAATATCTGTCTGCTCAAGATAGTCGATTGCACAGTCATCTAGAATATAACCGTTCAGGTCAGTTCCGATGATATCCAAAATTTCGTCGCGAAATTCCCGACGGGCTTCATACAATTCGATGAAATCAAATTTCTTACCGACTGTTTTTAGGGCCTCGGAGAATTTAGATTCAAAAATGCTTTTTAATGTTTCCGGCTCACTTGCACGATCACAACCTAAATTTTGGGCAACATTGATCACATCATCCACACTTTTATTGACGCGAACGAAGAAAGCAACTTTGATATCTGCACGAATGTTGTCCTTGCAGATCAAACCTTCACCTTGCATACGGGCAATCTCAATTTTTTTGATTGAGATGTCCATGATCTCCATCTTGTGAAATACAGGTACAACATACATTCCTTTGTTGAATGCTACTTTTGTACCGCCAACACCAGTCCGGACAATTGCTTTCCCTTGTGGAATTTTCTTATAGAAAGCACTCAATACAACAAAGAATGCAAAAATTAAAAAGACAGCCAATCCGACAATTAAAAGTATAATTCCGTTTAAGCCACTTAAAAATAAAAGAGGTTGATATAGCATATGATTTGTATTTATTTAGATTTTAATAGTTGGGTTTACGATTAGGATTTAAAAGAATAAAGATCCGTTCTTTTTGGACAGTTGTTTAGGTGTCGATGCTTTTCTTTTATTCTTTTTTCATTAAATATTGTCTATCGTGATTTCTTTGGTCACATAATAATATTTCTTGTCCTTGGATTCGTCAACAATAATGACATCGTCTCCGTAGCCTATTTTCTCCCCATTGTGGCTGACAACATTGAGGCGAATAGGATCCTGTTGGATGATAAATTCGGCAGAACCTATTTTCTTGCCTTCAATACTGGCTCTCATTTTACCCATGCGACCAAGAAAATCGTGACTTTCTTCGCCATTGTAACCTATAGTTTTAAACATTTTAGCTAAGGGTTTGGTCAGAAAATGCATTAATATAAATGTAACAATGAAAACGGGGATTAGGATTAATACAGACTTTATTCCCCATGAAGCAACGTCGATAAAGAGCGAAGAAACAATGGTAATTATCCAGCCTATAAATTTGAATAGTGTTACAATAAGCATGATGGGTACTTTGCCAACATTGATGTAATCCATTGCTTTTGCAAAGAAACCAGGATCTGTATTAGCGTCCGTATCCGTATGATGATGGTGAGTATGGTCGCCCCCTTCAGTTGCGATATCATGTGATCCATCAACGTCCGTAACATCAGGTGTGGGATGGAGGTCTATATCTGCATCGGCATCAAAGAGATGTACTCCATCACCCATCAGAAACATAAATAACCAATACACTACAGACATGCCAGTTAAGACTGTCATAATTCCATTGGATAATGGATTGAATAAGATATTGATTAGTTCTGTCATCGTGTTATTGTTTAAATTTTCTCCCTTTTGAATGTGTAATGGAACGACCAGGAATTGCCATTGACCTCAAGGTCCTGCATGGTTACCAATTCCCAGCCTTGATTTCCAAGATCATTTAAGATTTCATCAATTTTTTCGGAGTCCAACTTTGTTCCCCAGAAACCCTTAGGTTCAATTTTTAGCGTTTTATACTCAAATCTTTTCATCATTATTTAATTTTCTTTTTAGTTCTTCTAATTCGTTGTTGACGGCTTCAGAACCGCCGATGGTCTCGTTAATCTCATCAACTTTACTTTTGTTGCCTAGCGCAATCTCACCATAGGCCTTCGCTAGGGCCTCGTCTTCCTCGACTTTCTCTTTCATACGTTCTAACATGGAAATCGTACTATTTGAATCGATATTAGCGAGCTGCCGATTGACCATTTTAGCTGCGTTAGAGACCTTCACACGTGCCTTTAATGTGGAGAGTTCACCTTCCCATTTCGATATATTGAATTTGAGAATGTCTACATTTTTGTGCAGCTCATCGGCTGAACTTTGATGAATCACAGCTTGTTTCTCCAGTTCACTAGCTTCGATTAATAACTGTTTTTTCAACAACAGCGCTTCCTTTGCCAGACCTTCGGCCTTTTCTGCCGTTAGCTCTCCTTTTTGTGCCTTTTGGAGTAATAGAATAGCTTTGTTCTCAAATTCATTGGCTTCTTCTTTTTTCTTTTCACAATTGTTTTGGGTACGTATGGCTAAGGCCTTCACTTTAGCATAGGCTTCCAACGATTGTTCCAGGTCCTCTTTCATCTCACGGATACCCTGTTCCGTCATTTTGATGGGGTCTTCCATTTTGTCCACGACTGCGTGGATCTCTGCTTGACCGATTCTGAAAATTCTCTTAAAAATATTCATTATTCTATAATTTTGAAAAACTTATTAACTGATTATAATATTCACTCATCAACAGACTCAGCGAGTTGATGGCTGCATCAAATTCGTTCTGGTCGAGATTATGTATTTGTAATGTATACCGAAATATAACTTTGGTACCATCTTCCGTTAACGCAAATCCGCCGTGGATAATATCTCTATTTTTTATCAATAATGATTTGAACATATCCATGGTGTCATTGCTGATTGTAAAAAGGTATTGCTCAAAAATCAGGATGGGTTGGGCAATGCCTACAATGAGGTTACGAATTCCGTCGTCTTCATTTTCGATGACAAAGATTCCTTCTTTTGTATCCTTATGGGTAATGGTGTAACCGATGTTGGCGATATAATTTTCAATTTTTGAGAAGTACATAATCAAGTTTTTTATATATTGCACATATTCTTTGCATAAAGGTAATAAAAATGCAAAAATATTTTGCAATAAAAATTCAATTTTTTTTAAAATGAGTAACGTAGGGAACAATATTAAGAAATTAAGAAAAGTGAAAGGAATGAGCCAACAGGCATTTGGGGATGTTTTTAATCTTACTAGAGGTAATATTTCGTCTTACGAAGAAATGCGTGCGGAGCCAAAAATTGAGATTGTTCTTAAGATTGCAAATTATTTTGGCATTCCTGTGCAGCATCTTATTGAAAAAAATCTATCTGTCAATGAAATTCTTAATTTCAATGATTATTTTGAGCCAAATGTTTCTATTATTGGACGTAAAAGATTGTTGCAAATCCCGCTGCTGGAACGGGATGCTATTTTTGAAGCGAGTACTCATTTTTCGAAATTAGATGAGCTTCCAATAATTGAATTTCCTTTGCAAAGTAGGAACCGTCTCATTGCAATCGAATATGCTGACGCTATTCCGGTACCGAGCGATTTTTTGGCTAGCCCTCAATCCATTTTGTTTTTTGAAGAAGTTGATGTTCAGAGCTTACATACTTTGGATAAGGCCTTTGGTTTGTATTTTTCCGCGGAAGAGTTCTTTATTGGAAAATACAGTTTGCAGGAAAAAGAGATTAGTTTAGCCTTAAATGTCTGGAAGAAGGTTGATTTCACTTTGGGAGAGAAGGCATATTTCTGGAAATTGTATGCCAAGTTTGAGCGAATCTAATTGCGTGGAACTTTTCCCTGCTGTTTATTTGGTACCGCCGGTATCGAGCGTATTTACATATTGTTACCATATTCTAGGTTAATGGTGTTATTGTACTATACTTACCGGGGGTTAACAAGGGGTTTGCAGGGATTTACCCCTGCTATACCCCTGTTAACCCCCTGTTAACCCCTTGTAATACCCCTGCTAAAAGCGGCTTTGAAATTGATCTGATGCTGACTGTCCAGCAAGAAAAGAAGACTACTAAATCAGGTCTGCAGATGTGAATGCTCACAAAAAATTTTGTGAAGTCGGGCATTGTAATTAAATTAGTTCGATAATGAAGTAAAACTTTTGCGCTGTTGATTCACGTCTTTGGTTCATGAGAGCTTATTCTAAGCTGTGATCTCACAATAAAAATGGAAATTTGTGCAGGATCCGATCCAAGATCAGGAGCCAACACCTGGATAGTACGATAATGTATCATCAATAGCGAGTTGGTTTTTATTGGTAAGAATAAATCTCAAGGATGGTAATGTTATAAATCGGTAATGTTATAAGTAAGATAGATAATGATGAACTTGTCGATCCACTAAAAGTAGTGTGATTTATTTAGTTTCAGTACAACATGCATAAACGGCTAAATTACCATGGATAAAAAACTAAATTTAAATAGATGAAGAAAGTAACCTTATTAGCATTAATTGCTGGATTTTTTGTTATTTCCTGTAATAATTCCACGACTAAAAAAGTCGAAGTAAAAGATACGACTGCCGCTATTGAGATAAAAAAAGATACGGCCAAAACGCTGTTGGAAAATAGAGGTGGCGAAGTGCCAATACCTAAATTTAGTTCTGTTGAGACACAAAAATTGGCGAAGGATTACACAAAATATATTAAGGAATTTATCGCTGTTGCTAAAAGTGGCGATGTTGTTAAGCTTAAGGAGCTTGCGTCCAAGCGACAGGAATGGGCGACCAAAGAAACTGAAGCTGTTTCTAAGTTTACACCGGAAGATGCCAAATTATGGAAGGATTATGCTGAGAATCTAGGAAGAGAGTTGACAGCAAGCCTAACAAAATAAGTTAGGAACAATCGACGAGGTAGAGGCTTGAAAAATCTACCTCGTCGACCCTACTAGAAGGGGAGGTCATCTTCAGTTTCATCCGGAAGTGTTGGGCTGTCTTCTTTGGCACCGTTTGACTCTGATAAAACCAAGAAATTATCTACTTTAATTTCTGTGACATATTGTTTTACCCCATCTGCATTCTCATAATTACGATAGGTGAGTTTGCCCTCAACCATGAGTTTGGTCCCACGTTGGCATTTCTTTTCAATGGTATTGTTTTGATTACCCCAAACCACGAGTGTATGCCATTGAACTTCTTCAACCCACTCGCCAGCTTTGTTCTTGAAGAGATCATTGGTGGCGAGACGTAATACGGAATAATTTGTGCCGGTGGAAGTTGTTTTGATTAATGGGTCGTTTCCTAAATGACCAACCAATTGTACTTTGTTGCGTAATGTGCTCATGCGTCTAATTTTTAAATGTTTTTAATAATTCTTATTTTAGTTGACGGTCATTGGCTATTGATACCAAATGATCTTAAGCAAAGGTGGGGCGGGGAAAAGACTATAGTCGTCTATTTACCATTTGTATTCGATTATAGTCGATTGTAACCGTTTGTTGTCGTTTAATCTTCTGTTATGAGTTCTGTCGAGAAAGTCTGCCTTGAATGTGGCAAGGGTATATATGGTCGTTCTGACAAGCGATTTTGTGATGATGCTTGCCGGAACGCCTATAACAATAAATTAAATAGCGACCAGACCAATATGGTGCGCAATGTGAATAATATCCTACGAAAAAACCGCCGTATTTTATTGGAAGCGTTGAGTGGGGAGGGTATGGTCAAGATACAGCGGGAAAAGTTAAAGCGGTTGGGATTTGATTTTAAGTTCCATACACATACTTTTTCCAATAACAAGGGACAGACCTATAACTTTATTTATGAAACAGGCTATCTGTTGCTGGAGAATGATTGGGTATTGATCGTTCAAAAGAAACCGCTATGATTTTGAATGCAATAAATTCATTTGTATTGGTTTAGTTTGCAGCACTGAGCTTGGCCTTCCTTATTGTGATATAATTAAAAATAGTGAAGGTAAGAATCAATATGTAGTAGCATACTGGGATGAGTAAAAAATAGGCGCTATTGAATATATCGCTTAAAAAAGGCGGTAGTGAAATCTTAAAAAAATCTGCAATAATAATATAGCCTATGAAACTTCCGAGAAAAAATAGTCCAACAGCATGTATTACAATTATTTTTTTTAGGTGCTTACTGTATAAGGCGTCTTTATTTTGCTTCGTATAGCCCATAATCGCTGGGACCAATAATCCTAATAATGGATTGACCAAAAAGGTGAGCGATGCTAAATATAGCGCTTTAATACTTCCTGTTTGATTGTTGTCGATACTGATTTGATTTACATTTGGCATAATGAGTTGTTCTAAAGGTATTTCTAAGATTTGACTGATCTGTTTGAGACTAAATCCGCTGATTTCTTCAGTGCCTTTTTCGATGCGTTGCACTGTTCTTAGCGATACACCCGCCTGATCGGCGAGTTCCTGCTGCGTTAGTCCCTTACGTTTTCTTGATAGTTTGATTAATTGATTAGCTGATTGACTTTCCATAGTCTAAAGATGGGAAAATAGTCATTGAATTTCAGCAAAATTGATGCGACAATAATATGCCAATATCGTGCTTTAAGATATAACAGATTAATAATCAAAAGTTTTTGGGAATTTGGTAAATATTTTGAATCTTTGCAATTTAACAGAGTAATTAATAAAAACGGAAGAATATGTTTGCAATATTAGAAAATCCCGCTTCGTCCACAGAGAAGATTCTCGGGAATATTCTTCGGAATACGGCCCTTTCCTAATCTTCTTTCTTAATACGTTAAGTAACCTACGTTGATATTGGCTAAAAATTGGCTCTCTAAATGGTGGCCCACGGTTCCAATATGCTTAGCTTATTATGGAGTTTTAGAAATCCAGTTAATTTCAAGTTGATTGTGAAAGCTGGATATGAATGTTATGTTTTAGAAAATTTTATGAATTCAGTAAATAAATATGTCCTTCAGGCACTGGATAACTATCCTATGTATTTGGAGGAGACCATGGAATCCTTATCCTATGCGCTGTCTTATGATGAATCCAATACAATGGCGCTGTGTTTGATGGGAAGAGTTCATGCCGAACAGCTATTGGACTATGAACAGGCAAAAAGGTATTTCCAGGAAGCTTTGGTGCATAATGTGCAGGCATTGGAGGTATATCCTTATTTCATTCAGACACTGATTGATATGGGGGAGTATGAAGCTGCAAAAAAGACGATTAAATTTGCTTTGACACTTCCGGCTATGCCCTTGACAGGGATATGGATCAAGAAAGCTCTTTTATTTGAAAAATTGAGAAAATACAAAAAGGCATTGAAGGCGTTAAAAATGGCACAACTTGAGAATGTTGATCTTGATTTTTCGTCAAGCCTGAAGTCGATTGAAGATCGGATTAAGGGGAAACAGGAAATTAAGAACGGGAAAGAAAAGGAAAACAAGAAAGAAAGGAAGAACACTCGAAAATAGTATCACATTATCCGAATGACGGTTTTTGTTTCGAACCAAGGTCCAATAAAGAAGCCCTAGATGAAATTTCATCTAGGGCTTTATCAATATAGTTTAAGAATTATTCTGCTCTTAAGATTTTCGCAGCCTCAACCATCGACTCTAAAGCCGCTTTGGTTTCTGGCCAAGCACGAGTTTTCAAACCACAGTCAGGGTTAACCCAAAGTTGTTCTGCTGGAACTACTGCTTTTGCTTTACGCAATAGATCTACCATCTCATCTTTGCTTGGAACACGTGGTGAGTGAATGTCATAAACACCTGGACCAATATCGTTTGGATATTTGAAATCACCAGCGAAAGCATTCAACAATTTCATTTGAGAACGTGAAGTCTCAATCGTGATGACGTCAGCATCCATTGCAGCGATATCTTCGATTACATTATTGAACTCAGAGTAACACATGTGTGTGTGAATCTGTGTATCGTCTTCTACATTTGATGAAGAAACACGGAAAGCACGTACTGCCCAGTTCAAGTAATCTTTTTGATCAGCTTTACGTAGCGGTAATCCTTCACGGATTGCTGGTTCATCGATTTGTATGATTTTGATACCTGCTTTTTCCAACGCTTGTACTTCGTCTAAGATCGCCAATGCAATTTGGTAAGTCGTTGTTGAACGCGGTTGGTCATTACGTACGAAAGACCATTGTAAGATGGTAACCGGACCAGTCAACATACCTTTAACCGGACGGTTAGTCAATGATTGAGCGTATGAAGACCAACGGACAGTCATATCTTCAGGACGGTATACATCACCATAGATAATCGGAGGTTTTACACAACGTGAACCGTAAGATTGTACCCAGCCGTTTTGTGTGAAAGCGTAACCAGCCAATTGTTCACCGAAGTATTCAACCATGTCGTTACGTTCGAATTCGCCGTGTACTAATACGTCGATATCCAATTGCTCTTGAAGACGGATTGTGTTTTCAGTTTCTTCTGCGATTGCTTTATCGTACTCTGCCTGCGTGATAGCACCTTTTTTCAGGTCTGCTCTCCATTTACGAACATCTTTCGTTTGTGGGAATGAACCAATAGTTGTGGTAGGGAATGCTGGCAAGTTGAACTTCGCTTGTTGCGCTGCTTTACGGTCAGCAAATGCTGAAGTACGTTTCGCATCGTCATCAGTGATATTGCTTGTACGTGTTTTAACCTCTGGTTTGTGGATCAGTGGAGAAGTACGACGGCTTTCAGCCGCAGCTTTGTTGGCTTCGAAGCGTTTTGCTGTTTCAGCATCAACTTCACCTTCTGCTAATACGGCTAAGTCTTTTACCTCAGCTAATTTTTGTTTAGCAAATGCTAACCAGTTTTTTACTTCAGCTGGTAGCGATTGCTCATTGTGTTCATTGTCTAAGTCAAAAGGAACGTGCAACAATGATGAAGAAGGAGCTACCCATACACGGTCTTTTCCTAATGCATCAACAGCTTGTTTGATTTTAACCAATGATTTTTCGTAATCATTTTTCCAGATGTTACGGCCTTCAACAATACCCAAAGATAATGTTAATGAAGCAGGAACTTTAGCTAGTACCGTATCCAATTGGTTTTCACCGCGTACCAAATCCAAATGTAAAGCATGGATAGGTAGGTTAACTGCGATATCTTCGTTATCTTTTAAAGCTTCGAAGTAAGTCGTCGCGATTAATTTGATATTTTTTGCTGCTGCAGCTAATTTTTCGAAAGTGGGTTGATATAAAGCTTTTACTTTAGCATCTAAATCCAATGCTAAGAAAGGCTCGTCAATCTGAACATATTGCGCACCGGCCTCAGCTAGTTTAGCTAATATTTGCTCATATACTGGAACAAGTTTATCCAATAAATCGATGCGGTCGAAGCCAGCTTCTTTTTCTTTACCGATCAAAAGGTAAGTGATAGGACCTAATAGAACTGGTTTAGTATCGATGCCCAATGATTTTGCTTCGTTATATTCATTTAAGAACTTTTCGGACGTCAATTTGAATTCTTGATCTTTTGTAAATTCTGGCACCATATAGTGGTAGTTGGTATCCAACCACTTGGTCATTTCCATTGCTGTCACGTCGATTCCTTCTTGTTGGAAACCACGCGCCATGGCAAAATATAAATCTAAGCTGTAATTGTTGTCTACTTTATTCAATAAAGAATGGTAACGAGCAGGAATTGCACCAACAGTAAGGGTTAAATCCAATACTTGATCGTAAAAAGAGAAATCATTGGAAGGGATCAAATCTATTCCAGCATCTTTTTGTGTTTTCCAATTGCCTTCACGAATTTTTTTTGCTGTGTCCAATAATTCCTCAACAGAAGATTTTTTAGCCCAATAGGCCTCATTGGCTTTTTTCAATTCGCGGAACGCGCCCACACGAGGGTAACCTAAATTGTTAGTCAATAACATAATGAATGTTTTTAATATTTCTTTTTCAACTATATTTCTTGCTAGAGAGAGAAGGACACACTAGAATTCGGTGACTTCGGCTTATCATTCCCATATCAAGTAGGGTAGAATTTAGCACCTTGTCAAGGGACAGGTTGCTAAGGCTTCATCGGGTCTATTCCCTCTGCCTTTCTCTATAAGCGACGCTAAGTTAGAACATTTCTTTTTGAAATGCAAATTTTTTATAAAAGTGCATCAATTTTTTATATTCTACTAAGAATAAAATTGTTTTGTTCTTTTCTTTTCATCCATGATTTAGTGTATGCCATGTTTCAATACGCTGTGTAGCATAAAAAATGGGGAATGACTGTTTCTCATTCCCCATTTTTTTAGCTCACCAAAAGTTTGTAACCTTTTCCGTGCACATTGACAATTTCAACTTTACTATCTTCTTTTAGATATTTACGAAGTTTACTGAGAAATACATCCATACTTCTACCCGTAAAGTAGTTGTCATCATGCCATATTTTTAATAAAGCTTCTTCTCGGGTCAGCACATCATTTTTCTTTAAACAAAGCAAGCGCAGTAGTTCCGCTTCTTTGGTGGATAGTTTTTGCATCTGTCCTTTGTAAGAAATTTGCTGACTTGTATAATCAAAGAAATAATCGCCAATTTCAAATTTATCAGCAACCACTTCCTCTTCTTTGTCTCGAACACTGCGCTTCAGTAAAGCATTGATGCGGAGCAATAATTCCTCCACTCGAAAAGGCTTTGTGATATAATCATCTCCCCCTAATTCAAAGGCTTCGGTTTTATCTTCCATCATCCCCTTTGCTGTGGCAAAGATAATAGGAACAGTGTTGTTTGTTTTTCTGATTTCACGTCCAACTGTAAATCCGTCCTTTTTTGGCATCATGACATCGAAAATACAGAGGTCGTAGTTATTTTTTTTGAATTGAGAAATCGCTTCATCTCCATCCGTGCATAATGTGACGTCAAATTTTCCCTTTAATTCGAGATAGTCTTTTAAAAGATCCCCCAAATTAGGATCATCTTCTGCTAATAATATCTTTTGCATAATGATTATATTAATTTTCACCAATGTCCCTTGATGCTGATAAATCAGCTTTCCTCAACCTTTGAAATTTTTTAAAGAGGAAATATACAAAAAAGGAACGTTTTATTTTTTAATAGGCAAAATTACTTCAAAGGTCGTGCCCTTATCTTTTTCACTTTTAACTGTAATTTTTCCGTTCAGCCTTCTCAGGATGTCCTGTACATAACTTAAGCCAAGACCAAATCCTTTGACATTATGAACATTTCCAGTTGGAATACGGTAGAACTGGTCGAAAATCTTTTGCAGGTGATCCCGGCTCATCCCAATACCGTTGTCGGCAATGGTGACGACAATGGTATCACCGACATTTTTTGAATTGATGTTGACATGTAAATCTCCTTTGCTGTACTTGATGGCATTATCCAATAAATTGTAAAATACATTCGAAAAATGTAACTCATCACCAACAACAACATCTTTCGCCGCCGCTAGATCTATGGAAAATTTTCCGCCGATATTTTGCATCCTTAACTGCATACTGTCGGTAACTGCTGAAACAAGATCATTAATATGCACATCCACCTGGTCTAACTTTAATGTTTCCTTTTCCAATCGGGCTAGGTCAAGCACACGTTCAATATGATTTCCGAGTCTAACATTCTCATCGTAGATGATATTAGCCAATTTCTGAACGCGTTTATGGTCGGCATTGATGTCTGGATCTTTAAGTGACTCACTGGCAATCATAATTGTTGCAACAGGTGTTTTAAACTCATGCGTCATGTTGTTGATGAAATCTGTTTTCATTTCCGAAACTTTCTTTTGTCTGAAGATGATAATCAGTGTATAAGCAAAACAACCCACTAACAAGAAAAGTAGTGCCAGCATTGGTAGTAACAGATAGCCCATATTATCTGCGATTATCGCCTTTTTATTGGGGAAATAGATTGTTAATTTCCCTGGCGCAGCGCCGATATCACCTTTAAAAAGTGCGGTCGAGTATTTTGTTGTATTTGTCGGGTTATTTAAAGCGGCTTCGTTTAAAATATTATTTAGTAATATATTGTTTGTACTCCATATTTCAATATTAAAAGGAGCTTTAATGTCGCGTTGAGCCAACTCTTCTTTGATAAGTTCTTGGACAATGATAACATTCAATCGATCTTTTAACGGACGTTTAGCCAGCTCCATTCCAATAGCAACATCTTCGATGTAGTCTGCTTTTTTGCCTCCCAGCATGGCAACGGAATCGTATACATTAAAACCACTCCAAGCGTTTTTTCTGTTGAGGATATCCAATCTTTTTTCCAAATCAGAAATTGTTTTTGCAAGTTTCGCATTCTCTCTCGGTGGTAATGTGGCTACCCTGAATTTTGTCTGTTGATTCACCAGTGGGTCCATTAGGGGGATAACAAACCGTGTGCTATCGTCTTTTCCACTAATCTGATCATCTACCTTTGATGCATTTAACATGATAAAAGCTTGCACCAGATTATCGTCGGTAAGCTCATTTGAAACAGAAAATTTGATAAATTTCTGGTACTCAGGTCTTTTGATGTATGTTTCGTAAAAAGAATTTTTGATTTCAATTACATTTGGATATAAAGCACGCAATTGGTCTTCTTGCTCTTTGAAGTTTGAGAAAACAACATGTTGTTTGTTTTTTAATTCTTCAATTCTATACTGTATTTCGAGTTGCTCGGCCAACAGACGTTGTTTGGCCTGTTCCTGCTTGGATTTTTCAATGTTACGTTCCTGTTGAACTTTAGCAAAGTCGACCACCTCCCGTCGTTCAAGCTTTCCGGCAACAGCTGTAATCGCAGCATTGACGGACTCATCAAATAATTGGGATTTTTGACGATATGAATCTCTCAGAAAATAGAATTGCATAGCCAATACCCCAATTAGAGCTAGAGACATCAGTCCAATGATTAATACAATGCTATTTTTCTTCATTAGGGTTGGGTGTTAAATAAATGTATTTTGAATATATCACAAAGTTTATAGTACTCAGTTTATTTGCCTTTTGCGTATCCATCCCTTATACCATGTGAGTGGCCATTTAAGGTCCGGTAGCTCATATTTTCTTAAATTGTTACAAATATAAAGATGCTAATGTGTTTTGAAGCTGTTTTAACAATGTTTAACAGCAATCTGTTTAAATATAGGTGCTGTTGTTTGTAAATTAGTGAATAGAAATAAATTATGTGCTGAATTGGCCTATTGATAAATTAAATCTACACGGTTAATTCTGGCAGCTATAGAAGTGAATAAGCCGAGTATAACGTGTTCATTGGTGCAATTGAGTGCAGATACTCTTAACAACTATATAGAGATGAAAAGTTATGTATTATTATTGGTATTATCTTCCATAGGAACAATTGCTTTGGGGCAGGTGAAGGTAAAGCCGCAGATTCCTTTGATAGAGGAAAAGGAAGCAAAGATGCCCGTCCTAAAATTGGATTCTTCTAATGAGAAGTACAATATGCCCATTAAGAAGCCAAATCGTGTGGACGGTCTAGCCCCAATGCCAGGAACGGAAAAAATGCCCAAAGGTGATGAGAAAGAAAACAATCTTCCGTTTAGGCGCTTGAATGATTCGCTAAAGGTGAAGGACTTTAAATTAAAAATCGACTCCTTGTATCCAAACAAGCAAAAAAAATAGCGTTCTAGATAGAACGCTATTTTTTTTGCTTTAATCCTTATTATCCATTATAGCTGGGAAACACGGATTGTATTTGTTTTACCTTTTTCGATTAACGGTGTCGAAGCTGTATTGATAATGATAGATCCAGGTTTAACGTAGTTATTTTTTACAATAAATTTGTTAACATCATGGATAGATCCATCCGTGCTTTCGAACTTGTCGTAGATAAAAGTTTTTACTCCCCAAAGTAGGCTGAGTTGTTTCAGTAATTTTTGTGTTCCTGTGAAAACTAAGATATCTACATTTGGTCTATAACTTGTAATTTCAAACGCTGTTGCACCAGATGATGTCAATACCGCAATTGCAGATGCATTTGTTTTTTGAGCAAGGTAAACCGAAGAAGCGCAAATCGCATCCGGAATAAGTGTTCCGTCGTGGATTTCACTAACTTTCTCATTATAATAAGGATAAGAAGTTTGTTCCACGTGGATAATGATTTTGCTCATTGTTTCGATAACGATTTCAGGGAATTCACCGACTGAAGTCTCGCCACTTAACATCACAGCATCCGCTCCATCCAATACGGAGTTGGCTACGTCATTTACTTCAGCACGTGTAGGACGTGGTGTAGTGATCATACTTTCCAACATCTGTGTCGCAATGATCACTGGTTTTGAAAGATCTCTACATTTCTGTACGATGATCTTTTGAAGTCCTGGTACTTCTTCCATTGGAAGCTCAACACCCAAATCTCCACGAGCAACCATAACAGCATCTGTAGCTTCGATAATTGCATCAATATTTTCAATCGCTTCTGGTTTTTCAACTTTTGCGATTACACGTGCATGGCTTCCTTTTGCCTCAATGATTTTTTTACATTGAAAAATATCTTCTGCCGAACGGACGAAAGACATAGCGATCCAGTCTGCACCATGATCCAAGGCAAAATTCAAGTTGTCTAAATCTTCTTCGGTCAACGAAGGGATCGATACTTTAGTATTTGGTAAGTTAACGCCTTTACGTGAAGTAAGGACACCTCCGTGTACAACTTCACAGGTAACAGTGTCTTTATGATTGGTCTCTAAAACACGAAGTTGAAGTTTTCCGTCATCAAGTAAAATGATTTCGTTGGCTTCAACATCGTTTGGAAAGTTTTCGTATGTAATGTAGATTCTGTTTTCGTCTCCGATAAGTTCGTGTGTTGTGATTTCAACTTTTGAACCATTCACGAGAATAGCGCCACCTTCTTTCATTTTTCCGATCCTAATTTTTGGACCTTGTAAATCGGCTAAGATGGCAACATTGAATCCTGTTTCATTATTTATTGCATTTATAGTTTCGATTACCTTAAGGTGATCTTCCTGGCTGCCATGAGAGAAATTCAACCGGCACACATCAACCCCTTTGGCAATCATGTTGGTCAAAACTTGTTTGTCTGCCGAGGCAGGGCCTAATGTTGCGACAATTTTAGTCCTTTTTTGAACTTTTTCCATCTGTTATTTTGTATTTTAAATGTTCTTCATTAATCACAACAAATAGCTAACTATATTGTTGTGTTTTGTCAAAACTAAATCGAATTAATTTAGATCTAAACTGGGGTGTATTTGCTACACTAACCTACAGTTTGCTAAAATATGAGATTTTCTTTAGATTTCAATATTTTTGGCGATATTTCTTTTGCAATGACGACTTCAGGTAATTTGCTGATCCTTTTGATAATATGTTCCACGTCATCCTCACAGATGTAGTTTTTGATAATGATAAAAAAATCAAAGTGGGGGTTTTCGGGAATTAAATAAGTTCCTTCGATGCTCTTATTGTTGATAAGAAAATATTCCGTATCGGCATCGGGGATAAGGTAATGAAAAGCAGTGAAGTGGTAGCTTATTTTTTTCTTTGTGTCAAAGATAATATGATATTCAAGTTCTTCTTCGGGTTTGTTTTTTTGTCGACCATCATGGTCGTATTTACTTTCTTTTCCTCTGGAAAAATTCAGATTAGTCTCCTTGTTGATAAAATGGCAGAGTCGGTAATCTTTCAGAGAACAGGTGATGGCGAGTAGGGTAAAATCCAACTCTTCGTCCATATCCATATCTAATCTTGCTACTAACTTATTGACCACTTTAATGCTTAAATATATGCTCCTCTGCTAACGAAGGTACTAATAAATTTAAGGTTGGAATATACTTTTTGTGTAAAATTTGAGTTAATTAGCTGAGCGTTTGGAATACAAAATATTTTTTGTTATACTTGAACTAAGTTAATATAGAGTGGGTTAGCTAGTATAAGACGCGAATAAGTTCGGTCGCCTAACGTGGTGACTTTCATCTAAATATCAATTTAGGTTTGAATTTTGATGAAATTTATTTTTCTTTGCACAGATTTATTAAACAATTAAACTATAAAATCATGTCAGATATCGCTTCAAGAGTAAAAGCAATTATCGTTGAAAAATTAGGTGTTGACGAAAACGAAGTAACACCAGAAGCTTCATTCACTAATGATTTAGGTGCTGATTCACTTGACACTGTTGAGTTGATCATGGAGTTTGAAAAAGAATTCAACGTTGCTATTCCTGATGATCAAGCAGAGACTATTGGTACTGTTGGTCAAGCAATCGCTTATTTAGAAAAAAACGTTAACTAACTAATTTAATTAGGCTAATCGTAATAAATGGAGCTTAAAAGAGTAGTAGTAACAGGATTAGGCGCCCTTACACCAATTGGAAATACCGTCTCAGCTTACTGGGAGGCGTTAATAAATGGTGTAAGCGGAGCTGCTCCTATTACGCATTTTGATGCGTCAAAATTCAAGACTCAGTTTGCATGTGAGGTAAAGGGGTTTGATCCGCATGAATTTATGGATCGTAAGGAAGCTCGTAAAGTCGATCCTTTTGTCCAGTATGCAATTGCGTCAACAGATGAGGCAATTAAAGATGCTGGCTTAGATTTTGAAAAATTAGATACAAATCGTATCGGAGTAATTTGGGGCTCAGGAATAGGGGGGTTAACAACTTTCACTGAAGAAGTTGCAAACTTTGCAAAGGGAGATGGAACACCTCGTTTCAATCCTTTCTTCATTCCTAAGATGCTCGTTGATATTGCTCCAGGACATATTTCAATGCGTCATGGTCTTCGTGGCCCTAACTTTTCTGCCGTATCGGCTTGTGCCTCGGCTACCAATGCAATGATAGATGCTTTTAACTATATTCGTATGGGCAAAGCTGATGTGATTGTTACGGGTGGATCAGAAGCTACAGTCAATGAAGCCGGAATTGGTGGGTTCAATGCTATGCATGCTTTGTCAACCAGAAATGACGACCCTAAAACAGCCTCACGTCCTTTTGATAAAGATAGAGATGGTTTTGTTTCGGGAGAGGGTTCAGGTGCCTTGATCTTAGAGAGTTTGGAGCATGCCTTAGCACGTGGCGCAAAAATCTATGCAGAGATTGCAGGGGGTGGAATGAGTGCTGATGCACATCATATTACAGCATCGCATCCTGAAGGATTGGGCGCAAAACTGGCTATGACAATGGCTGTAAATGATGCAGAGATGGATTTTTCAGATATTGATTATATCAATGTTCATGGGACTTCTACACCGGTCGGTGATATTAGTGAAACGAAGGCTATTGTTGACCTATTTGGTGAACACGCCTATAAATTGAATATCAGTTCAACTAAATCAATGACAGGGCACCTTTTGGGTGCTGCAGGAGCTATAGAAACTATCGCTTCTATATTGGCTGTTCAAAATGATATTGTCCCTCCGACAATCAATCACTTTACAGACGATCCGGAAATTGATAATAACTTGAATTTTACATTCAACAAAGCGCAAAAACGTATAGTTAATGCGGCGTTGAGCAACACATTCGGTTTCGGTGGCCACAATGCTACTGTTATTGTGAAAAAATATAAAGCTTAATGTTTGATCCTTCAAACATGGTTTGATAATATGAGCTAGCGACAGGTTCTTTAACTAGGACTTGTCGCCTTATTTTTAGAAGAGATGCCTTTTGCAAGGATATATAAATTATATTTTTCGCCAGATCGGGAATACGTTAGAAAACTAAAAAACCTGCTTGGATTTGTCCCCGGAAATGTACATCTGTACAAGATGGCTTTTAGACACAAGTCTGTCGCCGTTACAATTAAAGAGGGCGCAAAGAATAGCAACGAACGTTTAGAATTCTTGGGTGATGCTGTTTTGGGTTCGGTTGTGGCTGAGCTGTTATTTAAGAAGTATCCTTATAAAGATGAAGGGTTCCTGACTGAAATGCGCTCAAAAATTGTCAGTAGAGCAAACCTAAATCAGCTTTCCAGAAAGTTAGGTTTTAATGAGCTTATTCAGTTTGATGCACGAATGATCAGTTTTCCGAATAAGCAGGGATCCTTATTGGGAGATGCTTTTGAGGCATTGGTAGGGGCGGTCTATCTGGATAGGGGCTATGTTTTTACAAAAAGCTTTTTGTTGAATCGAATTATTAAACCGCACGTCGATATTCATCTATTGGAACAGACGGAAACAAACTTTAAGAGTCGGTTGATTGAGTGGTGTCAACATACGGGCAAAGAGATCGTATTTCGGCAAACAGACAATCCGGAAGGGGAGTCTTCTAAAATGTTTAGTATTGAAGCGGTCGTTGATGGCATTGTTTGTGGACTTGGCCGTGATTTTAATAAGAAATCTGCAGAGAAATCTGCAGCCGAAAAAGCCTGTGAATTCCTTAAAATTCTAGAAGTAGAATAAAGGATTTTATTAACTTTGCCAAATATGGCAGTAGTAAAACCTTCTTTGGCAAAAGGAACGCGTGATTTTTCACCTTCCGAAATGATCAAACGTAACTATATTTTCGATACACTGAAAACGGTATTCAGAAAATATGGCTATAATGAAATACAGACCCCTTCATTTGAAAATTTGACAACCCTTACCGGTAAATACGGTGACGAGGGTGATAAATTGATCTTTAAGATTCTTAATTCGGGTGATTACTTGGCGAAAACGCCAGATAACCTGCTTCATGATAAAAACTCCAATAAACTCATTCCTCATATATCAGAGAAAGCATTAAGATATGATCTTACGGTGCCGTTTGCACGCTATGTTGTGATGCACCAAAATGATATTACCTTACCATTTAAGCGTTTTCAGGTACAACCTGTGTGGCGTGCAGATCGTCCGCAACGCGGAAGATACCGTGAATTTTATCAATGTGATGTCGACGTGGTCGGGTCAGAAAGTTTATTGAATGAAGCTGAGTTTATTTTGATTTATCAAGAAGCCTTCGAACGTTTTGGACTGAAAGATTTTAATATCAAAATCAACAACCGGAAAATTCTTTCAGGTATTGCTGAAATCATCGGAAAACCTGAACTGATTGTGGATATGACCGTCGCGATCGATAAATTGGATAAAATCGGGTTGGAAGGTGTCAACAAAGAGTTGTTGGAAAGAGGTTTCACAGAAGCAGATCTTGCCATTTTGAAACCTATAATTTTATTGGAAGGCTCGAATGATGAGAAACTGTCTTCCTTAAAAACTATTTTAGCAACTTCTGCTGTCGGTTTAAATGGTATCGCTGAGATTGAGGAAGTGTTTGACTATGTCGGCAAATTAGGTGCTGAAGAAAAATTGCTTAATCAAATCATAGATCTGGATATTACATTGGCTCGAGGTCTCAATTATTATACAGGTTGTATTTTTGAGGTCAAGACGAATGAGGTTGCCATGGGAAGTATCGGTGGCGGTGGTCGCTACGATGATCTTACAGGTATGTTTGGGCTGAAGGGGCTGACCGGAGTCGGTGTTTCCTTTGGTGCGGATCGTATCTATGATGTGTTGGAAGAGCTGGACTTATTTCCTATCGGTAAGGCTGATTCTACCAAACTCCTGATTATAAATTTTGATAAGCAACTGGAAAGTTATACCCTGAATTTACTCAATAAGCTTCGGAAGGAAAATATCGCTTCGGAACTCTATGCTTCTCCTGTAAAATTGAAGAAACAAATGGGTTATGCGGATGGGAAAGGAATCCCCTACGTATTATTAGTGGGTGACGAAGAGGCTACTTCAGGGCAATTGTCTTTAAAGGACATGGAAAGCGGGGAACAGGTAAAGGTAACTGAAAGTGAGCTGATACAAAAACTTCGATAGCAAACAGTTTGCATAAAATAGATTAAGCCAAATGATTATTAAGTCCTTTGGCTTTTTTATTTTCATAAGTTTTTGATTTATTTGATTGTGCCGTTCATTTATTTGTAATCAAATGCTATATACTTTAAATCAAATGTCTTAGAAGTGTCTTAAAGTATAAATAAAATTGATTTTTGGGCAAGGAAATTCGTCCAAAATTATTAGATTTGTAGTCTAGAATAGTAAGAAAATCAAAACTTTGAAATGAGTTCAACACCTATAACAAAAGAGACATATTTGGAGTGGTATAAGTCTATGTTACTTATGCGTAAGTTTGAAGAAAAAGCAGGTCAACTTTACGGACAGCAAAAGATTCGTGGTTTCTGTCACTTGTACATAGGACAAGAGGCTGTAGTCGCTGGAACGATGTCAGTAATCAAACCGGAAGATTCTTTAATCACTGCTTATCGTGATCACGCCCACGCTTTGGCTAAAGGCGTTTCTGCAAATGCTTGTATGGCTGAATTATATGGAAAGATCACGGGTTGTTCAAAAGGTAAGGGAGGTTCTATGCACTTCTTCTCCAAAGAACACAAATTCATGGGTGGCCATGGTATTGTTGGTGGTCAGATTCCTTTAGGTGCTGGTATCGCATTTGCCGAGAAATATCTTGGTACAGATAATGTAAATATCTGTTATATGGGTGATGGAGCTGTGCGTCAAGGTGCATTCAATGAGACATTGAACATGGCGATGTTGTGGAAACTCCCTGTTATCTTCGTGTGTGAAAACAACGGTTATGCAATGGGTACTTCTGTACAACGTACAACGAACATGCAGGATATTTACAAAATGGGCTTAGGTTTCGATATGCCTTCTGCTCCGGTTGATGGAATGGATGTTGTTGCTGTACACAATGCGATGGACGAAGCTGTTCAACGTGCTCGTGCAGGTGAAGGTCCAACATTCCTAGAAATTCGTACATACCGTTACAAAGGACACTCAATGTCTGATCCAGCTAAATATCGTACGAAAGAAGAACTAGAAGCGTATAAAGACCGTGATCCATTGTTGTCGACTAAACATGCTATTTTAGAAAACAACTATGCAGATGACGCTTGGTTTGCAGAAGTTGAGGCTGATGTGAAAAAGGTTGTTGAGGAGTCGGTGAAATTTGCAGAGGAATCTCCTTATCCAACTGCAGATGAATTGTACAAAGATGTATATGTACAACAAGACTATCCATTTATTTTAGATTAATACTCTTTAACTTGATAATATAATAAAGAATGGCTGAAGTAGTAAGAATGCCGAAAATGAGCGATACAATGACCGAAGGGGTCATCGCGAAATGGCACAAAAAAGTTGGTGATAAAGTAAATTCTGGTGATTTAGTAGCTGAGATTGAAACAGATAAAGCTACGATGGACTTTGAGTCTTACCAAGAAGGAACTCTTTTATATATTGGTCCCAAAGAAGGCGAAGCAGTAGCTATTGATGCTGTTATTGCTGTTTTAGGAGAACCGGGTGAAGATTTTCAAGCATTGTTGAGTGGTGATGCACCTGCTGCTGAAAAAGCACCAGAAGAAACTGAAGAAAAAAAAGCAGAAGAAGTTTCTGGTCCAGAATCTTCGGCTAATACTGTAACTCCTGAAGAATTGGGATGTACTGTTATTACAATGCCTTTGTTAAGTGATACCATGAAAGAGGGGGTCATTGCGCAATGGAACTTCAAAGTTGGTGATACGATTAAATCTGACGATGCTATTGCTGATGTAGAAACTGATAAAGCGACTATGGAGGTTACAGCTTATGCTGATGGCACCTTGTTATATGTTGGTCTTGAAGCTGGACAAGCTGCAAAGGTAAACGACATCATCGCGATCGTTGGTCCTGCTGGAACTGATATCACACCTTTGTTAAATCAAAAATCTGCACCTGCAAAGGCGGAAACTGCTGAAGCTCCTAAAGCTGATTCAGCTGCTGCTGTAACCGCTGCACCGGTAGCATCGTCTTCAAGCGATGATTCTCGTGTGAAAGCTTCTCCTTTAGCACGTAAAATTGCACAAGAAAAAGGGATCAATTTAAGTGATATCAAAGGTTCTGCAGATGGTGGCCGTATTGTGAAGAAAGACGTTGAATCGTTTGTTCCTGTTGCTGCACAACCTGCGGAGACAAAAGCTGCAGCTGCTCCTGCAACAGAAGCAAAAGCAATCACTTTGCCTACATTTGTTGGTGAAGAGCGCTATACTGAAAAACCAGTTAACCAAATGCGTAAAACTATTGCGCGTCGTCTAGCAGAGTCATTGTTTACAGCTCCACACTTCTATTTGACTGTATCAATTGACATGGACAATGCAATGGCTGCTCGTGCGCAGATCAATGAGGTCGCTCCAGTAAAAGTTTCTTTCAATGATATCGTTGTAAAAGCTGTTGCTGTTGCTTTGAAAAAACATCCTGCTGTAAACTCTTCATGGCAAGGCGATAAAATCCGTTTCAATGAGCATACCAACATTGGTGTTGCAATGGCTGTTGAAGATGGTTTATTAGTTCCTGTTGTGCGTTTTGCAGATGGTAAATCATTGTCACATATCTCTGCAGAGGTGAAAGACTTCGCCCAAAAGGCGAAAGCTAAAAAATTACAGCCTGCGGATTGGGAAGGATCTACATTTACAGTTTCCAACTTAGGTATGTTTGGAATTGATGAATTTACATCCATTATCAATTCACCAGATGGAGCTATTCTTTCTGTTGGTGCTATTCAAGCAGTTCCTGTAGTTAAAAACGGAGCTGTAGTTCCTGGTAATGTAATGAAAGTGACTTTGGGTTGTGATCACCGTGTGGTTGATGGTGCAACTGGAGCTGCATTTTTGCAAACATTAAAATCTTTGGTTGAAAATCCAGTAAGATTATTAGCATAATCCTTTAATAGAGGAATTAAAAGCCACTTTAGTAATAAAGTGGCTTTTTTTATGGCCTTAATTGATTAAGCTCATTCCACAGGAAAGCTTTTTTTACCGATAATTTCTATCGTTATCCGTTTGGTTGAAGGAAGCACACGTTGTTCAACGCTATAGTGAAAGAGACGCTGTGCGTAAAAAAGGTAACATATACGATGAATAACAATTATTGTAGGGAAAAATTCGTTTTTTTATACTAAAATCTTCATTTTAGCATTATTATCAGTATGCTGGTCCTTCTATTACGAGCTTCAATAATTTGATATTATTTAGGACACAGGAAATAGGGGGTATTTATTGATATACAATACAGAAAACACAAAAATCCGGGAGACTTAGTATAGTGAAATTATTTTTTTTAAAGGGAATGGTCGCTCTTTTGTTTGTATCTACAGTGGCTTGTAGTTCAAAAGAGAAAAAACAGAAGGAAGCAGCGATAGCGCAGGCAAAAGTGGATAGCACAAGGCTCGTCTATAATCCAAATAATGCAGATCAGAAGATCGATGCTTTTATGAAAAATCTTCATTCAAAAGCTGCATTCAATGGGAATGTTCTTGTTGCGAAAGATGGTAAAATCTTATATCAGAATACATTCGGCTGGGCCAATTACTTAAAACGGGATAGTCTAAAAATTGATGACAAATTTGAACTCGCTTCCGTTTCTAAACCGCTTACAGCTGTCGGAATTTTAAAGTTAGTAGAGGCAGGAAAGTTACGTCTCGATCAAACGATCAATGACTTCTATCCGGATTTTCCTTATCCTGGTATTACCATAAAAATGTTATTGACACACCGTTCGGGATTACCTAATTATGTTTATTTTTCCGAGGAACATTGGCCTGATCGTAAGAAGGGAATGACGAATCAGGATGTGATGAAAATGCTGACTGAATTTAAACCCAATCGCTATGGTGCGCCAGGAGGGCGTTTCTTTTACAATAACTCCAACTTTATGGTCTTAGGGGCCATTATTGAGAAGATATCAAAGCAAGATTACGCTACGTATATGAAAGATAGCGTATTTAATGTTGCAGGAATGACAAATACAGCTGCACTTTCTAAGGCAGTGTATGATAAAATTCCGACTAACGTTATTGGGCATGACAAGGTATGGCGAAGATCGGTCGTGCAAAATTTTCAGGATGGACCGCTTGGTGACAAAGGAATTTATAGTACAGTGCGTGACCTTTATCGTTTTGATCTTGCTTTGAGAGATGGACGATTGTTAAAGCAGTCAACATTGGATTCGGCATACCGAGGATATCCGGATGCCAAAAAGGGAATTTTTAGCTATGGTTATGGTTGGCGTACGTTTGAGCATGGTAATGATCATATCGTATACCATACAGGTTGGTGGCACGGTTTTAGACATATTTATGTAAGAGATTTAAAGAGAAACATAGTTATTGTTTTACTTTCTAATATGACAAATGGAAGCTTGGTCAAATTGGACGAGCTTTATAAAATCATGGGAATGCCAGTATTGCGTAAAAATGCGTATAGCAACCATGGTGATTTTATCATCGATGAGTAATTTTTGGGCGATGCTACTTTGAGAATTTAGATTATCTTCTTTATCCTATTGTAACGAGAAGGCAAAGAAGATAATCTACATGCACTGAGTATGCATACAACAGGTAAACACAAAAGATATAAAAAGGGATGAAAAAAACATTGATTTTAGGTGCTAGTACCAATCCTTCACGTTATTCGAATAAAGCTGCAAATATGTTGCATAAACATGGGCATGCTATCGTCAATATTGGCTTGAGTGGAGGGGAAGCCGCCGGAGTTCCTATTGAAAAGAAAGGTGAGATCTATACGGATATTGATACTGTGACAATGTATCTTAGTGAGCCTAATCAGAAAGAATATTACGATTATATATTAGCGACGAAGCCAAAACGAATAATATTTAATCCTGGTGCGGAGAATGCAGAATTGGAACAGCTCGCTATGGAGCACGGTATTAAGACAGAAAGAGCCTGTACTCTTGTCTTGTTGAGTACAGGGCAGTTCTAGATTTTGGATTTATGAAGCAATTCAACCGATAAGTACTTCGTGATAAAATAATTTGTCAGACCCACGGTATTGCTGTCGAGATTTAGACTTGACACTTTTATGTCACAATGTTCCTTCAAAATGGCCATGGTATAGGAATTTATGGCTTGTTGTATCGGAATCGTGATTAATTCATTTGCTTTTGCAATTTTTCCACCCAACACGATCAATTCGGGATTGAGTAGCTGTATTAAAGATGCAAATGCTTTTCCTAGGTTTGTCCCTAGTTTTGAAATCTGATTTATTGCAAATTGATCACCCTTGTTTGCCGCTTCAATAATATGTGTCGGTGTTAAATGTTGTAATTCATCGGGTTGCAATTCATTTAATTTAGTCAGCTCTCCTTTTTGGATTTCCTGTTTAGCGTTGTTAACCAAAGCAATCCCGGAAGCTACGGTTTCCAAACAGCCCCTTTTCCCACAGTAGCAAAGTTCACCGTTGTCGATAAAGGGCATGTGTCCTACTTCCCCGGAGTAGCCATCACGGCCTAGGTAGACTTCGCCATTGGACACGATTCCTAAACCTATCCCCCAATCCATTAGGATAATTAAACTGTTTTTTGTGTTTTTTGCCAATCCAAATTTCAATTCAGCATAAGCTGCGCCTTTGACGTCATTCAGAATGAAGACCGGTTTTTTATATATGCGCTCAAAATAGTTTGTTATGGATTGATTGTCGTCATGTAAAAAAGTCTCGTTAGTACCTTCTTCAGCATTGATTAGTCCTGGCATGCCAATAATAATCCCTGTTAGGTTCTCAGTATCAACTGATTTATCGATAAGATATTGATCAACGATTTGTGTGATAGCGGCTAGATTTTCTCCATTTCGAGATAATTCATTATCCAGCTCAACAGTTTCAGCAATAATGTTCTGGTTGTTGTCCATTATGCTCAGTGTGATGGAGAAACGTTGGAGTTCAATCGATAGCACCTGAAATAATCCATCACATAGCTTATATAAATTGGGTTTACGTCCACCAATAGATTCTCCTTTGTCAAATTGACGGATAAAATCATCTTCCAGCAATTCTGCAATGAGGCTATTTACCGTAGGCAGGCTTAAATAGAGGTTTTTTACAATGTCATTTACCGATACAGATCCTAATTCGGCTATTAATTTTATAATGGAGATTTTATTGAACAGATTTTTCTTTTCAGGTTTACTCTCCAATTTTTTGTTAATCAGTAAGTTTACGGCTTTAGTCATAAAACGTCATATTTTGAAATAGAATCCTCAGGGCTTTAATTTAGCAAAAGTTTTGGAATCATTTGGTTATTTTTCTCACTTGACAAGCAAGTGGGCTAATTAGCAGAGAGGGGATAAGATTCCTTATCCCCTCTCTGCGTATAAGTTTAGACTATTTGAGTTTTTTTACTCGAATATCTTTAAAGAATACTTCGGTACCGTGTCCTAGAAACCCGATATGACCAGAGGTCCGTTTGAGCCCAGGATGTTGTTTGCCATCCAGCGTTCCATTTTTGCTTGCCTCGGCGATATCCGCATCCACGATAACCGCGCCATTCAGTGTAACTTTGATGCGATTTCCTTTCACCACGATTTCCTCGGAGTTCCATTCACCTACAGGTTTTAAATGACCTTTTTTTGCAGGAACAACTCCATAAATTGAACCGTGATATTGGTATTGCTTCAAGTCTTTATAAACATCTGCACCATCATCAAGTACCTGGATTTCCATAGCCTCATATGCGGCATCTCCCTCCAGAGGAGCGCGTATTCCCACACCATTGTTGGCACCAGGCGTTAATTTGAAGTCGAAGCGATAAATGAAGTCTGCATATTCTTCTTTTGTGTAAAGGTTTCCACCAAATTTTGCATTTGGATACACCCAGATATAACCTTCGTCGTTGACAACATAAGCTTGGTTTTCTGTCCACTTGTCGAGGTTTGTTCCATCAAAAAGTACTTCAAAATCTTCTTTTTTCTCTTGATCACTCAATTTAAAGATTTGTTTTCTTGGGAATTCCTTGATAAAAAGATCTCTATAATAAACAACTGAACCATGCGCTTGTAACTCAATTTGTTCGGTAGGGAAAATTGATTGGTTTCTATCCCAATAGTTTTCAAGAGGAATATTATCGGTTACTAACTGTCCATTTAACCAAACTGTGACTTTATCGTCTACCATTTTGATTTTAAACGTATTCCATTCGCCAGTAGCATTGTCGGCAACCTTCAATGGTTTGCTTTCATTTTTCTGGTTGTTATATAACCCGCCAGAGCCAACTTGGGCGCCGACTCTTGTATTCGCAATATCCCAAATTTGTACTTGGGGAGTACCTCTCAAGTAGATACCGGCATCACCTTCTATACCGCCATAGTTTTCCAATTTCCAGTCTACCAGCATTTCAAAATCACCATATTTCTTTACGGTCGCCAGATTATCGCCTTTACCACTGAAGGCAATTTCACCATTGGATGCTGTCCAACCTTTGCGCATGATATCGTCGGCTTTAGCTTGTTCTGCTGCTAAAGTTTTCTCGTTCATTTTACTGCGTTTGATCGGATCCGCTACCAAACCTTTCCAGCCACTTAGGTCTTTACCATTGAACATCGAAACATAACCTTCTTTGATTGGCATTTCAGCGAGATAGCGAACAACAGCTTCTTTAAGGTATCCACTTTCACTACCCGACAATTTACCGATTACCTGTTCAAGAACCTCTCTAACCTTTTTGCCATAGAACTTGTTGTCCATTGCAATGTTCATCGCTACATTGGCCGCAGTTCCGCCAAGTTGAGCGTCGCTCATTAAATCGGCAGCAAAAACTAAAGACTGGTATGTTCCTGTAGGTTGTAACGCAGATAATGCTGCTTTTTTCTGATCTGCTGTTTTGGCAACGTTGAATGCATCTCTTAATAGCAAAGTTTTCTGTTCAGGTGTATTCGAAGAAGAAGAAATTGATTTAATTAATCCTCTGTATACCGTATTGAAAAGATTATCGTCTTTTTCTGTTCGGGAAAGAGATACCAATTCTGGTAGTGCGTTGGAGGTAGACCAGCCAGCCAAAGACTCAATTGCTGCGGACCGTAGACCTGTATTATTGTTGTTAAGGTATGCAGTTACAGCTTTCAATGACTGGGCGTCACCAAGCCCAGCAAAAATAGGGAAATACTTAGCGGTATTAGGCGCTGCAGACTTCGATATATTTGCTGCTAGTTTTTCTGTTAATCCTTTTGAATTTGTGCTTGACTGAACCACATTGACAATGGCACGTTGCAATAGCACGGCAGATTTATTGTCTGTCGTATTGTTTAACCTACTGAATAGTTCTTCTAAGTCCGATTCCTGGGCTACATTTGGGAGTGCTTTGTTGATCGCTTCTTCGACAGCAGGGTTCGCACTCTTTATGGCTAATACAGCTTTGGATGAAGCATTGTTTGAACGTTTACTTAAAATATCCAGCAATTGAATCTTTTTGTCGTCGTCTACAGTGGCAAGTGCATTGTTGACATCAGTAACGACATTTGCATCTTTCGATGAAAGGATTAATGCTTTTACCGAATTGTTGAATTGTTGATCAGCGTTGAGCGCCTGGATTAAGGTATTGGTTTCTTTACCCTGAGATAGTGTATTTAGTGCACTTAATCCAGCTAATTTAGTTACGGGAGACTGTGTTTTATTTACTAATGCCTGGATTAGTTTTAAGCTGCTTGCCGAACCATTGTGGGCTAAGTAGTTCAATACACTTTCTTGCACTTCAGGCGTACCCTTGCTTGCTAAAGCAAGCAAGCTTTTCGCGTCGGCGCCTTTTCCGTATTTTCCGAGTAATTGTAATGCAATGTTACGGTAAGCACCATTATCGCTCTTAACAGCTGCTAACAAGTTCTTTTGTTGTTTCGCTGGGTCGATGGTCGTCAATAATTTAAGCGATGCAATTTGGCCGTTGATCGATTTTACTTTTTGTGATTCCTGGAAAAACTTGTTTAGGAACTTAACCGCATCTTGGTCGTGTTTATTGTCGATCAATGCTTGAGCATAGTCAATACCAAGTCCTACTGCATCCAATTTGTCATAGCTATAGCCGGCAGCATTTAGTTTTTCCTGGAATAGCGACTCAGAAGCTGTGCCCCCGATTTTGCTCAGCGCGATTAATGCTGTCCTTTGGAAGCCATCCGAATTATATTTTTGCGTTAATCCTAAAATGGCACTTTCAGCATTTTTATCTTTTAGATCTCCGAGTGCTGTAACCAGGGCAATGGCCGTTTTCTCTGTTGTGGATGCTGCTAAAGCTTTTTCTAAGGCTGCTGTCGATTCAGGGGTACGAATAGATACTAGGGTTCTCGCTGCTGCATCGGCAAGATAATCGTTTGTCAAACAATTAGCGACAGCCGGTATAGCTGTATTATCGGCGCATTGACGTAACAGGCGTAGGGCAAAGACCTGATTTGTTGGTTCACTCAATTGCGCTATGGATTTTGCCAATCCTTCAACAAACACTCTTTTCTGCTGTTCTTTGCCTGGTTGGTTTACGTAAAACGAATAGCTGTTTGCCGCAAACTCTATCGGAGCATTGTTGCTGCCTGGTGTTTTAAGTCCTTTGAGGAACGTAACGACATCATCAGAAGAAAAACCTTCCAGCTCATGCATGGCAAGTAAAAACTTTTCTTTTTCTTCAGCCGGCTGTTGTGCCAATACGTCTGCTATTTTAGTTGCAGTCGTTCTATTTTGTGGTTGCTGAGCGTAGGTTGCACTAGATATAAGAAGCAATACGGTCAGCGAATTGAATATTCTTTTCATTAGGATATCTTTTTAAATAGACCAAGGGCCTCTCATTGGTTGGTGAATTAATCTATTTGCGGCGTCGTCATTAATAAATAGCTCATTTTGGGAGTCATATTTTAGTGATCTGTTCAGTCGCAATGCTGCTAATCCCATGTTGACCAAGGTACAAGAGCGGTGTCCATTGATTTCATTCAGTGCAAACTTTTCTCTTGTACGAACGGATTCCAAGAAGTCAGTAATCTGTGGTGCAGGTTCAGGGTACTGTGCAAGTTTTCTTTCCAAATCCGGTATATCTGATTGGAATCCTCGATATAATTTACCTTTTGGACCTTCAATATAGGCTGCCTTTTCATCTTTCGCTTCACCGTCTAAAATGATCTGACAACCATCGGCATAGGTAAATGTAATTCGTCTCCATGTGCCCACGGCATCCGGATGTTGCTGCGGAGCATCAACGTCGACGGTAACCGGGCTTTCGTTGTCTTTACCTAAGAAGTATTGAACAGGATCCATATAATGTTGTCCCATATCTCCTAGACCGCCACCATCATAATCCCAATATCCTCTAAAAGTGGTATGCACGCGGTGTTTATTGTAAGGCTTATATGGCGCCGGACCTAACCAAAAATCGTAGTCAAGTTCAGCCGGTACTTTCTCCTCTGGTAAATTTTCTTTTCCTACCCAATAGAACTTCCAGTCAAAGCCGGTATGTTTGCTTATCGTAACTTTCAAAGGCCAACCTAACATGCCAGTATCAACTAATTTTTTGATTTTGCTTACTGGAACATTCATTCCATAAAAGTCATCCTTGAAACGAAACCAGGTATTTAAACGGAAGATATTGCCATGTTGTGCAATGGCTTCTTTCACTTTTTTACCCTCACCGATAGTACGTGTCATTGGTTTTTCACACCAGATATCTTTTCCTGCTTTTGCCGCTTCAATGGACATCAGTCCATGCCAATGTGGCGGAGTAGCAATATGCACAATATCTACTTCTGGAGATTTAATCAACTCCCTAAAGTCATGGTATTCCTTCACACCACCGCCTAAGTCTGCTTGTGCTGCCGCTAGATGGGTTTTGTCCACATCACAAATGGCTACTGTTTTAGTTCCGGCGTAGCCAAAGTGTCCACGGCCCATATTGCCGACACCAATTACACCTTTGGTTAGATGGTCGCTCGGAGCAAGATAGCCCTGTCCTCCGAGTACAAAGCGTGGTACAATAGAAAATGCCGCAGCACCGACCACGGATTTTTTTATGAAATCACGCCTTGATGAATTCTGTTCTTTCATTTTGGTTGGATTAGTTGTTTTATAATTGATCCACTATTAGGCTGTTAAAAATAACGGCATTGGATATTTAATCTTAAAAATAGATAAAAAACTGATAAATGTAAACTGATAACTAAAATTTTACGTATTGTTTATTTGTGTTTTGTTAAAAAATAACAAAAGAATACTGTTGAATTCATTTCTTTCATATATAGCTACCCCATTATTGCCTATGCTGTGTTGTTTTATCTACTAAATTGTTACATTTCAGCGAGGTAGCTATTCGATGTGATGGACAGAGAAGAGCTTGAATCTAGGTTTTCCTCAATCGTTTTCGTAAAAGAGGCTTGATTTGAGGAGAATAATCCAGCATCTTTATGGTCGCTCTGATAGCATTAAATCCTAATGATGAATCTAAGAATACTGTTTTTACTCGTTTGCATCCTATGCCAGCCATTTTTGGGGGCAGCACAATTTAGAATTCCCGCACTGGGGTATACCATTTATGAAGGTGTGTTTACCGGAAATGGTCTCCTGGGAACGATGACTTACTTAGCCGGTAAGAATTCGATGCGTGTCGATATTGGAAGAACTGATATTTATGATCATCGAGCGAATTCGGCCGATAAATTGTTTGATCAGGCACGTATGTCGTTAGGTCATTTTGAATTGGAATTTGAAAGCCCTATTGTGCAGGCACAAGGAGAAATTCATTTAAAAGATGCCTATGCTGAGGCGAAAGTCGGCACAGACCAAGGGATGGTGAGAATTCGGACGACCACCTTATCAAATGACAACATTATTTTGCTAGAGGTATTTAAAAAAGATTTTAACGGGAATTACCATCTTACATGGAAACCCGACGAAGCCATCAGCCCAAGGATGGGATTCAGCTATACGCAAAAACCGAAAAACTATCCGACAAATCCAAAAGGAAGTTTTGGCATCGAAGGCGAAACAAAATATTTTGATCAGCCTCTTCTAGCGGGGGGAGGGTATGTGACGGCTTATTGTGGCAGATCCTGCAAAGAAGTGGATACCTATTTAATTACTGTGGATTATAACCAGCAAGGAACCGCTTATGTCAAAAAGGCGATCAATTATGTTCAGAATTTTAATGAGCAAAAGTTAACGAAGGGACTGGCGTCCCATCGCAAGTGGTGGACAGACTATTTTGCAGCATCTACACTGGAGCTGCCAGATACGGTTTACAAGCAGTTTTATGATATGCAACTGTATAAGCTTGCCAGTGCAACAAGGTCAGATAAACCCGCTATGGATTTACAGGGGCCCTGGACAAGTCCAACTCCGTGGCCAGCGTACTGGCTTAATCTTAATATGCAACTTGCTTATTCCCCTGTTTTCAAAGCGAACCAGCTCGGTATTGCAAACTCGTTTATTCAGATGATTGATCGGAATAAAGATAATTTAAGACAAAATGTTCCCGAGCCTTATCGCTATAACAGTTTGGCTGTAGGTCGCTCTTCGGGGCCAAGCTTATGGAGTCCTGTTCTTCTGGCAAAAAATGTTTCATTGGATGCGGCTTCCGATGGAGAAAAGGAGCTAGGGAATCTCGTATGGCTGTTGCATAGTTATTATCAATATTATCGAGCGACCCTGTCGCAGGAAGTATATGATCGTTTATTTCCGCTACTGAAGGAAGCGATAAATTATCATTTGCACTTATTGGAAAAGAATCAAGCAGGAAAATACCATATCGGTGTGAAAACTTATTCACCAGAATATTCAAAAGGGTATGCTTATGATACAAATTATGATCTTTCTATTTTTAAATGGGGGCTCAAGACGCTTATTGAGCTGGATCAAGAAAGAGGCGGCAAGGATAAACTTCATGCTGTCTGGAAAGAGGTATTGGCCAACTTGATTGATTATCCACAAGATGTCGACGGCTTTATGATCGCAAAAGATCTTCCCTATGGCGAGTCGCATCGTCACTATTCGCATCTAATGATGATTTATCCTTTTTACGATATAAACTGGGATCAGGTAAATAATCAAGCTCTTATTGAGCGCTCTATTGCACGTTGGCAGAGCAAAAAGCAATTGTTGCAAGGCTATTCATTTACGGGGGCTGCCTCTATGTATGCCATGATGGGAAGAGGAGACTCGGCTTTGGCTTCGCTGGATGTGCTATTGCAGAAATATATTAAAGCCAATACACTATATGCTGAAAGCGGTCCGGTGATAGAAACTCCACTGGCAGCGATGGCCAGTATTCAAGAATTATGTATGCAGTATTGGAATGGTGTATTACGCGTTTTTCCTGCTATTCCTCATAAATGGAAGGATGTTTCCTTTACCAATTTTTTGACAGATGGTGGAAATCTCGTATCAGCAGAGCGGAAAAATGGAAAAACGGCCAACATCCGGATCAAAAGTCAATATGGAGGTCGTCTACGTTTAAAATCCGATATCGGAATACCAGAGGTAAAGATACAAGGAAAAGGTACGTTTGATATAAGGAAAGACGGAATAATTGATCTGAAGCTTGATAAGGGGGCAATCGCTTTGATTAATGTACATTGATAAAAGGTAAGTTAAAGAAATTACGATGAGGAAACTGAATATTCAAGCTCCCTGAGCCAATTGATTAATATTCCTCGATCAATTGAAATAGAGAAAAAGAGCGGATTATTTAGGTATAGAATTAAAGCGCTAATGCGCTGACCAAATAAAAATAAAAGAATAGAAAATAATGAAATTAAAACAACTTTCCGTGTTATTATTGGCCATTTTGGGTACTTCGACTGTCGTTCAGGCGCAAACGGCAAAACCGAATCTATCCAAAGCGTTTATTCAGCAGCAGCTAGATGATGCAGCGAAGCAAATAAAAGTCCTGGCGAACGAAACTCCGACAGAAAAGTTTCCAAAAACTTTCGAAAATGGCAAAGAGGTATTTTCTTCGTCGAGCTGGTGGTGTTCGGGTTTTTATCCAGGGACATTGTTGTATTTATATGAAGGAACCAAAGATGAAGGGTTACTAAAGAAAGCAACCGAGAAATTGACCTATCTAGAAAAAGAAAAGAACAACAAGGGCACACATGATTTAGGGTTTATGTTATTCTGTAGTTTCGGAAATGCACTTCGTCTCACGGGCGATACGCAAAAGTATGAACCAGTACTCAGTACCGGTGCGAATTCCTTAGCATCTCGCTATAGTCCCATTACCAAAACGATCCGTTCTTGGGATCACGGATCATGGCAGTATCCGGTTATAATCGATAATATGATGAACCTGGAGTTTTTGACACAGGTGTCTAAATTAACTGGAGATAAAAAATTCTATGATATTGCGGTATCTCATGCTGAAACAACCTTGAAAAATCACTTTAGAAAAGATTATAGTTCATACCATGTGATCGATTATGATAAAAACACAGGTAAGGCCATTGGTAAAAAGACCCATCAGGGCGCATTTGATGAATCGGCATGGTCAAGAGGGCAGGGATGGGCACTGTATGGTTATACCATGATGTATCGCGAGACAAAGAAGAAAGAATTTTTGAAGCAGGCCCAGCAAATCGCAAAGTATATCTTAAGCAATCCGAATTTGCCTGCTGATCTGGTTCCTTATTGGGATTTTGATAAAGACAAAATTGCACAGTCAGATAAAATGTATCCAAATAAGGATCTACGAGATGTGTCTGCGGCGGCATTATATGCATCTGCATTGTTAGAACTCTCACAATATACAAAAGGAAGCGAAGCCCTGAATTATTTTGAAAAAGCAGAAACGATTCTAAAAAGCCTGTCCAAGGCCCCTTATCTGGCATCTCATGGTCAAAATGGAGGTTATATCTTACAACACAGCGTTGGAGCGCTACCGTTAAATTCGGAAATCGATGTGCCTTTGACCTATGCCGATTATTATTATGTGGAGGCCCTGGTCCGATACCAACGCTTATTGGCGGGCGAGCCAATGATCAAAGAGATTGCTAAATAAGGCTGTCAACAGCTAAAAGCTTATTTTAGTGGGATCAGATCGTTTAAAAAATGATTTGTTTTAAGTAAGACTCGAACTTGATTAAAAGCGTAGTTAAAGCTAAAAGACAGAGGTGGCGTAGCCACCTCTGTCTTTTTATTGGGTCTTACGGAGTTTATTGGGTCTTATAGAGACCACAATTCGATATAGCAGGGTTTAGCTACTTTGGTTAGGCGTCGCGATCTGTTCCGATGGATTGTATCCAAACTGTTTTTTAAATTCCTTACTGAAGTATTTCCTATCGGAAAAGCCCACTGCATAAGCAACTTCACTGATATTCATGGTCGATGTCAGTAATTCTTTCGCTTTGTTTAACCTATACGTTTTGACATAATTGTTGAGTGACAAATTGGATATGGCCTTCAACTTGCGATAGAGAATTGGAGCGCTCATTCCCATTGTTCGCGCTATAAAATTTACATCAAAGCCATCTGATTGAATATTTTCTTCGATCAACTGATTTAAGGATGAGATGAATTGTGCATCAAGCTCATTGTCAAAAGTAGCTGTTTTGACTTCAAATTCTGTGCTTCTTTTCTGACTGACTGCCATGAGATTCTGAGCGGAAAGGAAAAGCTGTTTATTGTCGAAAGGTTTTGTCAAGTAGATGTTAGCGCCATGTTCCAAGGCTAAAGTTTGGGAATTGCTATCGGTTACAGCAGTCAGCAAGATGAATGGTATATGGCTGGTCATCATATTTGTTTTAATGGCCTGGCATAGCTGAGCACCATCCATATAAGGCATCATTAGATCCGAAATAATCAGATCCGGGATATATTCCAATGCCTTGGAAAGAGCCTCTTCACCATTGCCGGCTGTAATGACTGTGTAGGTGTCCTGAAATAGATTGACAACTGTTGCTAATAATTCTTTATTGTCTTCTACAATTAAAATAGTTTGTTGCAAGGAAGTATCAAGCGTGCTTGGTACCAGTATGCTAACGTCTTCTGTTTCCTTTGCAAGGAGGCCTATTGCTTGCGGCTCTACTTTCTCGCCAGCTTGTTTCGGTAAGGTTACCGTAAATACCGTCCATTTTCCTTTTTCATCGTCCTGTGAAAAGCAACGAATATCTCCCTTGTGCTGCAGTACAATTTGTTTGGTAAGTGCCAATCCAATGCCTGTGCCGATCGCATCATTAGCTTGGTCTTCACGATAGTATTCTTCAAATATTTTAAACTGATTGTCTGTGGCAATGCCAATGCCGTTATCAATTATGTTTATGGAAAACGAGTCATCGCTTTCGATCAGATCCAGATAGACCGTACCATATTCGGGCGTGTATTTGATGGCATTGGAGAGTAGGTTAAACATCACTTTGTCAAATTGCACCGTATCGATGGACTGCAGTCCTACAGCATCCAACTGACGTATATAATAGTTGAGATGTTTTGTTTTGGCAAGGTCATTCAGTAAGTAGAACGTATCTTCTATGTATTCTCTAAAAGAGATGTCGGTTTTCTTCAGTACAAAGTGTTTGTCATCGAATTTTTTAAAGTCCAGCAACTCGTTGATTACACCAAGGAGTTTACTGGCATTCTTTTTTATCCGTTTTACTTTGTTTTGTGTAGAAGTCAGATTGGCCGTTTCGGAAATAATTTCGTCCAATGGAGCTGTAATCAAAGTCAACGGTGTGCGAATTTCGTGCGATATCTGTGTAAAGAATTTTATTTTCTTTTCCTGTTCCCGTTCTGAATTGATCAACATCTCACGTTCGACAACAAACTTGATGACAAAATGTACACCCAAGGTAAACAAGCCGGCATACAACAGATAGGCCCACCAGGTTCTCCAAAAGGGAGGTTTAATATCGATATTGATCCGTAGGGGTATACTGCTCCAAATGCCATCGTTGTTACTGGCGAATATGGTCAAAGTATGCATTCCGACTGGAATATTGGTATATCGTATTGACGGAGTACTTGTTTCAACCCAATCCTTGTCAAAACCATCGAGTTTGTATCGGTATCTATTCTTTTGTGGTTTGATGAAATTAGAACCTGAGAAATTAATTGTAACAAAGTTTTCATCATGTCGGAGTTTGAGCTGATAGCTGTTGGGATCTGTTGTTTTCTGAAGCCGTCCGTAGTTCAATGGTGTCTCTTCGAGAAAGATATTTCGGAAGAGTACCTCGGGGATAGTCTGATTGAAAATTATTGTTCGGGTATCCAGGGCAACTACACCATTGAGTGTTGTAACGAATAGTGTTCCTGTTTTGCTGGCAAAGACTTTGGCTCCAAGTAGATTTTTTACCGGTAAACCGTCATACTGATTCAGGAGGTAGCTATGTTTTGTTTTGGGATTAAAGCATATTAATCCATTTTTACTGGTAAGCCATACCTGATTGTTCACAAAGATGGGCCAGCCTAGCGAATTGTTCGGAAAGCGAGATACCTTGGTTAAGTGATCGCGCTGATCAAAATGATATAAGTATTCTTTGGATGTCAGCCATATGTCCCCGTTCGGATGAACATAAAACCCACCTAGTGTCAATGTATCCAGCTGTTTTATTGGTTTTATGTTTGATTCATTCGGTTTTTTGCGAAAAAGTGTACCTCCTCTGAGAAAATAAGTCTGCTGTCTATTGTCCGCTTGGATATCATCAATTGTACCTGTTTTTAATGCAGCGTTATATGCTGCAGGTTTTCCAGGATCGACGATGTAAAGCCCTTTATTGGTTCCGAGGTAAATGCGATGTACGGGATCGACGTAAATGCTATAAATATTATTTTTGAGATTCAGGAGATCTTTTTCAAGGTAAAAGTGTTGTGTGTTTCCAGATTGTGCATCGATAATTGAATAACCGCCGCCATACTGTGCTGCATAAATTTTGTTATCTCTAACGTATAGATCCTTGATCAGGTTTGACTGGGTTAATTTAGACAAAGGAGAGGTCGTTTCTGTTCTTTTGTCAATTTTGTTGATTCCTTCTTCTTCTGTTCCAATCCAAAACGCATTTTCTGACTCTGCGAAACTGCCGGTGATATCGCTATTAAGGCTGAGACCGGGACGCGAACGTGTTGAATAATGCTGTATGGGGATCAGATCGGGGTAGATGGCATTGATTCCTCCAAAATAAGTTCCTATCCAGGTGATCTGTTGTCGATCAATAAAGATATCATAGATAGAGTTTTGACTCAATGAGTTTTTGACGGAGGTATTATGTTTATAGTTTAAGAAATGTGGTGCCCCATTAAAGATGGAGAGTCCTTTTAGTGTTCCAATTAGTAGGTCTCCTTGTTTAGTTGGGACAATTTTCCGGATGTTATTGCTGAGTAGATTGCTATTTGTTTCTGTTAGGTTATTCCATTTTTTATCAGCGAAGTTGTATTGGAATATTCCATGCAATTTTGTGCCAACCCACAGGATGTTTTTATGAAGATACATTGTACTGAAAATCTGCTCTTTTAACGGCAGGGGAGATGCTATAAGATTCTGGTTCGTAGAAATTTGATTATTTTTCAATGAAAAAGACGTTATGCCATCCATGCTCGCCATGATATAGGTTTCAGGTCCTGTCTGAATAATCGATTGTACTCTGGATTGGTTAATGAGTTTTTTGAGATTGTAGGTCCCCGCTGTGGGAATAGCCTGATAGAGCCCTTTGTCGGTGCACAGAAATATTTTGTCTGAAAGGAACTGTATGTCGGCGACAGCAATTTTTTCTTGAAAGGGTTTTCCTTGTTTAAATACCGCTTTGCGTTTGTCGATATCGAAAATAAATAACTGCGTTGCGGTAGCAATGAAAAGGTCATTGTTTGCGTTGATGGCAATCTTGTTAATGTAACCTACCTTTTTAAATACGGTATCCTGTACGAGAATATTAGTGATATTCTGGGAGTCGTATACAAAAAGGTTGGCTCCGCCGCCGAACCAAAGTTTACCTTGTTTATCTTGAGCAATTGTTAATATCGCCTGTTTATCCAATACGTTCTCCTGGCTTAGTGTCTCAAATTTTAAATTCTGGGCATGACAAAGGGAAATGATGGATATCAACAGCAGAAATTGTCGCGATAAAATAGGTAGTATGCTCATGGTTATGGGGTATTTGTGTCAAATTTAAGATTTTACCCCCAAATATTTATGAATTTTACCCCTCTTAATTTACTCATAAACTCATCTTTGGCCTATTAAACAACCAATTTTTATTATAAAACTAATTTCCTAAAGTATGGCAAAGTTTTACAAAGTTGGACTGTCTGCTATGATGATGTTTACTGTGGGTGCGGGTATGGCACAACAGAAAATTTCGATTACGGGGCGGATTACAGACAGTCAAGGAGCACCTTTATCGGGTGTAACGATTCGAGAAAAGGGTGGAAGTGTTTCTACTTCTACAAATGCAAACGGTACCTATTCATTGTCAGTTGGCTCCAATGCAACCATCTTAGTTTCCTATATCGGTTATCAAAATCAAGAGGTTGTTGTCAATGGTCGCAATGTCGTCAATGTAACTATGGACGGTGCAAGTGCTGCCATTGATGAAGTTGTAGTCGTGGGGTACGGACAACAGAAGAAGGCGAAATTGTTAGGGTCGGTTGCGACGATTGATGGCAAGAAGCTTGAAAGTAGAGCGGTAACGAACGTATCTTCGGCACTCTCGGGTCTTGCCGCAGGAGTTCAGGTAAAAGTCGGTAATGGTAAGCCCGGGAGTGATGGAGCAACCATTCGCGTACGTGGTACAGGTACCATGAACAATAATGAAGCTTTGGTGATTATTGACGGTATTCAGGGGGTAATGGATGCGGTAAATCCGGAAGATATTGAAACGATATCAGTATTAAAGGATGCTTCATCTGCAGCGATATATGGTGCGCGGGCAGCAAATGGTGTTATATTAATTACAACAAAAAAAGGAAAGGGTGGACAAGCTCCACAAATAAAATACTCAGGTTTGTTTTCCCGTACGACACCGAGTATTAAACCTGTCTTTCAAAGCGATTATCTGAAGCATATGCTTTTGTTCCAAGAAGCGGCTGAAAATATTGGCGAAAAAGGTCCTTACACCCAAAGTGCTATTGATGCTTGGACAGCGGCTAATGCAGATCCAAATGGATTGACTGCACAGGGTATACCAAATTACGTTGCCTATCCAAATACCAATTGGGGTGATTGGATTTATGAGGATGGCTGGCTTAAGAGTCATAATGTAAGTGTATTGGGGGGCAGTGATAAGATCCGATATAACCTATCTGGAAGAATACAAGACAATCCTGGTATTATGCACAATACAGGAATGAAACGGTATGAAGGGCGGGTCAATTTGGAAACAGATATTACCGACTTTCTAACAGTGGGTACACAGACATTTGTTGTCAAAGAAGATCGCTCTATGGCTTCGGATGCGAACCTTTATAATTATTTGCGTCAAACTACCCCAGGAATTTATCCGATGTATGATGGTAAATTTGGAGGGGCAGTGCTGAGTTCAGGGGAATCCTCTCAATTAAATAACTTACTGACCTATCTTTATGATAACAAGGGAAGCAATGAACGTACACGTTTGAATTCAACATTGTTTGCCAATATCAAACTTTGGAAGGGTTTAACGTTTGAGACCAAATTTAACTATCAGAGCCGCTTTGATGAAGTGAAAAGCTGGTCAGACCCGGCGCCACGATATGATTTTTCTACAATGAATATCATCACGAGCCCTATTAATCTAGCACAGTCGACGACCGGACAATCCTATGAAAAAATTTATCGAAAATCCTTTGATAATGTTTTACGCTATAGTACGACTATTGATAAACATTCGATTAGTGCATTAGTTGGCCACAATGAATTTTATTATAATGATTCAGGATTTAGTGCTTCGACAAAAGGTTTGATAGACGCCACTATTACAAATGTTGGTACGGGAACAGAAATGAACAGCATTGGAGGATTCGAATCTGACAATTCAATGCGTTCTTTCTTCGGACGCTTTAGCTATGATTATGATGGGAAATATTTAGCCGAATTTAGCTTACGTAGAGATGGTTCTTCAAAATTTGGTCTTGGCAAGAAATATGGAACTTTCCCTTCTGTTTCGTTAGGATATATATTGTCTAAGGAATCATTTATGAAAGCAGTAAATCCTTATGTGCAAGATATTAAAATTCGTGGATCGTGGGGTAAACTAGGGAATGATGGCGGAGATGATCTGAACGTATATGGATGGCATGGTGTGTATGGACAGGTGGGTTATTCTTTCAACGGGGCGCAGGCTAATGGTCTTCGATTGTCTCGATTTGGAAATAATGTATTGCAGTGGGAAGATTCTGAGAACAAGGAATTGGGTTTAGAATTTGCCACATTAAATCGCCGTGCCTTTGTGGAGTTTAATTTATATGATCGTAAAACTTCAAACATCATTCGCACAGCGCAGATGCCAATTTCAGCCGGTACAGCTAGCCCACCTTATTATAATCAAGCTTCTATGCGTAACAATGGTATTGAGCTAAATTTGAATTGGCGAGATAAAATTGGCGATTTCCATTATAATATAGGGGGCAACTTTGCATTTAATAAAAATAGGGTTACGGAATATGAAGGTAAGTTGATACAAGGAATGGTAGACGATGGATCCGGAAAAATGGTCTGGCAGACTAATTTAGGTGATGTATCCACTGGAGGATTAAATCGTAGACTTGAAGGTTATCGCCTAGATGAATTCTATTTGCGTCAAGTATACAAAGGTAATGGAACTTATTTTAATGCAGATGGCTCTGTTAATATCAATGGTGGACCAACAACAGGTATGATCCGAACAGATAAGGATTACGAATGGGCAAAAGCAATGAAAGCTGCAGGGTATTCATTTTTATCTTCCTCACAAGCTATTGGTGATAGTTATGGTACGACGAGAATGTATTATGGTGACTTGATTTATGCTGATTTAAATGGTGATGGTATTTATGGGAATACTGCAGATCAATATTTTACCGGAACTTCTACAAGTCCCAAATACATTTACGGTTTCAATTTAGGATTCTCCTATAAAGGATTTGATATGTCTATGATTTGGGCAGGAGAAGCAGGTGGTCAGTATTATTGGACTGACCATGGCTATAATAGCAATATTTTAATAAGTGGAAATCAAGTGACAACACGAGTCGCGGAAAATCATTATTTCTATAATCCGGCGTCACCCGATGATCCACGCACTAATCAAAATGGATATTTACCAAGATTAAAACTAGGTACCTCTGCTGAGAATATAAATAATCAATCAAGTGATTATTGGTTGTATAATGCAAATTTCTTGAAGCTCAGGAATCTACAAGTAGGTTATACCCTTGACAAGAGATTAACTGAAAAAATCAAAGTACGAAGTTTAAGGGTGTTTTTCTCAGGAGAGAATCTACTGATGTTTACTGATTTTCCTGGGTTGGATCCGGAGGTTGGATCTGGAGCAGAATATCCTACAATGAAGCAATTTGCATTTGGTTTGAATATTGGATTCTAAAAAAGAAAGAGATCATGAGAAATAATATAAAAAGATGTAATGTGTGGAGTAGGAACGTGATGTGGGGAATAGTGTTTAGTACAGCGGCTTTACTTTCTTCTTGTCAGAAGGATTTGTTGGACACGGTACCAAAAACTCAAGTATTAACCAACAATATGTGGTTGACCGAGAATCTTACAGATCAGGGGGTAAATGGTGTTTACCAAGCTTTGCGCCTTGGTCAGATGCTTTATGTGTATGATACCTATGCTACCCTTCAGGGAAGGGACAATTCAACCTTAATGAATGCGACTGCAACAAGTTCGTCGGGTATCTTTTCATCCACATGGCAAAATTTATATGAGGGGGTTCATCGCAGCAATAATGCGTTATATGGGATAACCAATGTGTCACCAGTGGGAGCAGAGAAAAAGGCTAAATTAGCTGCAGAAGTAAAATTCTTGCGCGCCTACTACTATTATCGATTGAATCAGTTGTATAAAGGAGTGCCTATTTATACTGATCCAATCGAATGGGACAAAGTTGATAAACCAAGGAATACTGAACAAGAAGTTTGGAGCTTTATCATTAAAGATCTCACGGATTGTATCAACGAAGCTCAGTTACCAAATCGCTATGATAAAGGAAATGCAAACTTTGGCCGGGTGACAAAATCTGCCGCTTATGCGCTCCGTGGTAAGGTTTATATGTATACGCAAGAATGGGCAAAAGCAATTGCTGATTTCGAGCAAGTTAAAAACCTGGGACACAGTTTGTTTAGTAATTATGCGTCTCTATTTAAAGGAGATAATGAACAAAGTCCGGAGATTATATTTAGTATTCAGAATATCGCATTGGCAGGATACGGTTCGGATTATCAGTTCAGATTTGGGTCGCGCTCAGCATTTGGATCCAATTGGAATACTTATTTAGTTCACCCTGATGCGGCAGACCGTTATCAGCGCAAAGATGGGTCCAAGTTTAATTGGGATGATTACTTGCCTGGTTATAACCAGATGGCGCCGGCTCAAAGGGAAGTTTTTTTCCTTCGGAATAATTTGACTGCTACTGAAATATCGAACATAGAAAAACGGACGAAAAATAAGCTTGATATGTCTTTGTATTTGCCTACCGGTAATGAAGAACGCCTGAAGAAAGCCTATGAAGATCGTGATCCTAGATTAGCTAGTAATGTCATTCTACCATATTCTACATTTGTGGGAGCCAATGGTGCAACAGATCAGACCTTTACTTCTAGATGGCCATATAGACAGGAGTTTGGTAGCGTATTTGATTTGAGAACGGATATCGTCACTGATTTTTACTACTACCCACGTAAGTTTGTTTACGAAGGTGCTAATCCAGGTATCCCAAACAGAGAAGCTGGCGCATATGATTATATCGTCATGCGTTATGCGGATATCCTTTTATTATGGGCGGAGGCATTGAATGAGTCGAAAAAACCAGGCGAAGCTGTGCTTAAGGTAAATGATGTCAGAAAGCGTGCAGGAGTTGGCGAGTTATCGTTAGGAATTGGTGAGCAGGATCTTCGGAAAGAAATTCGTGAAGAACGCCGTCGTGAGTTGATGTGTGAAGGTGTTATCTACTTTGATGAGTTGCGTTGGAAAACACTGAAAGAAACTTCTTTTTATACAGGAAATGGTATTAAACAAGCATGGGGAGGAGTCGTTTCTCCGTATGACTGGAGAGGTGATCAGCTCTATACATGGCCAATCCCACAAGTGGAGCGGGAACGCAACACAGCCTTGACACAAAATAGTGGCTGGGAAGATTAAAAAATAAGTGTAATTTTTTATTTCACGTAAAAAAGTTGTTATCAATCGCTCATGCAATCGTTTGCTGGAGCGATTGATTTCTTTTTGCTTGCTTTTATAACGTAAAATAAAGATTTTTAATGTTTTGTGTAGCGTTAATTAGCTCACATTAATTTATAAACCATTATCGATGAAGAGAAGATTCCTATTAAAATTGTTAGGTGGAGCTGGCGTTGGTGTATTAACGGCGTCTTTACCAGTGGAAGCAAAGGCAAGCAGTTTGGACAATAAGACAAGCGTTAACGAAAACGATCGCGCCTATTGGGTATCTATTTTACATAAGATGGCTGCTCCAATATTAAGCAATATCAGTAAGCAACAATGGCGTAAAAATATGCCGATGGAAGTGAGTCCTACTTTTGATAGTCGAGACCCTGGAGTCGGTTATTTGGAAGCTTTCGGTCGCTTGTTGGCAGGTATGGCTCCTTGGTTGGCCTTACGGGATGACCCAACTGAAGAAGGTCAATTGCGTAAAAAATTACGTAACCAAGCATTACTCGGTATACAATATGGTGTCGATCCTAAATCGCCGGATTATTTTACCTGGCGAGGCCCTTCATCCCAAACACTCGTCGATGCGGCACATCTTGCGCTGGCTTTTTTGAGGGCCCCACAGGCTTTATGGCAGCCTTTGGACCAAGTGAGTAAAAAAAGAGTAGTTGAAGAATTCAAACTGTTGCGGAAGATCAAGCCGAATGAGAGTAATTGGTTGCTGTTTGCCGCGATGACAGAGACGTTTCTCTATAGCATCGGGGAGGAGTGCGCTCGTGAGAAGATCGATTATGCAGTCAATAAATTTGATCAGGAGTGGTATGTCGGAGATGGCTGGTACAGCGACGGCGCCCGTTTTAGTTTTGATCATTACAATGGGTATGTGATTCACTGCATGCAGGTGGAGTCGCTACGCCATAATATTACCGCCGGCGGAAAATATAAAGAAATGTATGATAGAGCGTATAAACGAATGCAGCGCTATGCACATCATTTGGAACGTATGATTTCTCCAGAAGGTCACTATGTCGTTGTCGGTCGCTCGTCAACTTATAAGAATGCAGCGTTCCAACCTTTGGCGACAGTTGCTTTAGAAAACAAGCTACCTGAAGATATCTCAAAAGGACAGGTCCGGGCAGCTCTTACAGCGATATTAAGGCATATTTATATAGACAAAACCTTTGCCCCGTCAGGATGGCTGCGTATGGGAGTGGTGGGTGATAAACAATCCAATCTCGCAGATTACTATACAAATGCAGGGTCTATGTATGTGGCCTCCCTGTCATTCTTGCCTTTGGGATTACCAGCAGACGATGAGTTCTGGACCTGTGCTTCACAACCCTGGACTTCTCAGAAATGCTGGAGTGCCGAGCAATTTCCCAAGGACTATTATGTAAGTTATTAAACGAAAAAAGAATAAAAAAGTAAAGATTAAGGACTGGATAAAATGAAGATACAACACTATATTACGGGGGCTTTAATGATCGGACTAGGAATGCAGGGAATTTCCTGTTCCAGTCAGCGAAACTTAGGGACAGTGAAATTGGGGCTTGACAAAGAATTTGTCCGTACCAATTTACAAGATGCACACAAGCAGATCGCCTACCTCGCAGCATCGATCGATGAATCGGATATGCCTACAACCTATAAAGATGGAAAATATGTGAATTGGGGTTCGAGTTGGTGGTGCTCTGGATTTTATCCCGGTACAGTACTCTATCTCTATGAATATACCAAGGATGAAAAACTTTTGACGGAAGCAAAAAGTAAGTTGAAGGAACTCGAAAAGGAAAAGAACAACAAGGGAACACATGATTTGGGTTTTATGTTGTACTGCAGCTTTGGTAATGCATTACGCTTGACGGGAGATTCGGCTGCTTATAAGGAAATTTTAAGTACCGGAGCAGCCTCATTGGCGACCCGTTTCCACGAAGCACCCAAAACTATCCGATCATGGGATGGGGGCAGAAACTGGGATGGCCAGCCTTGGACTTACCCAGTGATTATTGACAACATGATGAACCTGGAGTTTCTGACGGAAGTTTCCAAAATGACAGGTGATAAGCGTTATCGTGATATTGCGGTGCAACATGCCAATACAACGATGGTCAATCACTACCGAAAAGATTACAGTTCCTACCATGTCGTGGATTACAATCCAAAGGATGGAAGCATTATTTCGAGAAAGACTGCTCAAGGTGCGTTTGATGAGTCTGCATGGGCTAGGGGACAGTCTTGGGGACTGTATGGTTATACGATGATGTACCGCGAGACCGGCGACAAGAAATATTTGGAGCAAGCTCGACATATTGCGCAGTTTTATCTGAATCATCCCAACCTTCCAAAAGATCTAATTCCCTATTGGGATATGGACCAAAACAAGCTTACACCGGACAGTAAATATTATAGTCAGAAAGATCTTCGTGATGTGTCGACCGCTTCGGTGACCGCTTCGGCTTTGCTGGAACTGGCGCAATACACAACAGGTGGTGAAAGCCAGCTGTATATCTCAAAGGCTGAGCAGATGTTGCGGTCTTTATCATCTAAACCCTACAAAGCAGATTATAAAGAAGCCGGTGGCTATATTTTAAAACATAGTGTTGGTTCGATTCCACATAAAGCAGAGGTTGATGTTCCTTTAACCTATGCTGATTACTATTATGTAGAGGCATTGGTTCGGTATGACCGGTTGCTTAATGGCGAGAAAGTGATTAAACAATAGACGATACGGGACCTTTAAACTGTTCTTAAAATAAGTGTTGTTTTAGGGACAGTTTTAGACGTTTGTGTACTTGGGAAAATACCGTTTCAACCAACCCCATATTTTCATTGGAGCATCTCCTGTTATAATAGTCGCGACAGACACATCATATTTAGCGAGATCTGTTACTCGGATGTGTCAGATCTATACCGCTCCGTTTATAAGTTGCCAATATCATAAATCTAATAAAGAATTAAAAAAACAAAGTAAAGTCAGATTTATTGAAATTGCACTGATTAGTGTTTTTTTAGGGGTCGGTAAGTTCTTGTATTTCAAAATAGTATACTTTGGTCAAAGTAATCATTTGGGCGGATTAATAGATAGTAAACCTATTTTTTTACGGAGGATTTTTTAAAGCGATACGCCGTTGATCTTCCGACCATAATTATTAATGATGAGGCATCTTCGCTAATGATTGAGAAACTTTAGTCAATTTATCTAAAAGAAAGGAGGCCGCTTATGATTTAGTTAAGGTAGAACCAATTGTTGATAAGCTATATCTCAAAAAAAGCTTATTGAAATAGTCAATTATTTATAAACACTTTTAAATTATGTTAAAAAAATCATTTGTAATAGCCTTTGCGTTATTTATTGTCACCGGTTTGTTCGTTCAAGCTAGAGATTTGAGTGTACCAGTTGTCAAACTATCTAATAAACGAAATGTAATTTCTACGGAAAACGTTGGTGCAAAAAAAAATACCAAAACGAATATTAAAACGCTAAGTGGCACATTCGACTTCTATGTGTATAACTTTAGTAATTCCCCCATTTATTTGACCTTTAGTGGGAATTTTCCAGGAGGAACCACACAGCATGTTGTAGTCGCTGCGAATACGCTTTCCTATCCCGTTAATATTCAAAGTGGAAATTATGATATTTATGCAAGTTGCCCTAGTTGGTTAACAATGTGGTATGCGATGAGCTGCGGTCATTCGGGCTCCGGACAATCTTTCACTTTCGAAAATGTTTATTTGAGCGATACTGGCTGTACATCGTTAGATGTCGGAAGCAATTAAGTTGCCCAAAATAATTAATATTGCTGTCTCAATGTCTTCATTGGGGCAGCTATTTACTATTTCGGTCGAATACGATGGTAGAAGCCGAAAGAATTTTTGATCCGCTACATCGTGAAGGCTAAGCAGATGTAGCAGTCGCTTTCTTCTAAACCCTACAAAGCAGATTATAAAGAAGCCGGTGGCTATATCTTGAAGTATAGTGTCGGATCAATTCCACATAAAACAGAAGTAGATGTGCCTTTGACCTATGCCGATTACTATTATGTGGAGGCATTGGTGCGATATGACCGGTTGCTCCGAGGAGAAAAGGTAATCAAGCGCTAATGAGTGACCCTTTTTAAGTTTTCAACAAAGTTATTAACACAATGTGGAAAAGTGAGGTATATAAGGTACTTCACTTTTTTTTGTTTTATTGGATTTAACGCTCTCAATCTAAAAACAACTTTCTTCATGTGGTATTTGATTCTATTTTCTGTCAAATACGATCTCTTTCATCTAGTGCATATGGGTAGTATATTATTTTCTATATTAATAGGGGTTTTATAGGGGGATAACAGGGGGTTAGCAGGGGGTTAACAGGGGTAGTACCCCTATTAACCCCTAGTAAAAATAGTATTACTCCTTTTTTAATTAGGAATCTGATATTAACTTGTTAATTATTTGCTCTTGAAGAAGCCAGTTACAGGTAAGCTTTATATTTGATATACTTTCGATAAAGATACACGAGCAGAACTATATATTTTGCTGTATTATATTTGCCGTGTTGCATAATTTAAAACTTTGCCATTTTTTGTGAGATTCATTAAATCATTTGGGCTTTTTGTACCTTTATCCCAATGACCGATATTCAAAAGAGATTCGACCGCATACTCGCTATTTATATGCACCTGCAAGCAAAGCCTGTGGTGACAGCCGCTGCGTTGGCGGAAAAATATGAAGTAAGTCTGCGGACAATCTACCGCGATATCCGCTCTTTGATGCAGGCCGGAATACCAATTTATGGTGAAGCTGGAAGTGGGTACTCTTTAGTGGAGGGATATAAGATGCCACCTCTGCAATTTACCCGAGAGGAGGCATTGAGTTTTGTCGCAGCGGAGAAACTGGTGGAAAAGTATACAGATCGGAATCTTGCGCATCATTTTACAACAGCATTGCTGAAAATGAAAGCTATATTGCGGGGCAACGAAAAAGAACAGGTGGCCTTAGTAGGGGATAACTTTCTGGTGCGCGGTGGGCGTCATCAATTCAATGAGAAGCTTACCCATGGCACCAATATACTGATCGAAAGTATCGCAGCAAAGAAATGTGTGGAAATCTATTATTCCAAACCTTCGGATAAAACTCCAGAAAGGCGTGAAATCGAAGCTGTGGGTATTTTTGTGGAGAGCAAATTTTGGTATGTCCTTGCTTTTTGTAGATTACGGAAAGATTATAGGCAATTCCGTTTGGACAGAATAAACAAGATTAGAATACTTGCCGATGACTTTGCAAAGGAGCATCCTGAACTTTCATCTTTTCTGAATAAACGTCATGACGTTCCCACGACAAAAGTTGTTGTGCAGGTGGACAAGGATATGGCCCGCTATATGGAATGGGATCGCCACTATTTTGGTTTCCAAAAAGAAACGGTCACTGATAACTACGTGGAAATGCATTTTGAAAGCATTAATATGGAGAATGGCTTTGCGCGTTGGTATCTGATGTTTGCCGATAAAGGAACAATTATTGAACCCGAATCGTTAAAAGAGGTCGTAAAGCGGCTGCTCTCATCGGCATTGGAGCAAGTTTAGTCAAAAACGACGAAATCAACCTTGCGCTATTGTACGCAAAAAACTTGTTCGGCTGAAAGGCCAGGTACCGAACAAGTCATTTGTAGGCTGTACTAAAAATAAGCTTCAGCGCTCTGTTAAGAAGGAATTTTCATTGCAGACATTATCTATTTACCCTCTTTCCCAAAAAAATGGAGGTTCTATACCAAGTAATCTTAGATAAACAAATCCTTGGCCACGGTGGTGGATTTCATTATCGATAAAATAGAGGATGCTGTGAATGACTGGCGATTTGTACTGGCCGAATAGGTTGAATTCTTCGGCAAAGCGTTCTTCTGGAATTTGATTGAACAGTTCACTGATCTGAGGAGTAGCTTCATCCCAGGCCTGAAGCAATTGTGCTTTGGTCGAATAACTGAGATTCTCATTGAGTTCGCCGCTCTTGTTGGTGACAATTTCTTGGAGTCCTGGCACAGCAATACCTAATAGCTCCTTAATCATATCTGCAAAAGTGCGCATGCCTTCTACTTTGTAATTGAACAATCCTTCTTCTGGAAATTTTTCAATAGTCTGTCTTGTTAGGTTTCTGTGGCCTAACCAATGCTGAAGTAGCTCGTTTTTGGAAATGATTTCTGTTTTCATGATGCTCGTATTTTAAAATTTTTATAGTAAGCAATACATCGCCTTCTGCGTTGTACGACAGTTCAAAATTAGGGTGATCTGTGACAACTGTATGGCAGCAGGAATAAATGCAAGTAATTTTATTTTTCTGGAGGTGATTTAATCGGAGCGGAGAGCTGGATAGGTATTATTCGGAAATTTGACGCGGATAAAGAAAAGATCTAGAAAATAAAAAAAATAATTCACTAATTATTTGACAGTTATAAAAATGTTTGTAACTTTGCATTCCCTTAATGGGAATAGTATGTCTTGAGCGAAGCCCTACTGCTTCGAAGGACTTTTAATTAATTAATTTACAACATGTCAGGTATTATTGGAAAAAAAGTAGGAATGACGAGCCTGTTTAACGCTGATGGGAAAAATATTCCTTGTACAGTGATTCAGGCCGGGCCGTGCGTGGTTACGCAGATACGTACGGAAGAAAAGGATGGCTACTCGGCAATTCAACTTGGTTTCGACGAAGCTAAGGAGAAAAACACGACAGCTCCTTTGAAAGGGCACTTTGCGAAAGCAAACACAACGCCTAAGCGTAAGTTGGTAGAGTTTAAAACTTTCCCAGATGCAAAACAACTTGGTGACGTAGTTGACGTTACTCTTTTTGAAGAAGGTGAGTACGTAGATGTAGTCGGTACTTCAAAAGGTAAAGGTTTCCAAGGTGTAATGAAACGTCATGGATTTGGTGGTGTAGGTGGTGCGACTCACGGTCAGCACAACAGATTACGTGCTCCAGGTTCATTAGGTGCTTCATCATGGCCTTCACGCGTATTCAAAGGTATGCGCATGGCTGGTCGTACAGGTGGTGACAGAGTTAAAGTTCAAAACTTACAGGTGTTGAAAGTTTACGCTGAGCAAAACCTTATCGTTGTTAGTGGTTCCATTCCAGGAGCTAAAGGTTCTTATGTAATCGTAGACAAATAGTAGAGATGGAAGTTAAAGTTTTAAATTTATCAGGTAAAGAAACAGGTGCCAAGGTGCAACTTCCTGAGTCGGTATTTGGGTTAGAGCCTAACGATCATGCGATCTATTTGGATGTGAAACAATACTTAGCGAACCAACGCCAAGGAACTCACAAATCTAAACAACGTAACGAAATCGCGGGTTCTACTCGTAAATTACACAAACAAAAAGGTACTGGTGGTGCTCGTGCGGGTTCTATCAAATCTCCATTGTTTAATGGTGGTGGTCGTGTATTCGGTCCTCAACCTCGTGACTACTCGTTCAAATTGAACAAAAAATTGAAACAAGTAGCACGTAAATCAGCGTTGTCTTACAAAGCAAAAGATAATAACATTGTGGTATTGGATGAAGTAAAATTCGATGCTATCAAAACTAAAAATTATGTTGCTTTAATCAATGCGTTGAATGTAGCTGATGAGAAAACATTGTTGGTATTGCCAGCTTACGATGAAATTGTTTATAAATCAAGCAGAAACTTGAAAAAAGCAAAAGTTATTGTTGCATCTGATTTAAATACATATGATGTATTGAACGCAACAAAATTATTGTTGACTACAGATTCTGTTAAATCTTTGGAGGAAGCATTAGCTAAGTAATATGGAAATTATTAAAAAACCTATCTTGACTGAGAAAGCTTCTATGTTAACGGAAAAATTAAACCGTTACGCTTTCAAAGTAGATCACAGAGCAAACAAAATCCAGATTAAAGCAGCTGTTGAGGCTATGTTTGGTGTTACAGTTCTTGCTGTAAACACTGCAGTAGTAGCTGGTAAAGCAAAAAGCCGTTACACAAAAGCAGGTTTCGTATCTGGTAGAGCTCCTAAGTATAAAAAGGCTGTCATTACTATTAAAGACGGCGAAACTATTGACTTTTACAGTACTATATAATAAAAAATGGCAGTTAAAAGATTCAAACCGGTAACCCCTGGTACTCGTTTTAGAGTAGGCGCTGACTACTCTGATGTTACTACAAACGTTCCTGAAAAATCGTTAGTAGTAAAAATCAACAAGAAATCAGGCGGTCGTAATAACTCCGGTAAAATGACTATGCGTTATCTCGGTGGGGGACATAAAAAAGTATACCGATTAATTGATTTCAAACGCGATAAAAAAGATATCCCTGCAAAAGTAGCTACTATCGAGTACGATCCAAATCGTACTGCTCGTATTGCCTTGTTGCATTACGCTGATGGTGAAAAACGTTACATCCTTGCTCCAGCTGGTTTAGTAGTTGGTCAAACTGTAATCGCAGGTGATAAAGTTGCCCCAGAAGTTGGTAATACATTACCATTAGCAAACATTCCATTGGGTTCTATCATCCACAACATTGAATTAAATCCTGGTCAAGGTGGTTCAATTGCTCGTTCGGCTGGTACTTATGCTCAATTGTCTGCTCGTGATGGTAAATATGCCATCATCAAATTGCCTTCGAGCGAAACACGTATGATCTTATTGACTTGTGTTGCTACAATTGGTTCTGTATCGAACCATGAAAGATCTAACCAAGTGTTAGGTAAAGCAGGTCGCAAACGTTGGTTAGGTCGTCGTCCAAGAGTTCGTGGTGTTGCGATGAACCCAGTAGATCACCCTATGGGTGGTGGTGAAGGCCGTACTTCAGGAGGTCACCCACGCTCACGTACAGGTGTATTAGCTAAAGGCTTCAAAACACGTTACAAGAAGAAAACATCGAATCGTTACATCATTGAGAGAAGGAAAAAATAATGGCTCGTTCAATTAAAAAAGGTCCTTATATCGATCACAACTTAGAAAGAAAAGTTCTTTCTATGAATGAAACTAACAAAAAGTCAGTTATCAAAACATGGTCTCGTAGATCAATGATTTCACCTGATTTTGTTGGCCATACCTTCGCAGTGCACAACGGGAATAAATTTATCCCTGTTTATGTAACAGAGAATATGGTAGGTCACAAGCTTGGTGAATTCGCGCCTACGCGTACATTCAGAGGCCACGCAGAAAAGAAAAAATAATAGGTAATGGAAGCAACAAAAAAACTTAAAAAGTCTGTCTTAATTAGACAACGTAAAGAGCAAGAGAAAGCTCAACAAGGAGGAGCTTCGGATGCCAAATTATTGAACTGCCCTACTTCGCCTCGTAAGATGCGTTTAGTGGTAGACTTAATTCGCGGTCAACGTGTTGAAAATGCATTATACATTTTGAAACACTCAAGTAAAGAAGCTGCTGCTCGTGTAGAAAAATTATTATTATCTGCAATCAAAAACTGGGAAGCCAAAAACGAAGGTAAATCAGTGGAAGAAAGCGAACTAATTGTAAAAGAAGTATCAGTAGGTGGCGGTCGTCAATTGAAAAGATTGCGTCCAGCTCCTCAAGGTCGCGGATACAGAGTTCGTAAACGTTCAAATCACGTTACGTTGGTAGTTGATAGCAAATTAAACGTTGAACAAAACTAATTTATTGAGAAATGGGACAAAAAGCAAATCCAATAGGTAGCAGATTAGGAATCATCAAAGGTTGGGATTCTAACTGGTTCGGAGGTAAAAACTATTCCGATAAATTAGTTGAAGACGAAAAAATCAGAAAATATCTTTCTGTTCGTATTGCAAAAGGTGGTGTAGCTAAAGTTGTTATCGAAAGAACTTTAAAACGTATCACTGTTACAATTCACACTGCTCGTCCAGGTATCGTTATCGGTAAAGGTGGTCAAGAAGTTGACAAGATCAAAGAAGAGTTGAAAAAACTGACTAAAAAGGATGTTCAAATCAACATTTTCGAGATCAAACGCCCTGAGTTAGATGCTAAGTTAGTAGCTGAAGGTGTCGCTAAACAATTAGAGGCACGTATTTCATTCCGTCGTGCAATGAAAACTTCAATCGCTTCTACAATGCGTATGGGTGCAGAAGGTATCAAAATCATGTGTTCTGGTCGTTTAGGTGGTGCTGAAATGGCGCGTACTGAACAATACAAAGAAGGAAGAACTCCTTTACACACATTGCGTGCTGATATCGACTACGCTTTAGCTGAAGCATTGACTACATACGGTAAAATCGGTATCAAAGTTTGGATCTGTAAAGGTGAGGTTTACGGTAAACGTGACTTATCTCCAAACATTGGTCAAGCATCTGGTGTAAAATCACGTGGCAACCACGAAGGTGGTGGCGAACGTCGTGACAACCGTAACAACAAAGGTGGTCGCGGTGGAAACAACCGTGGTGGAAACAACCGTGGTGGAAACAACCGTGGTCCGAAAAAAGATTAATAGTTATTTAGATTACAACAAAAACCTGCTGAAAAAGCAGATTTAAAAAGTATACGAACATGTTACAGCCAAAAAGAACGAAGTTCAGAAAGATGCAGAAAGGCCGCATGAAAGGTAACGCTTCTCGTGGAGCGGAGTTAGCTTTCGGTTCTTTCGGTATCAAAACAATGGAGCAAGCATGGATCACTAGTCGTCAAATCGAGGCAGCTCGTATTGCGGTTACACGTTATATGAAACGTGAAGGTCAAGTTTGGATTCGTATTTTCCCTGACAAACCTGTTACGAAAAAACCTGCAGAGGTACGTATGGGTAAAGGTAAGGGTGCTCCAGAATACTGGGTAGCAGTAGTACGCCCAGGCCGTATGTTATTTGAAGCAGAAGGTGTGCCTTTGGAAATTGCCAAAGAAGCTTTACGCCTTGCAGCTCAAAAACTTCCGGTTCAAACTAAGTTTGTGATTCGTAGAGACTACGTTGAAGCATAAAAATCTTGGTAATGTCATCATTTAAGCGTTAGGGCCGTTACCCCTAACGCTATATATAAAGCGATGATAACCCAAATAACAACTGAAAAAACATGAAAAATTCAGAAATTTTAGAATTATCTAATGAGGACTTAAAAGCTCGTCTTGTAGAAGAGAAAACAGCCCTTACAAAATTGAAATTTGCACATGCTGTTTCAGCTATTGAGAACCCTAACGTGATCAAAGCAGCACGCAAAACTATCGCTCGTATCAGTACAGAGATCAGTGCACGCAAAGCTGCAGCTAAAAATGAAACAGCCTCTGAGGCGTAAAATTTAAAGTCGAAATGGAAAGAAATTTAAGAAAAACAAGAATCGGCTTAGTAGTTAGCAACAAGATGGACAAATCTATCGTGGTATCAGTGGAACGTAAAGTGAAACACCCGATTTATGGTAAGTTCGTTAAAAAAACTACTAAATTTAAAGCTCATGACGAAACTAATACCTGCGGTATCGGCGATACGGTATTAATCATGGAAACTCGTCCGCTGAGTAAAACAAAAAACTGGAGATTAGTTGAAATTATAGAAAGAGCTAAATAACATGGTACAACAAGAATCAAGACTTAATGTAGCTGACAATAGCGGTGCTAAACAAGTTTTAGTAATCCGTGTATTGGGCGGTACGCGCAAGCGTTATGCATCAATCGGAGATAAGATTGTTGTATCGGTGAAAAGCGCTATGCCTTCAGGAAACGTGAAAAAAGGTTCCGTTTCTAAAGCAGTAGTCGTTAGAACGAAAAAGGAAATCCGTCGTAAAGATGGTTCATATATCCGTTTCGATGACAACGCCGCTGTATTATTAAATAATAATGATGAACCACGTGGTACACGTATCTTTGGCCCTGTTGCTAGAGAGTTGCGTGAGAAACAGTTCATGAAAATTGTATCATTAGCACCGGAGGTTTTATAATTATGGCACAGAAAACAAAAACAACTACGCACAAAATCAAAATTAAAAAAGGTGATTTAGTGAAAGTTATCGCTGGTAACTCTAAAGGTGTTCAAGGAAAAGTATTAACTGTTTTAGTGGATAAAAATAGAGCTATCGTTGAGGGCGCTAACATCGTAAAAAAACACACTAAACCAAGTGCAGCTAATCCTAATGGTGGTATCATTGAGAAAGAAGCTGGTATTCACATCTCTAATTTAGCTGTTATCGATCCTAAAACAGGTGCAACTACACGTGTAGGTCGTAAGTTAAATGCAGATGGTAAATTAGTTCGTTACGCTAAAAAATCAGGGGAGGAAATTAAATAATGACTTACGTACCAAGATTAAAAGTGAAATATGCGGAAGAAATCCGTAAAGCACTTCAAGAAAAATTTCAGTATAAAAGTATTATGCAGGTTCCTAAACTTGAGAAAATCGTTGTTTCACAAGGCGTAGGAGCTGCAACAGCTGACAAAAAATTAATCGATAACGCTATTGCTGAGTTGACTTTAATCACAGGTCAACAAGCCGTTGCTACAAAATCGAAAAAAGATATTTCAAACTTTAAATTACGTAAAGGTATGCCTGTAGGGGCACGTGTTACTTTACGTGACAACAATATGTTTGAATTCTTGGATCGTTTGGTAGCAGTATCGCTTCCACGTATTCGTGACTTCCGCGGTATCAACGATAAAGGTTTCGACGGACGTGGTAACTATAACTTAGGTATCACTGAGCAAATCATTTTCCCTGAGATCAACATTGATAAAATCAACAAGATCCAAGGTATGGATATCACTTTCGTGACTTCTGCTCAAAATGATGTTGAGGCTTTAGAATTGTTGAAACAATTCGGTTTACCATTTAAAAATCAAAATACTAATAACAATGGCTAAAGAAGGATTAAAAGCACGCGAAGTAAAACGCGCTAAATTGGTAGCTAAATATGCGGCAAAACGTGCAGAATTAAAAGCTGCTGGCGATTACGTTGCATTAGATAAATTGCCTAAAAATGCTTCTCCAGTACGTTTACACAATCGTTGTAAATTGACTGGCCGTCCTAAAGGATATATGCGTCAATTCGGTATCTCTCGTGTAACATTCCGTGAGATGGCTTTAGATGGCAAAATCCCAGGGGTGAAAAAAGCTTCTTGGTAATTAAAAAAAAATACTTAATTTTGCCCGGGCAATTCAACTGAGGATTGCCGGGGTTTTTGCATTTTAAAATTGTTTAACAGATAGAAGGTCCCATACCAACGGTTGGGAGGGAAACCGCTGTCACAAATTTTCATATATAATGACTACAGATCCAATTGCGGATTACCTTACACGAGTAAGGAATGCCATCAAGGCCAACCACAGGGTTGTTGAAATTCCTGCATCGAACCTAAAAAAAGAGATCACTAAAGTTCTTTTTGATAAAGGTTACATTGCTAATTACAAATTCGATGAGAATGGCGTACAGGGTACGATCAAAATCGCATTGAAATATAATCCAATTAGCAAAATTCCGGCTATTCGTACGTTGACACGTGTGAGTAAACCTGGTTTAAGAAAGTATGCAAGCGTTGATACTATGCCTCGTGTTTTGAACGGTTTAGGTATTGCTATCTTGTCAACATCGAAAGGTGTAATGACAGATAAGGAAGCTAGACTTCAAAATGTTGGTGGTGAAGTTTTATGTTACGTTTATTAATCTAGGTAAAAGCACAAAGAAATGTCAAGAATTGGAAAAGCGCCTATCGCTATCCCTGCTGGGGTAACTGTTACTATTTCGGACAAAAACTTAGTTTCAGTAAAAGGTCCTAAAGGCGAATTAACACAACAAGTTGACCGTGACATCACGATTGCTCAAGAAGAGGGTAATATCGTTGTAACACGTCCAACTGATCAAAAGAAACACAAAGCATTACACGGTCTATACCGTTCCCTGTTGGCTAACATGGTTCACGGTGTGACTGAAGGTTACAAAACTACGCAAGAGTTAGTCGGTGTAGGTTACCGTGCTTCAAGTACTGGTAATGTATTAGAGTTAACTTTAGGTTTCTCTCACCAGATTGTTTTTGTATTGCCAAACGAGGTTAAAGTATCAACTACTGCTGACAAAGGTAAAAACCCTACAATCACTTTAGAGTGTGCTGACAAACAATTGATCGGTCAGGTAGCGGCTAAAATCCGTGGCTTCCGTAAACCAGAACCTTACAAAGGAAAAGGTGTTAAGTTTGCAGGTGAAGTATTGAGAAGAAAAGCAGGTAAATCAGCTAAAAAATAATAATCATGGCAGGACAAAAAGCATCTCGTAGAGAGAGAATCAAAAAAGGAATCAGAAAAAACCTTGCTGGAACGTCTGAACGTCCACGTTTATCGGTTTTTAGAAGTAACAAAGGTATCTATGCGCAAATCATTGATGACAATGCAGGTAAAACATTAGTTGCTGCATCTAGCTTGTCAAAAGAGTTTGTTGCATCTGGTAACAAAGTTGATCAATCTAAAGCTGTAGGTAAATTGGTGGCTGAAAAAGCAGTAGCAGCAGGTATTAATAAAGTAGTTTTTGACCGTAATGGGTACTTATACCATGGCCGTATCAAATCTTTGGCTGAAGGTGCTCGCGAAGGCGGTTTAGACTTTTAATCATAGAAAGAAATGGCATTAAGCAATATAAAAAGAGTAAAATCAAGCGAAATTGAATTAAAAGATCGCTTAGTAAGTATCCAACGTGTAGCTAAAGTTACTAAAGGTGGTCGTACTTTCAGCTTCTCTGCAATTGTTGTAGTAGGTGATGAAAACGGTATCGTAGGTTACGGTTTAGGTAAAGCTAAAGAGGTAACTGAAGCAATCACGAAAGGTATCGATGACGCAAAGAAAAATTTGGTAAAAGTTCCTATTATCAAAGGTACTGTTCCTCACGCGCAATATGGTAAATATTCTGGTGGTTCAGTTTTGATTAAACCAGCTGTAGGTGGTACAGGAGTTTTAGCAGGTGGTGCAATGCGTGCAGTATTGGAGTCTGCTGGTATCAAAGATGTATTGGCTAAATCATTAGGTTCTTCTAACCCACACAACGTGGTAAAAGCAACTGTAACTGCTTTAGCAGAAATGCGTGATGCGTATACAGTAGCACAACACCGCGGTGTCGATTTGAATAAAGTATTTAACGGTTAATTATCATGGCAAAAATCAAAATCACCCAGATAAAGAGCGTTATCGACAGAAGCGAGCGCCAAAAGAAAACTATTGAGGCATTGGGTTTGAAAAGAATCAACCACTCAGTAGAAGTTGAAGCTACTCCATCAATTATTGGAATGGTACGTAAAGTAAACCATTTAGTAGCTATCGAAACTATTTAATATTAGCATATGGAAGAGGTCTTTGGGCTTCTTCCATTACTTGTTATTAATAATCATTATTTTTTAATCGCTAGTACCTGTTTAGTGAGAGCGAAGGGCTAGCACAATTTAGTTTAAAAATGAACTTAAGTAATTTAAAACCTGCAAAAGGTGCAGTAAAAAGTAGCAAACGTATTGGCCGTGGTACTGGTTCTGGTCGTGGTGGTACTTCAACGCGTGGTCACAAAGGTGCTGGTTCTCGTTCAGGTCACTCTACGAAAATCGGTTTCGAAGGTGGTCAAATGCCTTTGCAACGTCGTGTGCCTAAATTTGGTTTCAAAAACATCAACCGTGTTGAGTACAATGGTGTAAACCTAGATACTTTACAAGCGTTGATCGAGAAATACAATTTAACAGCTGTAGATTTCGACGCATTGAAAGCTCATGGTTTAGTGTCTAAAAATGACAAAGTTAAAATCTTGGGTCGCGGTGAATTGAAAGCTAAAGTTGAAGTAACAGCGCACGCGTTTACTGCTTCTGCTCAAAAAGCTATTGAAGCTGCAGGCGGTTCTATCGTTAAAATTTAATAAATGAAGAAACTAATCACAACCTTAACCAATATTTGGAAAATCGATGATTTACGTACGCGTATTCTAAATACCTTACTTTTTCTTTTGATTTACCGTATTGGATGTCACGTGGTATTACCAGGTGTAAATCCTCATGCTTTGGCTTCTGGTCAAAAAGAGGGTTTATTGGGCTTACTGGATATGTTTGCGGGGGGATCTTTCTCTCGTTCGGCTATCTTTGCTTTAGGGGTAATGCCATATATCTCGGCATCCATTGTTGTTCAATTGCTGGGCATCGCGGTTCCTTACTTCCAAAAGATGCAGAAGGAAGGGGAAAGTGGTCGTCAAAAAATGAATCAAATTACTCGCTATTTAACTTTAGGGATTACTTTGCTTCAGGCTTTTGCTTATGTACGTACTCAAATCGAGCCAAGTGCTAAGACAATAGCTGACCCATTATTCACTATTCTAACTGCTATAGTTTTGACAGGCGGTACTTTATTTGTGATGTGGTTAGGGGAAAAAATTACTGATAAAGGTATCGGTAATGGTATTTCTTTGATCATCATGACTGGTATTATCGCTCAATTGCCAAGTGGTATCACTGCGGAATGGGTTTCTAGAATGGCGAAAGGTGGTGGTGGTCCAATTCCATTGTTGCTTGAATTTGTAGCTTTGTTCTTTGTTGTGATCTTTACGATCTTGATCGTACAAGGTGTTCGTAAGATCCCTGTACAATACGCGAAGAAAATCGTTGGAAACAAGCAAGTCGGTGGAGTACGTCAGTATATACCTTTAAAGGTAAATGCTGCAGGTGTAATGCCTATCATTTTTGCGCAGGCAATCATGTTTGTGCCAATGAGTTTAGGACAGTTCTTCCCAAATCTTCAGTCGGAATTTTTGACTTCGTTGAGTAACTATACTTCTGTAGCATATAACGTGACATTTGCGGTGTTAATTATCGCATTTACGTTTTTCTATACAGCGATTATGGTGAACCCACAACAGATGTCGGACGACATGAAGAAGAACGGAGGTTTTGTACCGGGTATTAAACCGGGATTGGAAACTAGTAATTTTATAGACCGCGTAATATCAAATATTACATTTCCAGGTGCAATTTTCCTAGCGATCATTGCTATTCTACCTGCTATTGCAAGTTTGTTTGGTATTAATAATCAATTTGCGCACTTCTACGGTGGTACGTCATTATTGATTTTAGTAGGTGTGGTGTTGGATACTTTGCAACAGATCGAATCTCATTTATTGATGCGTCATTACGATGGATTAATGAAAACAGGTCGTATTAAAGGTCGTTCGGCCGCGTCTGTTGAGGGAATGGATCATTCGGCAATTTAATTTCTTTAGATGTCTAAAGTATTTTATAAGTCAGCAGAAGATATAGAGCAATTGCGGAAGTCAGCAGATGTGCTTTCGCAATTGCTTGGTGAAATCGCAAAAGTGATTAAACCTGGGGTAAAGACTATATCTCTTGATAAATTAGCTTATGAGTATATTCATGATAACGGCGGGACGCCTGCGTTCTTAAATTATCAGGGATTTCCATATTCTTTGTGTATATCTGTCAACGATCAAATTGTACACGGCTTTCCAAGTGATTATGAAATTAAAGATGGAGATCTTGTTTCGGTCGATGGTGGTGTCAATCTGAACGGCTTTATCAGTGATTCAGCATACACCTTTGGTGTAGGTGAAATATCTGAGGAAGCACAGTTGTTATTGGATGTAACAAAGGAATCATTGTACAAAGGTGTTGAACAGGCGGTGGCTGGTAAACGTGTTGGGGATATTTCTTCAGCTGTTCAGGAGTATGTGAACAAATTCGGATTCGGAATTGTTCGCGAGCTGGTTGGACACGGAGTTGGTTATCACTTACATGAAAAACCTGAGGTTCCTAATTATGGAAAACGAGGTGCTGGTCCTAAATTGGAAGAGGGTTTGGTTATTTGTATCGAACCGATGATCAATGCGGGGCGTGCGGGTGTGCGTTTTTGGGATGATGGTTGGACAGTAAGTACAGTGGATGGGAAATTATCAGCGCACTTCGAACAGATGGTTGCAATCCGAAAAGGAGAACCAGATGTGTTGCTGACATTCGAACATGTAGAGAAAGTTTTGAACAAAAAGTAGTTGGTTTTCAATTATTTTTATTTATCTTTGCACTCCTGTTCGCAGGCTTTTAAATTAAATTTAATCGAGAATATATGGCTAAACAAGCCTCAATAGAACAAGACGGTATAATTAGAGAGGCACTTTCTAATGCTATGTTTAGGGTAGAGTTGGAAAATGGACATGAAATCATTGCCCATATTTCTGGTAAAATGCGCATGCACTATATCAAAATTTTACCTGGTGATAAAGTTAAATTGGAAATGTCTCCGTATGATTTGACTAAAGGAAGGATTACTTATCGCTATAAATAGCCGTAAGCCCTTGTATTAGCGCAAGCTTTTGAAAAAATAAATATCATGAAAGTAAGAGCATCAATAAAAAAACGTAGCGCGGACTGTAAGATCATCCGTCGTAAAGGTAAAGTTTTTGTAATCAACAAAAAGAACCCAAAGTTTAAACAACGTCAGGGTTAATTCATTAAAAAAATAATAGCTTAATATTATATGGCAAGGATAGCAGGTATTGATTTACCTAAAAACAAAAGAGGTGTGATCGGCCTTACCTATATTTTTGGTATCGGTCGTACAAGAGCTGAATATATCTTGGAAAAAGCTGGTATCAGCGAAGATGTGAAGGTACAAGAGTGGAATGATGAGCAATTGGCAGCAATTCGTACCATCATTAACGACGAATTGAAAGTTGAAGGTGCATTGCGTTCCGAAATTCAATTAAACATCAAACGTTTAATGGATATCGGTTGTTACCGTGGATTGCGTCACCGTAAACACTTACCAGTTCGTGGTCAACGTACTAAAAACAACTCACGTACTCGTAAAGGTAAACGTAAGACAGTTGCAAACAAGAAAAAAGCTACTAAATAATAAATAAGAAATGGCTAAAACTAAAAAAGCTGCAAAAAAGCGTATCGTTGTTATCGAACCTGTAGGTCAGGCTCACATTAACGCAACGTTTAACAATATCATTGTAACTTTGACAAATAATCAAGGTCAAACTATTTCTTGGTCTAGTGCTGGTAAAATGGGTTTCCGTGGTTCTAAAAAGAACACTCCATACGCTGCTGGTCAAGCTGCACAAGACTGTGGAAAAGTTGCTCACGACTTGGGTTTACGTAAAGTTGAAGTGTTTGTTAAAGGACCTGGTGCTGGTCGCGAATCGGCAATCAGAACATTGCAAACAGTAGGAATTGATGTGACTACTATCAAAGATATCACTCCACTTCCTCACAACGGTTGTCGTCCTCCAAAACGCAGAAGAGTTTAATTAATTTAAAGATAAGATTCATCGGCTATAGGCTGATAGATACTTTAATTGTAAAAGAAAATGGCTAGATATACAGGACCTAAGTCCAAAATTGCCCGTAAATTTAGAGAGCCGATCTTCGGCCCAGATAAAGCGTTAGAAAAGAAAAATTACCCTCCTGGACAACATGGAGCTTCTAAACGCAGAGGTAAACAATCTGAATATGCTATTCAGTTGTTAGAAAAACAAAAAGCAAAATACACTTACGGTGTATTGGAGCGTCAGTTCTCAAACTTATTTGTTAAAGCTGCCTCTAAACAAGGTATTACAGGTGAGATCTTCTTGAAATTGTTAGAAGCTCGCTTGGATAACGTAGTTTACCGTTTAGGTATCGCTACTTCTCGTGCCGCTGCTCGTCAGTTGGTATCCCATAAACACGTTACTGTTAACGGCGAAGTTGTTAACATTCCATCATATAGCTTGCGTCCAGGTGACGTTGTAGCAGTTCGTGAACGTTCTCAAACACTTGAAGCCATCACAAATTCAGTTACAGGTCGTACTGTAAACAAATTTTCTTGGTTAGAGTGGAATGCGAAAGAATTGACAGGTACTTTCTTAAGCTATCCAGAAAGAGCTGACATTCCTGAAAACATCAAAGAGAACTTAATCGTTGAGTTATACTCTAAATAATAAATAAAATAGAAGAATGCATAGTCCAATTTTTGGGGTATGCATCTTCTATTGTATTACAATTATTATTACAAATAAAACATTAAAAGAAAATAAATGGCAATTTTAGCATTTCAAAGACCGGATAAAGTTATCATGCAAAAATCTACGGATTTTGATGGTACGTTTGAATTTCGTCCATTGGAGCCTGGTTTTGGTGTAACCATTGGTAATGCTTTGCGCCGTATTCTATTGTCCTCTTTAGAAGGATATGCAATTACGTCGATAAGGTTTTCTGGCGTTTCGCACGAATTTTCAACGATCAAAGGTGTTGTTGAAGACGTAACTGAAATTATCTTGAATTTGAAACAAATTCGTTTCAAAAAAACAGGTGAGATTGGTGACAACGAAAAGGTATTTGTAGTAATCAATGGTCAAGAGCAATTCTTAGCTGGTGATATCACAAAATTCTCTAATAACTTTACGGTCTTAAACCCAGACATGGTAATCTGTAACATGGATAATTCAGTGACAATTGAATTGGAATTGAGTATTGCCAAAGGTCGTGGATACGTAAATGCTGATGAGAATAAAGTTGTTGATGCTCCAGTAGGTGTTATCGCAATCGATTCGATCTTTACTCCGATCAAGAATGTTAAATATACCATTGAGAATTACCGTGTAGAGCAAAAGACTGACTACGAGAAATTGTTGTTGGATATCTCTACTGATGGCTCAATTCACCCCGAAGAAGCTTTGAAAGAAGCTGCTAAGATCTTAATTCAACACTTTATTTTATTCTCTGATGAGAATATGCTTCTTGAGTCTCAAACGAAAGAAGAAACTAAAGTTGTTGATGAAGAAATCTTACATATGCGTAAGATCTTGAAAACAGAATTAGTAGATCTTGATCTTTCAGTTCGTGCATTGAACTGTTTGAAAGCTGCGGATATTCGCACATTGGCTGAGTTAGTAACTTATGACGTAGCTGATATGTTGAAATTCAGAAACTTCGGTAAAAAATCGTTAAGTGAAATCCAAGAATTGGTTAAATCGAAAGGTTTATCATTCGGAATGAACTTGGCAAAATACAAATTAGACGAAGAATAATAATTTATTAAGCGACCACTAGTCGTAATTCCTTTTGGCTGTCTGGATATGTGATGTTCACATAAATGACATATACAAAAACGGTACGATTAGTATAATAAAATCAAAATGAGACACGGAAAAAAAGTAAATCACTTAGGCCGTACGGATAGCCATAGAAAAGCAATGTTGGCTAACATGGCAACATCATTAATCCTACACAAACGTATTACAACTACTTTGGCTAAAGCTAAAGCATTACGTACGTATGTTGAGCCTTTGATTACTAAATCTAAAAACGACACAACACACTCTCGTCGTACAGTATTCGCTTATTTGAAAGATAAAGACGCTGTTTCTATCTTATTCCGCGAAATTTCTGAAAAAGTAGCTAACCGTCCAGGTGGTTACACTCGTATCATCAAAATGGAAAACCGTTTAGGTGATAACGCGGAAATGGCTTTCATCGAACTAGTTGATTACAACGAAATCTACGGTAAAAAAGCTGCTGCTGCTGAGAAAAAAGCTACTCGTCGTCGTGGTGGTGCTAAAAAAGCTACTACTGCTGAAACTGAAGCTCCTGCAGAAGTTAAAGCTGAAGTAGAAAGTGAAGAAAAAGTAGACGGAGAATAGTCTTCTTCTGATCTAGCATAAAAAAGTCCTCTTTTTAAGGGGACTTTTTTTATTTTATGACCATTCCTACCGTTATAACTAATATATTTGTATTGCTAAAATCTGATAGCTTTTTCTATTACTAGCTATTTCGTTTATCAATCTATAATTCATTAAGATGAAACCATTTGATGTTTATCCCATTAATCCCATTAACATAGTAAAGGCTAATGGATCAACGGTGTGGGATGCCGAAGGAAATGCTTACTTGGACTTGTATGGTGGCCATGCTGTGATATCGATCGGACACACGCACCCACATTATGTACAACGCATCACAGAACAATTGAACCGTATTGGGTTCTATTCCAACTCTGTCGAGATTCCAATTCAGCGTGAACTTGCCCGATTGCTAGGGGAAGTTTCGGGAAAGGTTGATTATGATTTATTTCTTTGCAATTCTGGCGCGGAAGCAAATGAAAACGCATTGAAGCTGGCTTCTTTTTACAATAAGCGAAAAAAAGTCATAGCGTTTTCAAAAGCTTTTCATGGAAGAACCTCATTGGCCGTAGCGGCAACAGATAACCCGAGTATCGTGGCTCCCGTCAACGAGACCGATAATATTGTATTTCTTCCTTTCAATGATGAAGAGGCTTTGACTGAGGCTTTCGCATCATATGGTAATGAAATTTCATCTGTTATCGTAGAAAGTATTCAGGGCGTAGGTGGAATCAGGGAAGCGTCAGTATCGTTTCTTCAGTTGATTCGCTCTCTTTGCGATCAATATAATGCTGTGTTTATTGCGGACGAAGTGCAATGTGGATATGGAAGAACAGGCTTATTCTATGCACAGGACTATTCGGGCGTCGAAGCCGATATTTACACGATGGCAAAAGGTATGGGCAATGGTTTTCCAATCGGTGCAATCAGTATATCGCCCAAATTTAAAGCGACTTACGGGAGTTTGGGGACGACATTTGGTGGCAATCATCTCGCATGTGCTGCCGCACTGGCTGTATTGGAGATTATCCAACAAGATAAACTGATGGAGAATGCGGCTCAAGTCGGACAATATCTTATTGATGAGCTTAAGCAAATCGAAGAAATTGTAGAAGTGAGAGGCCGAGGATTAATGATCGGTATAGAACTACCTGAATCTTTGGCCCATGTGAAGAAAGATCTCTTGTTAAAGAACCGTATCTTTACAGGAGAGGCTAAGCCTTATGTGATTCGCTTGTTGCCCGCTTTGAATATTACGAAAGATCATGCTGATCAGTTTTTATCGGCATTGAAAGCACATATCAAAGCAGTAACGGTTGCATAGAACCTTAAAGCTGTCGATCAAATTATCCAATAGCCACACATTGGCTCATGTAAATTTGATTGCGCTGTAGTAGTTAGAATATATACTGAGTGTGACGGGCCTATTGATTGCCCGTTGGAAATGCACTCGAATAAATAAATATAGATGAAAAAGTTTTTCTCTGTTAAGGATGTGTCTAGTGTAGCGGACGTTGTTCAAGAAGCGTTAGCTTTGAAAGCGGCACCATATGACAATCAGGACCTTGGTCAACATAAAACGTTGGGACTTGTATTTTTGAATCCGAGTTTGCGTACGCGTTTGAGCACACAAAAAGCGGCAATGAATTTGGGCATGAATGTGATGGTCATGAATATGGATAAAGATGGTTGGGCGCTTGAAACACAGGATGGTGTTGTGATGAACGGGACAACTGTTGAACATATTCGCGAGGCCGCTGCTGTTATGGGCGAGTATTGTGATATTTTGGGACTTCGTTCCTTTCCAAAATTGAAAGATCGTGAAGAGGATTATAGTGAAGACCTGTTCAACAAATTCATTAAGTACTGTGGTGTTCCTGTTGTTTCTTTAGAGAGTGCAACACGCCATCCACTGCAGAGTTTGACAGATATGATTACCATCACTGAGTACAAGAAGACTGAAAAGCCGAAAGTGGTATTGGCTTGGGCTCCGCATGTTAAGGCATTACCTCAAGCGGTACCTAATTCTTTTGCAGAATGGATGTGCAAAGCACAAGAAGAGGGATTAGTCAATTTTACGATAGCTCAACCTATGGGCTATGAGTTAAGTGAAGAATTTACTGCTGGAGCAACCATATCTAATAATCTTGAAGAAAGTTTAAAGAATGCTGATTTTGTCTATGTGAAAAACTGGTCTTCTTATCAAGAATATGGCGAGGTATATGGTGTTGATGAAGATTGGATGATGGATAACAAGAAGCTCAATTTGACGAATGATGCCAAAGTAATGCATTGCTTGCCAGTAAGAAGAGATCTTGAATTGTCTTCTGAGATTTTAGATGGACCAAATTCACTCGTGATTAAAGAGGCTAGCAACCGTGTATGGGCTGCTCAGGTTGTTTTGAAACGTATGTTAGAGGATTTGGCATAGTCCAATCCTATAGATTATTGAAAAACTATTTTTATTGGGAAAAGTTGCGTAATGGCTAATAGTGTATTAAATATAATTAAAATTGGCGGGAATATTATTGATGATGAACGCCAATTGGATTCTTTTTTGGAAAAGTTCTCTGCACTGTCAGGGAAGAAGATTCTTGTACATGGCGGTGGTAAAATAGCGACTCGCCTGGCTAGTGAACTTGGAATTGAAGCCCAAATGATAGAAGGGCGTCGTGTTACAAATGAGGAAATGTTACGCATTGTAACAATGGTATACGCTGGATTGACAAACAAGACAATCGTTGCTAAGTTGCAAAATTTGAAATGCGATGCTGTCGGATTAACCGGAGCTGATGGGGATGTCATAAAAGCTATAAAGCGTCCTGTAAAAGATATCGATTATGGCTTTGTAGGTGATTTGTTGCATGACTCTGTAAATACCCTGGCCATCAAAAAGTTTTTGGAAGCAGGGTTTGTTCCTGTGTTTTCAGCTATTACACACAATGGCCTTGGACAATTGCTCAATACCAACGCGGATACTATAGCTTCTTCATTGGCGGTGTCTTTGGCTTCATTATATGAAACTTCTCTGGTTTATTGTTTTGAGAAGAACGGCGTTTTACGCGATGTAACAGATGAGAATTCAGTAATCCCAACGATTAAGTCAGAAGAGTTTGAATATCTTAAGGAATCCGGCGTGGTGAATGACGGGATGATCCCTAAGTTGCAAAATGCATTCAATGCTATAAATAAAGGTGTTCAAGAGGTCTATATTGGAAATGCTAATAATTTGCATTTGTTTCAACAAGGACAATTTGGCACTTGCTTGACATTAAAATAAAAATCTAACCTAAACCCAACGATCGCTATGAAAAAGGTCACCATTATCGGAAGCGGTAATATCGGTCTTTCTTTGGCAAAAGGACTTGTAAAAAGTGAATTTGCGAATGCTGCCGATATTACATTGACGAGGAGAAATTTGAATGCACTGGCCGAAGAAGCGAGCCAGGGCTTCTCAGTAAGTAATGATAATAGGCTAGCTGTAAAGGGGGCTGATATTGTTGTTTTCGCAATACTACCTCAGCAACTAAAAAAGGTATTGGTGGAAGTGGCGCCTGTAATTGAAAAGACAAATCAGATTTTTGTCTCCATCGTGTCAGGAGTCTCTTGTGCCGATTTAAAAGCAGAGTTGGGGGCAGATACCACAGTTATACGGGCAATGCCCAACACAGCAATAGCAATAGCTCAATCAATGACTTGTATCGCCAGCGATAATGCTTCAGACGATAGTTTGAAGGAGGTTGAGAAGATGTTTGAAACTGTTGGTTCAGTGGTTGTCATTAATGAAGACCTTATGACATCGGCAACGGCATTGTGTGCTTGCGGTATCGCATTCTTCCTACGTGCTATTCGTGCTGCTTCACAAGGTGGAGTTGAAATCGGATTTCATGCGCATGACGCATTAAAAATGGCAGTTCAAACTGCAAAAGGCGCTGCTGATTTGTTATTGCATACCAATGCTCATCCAGAAGGAGAGATTGATAAGGTAACATCACCAAAGGGATGTACAATAGCGGGATTGAACGAAATGGAACATAACGGTTTTAGTTCTGCTTTTATAAAAGGAATTAAACTGTCTGCGGATAAAGCAGGAGGACTATACCATGAAGGATAAACAGCGTCTATTTGAGGATGCTCTGGCCCTTTTAAAACAATTAATTGGACTGTCGTCTTTAAGTAAAGAGGAAGAGTTCACGGCAGATTTAATTGATCGCTTCTTTCAGGAGCGTGATATAAAAACACATCGGAAAGGCAATAATGTCTGGGTGTATAACGCCCATTATGATATCACTAAACCTACGATATTGCTTAATTCCCATCACGATACAGTAAAACCAAATACAGGTTATACGAGAGATCCTTTGGCAGCAACTGTAGAGGAAGATAAATTGTTCGGCTTGGGGAGCAATGATGCTGGGGGCTGTTTGGTATCATTGATAGCTACATTTTTGTATTTTTACCAGCAGACGGAATTGAAGTATAACTTCTGTCTGGTCGCCAGTGCTGAAGAAGAGATCTCAGGTAAGAACGGTGTAGAATCTGTTTTGGATGATATCGGTCCAATTGATTTTGCAATTGTGGGTGAACCTACCTTATTGGATTTGGCAATTGCAGAAAAGGGGCTAATGGTGTTGGATTGTACCGCTTTAGGAACGGCTGGACATGCCGCACGTAATGAGGGCGATAATGCGATCTATAAAGCGATCAAGGATATTGAATGGTTTCAAAATTATACATTTGAAAGAACTTCGTCAACCTTAGGCCCAATTAAGATGTCGGTAACCGTGATTCAGGCAGGATCACAGCACAATGTGGTACCGGCTACTTGTAACTTTGTTGTCGATGTCAGAACCACAGATGCTTATTCGAATGAAGAGACGTTGGATATTATCAAGGCTCATGTAAAATCAGAGGTCACAGCGAGATCGACGCGCCTGAAGTCTTCTTCTATTCCTGAAACGCATCCAATTGTCAAAGCAGGCATTGTATTGGGACGTAAAGTATACGGTTCACCGACGATGAGCGATCAGGCTCTTATTCCTGTCCCTTCTCTGAAGCTGGGACCTGGCGATAGCGCGCGGTCGCATATGGCAGATGAGTTTATCTATATCGATGAAATTAGAGCAGGGATCGATCTCTATATCGCAATGTTAGAAAAGATAGTATAAAAAAAGCTTCCATTTTTATGGAAGCTTTTTTTATACTAGACTAAGCTGATTTGACGTTTGATACTCTCCTCGAGAGAGATGATCGTCTCGGTACGTTGAATCCCTGGTACGGATTGAATATCTTCATTCAATACTTTTCTCAGGTGAACTGTATCTCTACAGATAATTTTTGCAAAAATACTGTATTGGCCAGTACAATAGTGTAATTCGACCACTTCTTTGATTTCTTTCAATTTATCTACCGCATCTGCATATTGTGAACCTTTTTCAAGATAGATACCCAAAAAGGCCGTGATATCAAATCCGACTTTTTGAGGATTGATAATTAGATTTGACCCTCTAATGATACCTAGTTCTTCCATCTTCTTCATTCTAACGTGAATTGTACCACCTGATACAATTAGCTTTTTTGCTATTTCTGTATAAGGAATAGAGGCATCGTTCATTAGAATAGACAAGATTTGGATATCCAAATTGTCTAGATCATAGTTTGCATATTGATTTTCCATTAACAATGGTTTTTGTGTTCATTAATTGGTCGTTGCATCAAGATCTGACCAATAGCTAAAATAATTAAATTTATTTCAAAATTACTAAGAATTTTCGGTTTATAGATGTAAATTTAATAAAAAATACTTATTCATATTGATAATGTTATATGTTTTTGATTGAAAGTGATTATAATTGTTTCATGGTGATCTTATTATAGGTTAAGTGATTGTTTTCATGTTTGATATCAAGATTATGATAAATTAATTTAGTATTGCCTTTTTTAGAAGTAGGAAAAACAGTTAGCATATTGAAAATCTAATCAGTTCGAATTTAGCATATGATGGGGCAAAATATAGCAGACTGTGTGATGTTTGAGTAAACGAAAAATAAAATACGGAATAGAGATGGAAGAAGTTCAAGATGTAAAGATTTCGAAAAAGAAACCAATTTTTGAAGTAGGGGAAGGGCTTCATAAATACCTTAAGCTGTATCAGCGAGACGAAAAGTTGCCGATAGGATACAAAGATCTACTGAATTTTACGGAGACAGTACCTGTCATGGATAAATTTGGCAACGATACTTTTTGGGAGACTCCACTGTATCCGCAATATCTTATCGACCAATTATATGACGGATTGAAGGTGATTTATGCTAAACTGAAAGCATCAGGTAATACGCGAATCGTCCAGCATAAGTATATTGATCGTGTAGAGTACTGTGGCTTTGGCAATACTAAACCATTTCGAATTCGTATCGTAAACCGTTTAAATGATGTGTACGATTATTTTTACATCAAGCAAGCCGATGCGTCGCGAATATATGGATTGGAGTTGGAAGAAATATTGTCGCCCAATCAGGTGAATTATATGGTAGACCATGATACTTTGGTTGAAGAACATATTGTTGGAATCCCCGGGGACACTTTTTCGAAAACACGTATGTTCTCGCCTGATTATAATCTGACCCGGATTTCCAAAGAATTTGTCAAGTTTAATGAACGATGTATTATTACCTTGTTGGGGGATATGAGGGCCTACAATTTTGTGATGCAGATTACACCAGATTTTGATGATTTCCAGTTTCGAATTCGGGCAATAGATTTTGACCAGCAGTTTTATGAAGGAAATCCGAAAGTATATATGCCTCAATTTTTTAAGGAGAATCTTCCCTATGTCAAATTAGCGATGGAACATCTAAATGAAAAAACTGTGCTGCAATACCAACAGGAGGAGCGTTCTTCCATTGTGCATAGAGTCCGAAGTGAAAGACATCGGATCGCTGATCTAAGGGATGCTTCGCAAACGCAGGTCCTTTCGACGCAGGAGAATATCAAACAGTTACGTGAAGGCTATGCTGAATTTTATCAAAATAACTCTTACCTCAAGTGTAAAACGATGACGGATATTGTTGAGTTGAATGTGAAGAATGTGATTCGTCAGGTACAAATGTAATTACTTGATTCGATCTTTGTTGTCTTTGATAAAGGCGGACCATCCAGTGTACGACTTGCTGCTGCCTGATACTGCATTTTTCTGAAAGGAGTGGCAGACAGCGATTGCCAATCCGTCGGTGGCATCTAAAAATTGTGGTGTTTCCTCAAATTTTAATAGATTTTTTAGCATAGCGGAAACCTGCTCCTTTGTCGCATTTCCATTCCCTGTAACGGATTGTTTTATCTTTCTTGGGGAATATTCAAAGATTGGGATATCCTGCGCCAGGGCCGCCGCCATGGCAACACCTTGCGCTCGCCCTAATTTGAGCATGACCTGTATGTTTTTGCCATAAAATGGTGATTCAAGAGCTACGCAGTCGGGATTGTATTCCTGCATTAGAGCAGAAGTTTTTTTGAATATACGTTGTAGTTTTAGGGCATGGTCATCTAAATGTCCCATTTTGATGACCCCCATTGAGACCAAGGATATGTTATTGCCGACTTCTTTGATAATACCATATCCAAGTATTACTGTTCCGGGGTCTATACCTAAAATTATTCTTTCTTTCGCCTTTTCCTTCTGCATATACAATAATACAAATTTTGCGTTTTATTCGCGGATTGCGTTCGACAAAACTTAATCATTTGGCTAAAATTTAGTAACATTGCTCTCTAATTATCAAAAGTTGACTGGAAGACAAAAAAAATACATCAGTCTTTTATTGAAGATACTGGTTTTCGCCCTAGCGACCTGGTATATCGTTGTGAAGGTATCCGATAGGAGCAATATTGAGAAGTTCAAAACCCTAATTGCCGGTTTGGAGCAGCATTCGGTTGTTTGGACCCTTATTTTAATTGTGGTTTTAATGCTTGTCAATTGGTTGCTTGAAGTTGTGAAATGGCGGTATCTTGCATCTAAACTGGAGCATATTTCATTTTGGAAGGCTTTCCAATCCGTTTTCTGCGGGCTTACCTGGGCTATTTTTACACCCAATAGGATTGGAGAATATGGCGGGCGGGTACTTTTTCTACAGCCCCAACATCGAGCAAAAGGAGCTGTAGCGATGGGCGTTGGATTATTTGCGCAATTGGTGCTCACAAGCGTTGCGGGATCACTAAGTATCGCTTGGTTTATCTGTAAATTTCTTTCTACTCCTTTAACAGTACAATTTGGGGTATGGCTACTTGCTATTATCTATGCTGGAGGATTTGTCATCTTATATTTCAATGTAAAATGGATCGATTTATTGGTCGGGAAAATTAAGTTTTTGACGCGAATTAAGCCCTTCTTTGAAGTATTAGAGCATTATTCAATGCGTGAGCTCAGTATTGTTCTTTTAAATTCTTTGGCGCGATTTGTTATTTTTACTTCGCAGTATATCATTTTGATGAAGCTAACTTTGCCTGAGTTACCACTTTTATCCATGATTCTGATGATTTTTATCCTGTTTTTTGTTCAGGCAGCTCTGCCTACATTGGATATTTTTGATTTCAGTGTGAGAAGTTTTGTTGCTAGCAATCTATATAGCTATATTACCACACAAGAAATTGCTGTAATGGCTATTGTTTCCTGTATTTGGTTCGTTAATTTGATTCTTCCAGCTATATTTGGTTCTATTTTTGTTTTTAAGATTAATTTTTTCGGTGATACAAATTCTTAACTATTTATTGATCATTTTTGCCTGCGTATATGCAATTCTAGTTTTATGGATGCGCAGAGGCTGGTCATTGATTTCGGAACCTAACCATTCTATTAGGCCAACAATGACCGTATCTGTGATTATCGCTGCGCGGAATGAGGAGTTAAATATTAGGCGCACCATTGAATCCATACTAGGGCAGAATTATCCTAATGAGCTCCTGGAGCTCATTATTATCGATGACCATTCAGACGACAATACGTCTTTGATTGTGAAAGAATATGAAGAGAAAGGTGTTAAGCTTATTCAATTGAATGAAAACGGGCGTTTGAATTCGTATAAGAAACTAGCAATTTCAAGGGCGATAGAATGCTGTCAAGGTGAAATTATTATTACCACTGATGCAGATTGCCGCATGGGATCGAACTGGTTAGCAACGGTTATCAGCACATTTGAGAAAGAAGGTGCTTATCTACAATCTTCTCCAGTGGTGTATTCAGAAGAAAAGAGTTTTTTTGAACGACTGCAGACCCTAGAATTTTTGTATTTGATAGGTCTGGGCGCTGCAGGTATTGGTAACAAAAAACCAACGACCTGTAATGGGGCTAATTTGGCTTATCGAAAGGATATTTTTAAACAAATGGGCGGATTTAAAGGGATCGACGAGCTTGCATCCGGTGATGATGAGCTTTTTTTACATAAGGTAGCAGAACAATATCCCGAGCGGATAACTTTCTGTAAATCAAAAGATGCTGTTGTTTATACGGATGCCAAACCGGATTTGAAGTCATTCATTAGTCAGCGCAGACGCTGGGCTTCAAAAAGTACCAAATATAAAAATAAAGGTGTCATCGCATTAGGGATTTCAATTTGGTTCTTTAATTTATTGATTTTGGTAGCTTCAGTTCTTGCTCTTTTCGGTGTAAAATTCGTTGCTTGGGTTGTACTTTTTGCGTTGCTATTAAAGATGGTCGTCGAATTTATTTTTATTGAACCTTTGACAAGGTTCGCAAGCAGAAAGGAACTCTTATGGTATCTTCCTTTATTGAGTTTGGCTCATACCCTTTATCTGGCTTATATAGGCATATTGGGCAATGTAGGGAAGTACGACTGGAAAGGAAGGCAGGTCAAGTAGCTTATTCCTATTTTTCGACCTTTAGTTTTATTGCTTCCTCAGCTAATTTAACGATCTCTTCAATATTCTTACCCTCCGTATCCAACGGATCTAGCACTTCCCAAGTCATATGAAGAAATGGGGTTAATGGATACATGCCATATTGTACCATTTCATATGATCCTCTAATGGCAATAGGAACAACGAGTGCATTCGGATTTTTCTTTAGTAAAGTGGCAATTCCACCAACATGAAAGGCCTTCATTTTTCCGGTTTTCGATCTTGTTCCCTCTGGAAAAATAAACGCGGACCAGTTTTTGGTTTTCATATTATTGGCAAGTTTCAATATTTCAGCAATAGATTGTTTGGGGTCATTGCGATCTATATTTGCGGCACCACCATGTTTTAAGTTGAAGGAGATGCTAGGTATGCCACTGGCAAGTTCTATTTTAGAAATAAATTTCCCATGAAATCGACGCAAGAAATAGATCATTGGAGGAATATCAAAAGTACTTTGGTGATTTGCTACAAATACAATGGGTTGTCCTGTTGGAATATTTTTATTGTCGATAAATGTCACCCGATTAAATAGCGTGTAATAGCAGGCAACGAGGCAGGCATTCAATATATCTACACTCTTTTTATGTGCATTGTATCCACCCAGCTTTAAACATAACCACTGTATGGGGTGGAAAATAATTAGGGATAAACCAAAACAAAACCAAAATATAATAGATAGGAAATAGCCTAAAAACTTCTTCATAAACGTTATTTAATGATACAAATATATCATTAAGCAATGATTTTTGAAAAATATTGATTTTATAATCTTTTGTTTTAACATTATTAATATTATCTTTAATAATGTTAATAATGTTATTATTTAATGAAAAAAATACCGGTTGATTGTCCTTGTTGTGAGGCGAAGTTAAAAGTCGCCAAATTGGTGTGTGACTCCTGTGAAACCGAAGTTGTAGGTAAGTTTTCTTTACCTGTGTTGATGATGCTTACTATAGAGGAGCAAGAATTTGTTCTGAATTTTTTGATGCACTCAGGGAGTTTAAAAGAAATGGCAAATCAGATGGGCAAATCCTATCCGACGGTCCGTAATATTCTCGATGATCTGATTCGCAAATTGAAATCTCTTGATCATACAAACAATGGTGGCAGAAATAGAAGTATTTAGCAGTCTGGGCAATCGCATGATTGATAAACAAAGAATTATATCAAGATGAAAAATAATACGCTTTATACCGAAAGCCAATCTTTTTTTAGCTGGTGGCTCTGTCTGATCCTTTTATCTGTCAGTGTGGCCAGTTTTTCTGTGCACTGGCATGAGCTCTTGCGGTTGAATTTTGCTCCATTATTTCAATTACCGGGGTTTTGGATCAATTTGGTATTATGGGGATTGTTTGGCGTTCTACGATTAAGAACTACTATTCGTGAAGATGGAATTGAAGTCTATTTTTTTCCATTTAATTTTTATCGTAAAAGGATGCGTTGGACAGATATTCGTGCTGTTGAGGTACGAAAATATAACCCGATTGGTGAGTTTGGTGGATGGGGGTTTCGGAGAGGGCGGAAAGGGCTGGCTTTTTCAGCTCGTGGTAATATGGGCTTACAACTTACCTTGGAAACTGGTAAGATATTACTTATTGGAACCCAAAATCCAGTAGAAATCGAAAAGTTGAACTTGTCTCAATTCTTAAAAAATGAAAGTTAAACAGATTTTTCAGAATCCATTTGCGGAATTGCCGGAGTGGAGACTATTCTTTGCTGGCGTTAGCGGATTTTTGTTATCAAGCTATGTTATTTATTTATCGGGCCAGCAGTTTAATGGATTTATGCATTTCTATAAACCAGATATAGGGGTTTCCATATGGGCTGTCTTGGGCGTTCATGCCTGTATGGTTTTGGCTCCTTTTACACTTCTCTATGGTGCAGGGATGTTATTAAACAGAAAGACCAGAATCATTGATGTCATGAATGTCGTTTTGATTATACCATTTCCGCTCTATCTTGCCTTATTTTTAGGGAAGTTGTTAAACCAGGATAAATTCACGGATCAAGTATTAAAAGCAGTGCAAAACGGCGATCATACATTGGCCGGAGTTGATAAAACTGAGCTATTTTTATTTGGTATGTTTGGAATAATCAGTTTGTTATTGCTATTCTACCAATTCTATTTATTGGTTAAGGGTATGAATGTAGCCGTTAATAATAAGAAGATTGGAATCAGTATAGTATTTGTGGCATTATATTTTATATTGGATTTATGCATACAGTTTAATTTCTAGTAAAAAACGACAATGAGAAAATTTTTATATCTATTTATCATTTGTTTTCATTTTTCATGTACCCACGCGCAGACATTTGATGGCTCATGGAAGGGCGAGGTTGAAGTTTCGGGGCAGAAGCTGCTGCTAGTATTCAACATTCAAAAAGATAGCGCAGGGAAGTGGAATGGAACCTTTGAGAGTCCGATGCAAACAGCGCAGAAATTTGCAATCAATCAAATACGTATAGAGCACGATTCCATTTGGATGGACGTTAGGAATATAGGTCTTCTGTATGCAGGCTTTTTAGATCGGGATAAAGATGTTATGAAAGGAGTGATGAAACAAGGTCCTTTTGAATCTGCTATGATTTTGGTACGAAGCGAGAACGAACAGAGTGGGCTTTCTCGTAAGCAGGATGTTTTCCCCCCTTATAGCTATGCGGAAGAGGAAGTTTCGTTTAGAAATAGTGCAGGCAATGCATTTCTGACGGGCTCTCTGACTTATCCTAAAAATGGAGGGCCATTTCCTGCGGTGGTATTAGTCAATGGTAGCGGGCAACAAAATAGAGATTCTGAGGTGTTTGGTCACAGACCATTTAAGGTGCTTGCTGATCATCTTACGAAAAACGGTTTTGCCGTATTACGTTACGATGACAGGGGAGTAGGTGGCTCCAAAGGAGAAGTTAATTTAGCGACAACGATTGACTTTGCTTCGGATGCCAATGCTGCAGTTGATTTTCTAAACAAAAAAGCTGTAGTTGATGTGGATAAAATCGGGATGATTGGCCATAGTGAGGGAGCGCTAATTGCCGAAATCGTGGCATCCGAGAATAGTAAAGTAAACTATATTGCACTCCTGTCTGGACCTGTAATCAAAGGAGATTCTTTGCTGATTTTACAAAGCTATGCTTTAGGAAAAGCGGGCGGATTATCTGAAGCTGCATTGCAGACCAATAAAGCAAATAATCGAAAATTGTATACTATTCTATCGAGAGACGAGCCACCAAAGGCGTTGGCCGAATCGTTGGAAAAAGAACTTATTCAGCAAAATAACGGGAATCCGCTGACTCCTGATATGAAGATTAAACTTAGTCCAATGATGAGCCCCTGGTTTAGAACGTTTCTTCGCATTGATCCAGCTTATTATCTGAAGCAGGTGAAAGTACCGATTTTCGCTTCCTTCGGCGGAAAGGATGTTCAAGTCCCGGCGAATGAAAACATCTATTGTCTCCAACACCTGCATTTAAACACCACCGACGTCATCATTAAGGATTATCCTAATTTGAATCACCTTTTTCAAAATGCGCAAACAGGAAAAATTGAAGAATATTTTGAAAACTCAGAGAGCTTTAATGAACAATTGATGGATGACCTTACGAAATGGCTTAAACTGAAGACAAATTGATTTAATCAACTAAAGGCCGCGAATCTTAATATTTTTTCCGGATCAAATAAGCTTTAAAAAATCGGGACCATTTAATCGTACATTAATTGGGCCTGACTATATTAGATCAACCTGACTGTATTAGAACAAGGGATATCTCTTTGAAGTGCGCTATTCCAGTTAGGGTGTTGTATTGGCGACAGGAAGTATTTTCCCATTGAAATAGTGATGCCCATTTTGAGCGAAATCTGCAATATAGCGTCCCATTTCAAAGGCTAAAGTACCAGCTTCAACGCCTGGAAAAGCAGCTTCGAACATTTCAGTCTGTGCAGATCCTAAGGCTAGACAGTTCACTTTGATTCCCTTTTCCTTAAATTCCTCCGCTAAGCATTCTGTTAGCACTGCTAATGCAGCTTTGCTGGTTGAATATGCCGAAAGTCCGGGAAACTTCATGGACCCCTGAAATCCGCCCATACTGCTAATATTGACAATATGCGAGCCAGATTGCATCATGGGAACAACGTGTTGGATCATATTGACGTGTCCCATCACATTGGTTTGTAGCATTTCAGCAAAATCCTTTCCATCAGTTTCCATAAATGGCTTATTGATGAGTGCTCCAGCATTGTTAATCAAGATATCAACCTTATCAAATTTTGATTGGATGAAGGGAACAAGAGTAGCATAGTCATCGTAGACAATATCAAATTGGGCCGGATATAAAGTGCCACCATCATAATTTAGCTGACCGGCAATTTCATGAAGTTTTCTCAGTTTGTCCGCTGATCTAGCCAATGCAATTACTTTATTGTCCTTTTTAGAGGTCAAATCCAATACCGCTTCAAATCCAACACCACTGCTTGCGCCTGTAATAATAATATTTGCCATGTTTATTCTTCTAGTTTTTGACTTTGTTCAACTTCTTCTGCGGAAGGTAATTTGTCCTCGCCAATTGCTTGCGGATGAAAGATAAAGTAAATCCCCGAAAGAGCAACGAGAGCGGAAATAATATAAAATAACAAGGTGATCAAAACCGCATTGTGAGAGTCTACCTGGAATATGCCCGCTCCCCACATAATCACAAGTTCACGCATGCCCAATCCTCCAACAGAAAACGGAATGATTGAAACCAAAGAAGATGCAAGGAATAAAAATAGGTACGGAGAGAACTTACCGCTAAAACCTAAGGCATAAAGAATGAGAATTGCTGCGAGAACCTGCATTGACTGTACACCAATAGCCTTTAAATGCGCTCTTAGAAATGTTGCCTTGTATTCCTTAAAGAACTTGGTTACGATAAAGTAATAGAGAATGCTCCCTATAATAAATAATATGATGGTCAGATAGTTTGGAATCCCTAGCTGTGGCATATAGGTAACCAGCGCTGCAATGATTAGGCATAGTGCCCATAGTCCGCTTAATCTATCTAAAAATAAGGCTGTAAATAATTTTCGTCCTTTAATATTGAATCGTTTCCTGAGGAAGAATATCTTATAACCATCTCCCCCAACGCCACCTGGTAAAATGAGGTTGTAAAATAAGCCAAGTTGGTATAGTTTTAAATTATATTTTTCCGTAACATCCAGACCGATTGCCTTTAAAAAGGTCAATAAGCGCGAAGAGGAAATAAAAATAGAGATACTATAAGCAACTAGAGCAAAGAATAGATAGAGCGGATTGGAGTTGATTACCGCTTCTTTCAGATCCTTTAGTGATACCTTACTGAATACCCAGTATAAGGCCCCCACAGTAACGACAATCTTTGCTATATTTTTGGCTATTTTTAGCCCTTTTTTTTTATCCATATAAATTATACATCCAATCTTGTTCGGCTGTAATTAGCGTTTTGAAGAATCCAAAGTTAGAAACTTTGGCGAATTGTGCAATTACACTTAAGCAATCGTTGGGTAAATTCTTGAATACAATAATATCAAATATAAAATACCAAAGATAGTAGCAAGAGAAAATAGCCAATTTAGGTCAATTCTGTTATATTTGTGCTTGAGCACAGCGATCATTAATCCAATGATGAAGCAAAATAACAAGACAGGAGCGATGAGAGCTATCTTGTTCGTAAAAGCAAGGCTGATTTGATTCAATTTGCTTTTTGCTTCCTGTCCTAAAAAAAGCGGATAAGAAGCAAAGGCCAATAAAATGATAAATAACCTTAACAGCGTTTTTGCGATTATTTTGCTTATGGTATGATTTTTGGCTGTAATTTTCATGTTTTGTGGATTAATTTACCCCAAAAATACAATTTGAAATTAAAATTTATAGATATGAATCGATTCGTTTTATCATTAGCAACTATTTTTGCTACGGTGACCTTATTTTCTTGTGGAGCACAAAAGCAAGGTACATCAACTGGAAATCCTTCTTCCAACACGAGTGCAGCTTCTGGTCCAAGCGCTTCGGATTGGAAATCCGCTGTAAAAGGTACATGGACGTTGAATACAATCGATAGAGAGAATTTACCTTCTTCATTCACGATTAAAAGTGTATTTGAAGAAGCTCCTGCAGAATGTTTCGTAGGTAGTACATGGAATTTTATTGGAAATGGTAAAGGATCTATCACTTTTAATGCGCAAGGAACTTTATGTGCTCCGGGTGCATCACGTGAGATCTTTTGGTCTATCTATAATCCTGGAAAAGGCTTAGGAGAACCTCAGTTTCAATTTAAAAAGATTTATGCAGGCGATAAAGCGAAGAACGTAACAACAGGTTACCGTTTGGATTTATCTTATTCGGATGGGAATAAATTAGTTATGCGTATGCCATTGACTGTTGCTAACGGAGAAGCGTATTTAGTGTTTAATTTTACGCGTTCGAACTAAACGTAAGCGATAAAAGAAGAATAACAGAAAGCTATAGGAATTCCTATAGCTTTTTTTGTTTAAAATTTAATACTTTTACACTCCCAATTCATTATGATTTATTTGTGCCATAGGCTGCGGAATTTACCGATACAGTGAAAAAGCCAACTATGCATGATAATCTTGTGGGCGGATAAGCTTATTTTAAGTATGAAAATGGGATATATACCTAACGATTTCGTCAGGTATTGCTTAATCTAGAGAGAAACATGGCTGAACAAAACACGAAAACTGCTTTAATAACAGGTATAACAGGACAAGATGGTGCCTATCTAGCAGAATTCCTATTGAAGAAAGGTTACAAAGTACACGGTTTAAAGCGTCGCAGTTCTTTATTCAATACAGATCGTATTGATCATCTTTATCAAGATCCCCATCTTGACAATAGAAATTTCACATTGCATTTTGGTGATTTGACGGATTCAACCAACTTAATCCGTATTATACAGGAAACACAGCCTGACGAGATTTACAATCTTGCGGCGCAATCTCACGTAAAAGTTAGTTTTGACACGCCGGAATATACTGCAAATGCCGATGGTATCGGTACGTTGCGGATTCTTGAAGCAGTCAGGTTATTGGGAATGATTGAGAAAACCCGTATCTATCAGGCTTCTACGTCCGAGCTTTATGGATTGGTGCAAGCGGTTCCACAAAGTGAAACAACACCTTTTTATCCGCGAAGTCCTTATGCTGTAGCAAAAATGTACGGTTATTGGATTACTGTCAATTATCGTGAAGCCTATAAGATGTATGCTTGTAATGGAATTTTATTCAATCACGAGAGCCCTGTAAGGGGAGAGACTTTTGTGACACGTAAAATCACCAGGGCTGTGGCAAAAATCGCGCTAGGGCTGCAGGATAAATTGTATCTTGGTAATCTGTCGGCACAACGCGATTGGGGGCATGCCAAAGATTATGTAGAAGCAATGTGGTTGATTCTACAACAAGAAACCGCAGAAGATTTTGTGATTGCTACAGGTGTGACAACAACTGTAAGGGACTTTGTTCGCATGGCTTTTGCAGAATTGGGAATTGAGATTGAGTTCAGTGGAAAGGGAGAGCAGGAGAAGGGGGTAATTATCGATATTGACGAGGAGCGCCTAGCCCAGTTAAATATTGATAAATCGCTGATTAAATTCGGTCAGACTGTTGTCAAAGTTGATCCAGCATATTATAGGCCAACTGAAGTCGATTTACTAATTGGTGATCCGACTAAAGCAAATACAAAACTTGGATGGACGCCAAAATATGATCTTCAGATGTTGGTAACAGATATGGTACAATCCGATCTTCACCTGATGAGAAAGGAAGAATACTTAAAACAAGGCGGATTTGAGACCTTGAATTATTTTGAATAATTCATAATTGGTAATAAAAAATAAAACTGGAATAATTTTTGTTTAAACATTCAATAGTATAAATTTATAGATTTATACCTATGAATATGACAGTATATTATGATAAATTCAGAAGTTGTTTCGAGTAAGAAAGAAGAAGAGAAGAAGAAAGATTCTTCGAAGATTTACTTCTTTATCATTGCGATAGCAGCATTACTTGCAACGAATATATATTTTTATGTCAAGTTTAAGACCAATGGTGAAAAGGTCTATACACTTACAGTAGAAAAAGAAAATTTGCAGGTACAAATCGATCGTATTGAAGCTGAATTGGATAAAATTGATGTAGAAAATGTTCAATTGACTCCAGAGATGTCCGTGCAGAAGGATGATTCTAGAGCTGAGATCGCAGAGCTTCGTAAAAAACTTGAAAATAAGAGTATTACTGCGAAAGATATCGATGAAGCACAGCACAAGATCAATCAGCTTAAGAAGCAGGTGGATACTTATCGTGTAAATGTGCAACGGCTGATTCAGGAAAATCAGATTTTATCGAAGCAAAACTCCAACTTGAACGAATCTGTTGTCGAAAAAGAAAAACAGATTACTTCATTAGTTACATCAAATTCGGATCTGAAAGAGAAGGTTGCGACTGCTTCAGCATTAAAGGTTTCAAGCATCAGTATAAATGGCCTTGAAGTCAAAAAGAATGGAAAAGAATTTGTAGAAGAACGTGCTAAAAAAATCGATAAGTTAAAAATCAACTTTACCATTGCTGATAATCCGTTGGCTAAAAGTGGAGAACGTGATATATATGTTAGAATTATCGATCCACAGGGAAATCTGGTCGTGCAAGGTGATAATATTTTCTATGTACATGGCGAGAAATTACAATATACTTTTAAACACAATATTTTATTTACCAACAAAGGTGAAGACTATATCGTCTATTGGGCAGCAGAAGAAGGATTCTCTAAAGGGGCCTATACGGTTTTATTATATGAAGATAATGCAATCATGGGACGATCTACTGTTGTATTGCGTTAAACATTAGATACACTATAAACAAAAAACCTCTTTGCGGTCATGCAAAGAGGTTTTTTGTTTATAGTATACTGTTCTTGTTATACTGATCCTTAAAGCAAAATAATAAGGCTATCCATTAACTGGTTAGTTTTATGCTATCAGTGTTTGAGTTATACCCTAATTGAACGCTATATTTTTATCTAAATCAGTTGGTGTGACAGCTTCTTCTTTACACAAATGGAGCAGTAGGTCCTAATTTAGAGACACTGAAGATGGAGCGCATACAAGCTTTCTTCGATGTCTTATTTTTGTTGATTGCTATCTACACATATTAAGACTCTATCTGTTGCAAAGGAAGCAGTATATGGAACGTTGTACCTTCACCTTCTACAGTCTCAAAATAAATTTGCCCATTACTGGCTTCAATTGTTTTTTTGACAAGAACTAGTCCTAAACCGTTTCCTGAACTTTTTGTCGTGAAATTAATCTGGAAAATTTTATCCTGCATCTCTTTGGGAATTCCATAACCATTGTCTTTGATGTCTATCTTGACAAATTTGTCTGAGTAGCGTTCAATGGAAATCTCGATCTTCATGTTTTTTCGCCCATAACCTCCTTCAATCGCATTTTTTATTAAATTATTGAAGGTTCTCAATAACTCATTACCATCAGCCTTAACAATAAGGGTTTTGTGATCGGCATTGTTAATGAGACGAATACTTACATTTGGTGTATTGTTGTACAAGGAAATGGACTTTGTTACTTTTTCTACAATATTGATGTTTTCCATTACCGTATTTGGGAATTTTGCGAAGTGCGAAAATTCTGAGGCAATATGCGTCAATGCATCGATTTGTTCGATAAATGAAGTGGAGAATTTATTGAAGCGATCCGGAAATTTGGGGTCTTCATCTTTGTACGATCTACGGAGTTGCTGAATACCTAATTTCATTGGAGTCAGCGGATTTTTGATTTCATGGGCTATCTGTTGAGCCATCTCACGCCAAGTGGATTCGCGCTCAGTATCTTTGATTTTATTGGCATAGTCCTCAAGTTTTATGATCATGAGATTATATTCTTTGATCAATGTACCTATTTCATCATTTCGTTGCCAAAACAGAGGTTCGTTGGGTTGTCCCAGGCGTAGTTGTGAGATCTTCTTACTGATGATGCTCAATGGATTGGTGACACTGTTGGCCACAAATGTCGCATAAAAACCAAAGCCTATGATGATCAGCGAATAAATGTTCACTATTGTATTTAAAAGAAGATTCTTATTGATATTTTCTTCCTTCTGAAGCGAGAAGTTTGGTATGCCTATATAAGCGAGTGTATTGTAGTTTTTGTCCCTAATGGTGGCATAACTGGTCTCAAATTGAAAAGTGCCTATACGCTCATCTTCAATCGTCTCCGATTTTTTTAAGATAGAAAGATTCTTCAGTGCAGCTGGATTAATGAAAGTAGAGAAAAGTTCCAGATCGTAGATTCTACGCTGCGAGCTATAAAGTAACCTGCCTGATTTGGAATAAAGATTGAAGTCTTTGGAAATTGTTTCAGATAATGTCTTGAGCATGCTGATAAGCTGCGTCTCGGTGGATGTTTCGTCTGTGTAGGTCAACATATTTTCCATCCGTTTGCCCAATTCGATAATAAAACGTTCCTTACTTGCCTTATTATTATTATAAAGCTGCTTGTTGATACTTATATACGAAATTACCGCTGATATAAGGATTGCCAGTATTACCGATGAGATAATGGAGGTCTGAATACGTGTAGAGTACTGTATTTTATTTACTATTTTGTAGAACTGATATTTTAAATTACGGAAAGTTAGCTTGGTATTCTTAAGAAAGATATAGAATGATTTTATGAAATGGAAAAACATGAAAATCATAAAAAATACCAGGAACAAAAATGAAGTGGTCGCTAGATAATCCCAAAAAGAAGGTTTTTGTTTACTGATAACATATGTTGAGAATTTATTGGCAACATAAGCCATATGTAGGTATGCATCACGGTCCAGTACTTGAATATATTCTCCTGGAACACCTTTCAGCCCCCTTAAATTGTTCTCGTAGGTATATTTCCCAAACTGTGTTATTAAAGAACCTCCTTTATAGAGGGCTATTGAATAATCCCCTTTATTATAATATTGCGAATTGTTGATCCGCATATCGGTGAGGATTTCGGGATAGGGAACCGTATAACTAAAATCTTTATTGGAAAGATTGATGATAACGTTGACAATCCTATTTTGGTCAATGGTGACAGGAATGATGGAGAAGTATTCATGCGTGCCTAGTTCCGCACTGGCACGGTAGAAGTTCTGAGTGACTTTTATCGACTTGTTAATTACCTTTTCTCGATATTCATTGATCTTATTCTGACTGGCTGGATTGAGCGGAATATTATTTTGATCATAATAATATGCTTTGAACTCGTACTTGGAAAGATAGCCACTAAAGTATTTTTTCTTGATAAAATCGTTGATTCCCTCGGTATTGGTATAGGGAAGGCTGATATTAAATAAGTGTTTTAATTCTTGATCGTTTGCTAAGCTACTTTCAATATCAGAGAATAATGAAACAGCATTGGCATCATCTTCTGATTGTAGATTACTCAACAAGATTTTCATGTCGATTAAGTTCCGTTCCTGATAGAAACGTGCGTGCGTGATCGCACTTATGATTGCCCAAAGTATCAGTACAGCAATATAATTTGTTAATATATGTCTGTCGAAATACTTCTCGCCAAATGATTTAATAAGGATGATCAGCGCAAGTAGCAAATTGACCAGGCTATTTTTCTCTATATAAAAGGAAATGATCAGGATGACAAAAATGACACATGCCAGTTGAATATTGAGTAGCTGCGTCGGTTTTAATTCTAATTTTTTAAGAAAAAATAGGACAAGATCAATGTAGATACTTAAGGCCAAAATACCCATGCCAACAATGCCTAGATCTACCCAACTTAAGAAATGTAAATCGACAAGTTTTGTGAAATCAAAATAGATGTTGTTGGAGTGTGTAATCAATGTACCAGCGATATCATACAATAGACCGAACGATAGATATATACTTAGAATAAATCCGATTGCGATAGGAATTCTAAAGAGCCGGATGTTTTTTATTTTGTCAAAGTTGAGCTCTTTGCGAATTGAATAGATAAATAGAACCAACCATAGTACCAATATGGTGGTGGACATCACGGACCATATATTGGGGAAGAAGCGATTATAGGCGTAATTCCGCGAATCGAAAATTGAAAATGTCGCATTTTCGGACAGCAGGTTCCACGTAAGATCGGCAAATTTGACAAGGCTAAATATCGACAATAGCAGTATCGCAGACCACCAGGCCCTTCCTGTCTTGGCCATATGTAAGCAGAGGCTATTGAAGAAGATCAGTAACGCGATCCAGGCAAGTAGCCAGCAGAAGAATTGCAAAATTGTATAGGCGTTTTCATGTTCTCCATCTTTTAGCTTAACGGAGAACAGATAAGACCCCTCATTGCTATAAATATTTTTAATGGTGACCGTGTCTGTATAGGAGGCAATGTCAATATTTCTGGAGTCGAAGAAGTTTCTCCGCAAAGAGCTATTTAAATAGGGGTTGTTGTTGTTTGTATAGCCTTTTACAATAATATAGGCGAGTATACTGATATTGCCAATTGTTTTTTTTCGAACAACATAAGAGCGGTTATCGTCCTGAATAAAATTGGATTTTTCTGGAAATCCCTGATCTGTGATAGGCACGAATAGATGCGTGCTCCACATCTTCGGTTCATGGTCCTTAAAGAGAAATAAATAAACCTTCTCATTGGTTTTAAACTTTTCGAAGGCCTGATAAACTGCTATCGGATACTGATCGTAGTTTTTAAACGTTTTGAGCAGGAGTGAATCATTGAAAATTCGATCGACTTTTTTCTCTTGTTGAGCGATATAATCATTGAGTGATTTTGTATCAATGTCTAATATTTCCTTATTGGTAACAGATTCTTTAATGGTGATAGCTGTTCCTATAAAGCATAAAGTCAAGATAAGTAGGAGTAATCGAATTTTTATACCAGAATTCACGTTCGTCAATTTACATTATTGTAAATATAAAAAAAAGTCCTTGCTTTCTTAGGGCAAGGACTTTTATATTATTTTTCTGAATTACCTATTTTTATGGGCCAGAAAGAATCTTCATTAGGTTTTCGTAGCTGTTGATGCTAGCGAAAACATGAAGGATTTAATATGCTAATTAAACGTGTGGCTCTTCTTGACGGAAGATTTTAGCAGTCAAATACTCGCGGTTTAGACGAGCAATATTTGTTAACTTAATACCTACAGGACATTCTGCTTCGCAAGCTCCCGTGTTGGTACAGTTACCGAAACCTTCTGCATCCATTTGATCTACCATTGCCTGTGCACGTTCGTAACGCTCAGTTTGGCCTTGAGGTAATAAGGCAAATTGAGAGACTTTTGCAGATACAAATAACATTGCAGAAGCATTTTTACATGCAGCAACACAAGCACCACAACCGATACATGTAGCCGATTCGAAAGCTTCATCAGCAATACGTTTGGGGATAGGAATCGTGTTGGCATCAGGAACACCACCTGTATTGATATTTACATATCCACCTGCTTGTTGAATGCGATCAAAAGCCGTACGGTCTGTTGCAAGGTCTTTCAACACTGGGAATGCAGCAGCTCTCCAAGGTTCGATGACGATTGTCTGTCCATCGTGGAAGCTACGCATGTGCAATTGACATGTTGTGGTACCTTCTTTAGGACCGTGAGGGCGACCATTGATTACTAATGAACACATCCCACAGATACCTTCACGACAGTCGTGATCGAAATATACAGGATCTTCTCCTTTACGAGTCAATTCTTCATTGACAATATCAAGCATCTCTAAGAAAGACATATCATCAGCGATATCGTTTGCCTGATAAGTTACAAATTGACCTTTATCTTTATCATTTTTTTGACGCCAAACTTTCAGCGTTAAATTCATATGTTGTGCCATGATAATTTTCCTTCTTATTTATAACTTCTTTGTGTTAACTGAACGTTCTCGAATACCAAGTCTTCCTTGTGTAATTCCTCAGGTACATTGTCTCCTTTGTATTCCCAAGCAGATACATAGGCGAATTCATCATCATTACGTTTTGCTTCACCTTCTTCAGTTTGGCTTTCTAAACGGAAGTGACCACCACAAGACTCAGCGCGTTGCAATGCATCAACAACCATTAACTCACCCAATTCTAAGAAGTCAGCTACGCGACCAGCTTTTTCTAAAGAAAGATTTAATTCTTCGTTTTCTCCAAGCACTCTAACGTTTGTCCAGAATTCTTTTTTCAACTCTTGGATCAAACCTTGTGCCTTTTGTAATCCTTCAGCCGTACGAGCCATACCACAATATTCCCACATGATGAGACCTAGTTTTTTGTGGATATCATCAACAGTTTCTGTACCGTTTAAAGACAACAATTTGTTGATTTTGTCTTCAACTTCCTTACGAGTAGCTTCGAAAGCTGGATGGCTATGATCTACTGGCGCAAATGAACCTAATTTAGCTAAGTAATCACCCACAGTGTAAGGGATTACAAAATAACCATCGGCAAGACCTTGCATCAACGCCGATGCACCTAAACGGTTTGCACCGTGGTCAGAGAAGTTACACTCACCTAAAGCATACAAACCAGGGATTGTAGTCATCAAGTTGTAGTCAACCCATACCCCACCCATTGTGTAGTGAACAGCTGGGTAGATACGCATTGGTTGTTTGTATGGGTTCTCGTCGGTGATTTGGTAGTACATGTCAAATAAGTTACCGTATTTAGCACGTACTGCATCTTCGCCTAGACGACCGATAGCTTCTTTAAAATCCAAGAATACGGCGAAACCAGTTTTACCAACACCACGACCATCATCAACAGCTTCTTTTGCATTACGAGATGCTACGTCACGTGGTACCAAGTTACCGAATGAAGGGTATTTACGCTCCAAGAAATAATCTCTGTCGTCTTCTTTGATATCATTGGCTTTGATCTCACCTTTACGTAATCTTTCTGCCATTTCTTGAGTTTTAGGAACCCATACACGGCCGTCATTACGTAAAGACTCTGACATCAATGTCAATTTAGATTGGTGATCTCCTGTTACCGGGATACACGTTGGGTGAATTTGAGTATAACAAGGGTTCGCAAAGTAAGCACCACGTTTGTGTGCTCTCCAAGCTGCTGTAACGTTACATCCCATTGCATTTGTAGACAAGAAGAATACGTTACCGTAACCACCAGTACACATCAATACTGCATGTGCAGCATGAGTTTCGATTTTACCTGAAACTAAGTCACGAGTTACGATACCTTTAGCATGACCATCGATCATAACCAAGTCTAACATCTCATGACGCGTATAAGATTTTACTTTTCCTTTTTTGATTTGACGGTTTAATGCTGAATAAGCGCCCAACAATAATTGTTGACCCGTTTGACCACGGGCATAGAAGGTACGGCTAACTTGCGCTCCACCGAAAGAACGGTTGTCCAATAGACCTCCGTATTCACGCGCAAATGGAACACCTTGAGCAACACATTGGTCAATGATGTTGACAGATACTTCTGCCAAACGGTAAACGTTTGCCTCACGTGAGCGGTAGTCACCACCTTTGATTGTATCGTAGAATAAACGGAAAACAGAGTCTCCGTCGTTTTGGTAGCTTTTTGCTGCGTTAATACCACCTTGTGCCGCAATAGAGTGCGCACGACGAGGTGAATCTTGGTAACAGAAGGTAATTACATTATATCCTAATTCGGCTAAAGATGCCGCTGCAGATGCACCAGCAAGACCTGTACCAACAACAATAACAGTAAATTTACGTTTGTTAGCAGGGTTAACCAACTTAAGATTAAATTTATAATTTGACCACTTTTGGGCTAATGGGCCCGCTGGTACTTTTGAATCTAACATATCTCTTAATTTTATATTGATCGATAAAGCCTGAGCTTTATCTTAAAAGATTCTGAATTATTTAAAGAAGAAAAACAATGGCATTATTGCAAAGCCAATTGGAATTAATACCCCAAATACCCAAACACCGATTGCTCTGATGATTCCAATATATCTTCTGTGGTTAAAACCTAAAGTTTGGAATGCAGATTGGAAACCATGAATTAAGTGGAATGCCAAAGCTGCCATCGCAATAACATACAAAGCTACCAATGCAACATTTTTGAATGCAAAGTCAACTTGCTTGTACAAATCTCTCGCTTTTAAGATTTGAACATTGTTTTCTACCGTTTCTTGGTAGTCGTGGAATTCAGAAGCTTGAAGTTCTCTCGCTGTGGTTTGTCCAGTTGCCAAATCAGTACGGTATTCGATGTACGGCACTTCATCATTGTGAAACTTCCACCAAAAATTAGACATGTGCGTAGCTAAGAATACTAAAATGACAGTACCTAAGATACCCATGTTGCGTGAATTCCACTTGCTGTTTGCTTGACCATCATATTTGGCATAACCAATAGGACGAGCGGCCTTGTTTTTCATCGACAATGTAATAGCGTAGATGACGTGAACAATTACCGAAGCATACAATAAGTAAGAAACAACTTTGATTGGTGTAAAGTGAGTCATAAAATAGGCGTACTTGTTGAACGCTAGACCCGCATCATCTTTAAATAATTGCAAGTTACCAACCAAGTGAACAACTAGGAATAAACATAGGAAGATTCCTGTTAAGCTCATGATTAGCTTCTTCCCAATCGAAGAACTGAAAACTGGCTTTGATTTACTCATTATCCTTGTAATTTAATTTGAATTAGGCAAATCTACTATTTGCTATTAAATATGATACCATTTTGACAAGAAAAAGCAATAATTTAGAACGGTTCTAAAGTTTATTGAAATAAAAAGTCCGTTTTGAATAAAAACGGACTTTTAAACAGTATATGAACAAGGTTTAAAGAACTATAAGATACTGAATAATCTATAGCCTAAACCGATACTCCACATGTTGATTTTGGGATTTGCCTGACTCTCATTGTTGACTTTGTTTAAGCCCATTTCGTATCTTACATCGACACGTAAGCTTGAAATGTCAGCACCTACACCAAATGCCCAAGATGTACCACTTTTTTTGTAGTTATTTGGGTTCAATTGGTCAATGACTTTATCTTGCTTGTCATCGACTTTAAATGAAAATATTGGGCCAGTTTGAATCCTTGCTCCAATCGGACCTAAACCAAAGCGTTTGCCTAATAATACTGGAACATCGACCGTTGTAAATTTTACATCTGTCGATTCGCCATTTTCTGCTTTCACTGTCGTGTTTTTACCTGTTAAGTAAACCTCAGGCTGAATATGGAATCCCAATACACCAACACGTCCATAAAGACCTGCTTGGTAGCCTGCTTTCGTGTCAGAATTGAAATATTTTCCATCGCTTTTAAGTTTAGAGAAGTTCAAGCCTCCTTTTACACCCACCTCAAACCCTGGCAAAAGCTGCGCCTGTGCCGTTGCTACGCTACCACAAATCAAAAGTAATGCTGGTAAAATCTTTTTCATAATCTTTTATTTATGTATATATTGTATCTTTAAACAAACTTTTACAGTTCAGTAAAGATAT
>NZ_CAXYKD010000033.1:0-22799 GCF_964277905.1 uncultured Sphingobacterium sp.
GATATGATGAATAATAATCCAAAGATTATTATTTCACGTACCGCACCGGCGTTTTTACAACGTTTGTTTGAACTGGAAGTCCCTGAAATTTTTGATGGTTTAATTACGATCAAAAAAATCGTTCGCGAACCTGGAGAAAGAGCGAAAGTTGCTGTTGAATCGTATGACGATCGTATTGATCCGGTAGGAGCCTGTGTGGGTATGAAAGGATCCCGTATTCATGGTATCGTACGTGAACTGCGTAATGAGAATATCGACGTTATTAATTTTACGACAAACCATTCCTTGTATATTGCCCGGGCTCTGAGTCCCGCCAGGATTAGTTCAATCAAAATTGATGAAGAAAATAAAACTGCAGCGGTATACCTAAAATCCGATCAAGTTTCGTTGGCAATTGGGCGAGGTGGACACAATATTAAATTGGCAGGAAAATTGACCGGTTATGAAATTGACGTTTATCGTGAGAATGATGAGTTCGATGAAGATGTTGATATCGAAGAGTTCAGCGATGAGATTGAAAGCTGGGTAATCGATGAATTAAAACGTGTTGGTTTGGATTCAGCGAAATCTGTGCTATCTCTTAGTGAGGAAGAGTTAGTGAGACGTACAGATCTGGAAGAGGATACAATTCGCGAGATTGTACGTATTTTACAAGCTGAATTTGAATAAAATTCAGCTTGTTAATTTTTTTCTATCTAACATTCGGAATAAATTGTTTATGGATGGAAAAAAACATATTTTTGTAATTATATTAAAATAGTTTATATTATAGATGACTGAAGGAAAAGGAACAAACTTGCTTAAAGCAGCAAAGGAACTCAACATCGGGATACATACCGCCGTGGAATGTTTAGTGAAAAAAGGATATGATGTAGAAGCAAAGCCTAACACTAAATTGAGCGGAGAGATGTATGGTGTGCTGTTAAAAGAGTTTCAGGGAGACAAATCACTGAAAGATGAAGCTAAACAAATTGTGATTGGCAAAATTCGTCGTGAGGAGTCGCCGTCCACTTCTCCTAAGGAATCATCTAAGAACGAGGATTTCGAAGATCATGATGAATCCAAGGAAATCCTGGTCAAAAATACGGTAGAAATCCCTTCTGTTAAGGAAACTACTCCTGCAAAAGTAGAGGAGCCCGTTCATCAAGGTGGTATGAAGGTGGTTGGTAAGATTGATCTGGACGCATTGAATAGAGGCGGAAATAAGGTCAAGAAGGAAGAACCTGTTAAGGAGGAACCAAAAACCGTTAAAGAAACACCTGTAGAGGTTAAAGCTGAAGCTAAGGTGGAAGAAAAGAAAGAAGCCGAAGTCAAAGCGCCTATTGTTGAAGCGAAAAAAGAAGAACCAAAGGTTATTGAAAAGAAGCCGGAAGTTGTTGTACCAAAAGCTGAAATAGAAAAACCCGAAGTAAATAAAACTGAAGTAAAAGCAACTCCGGTTGTAGAGACAAAAACTGAACCTGTGAAGGTAGAAGACAAGAAAAAAGAAGAAACAGCGCCGAAAGCTGTACCAGTAACTCCAATAGTGGAGCCTGTGAAAAAACAAGGAGATGAAATTATTTCTGCTCGCGCAGAGAGATTGACCGGTCCTAAAGTCATTGGTAAGATTGAATTACCATCTGCTAGACCTTCCCACAAACCAGTGGCTTCATCTTCAAATGCTGGAAATAATAATGAGAAACGTAAGCGTAAGCGTACGAATCCAAATGGTCCAGTAAACCCAAATGCGGGGCAAGGTCAAGGTCATAATAACCAACACCGTGGGCCGCGTGATGGCAACAATCCCAACAACCGGGACCAACAGGGTAACCGAGGAGGGAATCATGGTCCTAACAACAACCCGAACAATCGTCAAGGGCAAAACAACAACCAACACCCGGGTAGACCAGGACAAGGAGGTAACAACCAACACCCAGGTAGACCAGGACAAGGTACGAGACCGCAACACGGTAATCGTTTTGACAATAGAGGTAAGGGAAGACCTGTTGAGAATAAGGAAGAACCTACTGAAAAGGAAATCCAAGATCAAATCAAGGCAACACTTGCTCGTTTGAGTGGTGCAGGTAAATCTGGTAAATTTGCGCAACGTGCCAAATTGAGACGTCAGAAACGTGACGATGTTGCTCAACATGCAGAAGAAGCTGCAATGGAGCAAGAAATGATGGCGAAAGTATTGCGTGTTACAGAATTCGTAACAGCAAACGAATTAGCTAATTTGATGGATGTTCAGGTAACCCAAATTATTGCAACTTGTATGAGTTTGGGTATGTTCGTGTCAATTAACCAACGTTTAGATGCGGAAACTTTAACAATTGTAGCGGATGAATTTGGTTATCAGGTAGAGTTTATCAAACCTGAGGATGAGGAGACTGCTGAACTTGAGGAACCGGATAACGAAGCGAATTTGGTTTCAAGAGCCCCTATTGTAACGGTCATGGGACACGTTGACCATGGTAAAACATCTTTATTGGATTATATCCGTAAGGCGAACGTTACTTCTGGTGAGGCCGGTGGTATCACCCAACATATCGGTGCATACGCGGTGAAATTGGAGGATGACCGTAAAATTACATTCTTGGATACTCCTGGTCACGAAGCTTTTACGGCTATGCGTGCCCGCGGTGCTAAAGTGACGGATATTGTTATTATCGTTATTGCAGCGGACGACGCTGTCATGCCGCAAACAAAAGAAGCAATCAACCACGCGCAAGCAGCGGGAGTGCCAATCGTATTTGCATTTACTAAAGTAGATAAACCGGGAGCAAATCCTGATAGAATCCGTGAGCAGCTTTCTGCGATGAATATCTTAGTTGAAGACTGGGGCGGTAAGTTCCAAGCGCAAGAGATTTCGGCAAAAACGGGAGAAAATGTTGACCTATTATTAGAGAAAGTTCTATTGGAAGCTGAGATGTTAGATCTAAAAGCTGATCCGAAAAAACGTGCTGTTGGTTCAGTAATTGAAGCAGCTTTGGATAAAGGTCGTGGTATCGTGACAACGGTATTGATACAAAGTGGTACATTACGTGTTGGAGACCCTATTTTAGCGGGATCGCATTCAGGTAAGGTGAAGGCTTTGACTAATGAAAGAGGTGAACGTGTTAAAGAGGCGGGACCGTCTGTTCCAGTACAAATCTTGGGTATGGCAGGCGCGCCAACAGCAGGAGATAAGCTTTATGTTCTTGAAAGCGAGTCTGAAGCTAGAACTGTAGCCAACAAACGTCTTCAGTTACAACGCGAGCAAGGTATGCGTGCAACTAAACATATTACCTTGGATGAAATCGGTCGTCGTTTGGCCATCGGTAACTTTAAAGAACTTAATATTATCGTTAAAGGTGATGTGGACGGTTCTATTGAAGCATTATCAGATTCATTATTGAAATTGTCTACTGACGAGATCCAAGTTAATATTATTCATAAATCAGTGGGTGCGATCTCTGAATCAGATGTATTGTTAGCTTCTGCTTCCGATGCGATCATCATAGGTTTCCAAGTACGTCCGACACAAAATGCGCGTAAGTTGGCAGAGAACGAGCAAATTGATGTACGTTTATATTCGATCATCTATGATGCGATTGATGAAATCAAGTCTGCGATGGAGGGTATGTTGGCTCCGAAATTTGAAGAGAAAATTGTTGCTGAGGTTGAAATCAGAGAAACTTTCAAAATTTCTAAAGTTGGTACGATTGCCGGATGTATGGTTAAAGAAGGTAAGATCAATAGAAATAATGATATCCGCATAATCAGAGATGGTGTCGTAATTCATACTGGTAAACTGGCATCTTTGAAACGTTTCAAAGACGATGTGAAAGAAGTTTCAATGGGTTATGAATGTGGTTTAAATATTGACCGTTTCAATGATATTCAAGTGGGAGACATTGTCGAAGCTTACGAACAAGTTGAAGTGAAACGTAAATTGTAATTACTTAGTGATACAGTAATAAAACAGAAAGCGGCATTGATTTTAATCAATGCCGCTTTCTGTTTTAACGTTCGTATAGTTCTATTGGTACCTGATCAGGATCAAAGAAGAATGTAAAGCGTTTATTTGTTAACTCGTCTATTCTAATCCCTTCGTGTGATACACCTGCTTTTTCGAGCTTATTTAATTCTAGGTCGAGATTATCGACTTCGAATGCAAGATGTCTTAAACCGGCGGCTTCTGGAAAGCTGAGCCGATTAGGCGGTGATGGGAAGGAAAAAAGTTCTATAATATAATGATCATTGAGTTTGAGATCCAGTTTGTAGGAATCACGTTCCAAACGATAGTATTCTCTAGCAATCTCTAGGCCCAGTATATCAGTATAGAATTTCTTTGAACGCTCATAATCACTACAGATAATGGCGATATGATGTATCTTGTTGAGGTTTAATTTCATTTTTAAATCTTATCTCATTGTGTTTGTTATACAAGGTTGTTCCTTAAGGATATGGATCATATACAGACTATTTTACAATGTTTCATCTTATTTTGCTCTTTCATATTGTTTAGGCCAGGGGATGTCAGCATCTAATTCTTTGGCAAAATGTAATGGAAGATGTGGATCATCAAGAAATCCCCGCGCGATTAAGATTAAATCAGCTTGCTTTTGTGCGATGATCTCAGACGCTTGAATAGCCGTTTTGATTAAACCTACTGTGGCAACGTTATTCTTGGTATGTTCCTTAATCGCGATGGCGAAAGGGAGCTGATATGCTGGTCCGACATCTATTTTTTGATAGGAGACCAAGCCTCCACTCGACACATCAATTAAATCTACCCCCAATGTATACAGTAGTTGTGATAAGGCTATAGACTGCTGTAGATCCCAGCCTGCTTCGGCCCAATCTGTTGCTGAAATACGTACCCATAAACTTTGGCTTGTTATTTCTCGTTTTACTCTTTTCACAATTTCAATAAGAAAACGTATCCTATTTTCAAAGATCCCGCCGAAAGAGTCTGTCCGTAAGTTACTCAGTGGTGAAAGAAATTGATGGATCAGATATCCATGTGCAGCGTGGAGTTCAATAATTTCATAGCCTGCCTGTATGGCTCTTTTTGTTGCTGTTCCGAATTGTTCAATCAGATTTTCAATGGCGTCTACATCAAGCTCCTGTGGTTCATAATCTCCAGCATGGAAAGGGATCGGAGATGGGGCGACTGTTTGCCAACCCTGTGGATCCGTTGGTGAAAATTGATTCCGCCCGGCCCAGGGTTTATTACTGCTTGCTTTGCGGCCTGCATGAGCAAGTTGTATGCCCGGTATGGAATTATTTTCTTTAATGAACTCGGTTATTTCTTTTAGTTTTTCGATATGCTGGTCGTCCCATAAACCAAGGTCTCCATCACTGATTCGACCGTCAGGGCTAACTGCTGTTGCTTCCTGTATTACTGCTGCAGCTCCGCCGATTGCAAATTGGCCCAAATGAACCAAATGCCAGTTATTTGCAAAACCATCTTTTGCGGAGTATTGGCACATTGGAGATACGACCAAACGATTTTTCAATTGCAGGTTTCCAATATTTACTGATGAAAATAATTGACTCATAATTGCGTGTTTATAGAAGGCAGGAGCAAGGAAAGCTCCCGCCTTGATCAATTCTTTGTTTTGTAAAGAGAGGCCCTCAGAAGCCTTTATTTAAATCCTTGCGAACCGTGGTTCAACTGTTAAGGATTTGTAGACCATAAAGATGCTGATTTTAGCATTGCTCTTCTTGGCAGTTTTAAATTGGCAACCACCAACTCTGCGAAATCTTCAGGCTGGAGGACTTTTTCCGGATCGCCATCGGTAAGTCCAAGTTCTTTGGACATATCGGAAGCAATCGTGCTTGGCATTAATGTACATACACGAATATTGTTTTTCCGTACTTCCCGCATTAAAGAATCGGCGAAGCCGATGACGCCGAACTTTGATGCACTATAAGCGGAAGTGGTGGCCGCGCCATTTAATCCGGCAGTCGAAGATACCATAATGATATCGCCTTGATTTTTTTCAATCAGTTGTGGAAGGATAGCTTTTGTAACAAAGTATGTACCCAAGAGATTGGTATGAATGATCGATGTCCAATCGGCAACGTCCATGTCGAGCACAGAGGAAAATGATGCCACTCCTGCATTGTTAATTAAGATATCAAAGCTACCGAAAGTGTTTTTCAGTTGCTCGATCTCCTGTTGTACAGCACTATAATTTGATACGTCAAAAACGGCATAAGTGACCTCAGTGCCTAGCTCGGCAAGTTCCGCAGCCGTATCCTTCAAAGCAGCTTCATTTCTCCCAGTAATCGCGATATGAACACCTTCTTTCGCTAATGCATAGGCAATTGCTTTTCCTAATCCCCGCGCGCCACCTGTAATTAAGGCTCTTTTTCCTGTTATATTTTCCATAACATAAAAATAGGTATGATCTTTTTTATTCGTGTCAGATGAACCTCAAAAAGGCAACTTATTTTGCCTTTTTGAGGATATTTTCGATAATAGGGTAAGTGTTGTTCCGTATGTCTTCAAATTGGTCCACATGACGCCATTCCGCTTTTGTAATATCTTCTGCGGTTTGTGGAATCAATTTAGGCACTTTGTTGACTCCCATTTCATACCAGTTTGTTGCTTTTAGGACGAATTCTCCATTTCGCAAAAAATAAGTATGGTATGATGTGGTAATTTTTTTTCCTAAGTAGTTGATTTTAATGCCACATTCCTCTTCAACTTCGCGTACAGCTGCTTCCCGCATTTTTTCATTGTCTTCCACTTTACCTTTAGGGAGGTCCCATTTTCCTAATCGGTAGATAAAAAGATAATCTCCATCACCGTTTTTCACCAATCCACCGGCTGCTTTGATGAGCTTAATTTTATTTTTTAAGTTTTGAAATACAGTTTCAAAATCCTTGTTGATGTAGAGATATGTTTTTGGAACTTTATCAATTTCAGATTGTTTGAAAAGTTTTTGGAGGTCAATCTCTTGAAAACTAATTGTTTGTGGGTTTTTGGTTTTCGATGGAACAAAATCTGCTAAAATTAGCACGGTTTCGTTCATATAAATTTTATAAATTTGCGCCATGAATAATTTAAATGAGGTTGAACAAAAAGTTGCTGAATCCTTATTGCAAATTAAAGCAATAAAATTGCAACCTAAAAGTCCTTTTACATGGGCGTCGGGTTGGAAGTCTCCAATTTACTGTGATAACCGTATCACTTTATCTCATCCTGCGATTCGTACATACATTCGTCAAAAGCTTTCTAAGCTTATTCAAGAAGAGTTTGGATCAGTGGATATGATTTCTGGAGTTGCTACGGCAGGTATTCCACAAGGCGTTTTGGTAGCACAGGATTTGGGACTACCATTTTCTTATGTTAGAAGCTCAGCTAAGGACCATGGTCGTCAGAATTTAATTGAAGGTGAAGTAGTTAGCGGTCAACGTGTAGTTGTAATAGAAGATCTAATTTCGACAGGTAAGAGTAGTTTAGTGGCTGTAAAGGCTTTACGTGAGGCTGGCTGCAATGTTGTTGGGTTGGTGTCTATTTTTACTTATGGATTGCAACAAGCTACTGATAATTTTGCCGATGCAAAATGTCCTTATTTCAGTTTATGTAATTATGATGCTTTGATTCAGGTCGCTGCTGAAAATAGTTATGTATTGGAAGAGGATATTGAGATCTTGAAAAAGTGGCGATTGAACCCTGCAACTTGGGGAGATAATTTTCAATAAAAAAGATTAATTTATCGTTATGACTACTATTCAGAACACAACAGAAATCAATAAAAATGTCAGCGAGGTGTATGCATTTTTGGCGGATCTCAACAATCATGAACAGTTGATGCCGGAAAATATCTACAATTGGTCTTCGACTACGGACGAAGCTCGATTTACAATTCAGAATATGGCAAAATTGGCTCTTAAGGTAGAAGAGCGTAGTGAGAATCAATTCATTAAGTTGGTTCCTTCGGAGAAGGCGCCTTTTGAGGTTACTCTTCGTTGGGAATTGCAAGTTGTTGCTGATACGGTGACAAAGGCAACCTTTATTATAGATGCTGATCTCAACATGATGATGAAGATGATCGCTTCTGGACCACTTCAAAAATTAGTTGATTTTCAGGTCAACAAATTAAAAGAAAAGCTAGGATAGCTTGTTCATAACGGATATAAAAAAAAGCTCGATTATTACTAATCGAGCTTTTTTTTATGCTAGTCTTTCATTGACTTTTTTCCAATTCACAACATTCCACCAATTTTTAATATAATCAGCTCTTTTGTTTTGGTAGTGCAGGTAATAAGCATGCTCCCATACATCAAGGCCTAAAACGGGGATACCTTTTACCTCTGCAACATCCATTAAAGGGTTGTCTTGATTTGGAGTAGAGGTAATTTTTAAGTTACCTGAGTCATCCAAAATCAACCAGGCCCATCCCGAACCGAATCGTGAGGTTGCTGCTGCGGCAAATTGTTCTTTGAATTTGTCTAAAGAACCAAATGTCTTATTGATCATGGTCAATAATTTTTCAGAGGGCTGGCTCGGCTTATCGGACAGACTTTCCCAAAAAAAGTTATGGTTCCAAGCTCCACCAGCGTTATTCCTTGCTTTAGGAGAGTACTTAGATATGTTTGCTAGAAGTTGCTCCTCTGAGGCTTCTTTGATGTTTTCAGCAAGAATGGCTTCGTTAACGGCGTTAATATAGGCCATATGGTGCCTTGTATAATGGATTTCCATTGTCAACGCATCAATATTAGGCTCCAAAGCGGCATAACTGAAAGGTAATTTTACTTGGGAAAACTTTAAGGTAGCGGCATTTAATTCAGTAGCTTTCGCGGAAGCAATATCTTGTAATATTGATCCAGATACAGCGATGCCCAGTGTAGCTTTTGCTGCATTTTGAAGGAAGTTTCTGCGTGTTTGCATATAATCTTATTGTGATTAGTTTTGATATAAATATAACGTGAAATTTTACAAATATTGTGCAAGAATTGTCTGTTAATTGTAATACAACAAAATTGTTATAGATTCATCTTTTAGGGTGGCATATATTGTTTTGAATTTTGGTTTACGGTATTTACGTAACACATAATTTGCATTCCTTTAAGAACGCTTCAAGGTAGTCTTAGGGCAGTGTAGCTAGAGAATTATAATTGTTTATAAAGTCAAATTTAGCTAAGTTTGATTTATGTATACATTAAGGATTTCAAAAATTATCCCCCAACCTAATAATAACATTACTTTTCAGCTTGAGTCTATAGCAGGAGACTATCCTTCCTATAAAGCTGGGCAGTTTATTACACTTTCTTTTGTGTTTGGTGATCGTGAGGTACGTCGTTCTTATTCTTTTAATAGTTCGCCTGATAATAATGAGCCCTTAAGTATCACTGTTAAGCGTGTCGAAAATGGAGAAATATCCCGACTGCTCCACCATACTATTGTGGAGGGGGATATCGTGAATGCAATGGAACCTCAGGGTTTATTTGTATATGAACCTAAAGCAGAAAAGGTTCGGACCTTATTTTTGTTTGCTGCAGGAATTGGCATTACACCCTTGTATGCTATTCTGAAAACAGCGCTTCTTGCTGAAAGTAAGTCCAAAATAGTTTTAATTTACAGTAATAGTACGCTGGAGTTAACACCGTTCCGATCGGAATTGGAGCACTGGGCAGATCGATTTCCTGATCGCTTAACTATTGTGTGGATTTACTCCAATAGTAAATACTTGATGAAAGCCAGGTTAAATAGAGATTATATACATGCTATTGTTAATGATCATTTGTTTGGAAATAAGGAAGATGCTTTGTTTTATACTTGCGGTCCTGTGATTTATATGGACTTATGTCGTTTTACACTATTGGGGATGGGATTTGATTCCAATCAGATAAAACGGGAGACATTTCTATTGCCCGAAAATGAAGAGGACGATGATGATGAGACTGAAAAGGAAGTCGATACAACAACCTATGCCATCGAACTATCTTTTCAAGGTAAAACTTATCATCTAGAGGTTCCCTACAATAAATCTATTTTAGATATAGGGCTGGAACATAAAATTAAGTTGCCGTATTCTTGTAAATCCGGTATGTGTAGTACGTGTATTTCGCAGTGTACAAGGGGAAAAGTAAGAATGGACTATAATGAGGTATTAACAGACCGCGAAGTTGAACAAGGAAGAATACTGTTGTGCACGGGGCATCCGGTAGAAATGAATACAGCTATTGAAGTGCTATAATTGAGCATTCGTATTTAATCCAAAAATATGCTGTGCAGTTATGGGGTACCAGAAATATTTAAAATTGCATATACAAGTAAATTTATCTAAGTTTGGATATAACCGTTTTATAGCTAACTATTATGGGGAAATTACTCTGGAGCCCAACAGAAGAGCAAAAATCTCAATCTGAGATCAATAAGTTTAAACAATATGTCGAGAAGGAGCATGGCTTATTCTTTCCATCCTATCAGGAGCTTTGGGCATGGTCTACGACGGAACTGGCTAGTTTTTGGAAGAGTATAGCCGCCTATTTTAATATAAAGTTTCATTCAGGCTTTACAACTATTGTTGAGTCGCCAGCAGATCCTACAAGCTTTATCGGAACAAAATGGTTTGCTGGGGCTACCTTGAATTATGCTGAACACGTATTTCGAAACACAACGGAAAAGCGTCCGGCATTAATCTTTCAATCTGAACAGCAAGTTAAAAGAGAGGTGTCATGGACTGAGTTGGAATCCATGGTTCTCAAACTTCAGGTCTATTTGAAAGAACTAGGGGTACAAAGTGGAGATCGCGTTGCTGGTGTATTGATTAATGGCATTGAAGCTGTTGCGTTATTTTTAGCTGTTAATTCCATTGGTGCTATTTGGTCCTGTTGTTCGCCCGATTTTGGGGAGGCGAGTATTCAGGATCGTTTTGAGCAGATTGAACCCAAAGTGCTCTTCGCAAATTCCAGTTATTACTATAATGGCCGTCTTTTTGAAAAAGCGGAGAGTATTAAACAGCTTTCTCTGCGACTACCATCTTTACTGGCTTGTGTTTTGATTGATGACAATATTTGGGAAGAGATTCTGAAAAAGGATCTTGCGCAAGCTGAGCTCCAATTTACGGCAATGCCTTTTGACGCGCCAATATGGATTTTGTATTCTTCGGGAACTACCGGGAAGCCCAAAGCCATTACACATGGAGTTGGCGGTATGCTGCTAGAACATATGAAAGCACTTGGACTGCATCAAAATGTGCAAGACGGGGATCGATTCATGTGGTATTCCACTACTGGATGGATGATGTGGAATTACGCGCTTTCGGCCCTTTTAATGGGAAATACATTGTGTATATATGATGGGGCTACGAATTATCCCGATAAATTAAGTTTATGGAAGTTTGCACAGGAAAGCAAGGTTGACCATTTTGGTGCTGGCGCTGCTTATCTCATCTCCTGTCAGGATCAAGATTTAAAATCCTTGGCTTATCAGCCGAAAACAATAGGATCGACAGGTTCACCACTTCCACCAGATGTGTTTGAATGGCTAAATCTACAGTTTCCAGAGAGTCAAATTGTCTCGCTAAGTGGTGGTACAGACGTTTGCAGTGCCTTTCTTTCGGGGTGTACATTGCTTGATGTTTATGCAGGGGAGATCCAATGTCGCACCTTAGGAGCTAAGATAGAAGCATTTGATGAGCATGGTCATCATCTTTATGGAGAGGTGGGAGAACTTGTTATTTTAGCTCCTATGCCCTGTATGCCCATCTATTTTTGGAATGATTTGGCGAATAAAAAATACTTTGATAGTTATTTTGATAAATATAGCGGTGTTTGGAGTCATGGTGATTGGATTAAGATCACTGCACATGATGGAATAATTATGTACGGTCGTTCAGATGCAACGCTAAACCGGGGTGGCGTACGTATCGGTACTGCAGAGATCTATAATGTTTTAAATAGAACCGAAGGGGTCTTGGATAGTTTGGTTATCTGTGTAGATCATGAAAATGGATCATCTGATATGTTGCTTTTTGTTCAATTGGACAATGTTTTATTGAATGATGCGTTAAAAGGGGAGATTAAACGGGAGCTTCGGCAGCAATATAGTCCGCGACATGTGCCAGACGATATTTTTCAGGTATCGGCTATTCCTTACACGTTAAGCGGTAAAAAACTGGAACTGCCTATTAAGAAGATTTTTTCGGGAATGGCTGTAGAAAAAGCGGTGTCAGTAGATATTATGCGGAACAGAGAATCTTTGTTAGACTTTGAAGCGATCAGTAGAATCTGGATAAGATCTTAAGTATAGTATAATATAAAAATACCTAATTAGAAAACCCCTCAAACGATAAACTTCATCATCCGAGGGGTTTTCTAATTTAATTTTACTCCACTCAGACCTGTATAACACCTACATTATACCGTTCTAGAATAGGTTTTTCGTTGGCGGCTTCAATTCCCATGCTGATGACTTTTCGTGTTTCTTCAGGCGCTATAATTCCATCAACCCATAATCTTGCAGCAGCGTAATACGGACTCAGTTGCTCGTTGTATCGATCTTCTATTGATTTAAGGAGACTGTTTTTCTCTTCTTCATTAATCTCTTGACCCTTGGCTTTTAAAGCTGATTCTTGGATTTGAAACAGTGTCTTGCCTGCAGCGGCACCGCTCATGACAGCCATTTGGGCAGTAGGCCAAGCGTAGATTAGTCGTGGGTCATACGCTTTTCCACACATCGCATAGTTTCCTGCGCCATAACTATTTCCAACAATAAAAGTGAATTTTGGAACTACGGAATTGGCCATTGCATTTACCATTTTTGCTCCGTCTTTGATAATCCCCCCTTGTTCTGATCGGCTTCCTACCATAAATCCAGTGACGTCCTGAAAAAATACTAGCGGAATGTTCTGCTGGTTGCAATTCATGATGAAGCGCGCTGCCTTATCTGCTGAATCACTATAGATGACCCCGCCCATCTGCATTTCCATTGCGTTACCGGGTTTCTTGGCTTTGATAATTTCACGTTGATTGGCAACAATCCCGACAGCCCAGCCGTCTACGCGTGCGAGGGCGCAGACAATCGTTTTTCCATAATCGGGTTTGTATTCCTCTAAAGTATCTGCGTCTACAATTGCATTCAAGATATCCTGCATGCGATAAGGTTTTGTTCTGTCTTCGGGAAGAATCTCTACTATTTTACTCGGATCTGTTTTTGGAGGAAGGCTTTGCTTTCTGTTGAAATTAGCTTTTGGATTTCCACCGATTTTATCGATAACATTTTTTATAGCCTCTAAACAACTTTGGTCGTCGGGAAATTTATTGTCTGTCACGCCGGATATCTCCGAATGGGTAGAAGCACCGCCGAGTGTTTCAGCGTCTACGGTTTCACCTATCGCAGATTTGACCAGGTATGGGCCTGCTAAAAATACAGAGCCTGTTCCTTCGACGATAAAGGCGTAGTCGGACATGATAGGGAGGTAAGCGCCACCTGCCACGCAACTTCCCATGATTGCTGCAATTTGAGGTATTCCCATGGAAGACATGCGGGCATTGTTACGGAATATGCGGCCAAAGTGTTCTTTATCCGGAAATATTTCATCCTGCATCGGTAAAAACACGCCTGCAGAATCTACCAAATAAATAATTGGAAGATTGTTTTCCATGGCAATTTCCTGTGCGCGTAGATTTTTCTTGGCAGAAATAGGGAACCAGGCTCCTGCTTTTACGGTTGCGTCGTTAGAGACGATGACACATAGTTTGGATTTTACATAGCCCAGTACCGCTGCACAACCTGCATTTATGCATCCACCATGTTCTTTATACATTCCTTCGCCGGCAAACATGCCTATTTCCAGATATTCTCGCTCTGGGTCCAGTAGATATTCTATTCGTTCCCAGGCTGACATTTTACCCTTTTCTTTCAGTTTTTTTATTTTATCGATGCCACCACCCAATTTTAAATTTTCTCTTTTTTGGCGAAGTAATGCGAGTAGCTCCTTCATAATTTATAATCTTGGTTTTAAAAAGCTGTTGAATTAAGAATTTCTTATTTTTAGATAAATTTAAAATAAAATTTTAAAATATTTGCAATTTTATTCCTAAATATTTTGATATATTTGAATTGAATTACCGATTGTAAATTTAATATTCATGCTTATGTTTATTGAAAATAAACAACAAATGGATATGATCAGACAAAGTGCACGAGATTTTGCACAGTATCATATCAAACCTTATGTGATGGAATGGGACGAAGCCCAAATATTTCCAATAGAAGTTTTTAAAAAGTTAGGCGAACACGGTTTCATGGGTGTGATCGTTCCTGAAGAATATGGTGGATCGGGACTCGGATATCAGGAGTATATTACCGTTTTGGATGAGATTTCCAAGGTGTGTGGCTCAATTGGACTTTCCGTAGCGGCGCATAATTCGTTATGTACAAATCATATATTAAGCTTTGCCAGTGAGGAACAGAAGAAACGTTATCTTCCAAAGTTGGCGACAGCTGAATGGATCGGTGCCTGGGGACTTACAGAGACAGGTTCTGGTTCGGACGCTGGTGGAATGACGACATTTGCTGAGCGAGATGGTGATCACTACGTGTTAAATGGTTCTAAAAATTTTATTACGCATGCCATCAGTTCTAGTGTTGCTGTCGTTATTGCGCGGACGGGTGCTAAGGGAGATAAAAAAGGGATGTCAGCTTTTATTGTTGAGAAAGGTACACCTGGATTTACCGCAGGAAAGAAAGAAAATAAATTGGGGATGCGTGCCTCAGAAACTGCCTGTCTGTTTTTTGATAATTGTCGGATTCATCGGGATCAACTCATCGGTGAAGAAGGGCAGGGCTTTGTGCAGGCCTTAAAATTATTGGATGGCGGACGTATTTCTATTGCGGCACTTTCTTTGGGTATTGCACGCGGAGCTTACGAGTGCGCGTTGAAATATGCGCACGAGCGTGAGCAGTTTGGGAAAAAGATTTACGAATTTCAGGCGGTTTCTTTTGCACTTGCAGATATGGCTACACAGGTGGAAGCCAGTGAACTGTTGACGAGGCAGGCGGGCTATTTAAAGGATCATGGAGATCGTGTTTCTAAAATTGGTGCGATGGCTAAACTTTATGCGTCGGAGGCTGCCGTTAGTGTTTCGAATGAATCTGTACAAATCTTTGGTGGTTATGGATTTACAAAGGACTATCCTGCCGAGAAGTTTTTTAGAGATGCCAAGTTATGTACAATAGGTGAAGGGACTTCAAGCATTCAGAAAATGGTGATCGCTAGAGAGATTGAGAAAGATATTTTATAGCATATTATGAGGGATCAAGTTGTGTTGGTTGATTGCCCAAGAGACGCTGTTCAAGGGCTTCATAACTTTATTGAGACGGATAAGAAAATTAAACATATCAATACGTTAATCGAAAGTGGGCTGTTTGATGTTATTGATTTTGGATCTTTCGTTTCGCCGAAAGCAGTTCCGCAGTTGGCGGATACAAAAGCAGTACTGGAAGGAATCAGGACGAATGAGAAAGTGAAGTTATTGGCGATTGTCGCCAATCTTCGGGGCGCGCAGGAGGCAGCTCTAGAGGAAAAAATCCACTTTTTAGGGTATCCATTTTCAATATCGGAAACATTTCAACTTCGAAATACCAATATGGGCTTGGCGGCTTCTTATCAGCAGGTAAAAGAAATGAAAGCTTTGGCCGACTCGCAGCATAAATCTCTGGTTGTTTATATTAGCATGGCTTTTGGAAACCCATACAGTGACCCTTGGTCCCCGCTTTTGGTAGAAGAGTGGATTGGAAAATTATGCGATCTTGGCATTCGGGAATTTTCTTTGGCAGACACAACTTCAGAAGCCGATGCAAAGCAGATCTCAGAATTATTTAGTTTTGTTAAAACTCGTTTTCCAACACTGGAAGTAGGCGCACATTTTCATGCAAGGCGAGAGGAGAGTCTTGCAAAGGTTGAAGCAGCTTATCTGGCGGGTTGCCGTAAATTTGAAGGCGCATTGCTCGGTTATGGCGGCTGTCCATTTGCAAAAGATGATTTGGTCGGTAATATACCTTCAGAGCTGTTGTTGCATTATTTTGGACGAGGAACTGATGCTGAAATAATCGGATTGGAGCATAGCTTCAGACAAATGATTTTGTAGATGGAAAAACTGAATTTTATTAAAGTGCACGTTGAGGGGCATGTGTTCAACTTGACCTTAGCTCGTTCGGATAAAAGAAATGCTTTTAGTCCGACAATGGTGAGCGAAATAGCCTATGCATTGAATTTGGCGAATAGCAATCCTGATGTTCGTTTAATACAAATAGAGGCTGAAGGTCCGGTGTTCTGTGCTGGTATGGATCTTAAAGCTTTTGAGGACCCCACATTAGATATTGGAAATTCGGCAATTCCCAAGGTTGAAAAGTCACTGGCAGAAATATTTGCCTGTTTAGATAAGCCTTCAATCTGTGTTGTTAGGGGAGATGTTATTGCAGGTGGTTTTTTGATAGCATTATCCTGTACGTATTTATTTGCTCTCCCACATGTACGTTTTTCTTTGCCTGAAGTGAAAATTGGACTCTTTCCATTTCAGGTGTTGGCGTTGCTTATAGAATATATGCCTGAAAGAAAAGCGATGGATCTATGTATCAGTGGTCGGTCTTTTTCTGCTGCGGAGGCTTTGGAAAAGGAAATCTTGTATGGCATGCTGGATGCTGAAGAAACAGTATTGATTGAATTGAAAAGGACGATCCTGGAAAATGCTCCTTTGGCTATATCAAGGGGTTTTGTAGCGCTGCGAAAATTAAAAGAGCAAGATTATGATGATAAGTATAGCTTTCTGTTGGAGACTTTGGCAGATTTGCGTAAAACCAATGATTTCAAAGAGGGAATGGATGCAATGCGAAATAAAAGAAAAGCCAACTGGCAAAATAGCTAATTAAAATGATCGAAAACTAGGTCTGCTTGTCAGCGGCGAGAATTCCCAGGGAATGGAGCTAAGGACGATCAGGAGAGCTAGTCCAAACCAGATTAATAATATTTTAAAACGTCGATCGTTTGTATCGGCGTTTTTGCTTTTAAGGGCACCTAATGTTAAGCAGATTGCGGCAATAATCATCATGCTACTGTGCTCCATGCCAAAGAAGCGAATTTGCCTGAGGTGAACTGCTTCGTTAAAATGTTGCAGAAAGTACTGTGTGATGGGACTCAGTACATAGAGGCTAAAACCCAAAAATAGCTGAATATAAAAAGAAATAACCGTAATTTTTACAAGAAACTGATCGGTAGGGGAGAATGGAAGTTCCTTTTTTCTTTTGTAAAAAAAGTTCACGAGACTAATCGTTAGTACAATCAATACCTCCCATCTCCATAAAGAATGCATCGCTAGAATGAAAGGATAAATGTAATTCATCATACAGACAAAGATGGTAATAAAATAGATTTAAAGCTATTTTAAGCAATATCATCGCCAAAAATAGACGGTGGTTTTTCATCAGTTGACTAATCTGTTGCTCAAGTGATGTCATATTTATGTGTATTTATTCTTTATATAAGTTTTTTATTGTTTTGATTGTTAGTTTGTTTTGTGTTTTGTTTAACTCTTGGTTAATGCTACTGTTGCGTGTAATTTGCTGTTTCTCGGTAAGGTGGAGAATAACGATTAACTAGTCCAAACACACAGTTCAAATGATTGAAAGAACAAAGGTATTTCCTATTGAGTAATCAATACTACTCTTGTATGTTTTGGTTTTGGCTGTTTTTAGCCTCTCTGAGGTGCTGTTTGTTGTTCTAAAGGGGTTTGTGTGGTTTTAATTTATTTAGGCTTAGAATGGGGTTATTTTAGTTTTGACGGATAGTTGTAAGTTGTTCAGTTTTTTAACACGGATAACGCATGTCATTAAAGTTGCATTTTGTTTATTATGAATTTCATAATGTATTTAAATAACTATTTGTTTGTCATTACATTATGTTTATTACATAAATTGAGTGTTTATGTTATCCTATGCCCGATTGGCGCTATTAAAATAAAGTAATGCCTGAGCGTAAGCAAAGCCCTGCCTGTATTTTTTTTTAAAATATTTTTGGAATTATATAAAATTCGTTTCTATATTAGTGTATTAATTAAATAATACAGCAGTATGGTTACTATCCAAAATCTAAATTTCAGCTATAGTAAATCAAGGCCACTTTTTCTTCATATGGATCTTGAATTGAAGCAGGGGCATATCTATGGCTTGTTGGGGAAGAACGGTGCTGGCAAATCAACTTTGCTTAAGAATATTGCCGGTTTGGTATATCCTGTTTCGGGGCGAGTTGATGTGCTGGGGCATAACCCTAATCGAAGGGAACCTTCCTTGTTAAGGGAGATTAGTTTTATTCCGGAAGAGTTTTATCTCCCTGCCGTAAAATCGGAACAGTTTCTGAAGGCTAATGCAGGGTTTTACCCCAACTTCGATGAGGGATATTTTGATCAGCTTATCCGTGAGTTCGATATTCCTATTGAGCAAAAATTAGCAAACATGAGTTATGGACAGAAAAAGAAATATATTATTTCTTTTGGTTTGGCGTCTAACACAAAAGTGATCATCATGGATGAACCAACGAATGGTTTGGATATTCCTTCTAAGGTTCAGTTTCGAAAGATTATGGCTTCTGCCATTACTGACGATCGATGTGTAATTATCTCCACACATCAGGTGCGTGATCTGGATAATCTTATTGATGCTGTTATTTTGCTTGATGATCATAAGGTTGCACTCAACGCTCCGATGCATGTGATTACTGATCGCTTATGCTTTAAAAAAGTAAGAGAGTTGCCTTTGGATACACTCTATTCCGAAGAAGGCGTGGGTGGTTTTAATGTTATTCTCCCAAACTCGTCGGTAGAAGATTCGAAACTGGATTTGGAGTTGCTATTTAATGCTGTGTTACAGTGCAAGGAAAAAATTACGGACCTTATTAAACATGATGAATATGTCAAATCTATTTAATGCCACGCGTTTTTTTGGACTGATTCGAAGACAATGGATTGGTTTTGGGCGAATTTATCTGATGTCAATAGGGATTATTGCCGGGGTAATTTTTGGTTTTTATGCAGTTAATTTGGGATCAAATTATGATGACATCAAAAAGAATACTGTTTATTCGCTGCTAAATTTCAGAGCACCGTTGTTTTGTATCTTGGGACTCTTTTTTGTAACGGTTATCTCGAGCAGTTATTTTGCTGATTTAGGGAAAAAGACCCGGGCGATTTTTGAGCTGATGATTCCGGCGTCACAATTGGAAAAGTTTCTGGTCAGCTTATTCTATACGGTTGTCGTGAGTATTGGTTCATACTTATTGGTCTTTTATTTGATCGATTTGGCATTTGTTTCTTATTTGAGGAGCGTTGGTTCTGTGGTTGTAAATGAAGTACAGCCATCAGGAGAGACGGTCAGTGTGGATCTATGGCAGTACTTTTTCAAGGTTCAATACCCTGAGCCGGCTTATTATTTTTGTTTTGTACCAATTCTTCTGAATGCAATTTTCTTACTTGGTGGGATCGTCTACCAAAACTATCAATATGTAAAGACGGCTATTTTTCTTGTGCTTTACTGTGTTGTTTGGATGTGTCTTTTTGTTTACTTAATGAAGACTCAGACCCAGGATACCGTAGGTACAATGGATAATAACTATTGGTCTGATTCAAATCATATTTTTGCATTGATCGGCGCTGTAGGAGTGTTGCTTACCATAATGATTTGGGCGATTGCTTTTTTAAGGTTAAAAGAAAAGGAGATTTAATATGGAGTTCAATGCAAATAAAGCCATTTACCTTCAGATTGCTGAGTACGTATGTGATCATATTTTGCTAGCGACCTGGAAAGTGGATGAAAAGCTCCCCTCAGTAAGGGAATTGGCAGTTCAGATGGAGGTTAACCCCAATACTGTTATGCGGACCTACGATGTGTTGCAGCAGAAAGAAATTATAGCCAATAAGCGCGGGATCGGTTTTTTTCTGACACAAGAATCGGTGAAGAATGTGAAGTTATATAGAAAGGCAATTTTTCTAGAAGAAGATCTTCCCTTGTTTTTTCGTAATATTTATTTATTGGAAATCGGTCTGGATGAGTTAGAGCAACGTTATAGACGGTTTGTAAGTCAGAATTTTAATCAAAATGAGTCATGAAATTAAGTACAAAAATAATAATGGGATTAGCAATAGGCTTATTCGCGGTTCCGATGCTTGTCGCGTCCTACCTTGTTCGTATAAATCGAGTGGATGCGAAAAAATATAATGCTGATGTTGAGCAGGAGGTATCTAAGCCAGGTGCAAAGGATGTTTATTATCGGTCGTTCCCCTTGGCAGCTTTCGATAAGCTTTATATTGTAGGTACCAATGCAAGTGGTGTAGGGTTGTATTGGGTGAAAAGTGATAAGTTTATGGTTAAAGTTAATAAAAGTCAAGCCGACTTTGTGAAAACGAATGTCGATCAATCTGGCAATCTTACCTTAGATCTTTTATCAGGAGGAGAGGGGGGGTATAAGTCAATCTATATTTTTTCACCTGATCTTAAGGTTTTGAGATTAAAAAATGCGGGTATTAACGAGTTGTCCGCCAAGTTGAACGAGTTGACTGTAGTAGGTGATAGCGTTGAGGCATTTTCCCTTGCAGAGAAATCCGTTATAAATACGTTGAACCTGAACCTGACAAATTCCACTATTGATGATCTTGGTGGGACGGACAGTAAGGGGAATTCTCTTGTTGGTCGTTTATTTGTTAACACGACGAATAGTGTTTTGGGGCTTCCGCGTACGAATTATCAAAGTGCAGATATTGTGGCAAGCAATTCAGAAGTTTATTTCAATAGGAAAGGACCTGAAGCCAAAGTTGGTCTTCTGAATATCAAGACTGAAGGGAAATCATCTGTCCGTTTAGATAGTTTGCAATGGGGAACATTGAACGGGAATCTATCTAATGATACTAAAATAGATTTGCCTGTCCATGCATTGCGATCATTGATTAAGTAAGGTTTAATTGGTGGATGTTGCGGTCGATCATTAATAGTAGAGATCGGTATTTTCTGAAAAGGTCAAAATTCCATAGCGGAATTTTGACCTTTTCTTTAAAGGGATGATGTAGATTTTCGGTGTTCGATACTGCAGTCCAAAAAATACGTCTCGAATTCGAAATAATTCTTTTTGTTTTTTTTCTTTAACATCTGCAAGAGGAGTTCTACCGATTTTTCTGCCATAAGCTGTGTTGGTTGGGTGATTGTTGTTAGAGATGGATTGAGACTGTTTGCAAAAGGGGTGTTGCTAAAGCCAATTAAGTTCATGTCATCAGGAATTTTCACCTTCAACTTATTTAATATGTGCAAAACTTTTAACGACAAGGTGTCTGTCGTTGAGAGGAGTGCATTTGGAGCGGAGGGCTTATTTAATAACGTGTTTATTTTGCTTTCCAGTTCGTTGTCGATATTGTCCTTGGGGCTGGAATAGGATATTTCTATAATATTTTCTTCTTTGAAGGGTACGCCGGCGTTGAAGAGTGCATCTTTATATCCTTTTATACGGCTTACATTTCCGCCAATATCTTTACAGAGTAAAAGAATGATATTTTCTCTGCTGTTTTTGATCATTTCTTCTGTTGCCTGGTAGATGACCTTGTTGTTTTGGATTCCGATTTTGAATGTATCGAGCTGATGGTTTATTCGGTCGAAAATAATAACAGGACAAACCTGCTCCATCATATAAAACAAAAGCGATAAGCTTGAATCATTTTTCACAGGGGAAATGATCACTCCTTCGATATTGCTTTGTATGCAAAGTTCAAGCGCTTCTTTTTCTTTTTTCTCGTCGTTAAAAGTCTGCAATAGGATCAGTTTATAATTCGTCTGCGATAGAATGTGCGAGATCTCTTCGTAGAAATCAAAGAAAAAAGAGCTTGAGATAAATGGAACAATGATTGCTAAGGTGTTTGAACGCCCCGTTTTTAAGCTTTTTGCGGAGAAATTTGGTATATAATTGATTTTCTGCGTAAAATCTAAGATTAGCTTTTTTGTTTCTGCACTTATTTCATGGCTATCGTTTAGTGCTTTGGAAATGGTTCCTGGAGATAGGTTTAACTGTTGGCCAATCTCTTTTAACGTAAATCTCTTCATGTGCTCGATCCTCTTTCATTGATTACAAATGTTCTAGCGTCAATACGATGGTAAGATAGCACTAGAATTATTCTTGAATTATCGGTTACTATTTTTGTTGTATTGAGCCCGTAAATTCTTGAAATTATAAAGATAAGATAAAAAACATGTTTTCAAATGGAGATCAAGAAAAGCGTTGTTAATGAGAATTGATGAGATGTTGTTGGTATTCGGGCGAAAGGTGTTGAAAAGTTTGTTAAAAAAGGAGGCTGTTATTTGGTGCCACCGAAAAGTTTACTGATGAGCCAAAGGACAAGGGCGACTATAACAACTACGATGAGGATACCTGTCCAAACACCAGCCTTAAATATCCCTTCTATTACGGAGCAGCTTGTAATAAGGAAAAAAGAGGATGACATCATTATACATGTTAATTGTCTTTTCATCATTTAAATTTTTGTCTGTATAAATAGAGACAACTGATAATGAAAATAGTTTTGTGAGAACAGTTCAATATTAGATTATAGGTAAACTATAGGCTGAACGGGATTGCGCGTAGGTGTTGTTGTAGCTTTTCGGTTTTACCGGTAATTTTTGCAGAACAAAAAGAAGTTCCCGTGAGTGTTAAACAAAAAAAGCTAATCTTGCGATTAGCTTTTCTTTAGTGATCCCGCTGGGATTGGCTCAGCCCCTCATTTCCCAAGCACAGCCCTGAGCCTCCATTGGATCGAACCCGGCCGACCCTTCTTTCGAATCCTAA
>NZ_CAXYKD010000034.1:0-35492 GCF_964277905.1 uncultured Sphingobacterium sp.
GTGTTGAAGTTCAGTTTTTGAAATTAGGAACTAACGTAGAGTTAGGTTCTAGATCAAAAATGAAAGCTAGCAACCAAATCGTTAAAAACGATGCTATCTTAAATCAATTAGCTTCAGAAGCTAAATAGTAAGAAGAATTTAATAGCCTTTAAAGTACTACTTTAAAGGCTTTTTAATAGGTCCACCATTTGGTGGACTTTTTCTTTTGAGCTCATCCACTGTGCCTCATCCATTCCATTGACCTGACTCTGGTTAAACCTCATCTTCGAAACATGCAGCTCTTTAGCTGAACTATGTATTGCAACTGCACCAGTTTGCGCTAAAATATGAACTATATTAGCTGCATCGACACCTGCACCAGGCATAATTACAACACGGCCATTTGCTTGTTGAACTAATTGCTTGAGTAATGGAGCTCCAGCTAAAGCAGAATTTTGAAGACCAGATGTCAAAATGCGATCTATCCCCAGTTCAATGACATCTTCCAATGCCTGAAAAGGATCTTCCACGCGATCAAAAGCACGATGAAAGGTAACATGCATGGGACGCGCAGCTTCCACCAATCGCAAAGTATTCACTTTATCCACCGTACCATCTGCGTTCAGAATACCTATTACAACACCATCTATCCCCAATTCCTTGCACAACTGAATATCTGCTATCATTTCTAAGATCTCGGTCTCTGTATAAAGAAAATCACCTCCACGCGGCCTGATAAGCACATGAATACCAATATTCACCAGTTTCCGCACTAACTGCAACTGACCAAATGAAGGAGTAGTGCCTCCGTTTTCCAAATTTTGACAAAACTCTACCCGGGTCGCTCCTCCTTGTTCGGCTTCAATTGCTGATGCTACGGAATTTGAACAGATTTCTAGTTGGTAATTTCCAATTGCCTTTTCCTTCATTATATTATATCTTAAGCTATTTTTCGTTTACGCGAATAACGTAAAAAAAAAGGAAATAACCTACTCCCCTACTTATGGTCAAACTAGTATAAGCTTTAGAAAAGACTACAGTTAAAAAGATACTTTACCTTCATGGTAAATTTTGCTTCCAGACAAAGATCTACAGCTTTAGCTTATAATGCGGCACATCTACTTTTTTCCACTTCCAATCTGGTCCTTTCGAAGTGCTCGTCCGATGTGACAGCTCCCTTGAAGAAGGTGGATCTAAGAAACGTTCCCGTTTGATATAAGTTGGCAATTGGAAGCCAGGCGATGTATTTAGCGTTTCAAAACATTCCCGCGCGAGTTTCATAATGTCATTCCGATTTTCTGCATTGCTTTCAATTCGACTTCCTATATAAGATTCCGAACCATACAATTGCTCATAAATAGCTGAATCTTCAAAAGGTTTGAAATTCAAACGCATCATTATTTGCACCAATAGAGCATACAGATCGTTGTCAGTTGGCGTCAGAACCAACTTATCCAACACCTTTGGTATCAACTCCCACATCATCAATTCAACCGCTAAATCTTTGGTGTTCTCGCCAATGAAATCGAGTGTAGACCACATCTGGTCTACATATCGTACAACAGAATCTCTATTTCCATGCAAAGCAACCAACTGTCTATTGCTCCAATATTCCAGCGGTATGTCCCCTCGATAAAAGACTCCAAATATATGTTGACCTTTCAACCGCCCCAAGGAACCACAATTTTGCATCTCAAACTCAGGTGCAAGCATACAGTAACTAAACATATCACGCGTATTTAGCTTTTTAAATGTTTGAACCGAAAGAGGATTCCATAAAGCAGGATAACGTTCCCTATCCAAACTATCCTCTCCTGATACCAATCTATACACGTAATAGTCTTTCAGTAATATCCGCAAGATTGCTTCACGACCACCAAGGGGATAATTTCTAGACTTAATCTTCCCCATTCTTCCGAGATACCTGGGCAACTGATCGTTTATAAATTTTGTAGAATCTTTCAGCTTATATTGCCCATGACACATGGGTAAACTGCATACCAACAGCAGTGCTAAAAAAAGGATATAGGTCCTCCTCTTCTTAAAGAAATCAACAAAACTAGATGCTAACATAGTTAATACATTTACACTGTATTGGCTGCAATACAGCATATTAAATATACTTAAAATTAAATAGTATTAAATAAATTAGGTTTCAAAAAAAATCTACGATTTGAAAACGGGACCAAAAACCGAAAAAACTCAGTTCCGTTTTAAGCTCAGTCTCTTCTTTTATATACAAAAGTCATAACCGAATTTTAGACATGTAAAACATTCGGCTGAACTATTTGTATATACCTTACATGCTTTTATTTAAATAACTAAAAACCAAGCGCATACATTTTTAAGTAAAATATCATGGCAATTATATCAAAAAACATGGAGACCCAAGAAAAGATCATCAGTACTTTTGAAGAGCTCCAAAAAGCTATATATGACCTGAAACATCAAATTGTTGAATTTGAATTGCTTTTTAATCAGGCTTGCAACAGACATATTGACTCCAATTTCCAAAAGGAATGGTTGCTGGACCGAATATCTTCACGTCATGATATGATTACACTTCGACATGATGCCATGCTGCTTATTCGGGATACTGTCTCTGCGTTCCGGGACTTCGACGGTTATTTTCTAGATCTCAAACAGCTACTCCAATCGATCGAGTTACTCATGCTCAACCATGCCGATGAGGAAGAGTATGAAATTGCAGCTATTATCAAAAAATGGCATGAAAAATTTGCTCAAGCAATTGATTTCGTTGGTGACTTAACCTATTAAGTCGCCGTTTTATTATACTTTTGCAGCATTGTAAAATATTGAGAAATGCGCAAACCACCAGCTATCGTAGACTTACATACCGATACTTTCCTTGAAGATTGGGAAGATTATTCGCCAGAGGAGCTCTTACAAGAATCCATTGATTTTATGCGATCTAATCTAGACGCAGCTATTTATTGGGAAATGAACGAAATAAAGTTTATTCATGGCAAGGGAAAAGGAATGTTAAAAAAAATGGTTTTTGAAGAGCTGCAAGAGTACAAAGCTCACGGCTCCATTGAACGCTATTACACCTCCTACCAGAATGAAGATATTGTAGTCGTTGTCATAGGGATTTAAAAAGGCTACCTTTTCAGATAGCCTTTGTATCATGTTATGCTATTTAATAGCTGGAGTAATAATCACTTTTCGGAATTCCACGGGACCATGATCCCCTTGGAAATAAATTGGTCCCGGCTCTGCCTCTTTACTATCCAAAGCACCGCCCGTTATACCAGGGATTTCTTGGTTACTGATAACAGTCTTTCCGTTTGCCACAACCGTCACTAGACGTCCTACCAATGTAATATCATAGGTTTGCCATTCTCCGGCTCCTTTATTGACCATTTCATTTGCAGCTAAGAAGCCATATACCCCTGCGAAAAGCACAGCATTAGGATGTGCATCCTTGGGACTATCTTCTATCTGAACCTCATAACGGCCCCTTAAGTAGACACCACTATTACTTCCTGCTGGAATTTTAAATTCAACATGTAATTTAAAATCTTCAAATTTTTGCTCAGAGACCAAATTAGAACCAGATTGCGGGCTAGTCAAAATTCCGTTTTTCACCACCCACTGATTCGTTTTACCGGTAGCTTTCCATCCTGACAGATCCTTGCCGTTGAACAGCTGAATGGGCTTACCCCATTTTACTGCAGCTGTTCGCTTCAGCTCCGGAGCACGAACACCTTTAAAGCGATATGTTTTCCCATCAGGCTCTGTTATTGTCCCTTGCAATACACCGTTTACAACCTCTCCTTCAACACTTAGATTCATCTTTCCGCCTTCCCATTGAGGTGGGATAGCAAATCTAAACTTTCCTTTCTCATAAAATACCTGTGAAACTGGCCGAGCACTTCCGGAAGTACTCACATAATGACCGACTAAAGTTCTATAGCCCGACAATTTTACCTCCAACCAGGATGGTGCAGGGGTACCATTAATATCAACTTCGATGTCCCATCGACCAATCAGCTCTTTGCCTTCTACGTCTTGTTGATAATGGATGGATTCTCCGATTGAATGTTTAGCAAAGGTTACTTGCGGTAATGCACAAGAGGCCAAAATTCCTAAAAGAAATGCCGCTTTTCTGTTCATATTATTTATGTTTATATTCTAATTGACAATAAATTTCAAGCAATTTAACTGTTTAACAGCGGGTTTACAAGGATATAATGTTAAAAAATGCGAAGAATGCACCTGGTCGTAAGTTCGCCTGAATGCCCTGAAACAAAAAAAGCCCTAACTTTCGTTAGAGCTTTTCTAGTCGGGGTGGCAGGATTCGAACCTACGACCTCCACATCCCAAATGTGGCGCGATACCGGGCTACGCTACACCCCGAAAAGGTATCACCTTTGTTTTGTGTGGCACAAAAGTAAACTAAAAATATGTTTTTTTCAAAAATATTCTTTACATAACACCTAACAAGCTGATTTATTGTAAAATAATTTACAAAACATTTAAAACACATATCGATTTCGATCCAAAATAATTTTAAAAACCAGCATGACTGCCCTGAATAGCGAAGTTAACGCTTAGCTAGCTGAAATAGTGGGATTGGCTGGCCCTGACTGAGTCTCCTCCGGATCAAACTAAATAATATCCTAAAGGCCGTAGGTTCGCCTTCCTACCCTGAAACGAAAAAAGCCCTAACTTTCGTTAGAGCTTTTTTAGTCGGGGTGGCAGGATTCGAACCTACGACCTCCACATCCCAAATGTGGCGCGATACCGGGCTACGCTACACCCCGAAAAGGTATCACCTTTGTTTTGTGTGGCACAAATATACGCTTCTTACAAATTATTTGCAAATGAAAAACGCAAAATAAAACTAACAAGCTGTTACATTGCGACATACTCTTTGCCCGGACCGCTCCTTTATACAATCAAACCCAATGCTATTCCCAATAGCTGTTACTTCGCTAAAACGCCTACCGGTCAATCATAATCTTTTTGACCTCTCAACTGTAGCATGTTCGGATATGAACATGAAGTGTTCGAATCCAAACACTTAGCTCACAAAAAAAGAAATCAATCTACTGATTAAAAACACTTTAGCCCTTTGGCAGTTTTTTTGAAATTGACTCATTGAACATTTTTTCAAAAATAGAAATCAGGCTATCCTTCAACGGGATTGATTACCATAAAGTCAAAATGAACACTTATAACGAAAAGTATGATAAAGAACTATTTCAAAATCGCCTGGAGAAATCTTATTAAGAACAAGGTTTTTTCCTTTATCAATATCCTTGGCTTAACAATAGGCATCACCGTCTGTGCAATGATATTCCTGTTTATCGCCAATCAGTTTAGTTTTGATAAGTTTCACAGCCAAGGTGACCGTATCTATCGGGTCATGCGTGGCTTTGACAACAGCAAGGACCGCGCTCCTTATTTATCTGCACCCTATGCCACTGCCTTATTAACCGATTATCCCGATGATATCAAAAAAGCTGTACGGGTAATGCCTGCCAATGGGTTATTCTCTTTTGGCAATATCGCATTCAATGAAAAGAAACTCTTTATTGCAGATGACGATTTCTTTGAACTATTTAGTTTTCCGCTCATCAAGGGAAATCCAATGACTGTTTTAAAAAATCCAACAAGTGTTGTATTAACGGAAAGAACTGCGAAAAAATATTTTGGAAATGAGAATCCCATCGGTAAAATACTACAGCTTGATAAAACGAAACAATTAACCGTTACCGGGATTGCAAAAGATCTTCCGGTCAATTCGCATCTGGAATTTGATCTTATCATTCCATTATCCAATTATATCAATACCGAACCGTTCAAAGCTTGGCAAAACAACAATTTATTCACTTACATCTTACTTGACGAACATAAAGATGTTAGGCAATTGCAAAAGCAATTGCCCGATTTCATGAATAGGCATATGAAAGCAGTTTCTACCAATATGGGTATCCATTTTGATCTTGCCCTTACACCGCTAAAAGATGTCTATCTTGAATCCCACAGCGCATTTGACAGCGCAAAACATGGTGACAAAAAAGTTATTTACATTTTTCTCTCCATCGCCATCCTTATATTGATTATTGCCTGCATCAATTTCATGAATCTCTCGACAATACGTGCAGTTGACCGATCAAAAGAAGTTGGTTTAAGAAAGGTACTTGGAGCACAACGTCTTCAATTAATGGGGCAGTTTATCGGAGAATCCATTTTATTAACCACCATATCCTGCATACTCGCCATGTGTCTATTGCAACTACTCATGCCTGTATATAATCAACTATTGGGATACACCCTAACGGTCCCATGGAATTCATGGCCAATCTATATTTTTTTGATTGCAATTATTGTCATAGTAGGGCTATTAGCCGGAAGTTACCCTGCCTTATACCTTTCAACCTTCTCCCCTATACAGGCATTAAAAGGTAAATTGCGCTTGGGCAAGGGTGGCACACTGTTCCGACATACGCTGGTTGTGTTCCAATTCAGCATATCCATTTTACTTATCATCGGTACACTGATTATCTCCAAGCAGATGAAATATGTGAAAGAACTAGGGCTCGGCTACGACAACCAACAGACTGTGGTTATTCCAATAGACAATGAAGAACTGTACAACAACCTTCGTACATTCAAAAACGAATTATCTGTGAGCAGTGATATTGCATCGGTCTCCTTTATGTCCGGTGAACCAGGAGGCTTCTTCGATAGCCATACGTTTGAAGTGGAGAGTAAAAATGGGGAGAAGTGGAGATCAAGGACGGAATTCACCGATTTCGACTATGTAAGCACACTGAACCTCAAAATAATTGCAGGCCGAAACTTTTCAGCACAATACCCAACAGACTCCACTAGCGCTGTATTAGTTAACCGTACTGCAACATCGATACTCGGATTTACCCCCGAACAGGCCATTGGCAAATGGATAAAAAATACGATCCGTGATCAATCCCCCAGAAAAATCATTGGTGTAATAGATGATTTTAACTTCCTATCTCTAAAAGAAAACATGGATGCATTAGTTATTGCCCCTTCTGATGATCTAAGGGTAGCCCTTATTCGCTTAAACACAAAAGATTTCCCTGCAGCGCTAAAAACTATTAGAACTGCATTTGGGAAAGTAGCTCCTTTATACCCTTTTGAATACAGCTTTTTGGACCAGAAATTCGACACGCTTTACAAAACCGATCTGAGGCAACAACGTATACTCAGTCTTTTTTCCGGATTGGCCATATTTATCGCTTGCCTGGGCCTATATGGTTTAGCCTCTTTTACGGCCGCCAAACGAAATAAAGAGATCGGAATCCGAAAAGTGCTGGGCGCTTCGGTATCGGGCGTTACTACTTTATTGTCCAAAGATTTTATAAAACCCGTATTAGTTGCCTTGATAATTGCCTCCCCGATTGCCTGGCTAGTCATGAACAAATGGTTGGAAGACTTTGCCTACCGCATCGAGATCCAATGGTGGATGTTTGTGCTCGCAGGACTGGTAACAATAGGTATCGCACTGATTACGGTAAGCTGGCAGGCCATTCGAGCAGCCGTAGCTAATCCTGTAAACAGCTTGCGGGACGAATAAAAGGAAGGAAACAAAAAAAGCTCTAACGTTCGTTAGAGCTTTTAAGTCGGGGTGGCAGGATTCGAACCTACGACCTCCACATCCCAAATGTGGCGCGATACCGGGCTACGCTACACCCCGAAAAGGTATCACCTTTGTTTTGTGTGGCACAAATATCGAATCATTTTTTGACTTTGTCAACACCCTACAGAAAATTAATCACTAAATAGCTGATTGATTGCACAATATTTTTACAAAAAGCACATACTCTATTGATTTTAGTAATTAAAAACCCACTCCATATAGCCTACAAAGGAATATTCAAAATATCTTTAGATTATCCATTTCATTTTCATATCTTTGCATCCGATTTGAATATCAGTCAATAGTTTTTTAAAAAAGTATTTTTATATTCAGAAAATAAGTCGTAATATTGCATTCCGATTTTTACAGGATATAAATCGTTAATAATTACTCGAAATCATGGATTTAGTAAAATTTGTAGAAGAACAAGCGGTAGTAAAGAATGAAATTCCCGCTTTCAAAGCTGGAGATACCGTCAGCGTTCATTATAAAATTCGCGAAGGAAATAAAGAGCGTGTACAGGTGTACCAAGGTGTAGTAATTCAATTAAACAGCGAAGGTGCTAACGCTACTTTTACCGTTCGTAAAATCTCAAACGGTGTAGGTGTTGAACGTATTTTCCCTGTAAACTCACCAAACATTGAAAAAATTGAAGTAAACAGCTACGGTAAAGTTCGTCGCGCGAAATTATTCTATTTACGCGGCCTTACTGGTAAAGCTGCTCGTATTAAATCGAAAAGAATCTAATTACGACTATTACAACATAAAAAAAGGCTTTGAATATATTCAAAGCCTTTTTTTATTGACTATATTGCCCTGGCTTCTCAAACGCAGACAGCACAACCAACTTCCTTCTGTAATAAATTTAGGACAATTAGATAATGTCCATCAAAACCCCACCCCTCTTTTGCCGCGCTAAAACATTTTACTTACTTTTAGCACCGTATCTGAAAGGTAGAATCGTAGATGATTACAAATAGTTAAAAAAAACTTTATATTGTTCCATCCTAACTTTGCTACCGTTAAAAATCAAACTGTATCTTGATGAGAACTATAGCTTTTATCCTTACTTTTATCATCTATCCGACCTTTATTTTTGCACAACGAAATCTGAATGAATTTCTTCAGCTACAGTCGCGCCCTCAAACGTATTATGTACTTCCAGTAACAGATGCGATCACGATTGACGGAAAGGACAGTGAAGCTTCCTGGTCAAAAGCGATATGGACAGATTCTTTTAAGGATATTGAGGGATCAAATAAACCTGCCCCTACTTTTAAGACACAAGTCAAGATGCTTTGGGACAAGGAAAATCTTTACATTTTTGCTAAGCTTCAAGAACCCCATATCAAAGGATATTTAAGACAAAAAGATACAATCATCTATCATGACAATGATTTTGAGATCTTTCTCAAGCCAAATCTATTATCGCCAGAATATATAGAGATTGAAATAAACGCATTAAATACCGTAATGGATCTTTTGATGACTAAACCTTATCGCTTTGGCGGCAGGGCTAATCTAAATTGGGACACAAAAGATATGGAAAGTGCAGTCTATCATGCTGGGGCCATCAACAATCCTCAAGACAAGGATGAATTTTGGACTGTGGAAATGAAAATACCTGTAAAAAGTCTAAAATACTTTGGCGAAGGAAATCAGATTAAAGCAAATGAAACCTGGAAGATAAACTTCTCACGTGTTCAGTGGCATTATGACAACACCGAAACAACCTACAGCAAGAGAAAAGACAACACGGGTAAGACGCTCGCTGAAGAGAACTGGGTATGGTCTCCAATCGGCCTCGTTAATATGCATTACCCTGAGCGATGGGGACATATAAAATTTGTTAACGACACAGACCATCAACCTATCGATGAGCAATTCCTCGCACTCGAAAAAGTTACCTGGAACATCTTTTACCTGCAACAGATCTATAGAAAGGATAAAAAACGCTATGCAACGTCAATTCAGGAGTTAAGCAAATTATATCCTGAAATTATAAATGAGCACAAAAATTATGAGATTGTATTTTCAAACAGTAATAATTTCTATCGCATTGAAATCAAGTCAAAAGCACAGCCTACATTAAAGACAACAATAGATAGCCAAGGTAATATCTATTTTTAATTTAATTAATCGAGCGATCTTCAATTCTGATTTTGAATAAAAATTGCTATCTTTGTATCCCGTACATAGAGCAACTATTATTGGTCATTTTGACCACATAAAATTGAAAATCCTTTAATTGTTATGACTAAATATATTTTTGTTACGGGCGGCGTTACTTCGTCGTTGGGGAAAGGTATTATTGCTGCCTCCCTTGCTAAACTTCTCCAAGCGCGTGGCTATAAAGTTACCATTCAAAAATTCGACCCTTACATTAACATCGATCCAGGAACATTAAATCCATATGAACATGGAGAATGTTATGTTACAGAAGATGGCGCTGAAACAGACCTTGACTTAGGTCATTACGAGCGCTTCCTGAATGTCCCTACCTCACAAGCAAATAACGTCACGACAGGCCGCATCTATCAACACGTTATCCAACAAGAACGTGAAGGTGCATATTTAGGAAAAACCGTTCAAGTGATTCCCCATATCACCGATGAGATAAAACGCAGAATGCAACTGTTGGGTGAATCCGGCAAATATGACATTATCATCACTGAATTGGGCGGAACTGTAGGCGATATTGAGTCCTTACCGTTTGTGGAGGCCGTAAGACAGCTTCGCTGGGAATTAGGAGCCAATAATTCACTGGTTATCCATTTGACTTTAGTCCCTTATTTGGCTGCTGCTGGTGAGCTTAAAACAAAACCTACCCAGCATTCCGTAAAAACATTATTGGAATATGGTGTACAACCTGATATTCTAGTATGTCGTACTGAACATAAATTATCGCAAGAAATCCGTAAAAAATTAGCGCAATTCTGTAATGTCAACATCAACGCCGTCGTAGAATCTATCGATGCGTCGACGATTTATGATGTCCCATTATTGATGTTGAAGGAGAATCTTGATAAAACAGCATTAACAAAGCTAAAACTTTCCAACAAAAATGAGCCTGATCTAGAAAACTGGAAAAACTTTTTAGGTAAGCTCAAAAACCCGACAAGTGAAGTTAATATTGCTTTGGTCGGAAAATATGTTGAGCTTCCAGATGCTTACAAGTCGATTATCGAAGGATTTATCCATGCGGGCGCAACAAACGAATGTAAAGTAAAAGTGAGCTATATTGCTGCTGAAAGTGTTACAAAAGAAAATGTTGCTGAAAAGCTGAAAGGCATGGATGGAGTTTTGGTTGCTCCGGGTTTCGGTGAACGCGGCTTGGATGGTAAGCTAAATGCTATTCAGTATGTTCGTGAAAATAATATTCCGTTCTTTGGTATCTGCTTAGGTATGCAATGTTCGGTTATCGAATTCGGAAGAAACGTATTGGGATTAAAAGATGCCAACAGTTTTGAAATGGATGCCAACACCAGCAATCCGGTCATCAATTTGATGGAAGAGCAAAAAAATATTACCAATATGGGCGGTACAATGCGTTTAGGTGCTTACGACTGTGAAATTAAAAAAGGAACTAAGGCCTTTGCCATCTATGGTAAAACAAAAATTTCTGAAAGACACCGTCACCGTTATGAGTTTAACAATGACTATTTAAAACAATATGAAGCAGCTGGAATGATTGCTTCAGGATTCAATCCGGAGACTGGATTAGTTGAAATTGTCGAATTGAAAAACCATCCATTTTTCGTTGCCGGACAATTTCATCCAGAATTAAAGTCAACTGTTGCAAATCCTCACCCACTTTTTGTTAGCTTTGTAGCCGCTGCTTTGGCCAACAAAAAATCAAAGTAGTAATAGAAGGATACAATTAATTAAGTTTAATTATTAAAAATGGATAGAAATACCCTAATTGGTTTGGTCCTGATGTTTGCTATCATCACTGGTTCATTTTACCTGATGAAGCCTTCAGAATCGGAAATCAAACAAGAACAAGCGAGACAAGAGGCTAAAGCGCGCACAGAAAAAGGACTGCCTGCCGAAAGTGACTCTACCGCTAAAGCCAAAGCAGCACAAACAGCAGTGATTGCTGATTCGGCGGAATTGAAAAAGCCTTTTGGTGCGACAAAATTTGGAACGGAGAAAGTCATTACGATTGAAAACGAGAAAATCATTGCCAAAATCAGTACAAAAGGTGGTAAAGTTAAATCCGTAGAACTAAAAGGCGAAAAGAATTTCAATGGAAAACCTTTGATGCTTTTTGATGGTGAGGACAATAAGTTTGGTTTTCAATTTAACGCAGCTGGTCAAAACGTATCAACAAATGATTTATACTTCAATACAGAATCTTCGGATATCCAAGTTTCTGGTGAAGGTAAACAATCTGTAAAATTCCGACTAAATTACAGTGCCGAACAGTATATTGAATATGTGTACTCGATTGCTGGTAAAGGCTATAATGTTGGACTGGATATTAACACAAAAGGGATACAGAATTTAATTCCGCAGAGTCAAAAAACGTTGACCCTTAACTGGAACACCGCGTTGAGACAAAAAGAGCAAAACATAGAATCTGAAAGACAGAAATCTACACTTTATTATAAAGAAGATAATAAAGTAGATCATCTTTCAGAATCAAAAGATGCGGATGAAGCATTGGAGAAAAAAGTACAATGGATTGCATTCAAGCAGCATTACTTTTCTAATATCCTCAGCACTAAAGATGGCTTTGTCAATGCAAAAGTGGATGTAAAACATGCTTCAGAAACCGACATCGTCAAATTCTATAATACAAACGCAGAATTGGCATTTGATAATCATAAGGACAATAACTATTCCTTAAACTTCTTCTTTGGACCAAATCAATACAATGTATTGAAGGCCGAGGGTAATGACTACCAATCGATCATCAATATGGGTTGGGGCCCTATGCGTTGGATCAACCAATGGATTACAGTACCTGTATTTAACTTCCTGGATGGTTTCCATATGAGCTACGGTATCGTTATCCTTTTATTAACATTGATGTTGAAGCTGATTCTTTCACCAATGACCTACAAGTCTTATGTCTCTATGGCAAAAATGCGTGTATTAAAACCGCAGCTGGATGAGATCAAAGCAAAAGTGGGTGAAGACAATCAAATGTTGATGCAGCAGGAACAAATGAAATTGTACAAACAGGTTGGTGTAAATCCACTTGGTGGATGTCTTCCGCTTGTCCTACAAATGCCATTTACAATTGCGTTCTTCTACTTCTTTCCAAATTTATTTGAATTGAGAGGGCAAAGCTTCTTGTTTATGAAGGATATGTCAACCTATGATACGCTGTTTACATTTGCACCTATTTTTGGATCATTCAACCACATCTCTTTGATGTGTATCTTGATGACATTGACAACATTGTTAACGACTTGGTATAACAACGCTACATCTGGTGCTACAGGACAAATGAAATACATGGGCTATATCATGCCTTTGATTTTCTTCTTTGTTTTGAATAGCTTCCCAGCAGGTTTGAACTACTACTATTTCTTAAGTGCGCTATTTACGTTCTTGACTCAGTTGGTTATTCGCACCATGGTGAATGATGAGAAAATCTTAGCTAAATTGGAGGAAAATAAAAAGAATCCAAAAGCAGATAAAAAATCGAGCTTCCAAACGAAAATGGAAGAGATGATGCGTGCACAACAACAAGCACAACAAAATAAAAACAAATCGTAAGATTTATCATACTGATAAAGAAGGCTTCCAAATTGGAAGCCTTCTTTGTTTGTGAGCTTTTGTAGCATTTCGTCAAACCAAACGTTAAAAAGGGTGTTAATAGGTTAAAATTTAGAATATGAACTTTAAAAACATCGCCATATTGGCCATCTTAATCGTTAGTCTTGGAAGTTGCTCTGTGATCAAGAAGAATGCGAATGAGCAGAACACAGACAGTAGCATGTCGTCAGTAATTGGAAAAAAATGGCAATTGATTGAAATCAATGGACAGCCTGTAGCGGATCAGATCAACGGCAAAATGCCTTACCTCCAGCTGGACGAAAAAAGTTACAGTGCAAGTGGCGGATGTAATGGCATCGGTGGAGAATTGACATTATCAAAAAATGGAAAGGTTAAATTTGCTCAGGGCATGTCTACGATGATGGCCTGTCCGGATATGTCTATTGAACAAGCTTTATCCAAAAACCTGATTGCTGCAGATAATTATACGGTTAAGGATGGCATTCTTAGCCTGAACAAAGCTAAGATGGCTCCCCTGGCAAAATTTAAGTTAATTCAGAACAATAAACAAGAACTTAGTGGAACTTGGGAACTTGATTATATATCCGGCCCACGGATCGCTTTCGATGGTCTATATCCCAATCGTAAACCAACAATGACATTTGACGCAGCCAGTGGTAAAGTAAACGGAAATAGTAGCTGCAATAACTACAATACGACTTTTAAAACCAATGGAAATACCATTAATTTTGGCCCGATTATGTCAACGAAAATGGCCTGCGAAGGTAATGGTGAAGCAACCTTCTTTTCGACATTGGAAAAGGTAAACACCTATAGTGTAAGCGAGAATACGTTGACATTTATCATGGGAGATATTGCTATTATGCGATTTAAACGGAAATAGAAAATTGCTTTTTTGCTCCAACTGAAGTAAAAAGGGCATTGTTTAAAAAACAACGCCCTTTTTATGTATTAAGCGATATTTGGCAACAGGAAGTCAAAAACCAGCCGGATCTCGCCTAAACAAAGGCACTAAATCCAGTTATACTTCTACCAACTATGAGTGAATTGATTTCTTTTGTCCCCTCATAGGAATAAATTGCTTCGGCATCGGCCAAAAACCGTGCGACATTATACTCCAACAGAATACCGTTTCCACCCATGACCTCTCGAGCCTTGGAAACAATATCTCTCGTACGTAAAGAACAGAAGACTTTGGCCAGCGAGGCATGTTCATCTTTTAGTTCACCCTTATCCTGTAGTTCAGATAATCTGAAGACAAGCGTTTGCATAGCTGTTAAATTGGACAACATTTCAACCAGGTGATTTTGTATAAGTTGAAAAGAAGCGATTGGCTTACCAAATTGCTTCCTTTTACGCGTATAATCCAAGGCATTTTCATAAGCACCCCGCGCACATCCTACGGCCATCCAAGCGACACCTGCTCGCGTCATCTGAAGAACCTTTCCTGTATCTTTAAAGGAATTCGCATTTTGCAGGCGATCACTTTCTGGAACGATACAATTCGCTAAAGTAATAAGGCCATTCTGCACAATGCGCAAAGCCATCTTATCTTTAATTTTTTCAACTGAAAAACCTGGATTATCCTTTCGTACAATAAACCCCTTAACTTCGCCATCATCAAGATCCCTTGCCCATACGATTGTGATATCGGAAAAGGTGGAATTCCCGATCCATTTTTTTTGACCATTTAAGACCCAACCTTCAGCTGTCTTCCTACAGGTCGTTGTCAATCCGCCTGCTGCTCCCGACCCTACTTCGGGCTCTGTCAAACCAAAGGCACCAATCACTTGCATCTGCTGCATTTTGGGCAGCCACTCTTGTTTTTGTTCTTCGGATCCGCAAATATAAATTGATCCCATGGCTAAACCACTCTGTACGCCAAAGAAAGTCGCTACAGAAGCATCTACCCGTGCTATCTCCGCCGCTATGATCCCTTCCATTAATGAACTTCCCCCCATACAACCATACCCATCGTAGGTATAGCCACAAATATTTAAAGCTGCTAGTTTCGGTACTATTTCAAAAGGGAACTCATCTCTTAACCAATATTTATTGACAATTGGCTTAACTTCAGTCTCCATAAACTCCCTTACCTTCAATTGCAATGCACGATCTGAATCGTTTAATTTGCTATCCATAGCATAGAAATCACCATTAATAGGCGGTAATTCCTGTTTTTCTTTTCCTGCACTTAGCATTTTCATTAAACCATGAAGCTGCTTATCATCCATTTTTGATACGGCATCCATGACTGCTCCCAAATCCACTTTCTTCGATATTTCTTCCAATTTGCCAAAGTCTATTGATTTTGCCAAATCCATTATATTCTTTACTTTATCAAACATAATTGCAATTTCTTTTTAAGTGTTTACTTCTTAAAATAAGAAAAATAATCGAAAATTGTTTGGAAATGACATGATACAAATTGACAAGATCGAATTATCCGGTAAACAAACGAATGGACAATATCTTACCTTATATCGCCCAATCTCCTATCCATAAAATAGTGGAATCAGGAATGTTTTGAATAAAATATAGAAATATAAATATATGAAAAACAATGCGTTAAAAATATTTTCAAAAAAACATCTTTTTTTGGGTTACCTTTTTTGGTTACGTGTATTAAGAGATGAAAAAGAAAATTATTTCAATTTAAATTAGAAAATTAGAAAATGAAAAACGCATTAAAATTCGGTTTCTTAGGTTTAGCTTTAACTGTAGCTTTCGCATCTTGTAACAATTCAGAGAAAAAAGCTGAAGGTGCTGCAGATTCAGCTTCTGCTTTAGTTGATTCAGCTGCTAACACATTAGATTCAGCTGCTACTAAAGTTGATTCAGCTGCTGCTAAAGTTGATTCAGCTGCTACTAAAAAATAATTTAGGACTGAATAGAGCTTTTGAAAGGCCTTTTTTACGAAAGGCCTTTCTTTTTTTCAAAAAAACAAATACAGGGGTTACCTTTTTGGTTTAATGGTATTAACTCCTAAATAACAAGATTTAAAAATATTTTAATTTTAATAAAATGAAAAACGCATTCAAATTCGGTTTCTTAGGTTTAGCTTTAACATTGGCTTTCGCATCATGTGGTGAAACAGCTAAAAAAACTGACGCTGCTACTGATTCAGCTAACGTTGCTTTAGATTCAGCTAACACGCAATTGGATTCAGCAAAAACTGCTGTAGATTCAGCTGCTGCTAAAGTTGATTCAACTAAAGCTGCTCACTAATTCTCTGAAAAAGAATTTACACCGTATAAAAAGCTTCCTTCAACAAGGAGGCTTTTTTTATATCTACACCAATTAAATTGCTAAGCTCCAAGCATTTTTTTACCTTTGCCAAAAATCATTCAATCTATGGCTTTATCATCTTTAACAGCAGTTACGCCTATTGACGGACGCTATTACAATAATACCAATGAACTTTCAGCATTTTTTTCCGAATTTGCTTTAATAAAATATCGTGTACGCGTAGAAGTCGAATATTTTATTGCATTAAGTGAATCCGGTATTGCTCAATTGCAACAGTTTGACAAAACACTCAATGAAAAATTGCGGGATATCTACAGGAATTTTTCTGAAGAAGATGCCATTTGGATCAAAAACACAGAAAAAGTTACGAACCACGATGTTAAAGCAGTTGAATATTTTCTAAAAGATCAATTTGAAAAATTAGGATTACAGGACTACCTTGAATTCATCCATTTTGGTTTGACTTCACAAGATATCAATAACACAGCGATTCCACTTTCCTGGAAAGAAGCCATTAAAGAAAGTTATACACCGGCAATAGAAGAGTTGCTTCATGAGTTAAAATCATTAGCAACGTCATGGTCAGACATCCCGATGTTGGCACGTACCCATGGACAACCTGCATCTCCAACTCGTTTGGGTAAAGAGTTTTATGTTTTTATCGAACGCATAGAACGTCAATTGCAACTATTACATCAAGTACCGTATTCAGCTAAATTTGGTGGTGCAACTGGTAATTTTAATGCGCATCACGTTGCATATCCAGCGACAAATTGGATCAATTTTGGGAATAATTTTGTAAACAATATCTTGGGGTTAGACCGTTCACAAACGACCACACAGATTGAGCATTACGATAACTTTGCAGCAAGCTGTGATGCCTTAAAACGGATAAACAATATTGTCATCGATTTATGCCGTGACATTTGGACATATATTTCGATGGAATATTTTAAACAAAAAATTACTGCCGGTCAAATCGGTTCTTCGGCTATGCCACATAAAGTCAACCCGATTGACTTTGAAAATGCAGAAGGAAATTTAGGTATTGCAAATGCAATTTTTGAGCACCTTGCAGCTAAGTTACCAGTTTCCCGTCTTCAACGAGATTTAACAGATTCTACGGTATTACGTAATATCGGTGTTCCATTTGCACATACCCTAATTGCTATTAAATCGACTTTGAGAGGGTTACGCAAATTGATCTTAAACGAACAGGCATTAGCTAATGATCTTGAAAATAATTGGGCTGTTGTTGCGGAGGCACTACAAACTATATTAAGAAGGGAAGGCTATCCAAAGCCGTATGAAGCATTAAAAGATCTAACACGTACCAACACACATGTTACAAAAGAAACGATTGCAACATTTGTTGATAATCTAAATGTATCAGCGGAAGTTAAAGAGGAACTGAAAGCGATCAGTCCTTCTAACTACACAGGTGTCACTTTATAAGCTTTTACTTATAGATGACCTTAACAAAGCTTCATTTGACCTATATTTGCTTGGAATAAAAATAGATACTACATGGCTACGATTAACGTATATACAGAGTCTACACCCAACCCTTCTACAATGAAGTTCTTGGTCAATAAATTGTTGATCAACGGTAGTGTGGATTTTCCAAATAAAGAAGCAGCACAAGATTCACCGTTTGCACTTGAATTATTCAAATTTAACTTTGTAAATGGGGTATTTTTTGCAAGTAACTTCGTGACCATTACCAAAACTGAAGATGCGGAATGGGAAGATATTGAAGCCTTGCTAAAAGACTTTGTAAAAGGTGCTGTAGAGTCTGAACTTGCTGTAAAAACGGTACACCACGATACAGAGGTTAATTTTGAAGGTACTGAAACTGAAGTGAAGATACAACAAGTATTACATGATTATGTAAGACCTGCTGTTGAACAAGATGGTGGAGCAATCCATTATAAATCCTTCAACGAAGGTATTGTGACAGTTGAACTAAAAGGTTCTTGCAGTGGTTGTCCATCTTCGACAATCACATTAAAAGCAGGAATTGAGGGCTTGTTGAAACGCATGGTTCCAGAAGTGACTGAAGTTGTCGCTGAGGCCATGTAATCACAGCTATTCGATAAAATAAAAAAAGGATTCAGTAATTAATTTTGCTGAATCCTTTTTTTATTCACTAGTCTTTAGAAGAAATAATCGCTATACGTTATCTGCTTGGTACAGCAATTTTTTAACCTAATTGACTACTTCAAATGAATCTTTAAGCGGGAGATTAACAGAAGAATTACCGATAAATAGTTCAAATTTGCCGGGTTCAACTGTCCAGTTATTATTGCGATCCAAAAGTTCAAGATGGGCAGGTAAGACCGTAAATTGTAAGGTCTTCTTCTCCCCTGGATTAAGTTCAACTTTTTCGAATCCACGCAAATCCATCTCATATGTCGTTACCGAAGACAGCACATCTTTGATATAAAGCTGAACAACTTCGGCACCTTTCCTCCTCCCTATGTTTTCAATATCAACCGTAACTGTAAGGGAATCCGTTGGTCTGATCTGTTTCTTAGCGAGTTGTAAATTTGAAAAACTAAAATCTGTGTAGCTTAATCCATATCCAAAAGGGTATAAGAATCCAACAACCCGACTATTGCCCCAGCCATTGGGTCCGACCCCGGGTTGCCCCGCCTGTGCAGCGGGCTTGGTCGGAAAATTCATTTCAACTTGTCCGACGGACTTCGGAAATGAAATAGGTAATTTTCCACTAGGGCTATACCCTCCAAACAGCATTTCGGCAAGAACATTTCCCGACTGATTGCTAAGAAACCAACTCTCCACAATTGCAGGTAGATACTTGTTTTCCCAATTGACAGTAAGTGGACGACCATTGACAAGTACCAGCACAATAGGTTTACCTGTTTCTTTCAATTTCATTAAATAGTCGCGTTGCTTGCCGGGTAAATTTAGATCCGACCTCGATCGACTTTCACCGACTTCTCTTTCTGATTCGCCCATTACGGCTATGATCAGGTCAGATTCTTTACCAAGACGAACACCTTCGGCCATCTTTTCCAGCTCCTCGCCGGACAAGTCTGTTGGAATAATCTCACTCTCAGGCCAGTTTTTATCCACGACATCTACCCCTTTTGCATAATCAACCCGAAGTGCCTTTGTTTTTCCATAGTTTATAATCCCATCTTTGATGGTGGTGATCGGATTATTGGAAGGTCCATAGCGACTTGTCGTATAATTTGTTGCTTCTGCCATTGGTCCCGTAACCAAAATTCGTTTGTATTTATTCACGTCTATTGGAAGAAGATTCTGTTCATTTTTCAACAGAACAATAGATTCCTTATTCATTTGAAGAGATACTTCTTCATCTGCGGGCGTATGCACCTTTTTATCGGCTATCGCTATATCTTCTCTCAATGGATGATCAAATAAACCCAGTTTAAATTTCACGGTCAGGACTTCGCGAACCCGCTGATCCAATATTTTGATATCCAGCCCTCCTTCTTTTATTAGTTCCATTAGTGACTTTAGATATGTGCTCGGTGGATCAAAATTTGTCCGCACATTCAAACCCGCCTCTAATGCCTGTTTAATAGCATCTTTATAGTTTGCCGCAACATGGTGTTTGTTGTAAATAAACTCTAGAGCCTCACTGTCGGAAACCACATACCCTTCAAAACCATAATCTTTTCGGAGTAAGTCTTGTAAAAAATAGCTACTGGCAGATACAGGCACGCCATCATAATCATTATAACTACTCATGACACCCAAAGGTTTAGCTTCCTTTATGACCCTTTTAAATGGATAGAGGTGAAGCGAATGCATCTCACGAAAGCCAACATGAGGATCCGTACGTGCATTACCATCTCTTCCCCCTTTGGGCACAGAATAGACCGCATAATGTTTCAATGTGGATGCGACACCATTTTGTTGAATCCCTAAAACAACTTGTTTCCCCATTTCGGCAATATGAAACGGATCTTCCCCATAGGTTTCAACCACTCTTCCCCAGCGCGGATCTCTAGAAACATCAAGAATAGGCGTATAGACATTGGTATAGCCCAGATATTTGGCTTCCCTACCAATTATATCGCCAGCTTTACGTACCAGTGAAGTATTCCATGTACTTCCAATATTGATTGGCGCCGGCAGGGACGTAGCGCGATCATGATTGAGTCCATGAATCCCCTCATTGGTAAAATCAACGGGAATACCAAGTCGTGTGTTTTCCACAAACCATTTTTGAACATTATTTAAGGCTTGAGCATGGCGGCTGAAGGGATACGAAAATGAACTTTTTGCCGACTTATTATAAGCCAAGCTATTCAACATTTCGTCGATATTGGCCAAGCCGTGTTTCCAAATCTCTTTGTCCCAAGCGGCAGTGGGCTGCTCATCTTTCAAAACTCGCCCATAACCGTAGAGTGTAACCGTCTGATTGGCCTTTTCTTGAACAGTCATTTGAGCCAACAGATCCTCCACGCGACTGGCTATTTTCTGTTTGGGGTCTTCATAAATATCCTTTTTCCCATTTTTGTTAAAATCGATCCAATCCTTATGGTAAATGTTGACGTGCTGGGCAGAACAATGCAAATAAAGGGCTGAGAGCGCTGAAATAATAAGGCTGCTTTTGAGTTGATTAGGCATTATGCTGAACATTGTTGGTTTTATAAAGTGAAGCAAGGTACAAAAAAAATAAAAATCCGCAGATCAAACACATCGTCAATCTAGAATAAGTCAATATAAATTCATTTTTTAACAAGCATCTAGCTTAAAAATAGTTAACTTTACGACCAATTGTGAAACCAACAAAAAAAATGAGTGCAGATATTAACAAACTAGAACAAATTGCATCACAGGTAAGACGTGATATCGTACGTATGGTACACGCTTGTCAATCAGGACACCCAGGTGGTTCGTTAGGTTGTACAGATTACTTTGTGGCGCTTTATTTCAATGCAATGAAACGCAATCCTTCCTTTGACATGGATGGAAAAGGAGAAGATTTATTCTTCCTGTCAAATGGACACATCTCTCCTGTATTTTACAGTACATTGGCGCATGCGGGATATTTTGAAGTGAGCGAATTAGCAACGTTCAGAAAAATCAATTCCAGACTTCAAGGTCACCCAACAACACACGAAGGCCTTCCGGGTATTCGTATTGCTTCGGGATCATTGGGTCAAGGATTATCTGTTGCAATTGGAGCCGCACAGGCAAAAAAATTGAATAAAGACAATAATCTAGTTTATGTATTAATGGGTGATGGCGAATTGCAGGAGGGCCAAGTTTGGGAAGCTGCAATGTACGCACCACACAACAAAATCGACAATTTAATTGCTACTGTTGACTATAACAAAGCACAAATTGACGGATCTACTGATCAAGTACTATCTCTTGGTGATCTTCGTGCAAAATGGGAAGCATTTGGCTGGGATGTGATGGAAATTGCTAAAGGCAATGACATGAATGCTGTTGTTGCAGGTTTAGCTGAAGCTAAATCACGCACAGGAAAAGGTAAACCAGTCATTATTCTGATGCATACTGAAATGGGTAGCGGTGTTGATTTTATGATGGGTTCTCATAAATGGCATGGTGTTGCTCCAAATGACGAACAATTGGCGTCGGCGTTGAATCAGCTTACAGAAACTTTAGGAGATTACTAGCATGAAAAAATATACTTATACAGAGTCAAAAGATACACGTTCAGGATTTGGTGCGGGCTTACTAGAAGCAGGAAAGCAAGATGAGAATGTAGTTGCATTATGTGCTGATTTAATCGGTTCGTTAAAAATGAACGATTTTATCAAAGAATTTCCAGAACGTTTTTTTCAAATCGGTATTGCGGAAGCTAATATGATGGGAATTGCTGCCGGACTTACGATCGGTGGTAAAATACCATTCACAGGTACATTCGCAAATTTCTCAACAGGACGTGTTTATGATCAGATTCGCCAATCGATTGCATACTCCGACAAAAATGTAAAAATTGCAGCGTCACATGCTGGTCTAACCTTAGGTGAAGATGGTGCAACTCACCAAATCTTAGAAGATATCGGTTTGATGAAAATGTTGCCAGGAATGACAGTGATCAATCCTTGTGATTTTAATCAAACAAAAGCCGCTACGATTGCTGCAGCCAAATATGATGGATCAGTTTATTTGCGTTTTGGCCGTCCTGTAGTTCCTAACTTCACTCCTGCTGATCAAGAATTTGTGATTGGTAAGGCGGTATTATTAAATGAAGGAACGGATGTTACGATCATTGCTACAGGTCATCTGGTATGGGAAGCTATCCAAGCTGGTGAGAAATTAGCTGAGTTGGGCATCAACGCTGAGATTATCAATATCCATACAATCAAACCTTTGGATGAAGAAGCTATTTTAAAATCTGTTGCTAAAACCAAATGTGTCGTAACGGCGGAAGAGCATAATCGTCTTGGCGGTTTAGGTGATAGCGTTGCTCAGGTATTAACAAGAGAGTTGCCTACTCCACAAGAATACGTTGCTGTAAATGATAGTTTTGGAGAATCAGGTACTCCTGCTCAATTGATGGAAAAATACGGTCTGAATGCAGCGGCTATTGTTGCAGCGGCTCAAAAAGTAATCAAAAGAAAATAACAAAACTACGCAAGTCAATATATGGATGACGCTTTAATTATAGCAAAATTCGCCGAAGAGAGTACGCGAGAAGAAGCTTTCCGTTTATTGTTGAAGAAATATCAACAGAAGATTTATTGGCATGTGCGAAGAATGGTCATCGATCATGACGATGCGGACGATGTTGTACAAGATATCTTTGTGAAAGTATGGAAGAACCTTGGGAACTTCCGCGAAGACTCACAATTATATACGTGGCTTTATCGTATTGCAACAAATGAATGTATTACCTTCTTAAATAAGAAAAAGCAAAAGCAGAACGTGTCGTTGGATGACGACACGACTGCTTATCTGGCAGAAACGCTTGCTGATGGCAGTTATTTCAATGGTGATAGAGCTCAAATGAAATTACAACAGGCTTTGTTGACCTTGCCAGAGAAGCAAAAATTGGTCTTCAATATGAAATATTTTGAAGACATGAAATATGAAGAGATTTCAGAAGTCCTCGGAACAAGTGTTGGAGCGCTTAAAGCCTCTTATCATTTGGCCGTCAAAAAAATAGAGGCATTTTTTAACAACAACGATTAAACCTTTTAGCGAAATTAGGTTCTAACAAATACTATGAAGGAAAATGGCACATATCATGATGGGCTGGAGCCTACAAATCTTCCAGCATCGTTGCGTGAAAATCCATTTGGCTTACCTGAAAATTATTTCAGTGATTTAGAATCAAAAATAATTACGCAAGTCAAATTGATTGAATGCAAGGAAGAATCCATCTTTGAGGTTCCAGAAGGATATTTTGATAGCCTATCTGAGGCCATTATGTGTAAAGTAGCGGAAGATAATTTAAGAAATCAAGTTGCTACTGACGGCTTTGAAATTCCTGAAAATTATGCTTGCGAACTATCTTCAACTATCCTCAACCGAATTTTAGAAGACAAATTAAAAGAAACGATTGTATCTGATGGCTTTACAATGCCTTCTGCTTATAATCAAACGCTTGAAGATTCCATCTTTGCCCGTTTAGCTGAGCAGGAATTGAAGAAAACAGTTCCTACAGATGGTTTCTCTGTTCCGGTTGGCTATGAAAAAACAGTTGAATCGACTATTTTTGCTCGTATCGCTGAAGAAAAACTCAAAGAAACGGTTGTGACTGCAGGCTTTGATGTACCACAACATTATTTTGAGACTCTTTCCGACAGTATTATTAATGCTGTGCAGGAGCCTGAAAAAGATCATACACCTATCCATCAAATAGGAAGACCGAAAAAATGGTATGCTCGCTATGCTGTTGCAGCATCTTTTGCCACCATGTTGAGCATAGGAGGATATTGGGGGTATCAGTATCAACAACAAAATGCAGCTCCCGTAGAAACAGTTGCAGAAGAGCAGTTGAGCCAACATTTGTCAGAAATTCCTAAGCAGGAAATTATTAATTACCTTGCGGCTTCAGCTTCTGGTGATGATATGATCTATATGTCCCAGTATACCGATGAAGCGAATCTCCCTACCAAGGGATTTGGGAGTAATATATCTAAACAAGAAATAGAAGATTATCTAAACTATACCTTATAATGATGTTCGATAAAAAATACATATGGATAACATTGTTCTTTAGTATATTTTCTATTGCCTTGGGCTTTGCACAAGACAAAAATCGATTTCAAGCTATTGAAAATGAAAAAATAGCTTACATTACTAAAGAACTAGATTTATCGCCAAGAGAGGCTCAACAATTCTTTCCGCTCTATAATGAGTATAGCCAAACACTTTGGGATATCAGAAAAGAAAAATTGAATGGTGCTCCCAAAAATAGTTTTAGAGGTGGTTCCAGAGATGTTTTACAGTATGATGCTAAAGAAGTGGAGATCAAAAAAGAATACCGGGCCAAATTTGCCAAAGTTATTGGCAATGCGCGGGCATCGCAATTTTTTGAAGTGGAACAGGAATTCAGGGAGCATTTATACAAATCTCTGCAGAATAGAAGAAAATAATATCGAAAATAAAAAAGAAGTCTTGAAGACTTCTTTTTTATTTTCGGACATTTGTAAAATCATGTTAAGCAACAGAGAATTATTTTTAATGAATACTGCTCAAACATCTAGCTCACCTAGATTGGTTGAAGTAGTTAAGGCTGAAGGTGTCTACCTTTATGGCCCCAATGGAGAAGAATACATGGATTTGGTCTCCGGCTTCAATGTCAGCAATATAGGCCATCGTCATCCGAAGGTTTTAGAGGCTATAAAATCACAATTGGAGCAGTACTTACATGTCACCGTTTATGGTGAATTTGTGCAGGCGCCACAGGTGCAATTTGCTACAGAATTACTAGCAGAACTTCCCGCTAATTTTCAATCAGTCTACCTCACCAACAGTGGAACGGAAGCCGTAGAGGGATCTATGAAAATAGCAAAGAAATATACTGGTCGCAGGCAGATTATCGCTGCAAAAAAAGCGTACCACGGCAGCACACAAGGCGCGCTCAGTCTAATCGGAAACGATGAGTATCGCAAAGCGTATGCCCCCCTTCTTCCCGAAATAGATTTTATCGGGTTTAATGATATGGAAGATCTCACAAAGATTACGGAACAAACTGCTGCTGTCATCCTCGAAGCTATTCAGGGAGAAGCTGGTGTCCGAGTCCCGGATATCGCTTACATGCAAGCTGTTAGAAAACGCTGTAATGAAACAGGTACTTTACTAATCTTTGATGAAATTCAAACAGGTTTCGGTCGCACAGGCCGTCTTTTCGCCTTCGAACATTTTGCTATTGTTCCAGATATCCTGATGCTTGCCAAAGGCATCGGTGGCGGTATGCCCTTGGGGGCGTTTGTTGCAGCCAAAGAAGTGATGGACGTTATTAAGGATAATCCCATGCTTGGGCACATCACGACTTTCGGGGGGCATCCTGTGAGTTGTGCCGCAGCGCGGGCTTCACTAGCTGTTATCAAGGAAGAAAAATTAGTCGAACAGGTTGAGCGAAAATCGCTTTTATTTAAAGAAAAACTCAGGCATCCTGCAATTAAAGAAATTCGAGGACTAGGCCTTATGATGTGTCTGCAACTGGCTTCTTTTGATCAAGTTTACAATGTGAGTAAGTATTGTGCTGAAAACGGGGTTATGATCGATTGGTATCTGCATTGTGAAACGGCACTACGTGTCGCCCCACCATTGACTATTACAGATCTAGAAATTGAAAAAGCTTGTAACATCATTATAAAAGGTTTGGAAAAGTATGCCTAAAGTATGTAACTTTAAACATAACAAAAACCTAATAATGAACACAAACCGCAGATCATTTATCAAAAAAAGCATTATTGGCACCGGTCTATTGACTGGCGCCGATTTACTGAGAAACGATGTATTCGCACACGAATCAACAGCCGGTTCCTCAAAAATCACTTTAAATAACGACGACATCATTTTATTTCAGGGCGATTCCATTACGGATGTGGGCCGAGATAGAAATAACAAAAATGCCAACGACACCGCAGCGCTGGGCCATGGTTATGCTCTATTGGCTGCCAGCCAAATCTTAAATAAATATCCAGCAAAGAGACTAAAGGTATATAATACAGGTATTAGCGGAAATCGTGTACCCGATCTTCAAAAGCGCTGGCAGGAGGATACTCTGGCAATTAACCCCACTGTATTGAGTATTTTGATTGGTGTGAACGATTTCTGGCGGACAATCGATCGAGGAGCACAGACTACGGTTGAAGAGTATAAATCCCAGTACAAACAGCTATTGCAGGAGACATTACAAAAGCTTCCAAATGTCAAATTGATCATTGGAGAGCCTTTTGCAGTAAAGGGTGTAGGTCACATTACTGAGGCTTGGTATCCAAAATTTTTGGCTTATCAAGAATCCGCTCGTGAGATCGCCAAAGAATTTGGAGCAATTCTTATCCCCTATCAAAAAATATTCGACAATGCACAAAAGAACGCCCCTGGTGCCTATTGGGCTGCGGACGGCGTACATCCCACGCTTGCTGGGGCACAAATGATGGCCTCGGCCTGGATGGACTGCATCAAGTAATAAAAGAAAAGAGCGGATACTTTATTGAAATCCGCTCTTTCTTTTTTAACATATGCTTATATGTTAAATCTAAATTTCTTTGTAAGGTGTTTTTTGTAGATTGGGAAGAAAATAAGCCACAATACCGATCAATGGCAGATAGGAACATAAGTGATAAATAAACTCGATGGAAGTATGATCTGCCTGCCAGCCAAGTACAGCGGATCCAATCCCCCCCATTCCAAATGCAAAGCCGTAAAATAGACCTGAAACCATACCCAACTTTTTAGGCAATAGTTCTTGCGCATAAACAATAATTGCTGGAAAAGCTGATGATAAAATCAACCCAATAATCACGATTAATATCCCGGTCATCGTAAGCCCGACATAGGGTAATGCCAATGCAAATGGCGCAACGCCCAAGACGGAGAACCAGATGACATATTTGCGACCAAATCGATCGCCGAATGCTCCTCCAAGTAGGGTTCCCACCGCAACGGCTATCAGAAAATAAAATAGATAGACTTGTGCTTCCACTTCACTGATTCCGAATTTCTTGATTGTATAAAACTGGAAGTAGTTTGTGATACTTGCTATATAGAAGTATTTTGAAACAATCAGTAATAGGAGTATAATAACGGTGACGACGATCCGGCTATTGGGTAGATCAGGTACGCGGATTGTTCTCTTCGTTGATCTAGCAGAGCTTTGAAGTTTCTTTTTATACCAACTACCGATATAATAAGATATAAATTGGCCGAGAATGGTAAATAAGCACATCCAAGCGATCGCCTGTTGCCCTCTCGGTAAAACCAAAAAAGCGACAATGATTGGAGCCATTGCGGTCCCTGCATTACCTCCGATCTGAAAAATAGATTGTGCCATACTTCTTCTTCCTCCCGACGCCATATAAGCTACGCGTGAAGATTCAGGATGAAAGATTGAAGAACCAATCCCGACCAGAAAAACAGAAAATAAGATCCATTCATAACTGTGTGCTTTCGAAAACAAAAGCATACCGAGAAGTGAAAAAGACATCCCTATAATCTGGGAGTATGGTACAGGATGTTTATCCGTAAATGAACCTACAACAGGCTGGAATATTGAAGCTGCTATCTGATAAACCATTGTAATCATCCCAACCTGAGAAAAGCTTAGATGATGCTCTTCTTTGAGCAAGGGATAGGTTGCCGGTATCACTCCCTGAATCATATCGTTCAGAAGATGCACCATACTCACGGCAAACAAAATAGAAAAAATAGGTCTACCCGCCTTCTCTTGTATCATGACGTCGTTCAAAAATTAAAAAGGTTGATTTTAACAAACCAACCTAAACTATCTTCATATAATAATTACAATACGCGTACCAACAATCCTTTCAGATATTCACCTTCGGGGAACGAAGCCCGGACAGGATGGTCTTCAGGTTGATGAAATTGTCTGATAAACTGAATTTCCTTACCGGCATCCAGTGCAGCCCAAGCGAGCACTTGTTTAAACGTATCCATATCCATCGCACCTGAACAAGAAAATGTCGCTAATAAACCACCACTATTTAACAACATCAATCCGCGGCGATTCAGGTCTTTATACGCCCTTGATGCTCTTTCCAATGCAGATCGAGAAGGTGCATATTTCGGTGGATCCAGGACTATCAGATCAAATTTTTCTCCTTCATCAATGAACTTACGCAATTGCTTGTTTACATCAGACAATATTGCTTTATGTCGACTAGGTTCAAAACCATTTTCAACAATATTCTTTTCCAGGGTTTCAATAGCCAGTGCAGAACTATCTACAGATATGACTTCTGCAGCGCCACTTTTCAAACTATTTAACGTAAAACCACCGGAATAGCAGAAACAATCTAGGACTCGTTTATTCAAAACGTAGTTGGCCGTTAGCTGGCGATTTTCACGTTGGTCGCAATAAAATCCCGATTTTTGCCCATCAATAATGTTAACCTTATAATGAATGCCATTTTCGATAACGTCGACAAATTCAGATGGAAGTTCTCCAAACAAAAGTCCATTGGTATCGGGTAATCCTTCATGTTCACGGGATTTCAGATCACTGCGCTCATAAATTCCTTTGGGTTGCAGCAAAGCATTCAATTCATCTATAATAACGGATTTGACTTTTTCCACCCCAACTGAATGAATCTGAATGGATATAAAATCTGCATATTTATCTGCAATAAGTCCAGGAAGAAAATCTGCTTCAGCAAAGATTAAACGAACCGTATTGGTAACGCCTTCTTGCAACAGATGCTGTCTTGCTGCAACAGCCTTCTGAACTCGGGCACGCCACCAATCTGCATCAATCTGTGCTTGAGGGTTCCACTCCAATAAACGAATGGCTACACGCGAGCTATTGTGAAATAGACCATAGGCAATAAATTCACGTTCAGCATTGTAAACGCCAACAACTTCGCCATCTTCAATTTTATCGGACAATGATTTAATTGCTCCAGAAAATACCCAAGGATGCAATTGCCAGGCAGCTTTATCCTTACCCTTATTCAAATAAACTGATTTCATTGTTGCAAAATTAACTTATTAATTCGACATCCTGATGAAACTTTCCGGATAAAACAATCTAACATCCTCAATACATTATATATTTCCCAAAAATCCTTTTAATCCAAAAACCTCCACTATTTCTGAATAAAAATAAAAGGGCTCCTAAAGGAGCCCTCGGCGTTTAGTTATGGTTGATTAAATATTTTTTGAAAGCTTCAAAATCAACTTTCAAAGATTCTGCTAATTTCTCTTTTCCTTGTAATGTTTCTGCGCCGACAGGCAAAACTATTTTTTCGAATACATCTGCTGCTATTGCATCAGGGAATTTGCAGGGATGTGCTGTCGATAAGAAAACTGAAGCATACGGACCGGGATGCTCATTTGCATATGCACGAGCGCCAAGCCAGGCGATTGCTGTATGCGGACAGGCGATATAATTCGATTCTTCAAGTAATTTCTGCATTCCTTCTTTTGTTTCTTCATCTGTAAATGTATAAGAAGAAAGCATATTTTTTAATTCAGCCACATTTCCGCCAAAGAGATCCTGTATACGTACCCAGTTGCTTGGATTCCCAACATCCATGGCATTGCTTAAGGTTTGAACAGAAGGCAGTGGTTCATATTTACCTGAAGAAAGGAATCTGGGAACGGTATCATTGACGTTTGTTGCTGCTACAAAATGCTTTACTGGAAGTCCCATTTTATAGGCCAATAAACCAGCCCCTATATTACCAAAATTACCACTCGGCACTGTAAATACGACCTCATTGACTCCTTGTGACTTCAATTGTGCATACGCATAAAAATAATAAAATGTCTGTGGGATCAACCGTGCTATATTGATTGAATTAGCGGAAGTCAAACGCAATATAGCATTAAGTTCGGCATCACTAAAGGCTTGTTTTACCAATGCCTGACAATCGTCAAAAGTTCCTTCTACCTCAATAGCACGAATATTTTGTCCATTAGTGGTCAGTTGTAATTCCTGAACCTCCGAGACTTTACCTTTAGGATATAGGATCGTCACACGTGTTCCTTCTACTCCCAAAAAGCCCAAGGCAACAGCTCCACCGGTATCGCCTGATGTTGCGACAAGGACGTCCAGTAATTTATCGTCTGTTTTTGAAAAATAGCCCATGACCCTACTCATAAAGCGAGCTCCAAAATCCTTAAAGGCATAAGATGGCCCATGAAATAGTTCGAGCACAGCGGTGCTGTCGGTCAAGAATTTTATGGGAGCATCAAAATTGATGGCATCGTTCACAATCTGTTTTAAATCGTCTTTGGGAATATCATTTCCCAATAGTGTAGAAGCTACTTCAAAAGCAATCTCCTGCAAGGAATACTGTTGAATATTCTTAATAAACAGTGGATCCAATTGTGGTATCTGTTCAGGCATATACAATCCTTTGTCTGCAGGGAGAGAATTGAAGACCGCATCTTTGAAGGAGACTTCTAATGTTTTATTATTTGTACTATAAAATTTCATATGTAAATAATCTTTTTGTAAAGGCCGATAAAACATCCTGTTATTTTCATTCGTGTTGACTTTAGAATGTGGATATTTCATTTTATTATCTTTTCTGGGTAATGATCAATTAACCTAAGATTTATAAACCTCGTTTCTGTCCTTAAATAATTTTTAATCTAATATTCTGGGTCCTTCCACATTAACACGGGAAACATAGCCAAAACTATCAATTTCATTTTCTTTGAGATGAGTTTGTATATTGTCGGCAATATCCTTTGCTATTTTTTCATCCCGTGTTATTGCAACGACGGAAGGTCCTGAGCCAGAAATACCAAAACTCAAGGCGCCATTTTTCAAGGCAATCTCTTTCATTTCATAAAACTGAGGAATTAAAATTGCACGGGTTGGTTCAATAAGAATATCTTTCATGCTTCGCGCAATGAGATCATAATCTTCCTTGAACAACGCGGCAACCAATCCCGCGATATTTCCCCATTGTGTGACGGCGTCTTTTAACAGCACTTTATCTTTTATAAGTTGTCTTGCGTCACGTGTGGGAACATCGACCTGTGGAAAAACGACCGCTGCTACGAGTTCTTTTGGTGAAGGGATGGAAATAACATCCAAAGGTTCATTTCCCCGAATTAATGTTATGCCTCCATAAAGCGCCGGGGCAACATTATCGGCATGGCCTGTACCGCAAGCCAAACGCTCACCTTCAACACAAAATGGCAGTAATTCTTCTTTTGTCAAAAGGTTTCCAAGCATGGTATTGATGGCAAAAAGCCCAGCCACGGTACTTGCTGCACTGGAGCCAAGTCCCGATCCAATTGGCATATGTTTATGCAATTCAATTTCGACACCTACCTTTGAAGAGATATTCAAGGCTTGTAATAGATATTGAACACAGGCAGATACGGTATTCTTACCGGGATCGAGTGGTAGTCTTCCATCGTCACCAGTTATTTCCCGAATCGTTACTCCAGGTTGTTGCGTGCGCCGCATAACCACCTCATCACCGGGTTCCTCGACAGCGAAACCCAATATATCAAAACCACAGATCATATTTGCGACAGTTGCAGGCGCAAAAACACGAACTTCCGACAGCATGCTGTCTAAATTTATCACCTTATCCTTGAGATACTCCACATTTAAATTATTGGCCATCACGTAATTTTTATTTTCCTTGAATAGTTTTTATGCTCCAACATTTACCAAATCTGCAAATACACCGGCAGCTGTCACCTCAGCCCCCGCACCAGGACCTTTTACTACGAGGGGACGTTCTTTATAGCGCTCTGTTGTAAACGATATAATGTTATCGCTGCCTGATAAAGCATAAAAAGGATGATTTTCATCAACAAACTGAATCGCAATGGATACTTTTCCATTTTCCAATTTCCCGATATAACGGATTACTTTATTTTCATTGACTGCTTTCTTCTTCATTGTTTCGAAATATTCATTTTCTTGCTGCAATTCTGTATAAAAAGAATCTACAGTATCTGCTTTCAAACATGCTGGAGGTAATATTGCGCCGAGGTCTACGTCTTCGGCCTCAACAGCATACCCGGCATCTCTTGCCAAGATGAGCATTTTACGCATAAAATCTATACCACCTAAATCATCTCTTGGATCTGGCTCGGTATATCCAAGCTCCTGAGCCTGTTTGACGACATCATAGAAAGAAGCATCTGCTTTAAAATTGTTAAAAATATAGGAGATTGTCCCTGAAAGAATAGCCTCTATCTTCACGATACGGTCACCACTCAACATCAAGTCTTTAAGCACCCTGACGATAGGCAATCCAGCACCTACATTTGTTTCATAAAAGAAATCTACACCGTGTCGATGAGCAGTATCACGGAGTGTTTTATATTGCTCGTATTTACCTGAATTCGCAATTTTATTGCAAGTGACAATCGAAATATTGGATTTAAAGATATCTTCGTAGTAGGTCGCCGGTAATTTGCTTGCAGTATTATCGATAAATACACAGTTCGGTAAATTCAGTGCCTTCATTCGATCAATAAACAATGCAAGGTCTGATTCAGTTCCATTTTTAGCAAGTTCATCGGACCAATTCTTTAAATCAACACCTTCGGTATTAAAAAGCATTTTACGGCTATTGGAAATTCCAACAACCTTAATTTCAATATCATTTTTATCCAAAAGGAATTCATGCTGATTTTCCAATTGTTTAAATAAAGTTGCACCAATGTTACCGGTACCGATATTAAACACATGCAAAGTTTTCTTCAACTCTGCGAAAAACGCGTCATGTACAGCGTTAAGTGCCTTTGCTAAATCTTCTTTACCAATAATTACAGATATATTATATTCAGATGAGCCCTGCGCAATAGCCCGGACGTTAATACCGTTCCGTCCTAGCGCTGCAAATAACCGACCGGACATACCGGGAGTTTTTTTCATATTTTCACCAACGATGGCTAATACAGACAGGTTTTCTTCAATCGCAGGAACGACCAGTTTATTCGCCTGGATTTCAAGCTCAAACTCCACTTCGATCAATTGTATAGCACGTTTGGCATCTGAAGGATTGACAGCAAATGTGATGCTATGTTCGGAAGAAGATTGAGTGATTAGCACAACATTGATCTGCTCTCTAGCCAATAGCGTAAAAAGCCGTCCGCTAAAACCCGACTTACCGATCATCCCTGATCCACTCAAGTTGATGACAGAAATATCCGAGATCGAAGAAATTCCCTTGATTGGCAGTGCGGTTTTTCCACTATCAAACTGAATCACAGTCCCTGAGAAATCAGGTTCAAAAGTATTTCGAATAACAATCGGTATTTTCTTTAAGAAAGCCGGAATCATCGTAGGAGGATAAATCACCTTAGCACCGAAGTAAGATAATTCCATTGCCTCTGTATATGATAATACAGGCAGGGAAAAAGCTTTCTTCACAATACGTGGGTCGGCGGTTAACATCCCATTCACATCTGTCCAAATTTCAATGGCTGTTGCGTCCAGTATTGACCCGAAGATCGCTGCAGTATAATCTGATCCACCTCTTCCCAAGGTGGTAATACGCCCATTTTCATTACTTCCGATAAAACCTGTAACAAACAGCAGCTTATCACGATGCGTTATGTACAAGGACTTCACCAATTGTTCAGTTAGCATTTCATTTAAATGAGCATTACCGAAATTTGAATCTGTTTTCACATAATGGGATGCATCTACAAATAGAGATTCAGGAATATATTGTTCCATCACCTTAGATACCATATAATTTGAGCAACGCTCACCATAACTAAGGATCAAATCTTTACTTTGATTGCTCAGCTCCTTTAGCGCAAAAATTCCTTGGAGGAGATCTTCTATCTCATTAAAAAACAACTTTAGCTTCGTAAATACAGGATTTTGATATTTCACAGCCAGAAGTTCTTTAACAACCGTAAAATGCTTATCTTCTAGGGACTTTAGACCATCCGAAAAGGACTTTCCTTCTGCAGCGTCCTCAGCCAACTGGGTAAGCAAGTTTGTTACACCAGACATAGCTGATAATACAACCAATGGCTTTTCCTTTGCGTCATAAGATTTTTTTACAATACTTAAGACCGCCTTTAGACTTTCTACCGTACCGACCGATGTGCCTCCAAATTTTAAAACTTTCATACTGTTTTATACTGTTTGTTTAGATTGATGATTTTTGTGCTAAAAAAAGAAGCGCTTTCCTTTGTCGAGGAAAGCGCTTCTAAATATTGTGTCTACTTTTATATACAACGAAACTACTTCCTCCTAAGTTTTATCCCGGTGGTAATAATAATCGATGTAATAATTGTATTTGTGTTCATTGCTATTGCTTATGTTTTGTAAATATAGAATAAATATTATCACTTTACCAAAGAAAATTAATATTTTTTTTAAGATTCACAATGAGAACCCAAATAGAGTGGTATTCTATCAGATAGACATTTCTTCTAAGTGTAGCAAACAATCTACTTTATGTAGCCGACGATTGACAGAACCATTAATTTTCAATAAGTCAAGGTGAGCCCGATAAAGATGTTAAAATTGTTAAAATTTCGTTAAATACCTTAAAATAAATTTGACCTTAAACTGATATTGTATTATATTCGCAACAGTGCTGTCCAAAATAGATGACAGTGTTGAATTTTTAAAAGTTAAATGTTGTACAAAAAAGCGATTTAATGAAAACAAAGAAATTTATAGCGTCAATGCTATTTATCGGCTTATGTCTAGTGTCGCAGGCACAAACCAACAGAAACTCCAAACCAG
>NZ_CAXYKD010000035.1:0-138754 GCF_964277905.1 uncultured Sphingobacterium sp.
AGACTGGCTTTAAATCCTCCATAACAAGCTTTTTATCTTTCTCAGTTACATAGCGCATACTTGTTCTGATTTGGTGAACAATACACAACTGGATCTTTGTTTTTGGAAAAATAGCTTCTATGGCCTCGGGAAACCCTTTTAGACCATCAATACAAGCTATAAGGATGTCTTCAACACCACGTTGCTTTAGATCCGTAAGAACTGAAAGCCAGAACTTAGCTCCCTCATTTTCTGAGCTATAAAGACCGATCAGATCTTTTCTACCATCCATGCCAACTCCCAGTATGTTATAAATAGCTCTTGATTCAACAGTTCCATTCTGGCGAACTTTAATGTGCATGCAATCCAGGAAAACAAAGGGATAAACAGCTTCAAGAGGCCTGCTACGCCACTCATTTACCGCTGGAAGTACACTTTCGGTAATACGTGATATTTCTGTGGCAGAGATCTCCATTGCATACATTTCGCGGATAAACTCACTTATCGCCCGTGTGCTCATTCCTTTGGCATACATGCTCAATACGTGTCCCTCAAGCTGTTCAGTAATGATTAATTGTCTTTTAGGTACTACTTTCGGCTCAAACGTGCCGGATCTATCACGACCTGTTTCCAGTTCAAATGTCCCAGTATTAAGGCCTCGGACAGTCTTTTTTGTGTTACCATTTCGCCGGTTACTATTGCCCGACGCTTTCTCTTCGTTCAAATGGTTTTCCAGTTCTCCATCCATCATTGATTCCAACAGATGCTTCATTAACGGCGCTAGGACGCCATCGTTGGGAGACAAACTTTTACCTTCGTAAAGACCTTGCATGGCTTCTCCCTTGAAGCGTTCAAAGTCGAATGGGTCTTTTTCTTTCATGACCGTGTCGTTTGAATAATTGAATATAAATAATCTTATTGAATTATTCCTCTGACACAGTTTACGTTACAGTCTCAAGTGTTCATATATTCATTATTCTTGAAATTCTTTATTCATAACCCAAGATTAGTTTAAAACATAGAATATCATAGGTCTGATAAATTTTGATGAGAGAAAAAGATATTCTTGACTTCCTCAGGTGCAGGCTCCATTTTATACCATTCTAGACTATTTGTGTTACTATCAACCAAACCTGTCCGGGCCAAATTGTCTAGAAAGACTTTTTTACCTCTAATCCTTACATGAGTAATAAAAGCTTCTTCGAATTGCAAATGTTCGTCAACTGTCTGCGGCAGCAGTGCAACATTACTTCCCTCATAATCAGTTCTAACACTTGGATAAATAATTCCATGTACACGACCTGTTTTAAAGATACTTTCTGCGTATGCAGCACTAATTTTATAATCAGCATCTGTTGTTATTTTCGGCTTAGCAAATTCCTCAGAGTAAAATTCTAAAATCGAAATAAGTATTTGCACATTCTCTTCTGGCATATTTTCACGAAAAAGTTTTAAATGAAACTGATATGCTTTTTCAATTTCAGGAGTATTAGCAATTCTATCTCTTTTGAATACCATTTCTGAAAGGTGCATATTTTTAATAATTTGCCATCTACTAATAGTTATTAAGATATCTTTATCCACCATTCCTTTTTCTTTGCCTCGAAGAACTTCTTCTGTTTCGGCAAGCGCCACTATTCTCGGAAGTTGAATAGGGCTACTAATAACAGCACCATAAAAAATAGAAGATCCTGGCGCGTTGGCTCTACCGAACGTCTTAATATTTTCAATATCAGTCCTATAGGATAGTTCATTTTTTGATGTAAAAATTTCATTTTTCCTATTTATCCTGACGCGTTCTATAAAATTCCCCGCCCTTACTTCGGTTACAACCACTGGTAGAAGAATTTCTCTATTTATAATATTGATAATCTCATTATAGGAAATAGCTCCTAAATCCATTTCTTTAAGTTTTTGCAAATTTCTTCTTATCTCATTAAGATCTATATTTTTCATAATAATGACTTCTCAATTCTTATACGCAATTTTCAACTGAAACACTTTTTTTAAGAATGGGATTAGATTTATTCTACAAAGATATTTTCCTTTACCCAAGATTGACGTTTACTCATGGTCGAAACGGCTTCATGCAACTTAAATGTGTAAAATATCTCATACCAGTACAAAGTTTGTTCAATGCCCTAAGATTTCCTGAAACTGAGTAAACATATCTATACCTTTTTCCATCTGTCTCTCATAGAAACTTCTACTTTCGTAATAATTTTTCCCTATATATCTTTCAAAATTAAAGGTGCCAATTTCTATTTCTGTAAGATCAATATTATAAGAGCTTGATTTCGATGGAGCCAGATCTCCACCCCAAATCAATCCAACTGTAAATTTATTATCCATAGCGGCCAAGTCATTAATATTTAGCTTTAAAGAAAACTGTCTCCTCAACGGTTTCCCAAAATGTAGTTGCTCAAACAAACTACTATCAAATCTTGAAGAATCATCTCTAAATAGTCCGCCACTATTAATTACATTGTACCTAAGATTTTTTTCAGAAATTAATGGAGAAAGATTGAATATCAATGTATCAAAATTCAAAATGTAGTACTTTCCATTATATGATATGTTATTAAAGCGAATCCCTCCTACTACATTTGGAAATTTCACTGATTTAAATAACGCGTCAACCAAATAGTGAGGAGCTGGTTTCGACTGCCCATCTAGTCTTATATAATACGAATTGTTCCATTGATGAGGCTTGTTTTCACTTTCAGCTACTTCAATTATATAGATACATTCGGTTTCAGAAAGATTGATTGGCTTAATTGAAATACCTGTAGGCATATAAGATACCTTTTGAATAATCTTATTAATCAACAGATCCTTGTCAGCTTTAAAGCAAGGGGTTAAATCGCCTTGACAAATTAATTTGCCATTGTTTTTTTTCATTTGCGGCGCGCCCCAAATTATTACCCCTCCAGTCGAATTGAGAAACGATGAGGCTACTTTAGTGATACTTGATTCCAGCACATCCATAAATTCTTTTTTTGCTATTTGACCGCTTTTAAATTCTAGATTATCAGTTTCTTCCCGATCTTCCACAAAATACTCTCTGATATCCTCAATAACTAATTCAAGGAGAGGCTTTCCGAAAATTTCATTACATAAATTGTTCATAAACTCTATTTTTAATACTCGATCTGTTGGATCAGTTCACCATCAAGTACGCCATCCCGTTTTTCTATAAATGCGCGAATCGTGCCCTTAAGGTGTACCGATGTTCCCACGGCCGTAATCATAAACATCTGGTTCCCCTTTTCTGAGATTTCGTCAATATCTACACTAAGCCCAATAATAGCATCCGCACGAATTGCCTGTGCACGTTGCTTGAGCGTTTCGGTAACACGCTTGTACATTTCCTGCATCTTCTTCTCATAGCTGGTAGAGCGACCTCCAAAGAAATCGACATAGCTCGCCCCTATATCGCTAAAGACAGTGGTGCCGATAACAACATTGGCAGCTATTGGATCATTATAGCGTGAAATCTCCCTCCCTTCGATGGAATTGGTCGTGGTTACTATCATGGCATTATACTTTTCAATCGGGCAAGGTTAATACCCAAGCCTAATATACATTATTTATGCTGAATTAATATGTTTACAGATATTAACTTTCAAGATTATTACAAACTGTAAGGCTAAGGTAATGGTTTGAAAGTAGGTTTGGTTACGGGAAACCGTAGCTGATTTATTCGACCCTGTTAATAAGACAATAAAATAAAAAAAGCCCCCCTTATAACCGTTAAGGGAGGCAATTTTGGCTAGATGTCCGCTTGGGCTAGATGTTAACCGGCTTTGGGCATTCATCTACTGTAAAGATCGTAAGATTAGATGAGATAATTGTTGTTCATTTCTTATAAAATGTTGTTCAAAAATTCCATTCAAATTATAATTCAATTCCAAGAGGCTATTTCACTTCATCAAATATTATTGTCGTTCTCACGAACACTCCAGATCAACCCACTCTTCGATAATGATAACCGTCTTTTATCAAAAAGTTCTTCCATGATCACCCACACCTGATCCGTCAATGTAAAATATTTTTTGGTGCTTAGATCATCTATAGTTAGAAATCCGGTAACAGAAAACTTTTTGACAGCTAGTACTCCATTTTCAACATCCAGGAATAATTTTCTATCCGTTGAATAATCAAGCGTAACATTCTTTAAAACCTCTCTCCTTTTGGTAAGCTCAGAAGCAAATTTTAGCATATACGGTTTTAAGTTAACTTCTCTTCCAGAAGCATCACGAAGTGTAAATAAATAGGCCGCACCTATCAAAGGATCAAAATGAACAATTTTATCTCCAAAAGTTATACTGGTTATATTAGCACGAGAGCGTGTGATGTTTAAACGAATATCCAAGGTTCCAAACTCTATGTCTTTTTTGTAATCCGTATCACTTTCTCCGGCTTCCCAAAGCTTAACTAGCTTTATACCTTTGTGTTCAGCATACTTTACGGTATCTTTAGTAAATCCTGATTTGCATACAATTATTCCTTTTTCTATACCCAAGTCAAGCATAGTTTCAGATAATTTCATAACAATATCCTTATTTGCTTTCTCTTTGCAGTATTTACATTCAATCGCAGTGCGAATGCTTTTCGAACCATTTAATTGCTCAGTCAAGACATCAATCTGATGCATTACACCGGATTTTCCTTTTAGCTTACATGCATTACCGTAACCTAAGACCTTGATACCATATTGCGCACCGAGGGATTCATATACGTATTTAGTAATGGCTTCATAGTCTTTCCAGTTTATTTCGGATGACTTAGACATAACTAGTTTTTAAGTTTCATTGATTATATAAAATGTAAAATTCATGTAATTGAATTAAATCGACATTGAAACCTATGCATTTTGTTCAGTCCAATAGCTAAATCATATTTTTATTTCCGATTTCTATTAATCCAACCATTGTATATTGCCAATTCTAACTCAGCTATAGAATCAAATGATTCTTTACTCATCCTAACTTTGGCAAATTCAATAAATCGTTTATAGGTTTCGACATTATCCAGTTCCGTCCATTTAAATAAGAATTTATATTTTAATGCCTGTTGAATCATTCGATCGACGGGAAAGTGAGGGGGTGGATATCGCAAATACCCCAATGTCCATAAATATTTAAGATAAAGGTTCAAGAGTTTTTGAGCGACACCGAAATTAATGTTCAGTCCAATATCGTCCTGACACCTCAGCGATAAAATATTTTGGATGTGCTGCTCATCTGAAACCACTTTATCATATTGATGAGCCAAATCTTCAATCTGTTTCCTCAATTCACGTTTTCGTTGATCTTTATTTGTATGGCCTTTATATACTTTTGCTCTCTGGAAAGATGCTTGTATGGTCATGATCCATACCTGATCAAGGTTAAATTGTTTTTGGATATCTTTTAAATTCATAAGTGGGGTATAATAACGCTTTCTTAGATTATTATTTGTCTTTAATAGATCCTAGCCTTTGACACGACAGGCATATATCCCATAACAACCTTTAATTACAATCAAATATTTTGAATCTTATAAAGCTGATCTATATCCTCTCGATTATTTAGGATGAGTCTTTCGACCAATAAAACTGTTCGCTTAGCGATCTGATATATCTCATCAAATCTTTGTTTTATATAGTCATCATCTTTATAACTATTAAAATCAAAATAAATACTAGTGATATTATACACTTTCCATGGTGTCATAGGATCTAAGCAAATCAAGCCATTCTTTGTAAATAATTGATGAATAAATTGATTCAATTCTTTATTAAAATCAGAAACACCTACAAGAAATACAATCCTTCTCTCTTCTTTTTCCATTGATATTTCGAATAAAAATGGTTCTTTTCCTTTCCATGCACGACTAGTAGTATTTTTGATAGGTTTCATGATCTTGGTAATAGGAGAAGTCGTAAATCTACTGAAACTATAATACTCAGACCCTCTTACGTAATTGGGAACATTTTGTTCTAGAAGCAGGTTAAACTGATGGGTGATATAATTGACGTCCGAATTGATATTTTCCTTTACAAAATCGAATACATCCTTGTATTGATTGTACAATTGCGCAGCAAGTAGGTTCTCAGGGTTTGTTTTCATTAAGGTAGCTTGAATTGCTTTTAAGTAATCTTCTATATATATTCTACTATGAACATTAATGTTAATTGTTTTATCTGTCAAAATATGATTCAAATGTTTGGCTATGGTAGCATAAGAATAGATCTTATACTCATTATTTGATATTGTTAATTTACCACCAGGCGTAAGAAAAACAAAAAACCGGTTTGAGATATGAAGAAAATGTTGATCGACATACTCTCGGTAATTTGTTAATTGATCAGAATGCTCACCACTATCAAACTTATTTTCGATAGCGACGATCAAATCATCAAATTGAATAAATAGATCAATATTATTAATAGACTCTCGCTTTATCCATTTGAAAGCACCGCGTTTAGAAAGCACTTCTTTTGGGATAAGATCTCCTAAAACTTTATCTAGAAATAGAGTACCAAGACCATGCTTTTCATTTGGGTTCAACAGCCAGGCAATAAAATTAGAATGTCGTATCTCATATCTATCTAATTTTAAAATTTGGAAAATATTCGGCCGCTGCAACAATGCTTTTAATTTTTGAAAATGTTCATCTTTTTCCAATTCCAGTAACTTTTCTGTAATTGTATGCATAAAAAATATCTAGGGTTAGTTTATAGCTTTATTTTTTCTCTTTCTCCGCCAGACGCTTATACCAGCTGTTATCGCATTCATAGGCTTTGTTACTTTCTTCGCAATGAGTAAAGAAAGTTTATTAAAAAATATATATTTCCATTATCCAAAAGCATACTGGAACTGAAAAGAAACGCAAATTTCAATCAACATAAATTTAAAACATAAATGCGTCTTCAATGTAAAGGAGCAAATTGTTAATTGTAGATGAATATGTTTCTTCCAATGCCTTCCGAGAGCTCTTATAGCCCCACAAATTGTCTTTTGATGAAACATTTGAAAACTCTCTTGTTTCCTTTTTATTCGATTTTATTATTGTACATGTAAGTGCTGTAATTGCATTCCATTTTCCTTTTGGAAAGATAAAAGAATTGATATTCCCTCCAACCATTCCAACTCCAGCTGAAATTTCCGTTCCAAATCCAGCGCCGTAAGATGATAGATTAATTATTATATTAAATTTACCCTCTTTTGGTGTGAGTTTATCATTAATCAAAACATTCGGAAATGCTCTTTTTACATCAGATATTATTGCTGATAAAATTTGTTTTGAATCTGTATCTGATTTGAGTTTTTCAGGGTTTACCCTCCTATCTTTTATAATTAAAAATACCGTGTCATTAGTAGATACATCATTACGAACAGCAAAATTCACTGCTGGTGGCTTCCATTCATAAAGTTTCTGAGACAATACATTTCCTATTGTAAATGTAAATGCAATAAAAAATAAAAATACTCTTATCATTTTAAAAGTGTTAGCCATATACTATTGGTAGATAAATATTTAGACAAAATTACTAGATTGCGATATCCTTAGTTTTAATAAAATCAGCTATCGGATCATTATAGCGTGAAATCTCCTTCCCTTCGATGGAATTGGTCATGGTTACTATCATGGCATTATACTTTTCAATCGGGTAAGGTTAATACCCAAGCCTAATATACATTATTTATGCTGAATTAATATGTTTACAGATATTAACTTTCAAGATTATTACAAACTGTAAGGCTAAGGTATAGGTTTGAAAGTAGGATTGGTTACGGGAAACCGTAGCTGATTTATTCAACGGTTTTACTAAGACAATAAAATAAACAAAAAGCCCCCCTTATAATCGTTAAGGGAGGCAATTTTGGCTAGATGTCCGCTTGGGCTAGATGTTAACCGGCTTTGGGCATTCATCTAATGTAAAGATCGTGAGATTAGTTGAGATAATTGTTGTTCATTTCTTATAAAATGTTGTTCAAAAATTCCATTCTAATTATAATTCAATTCCAAGAGGCTATTTCACTTCATCATATATTATTATCTGTCTTACGAAAATTCCAGATCAACCCACTCTTCGACAATGACAACCGTCTTTTATCAAAAAGCTTATCTATTATAACCCACACCTGATCTGTCAACGTAAAATATTTTTTGGTGCTTAAATCATCTATAGTTAGAAATCCGGTAACAGAACACTTTTTGACAGCTAGTACTCTATGCTCAACAGCTAGAAATAATTTTTTTTAAAACCAAACAGGATTCGCCCCTCCCAGACTCAAGGTTTTTTTATTCCTTTTATATCCTTTTTCATCGAATATCGTCCTTTATCCACTTTAATTCCCCACGTTGGATCAGGACTATATACTTTTGCACGTGATCATCGGTCAATAAGCCATTGTCTTCAAGGTGGTAATTGAACTGCTTAGTGAAGGTGTCATACTGAATACTTCCTACATAAGCATTATTGAGATAAATATGCCAAAGGCTGTATTTCTTGGCCCGAACTTCCACTACTTGGCGTTTTCCATGATGATAAAACAACTCAGGCACATCCGTATCAAAGCGAAGTATAAGGGCGTCAATGCACGCTTCCTTGATGTCATCGGCGAGTACACCGAATGCCAATTGCCACACTCCCTGAGATCGAGATTTATATCTTGCTTCCGAACTGGTTTTGACAGCTCTTCTTCGAGTTTTAGTAAATAAGATCGACCAACATAAACTTTTCAATATCAAATCCACGATCTGAAATTCAAATGGCCTGTAATCTTCAAGATTTTTTAATGAAATGATCTGCAATGGAGCCCTTAATGTAAAACGTCCAATGCTAATGGACTGCCGGCAAGCTCTATTGTGACGATTGGGCATTACGATTCACTTTCATAAACAAATCTTCGTATGTAGTTTTCCAGATCGGTAAGTTCAAAAGGTTTTGCTAAAAAACCTTCGGCCCCACATTCCAAAGAGATTCTTCTTCCGTCGATATGACCTGACATCATAATCACGGGCAGCTTATCATATTTAGCTGAACTCTTGAGATCACGCAGTATCATGTCACCATTCCGTGCATGCATATGAATATCCAAAAAGAGTATATCTGCATCTATAGTATCCAACACTTCCGTCAGGACTAAACTGTTTGCTACAGATATAACAATCGTATCCTGATTCTCTAACACCAAGGAAAATACATTTAGTATTTCTTTATCATCATCGCACACTACTATTGTCTTTTTCATCTTACGTTTTTAAGAAATATTTTTTCATCACTCATCACTTATTAAAAAATGGATCTTAGGCATAAGATCCACCTTCCTTGATTGTTGATTGGCCATTAATAAGCTTTTGCATTGAGATGGTTCTCTGCTAGGGAAGTTAAATCAGATGTGTCGTCTGTCGATTGCTTTTTCATCGAGCCATTTTCAGAGTTTTCACTTGTGGTACTCTTAGTTGTTGTTGCCATGTTCAGTAAGTTTATCGCCCTAAAGCTTTTTAAAATTGAACGTCCATCGAACAGATTTGGTTCTACTTCAAACGTCATTACCTATACTTCACGTGTATATTCAGACGAAGACGTATAAAAACATCGCTTTGTGGTGAAACTCATTTTGTTGTCAAAACAATGGGTGTAGCATCTTTAAATTTGATCATGTCAATAAACTTTAATATAATTGTTTAGTATAGAGGGACGTTAATCAAATTCAGCTTTGCAAATTAAAAAAGCGAGCAAAAGCCTGGTCTAATAATCCAGACTGTATACCCGCTTCAAAATAATCTGCCTTGTGCAAGTGCAAAAAATAAGCTACCTTCTCGATTGCCTATTTCTTTTTTTTACGGAAAACATTTTCCGTTACCTCTTTAGAGGAGCCATCTTTTTCCTTTTGATAAGAAGATTGTGCTTTCTCTTTGGTGCTTTTTTCCTTTTTAATGTCTTTACTCATGATGTATGGATTTTATAAAGTGATGGTCCTTTTACTTTCAATAGCTATGATTGATCGGAAGGAATAATATTAAGCTGAATCGTATTTGCTCTTCGAAGTACGCAAGCTGCTAATTGTTGAACTGAAAATTTCCGAAAGGTATATATCGTGGAGAATTTAAAGATAAAACAAGTGTATTTATCATATTGGATCTACTGAATGGGTTAAGATGAATAGTAGATCGCAGTAATAAATATACGCATAATAATTGACAAACAGGCATCACGTTTTTTAAAGACACTAACGAACAGGTTCATTCTTATAATCCTCCATCTTAAGCCGGGCCATTAAATAACTTATAGTGGATTCTGCGCCTTGATTGATGTTGATCGTGTGCTCTTCCAGACCGTCAAAACATCCACCGGTAACAGGATTATAAACAATCTGCCGAATATGATTCCGTCCCAAAAACCATTCAAATACGATTCGTATATTTCTCTTATACTGCTCATCTCTTGTGAACTTATAAAACCTATCTAGCGCAATAATGGTATAGGCAACGTCAATGGGCTGCTCCCCGCCCCTAGTTTTGGTTGCCGGCTGGCCCCGTTGTGACCATCCTTTGTTGGAAATCACGTGAACCTCATTGTCAACAATAATCTTGCTCAACAAGAAATCAAAAGATTGATAAGCGATGTCGCTATATCTGCTATCTCCGGTGGCCTCATAGGCAATCAACATGGCTTCGGGAATTACACTATTGCCATAGGTCATATATGATTCATACCATTGCCAATCTGCGGTGCTCTCATGTTCAAACATGGCTGCCAATCGATCGGCAAGTACTTGGATTATAGCTTTATAATTTTTGCCCTTCATAAAACTCAGTCCCTTAATCGTGAAGGCCATCGATCTTGTCGAAAAATACACTAAAGCATGTTTGGAGGCTCGCGCCATAAGTTCTATTGCAAGCTTAACTATTCTTTCCGGCAAAAGATTGGCCATGCCCACCACTTCGCCTAGAGCCCAGACTGCTCGACCGTTGGCATCTTCAAGATTCTCCTGCTGGTTTTGTATCGTGAAATTACCGTAGATATCTACATAATTCAGAAACGTGCCGTCCTCTTGCATACAATGACCTATAAAATCCAGATATTTCTGTATCAGACCAAGGTCTTCGTAGGTTTCGTACAATCTATAGTGATGTAACATGGCTATGAGCGCTCTTGCATTGTCATCCAAAGCATAACCGCTTGAAAGGTCCGGCGTGGAAATATCAGCAAATTGAACAAATCCACGCTCATCGGACATCCGAAAAATATGGTCCAGATTGATCGGTGGAATGGAGTAGATCATTTTCCCTTTTTTATCTATAAGAAGCTCAAAAAGATATACATGAGCTATAGCAACGTTTTGCCAGGAAGTCTTGACCATCTTCTCAAGGTTAACATGATGAATCTTCCTTAATTGAAGTTCATCATCCAAAATATGATTGACAGCAGCTGCGAGCTGATCAGAAGCTTGAAAATCTATTATGGTGCCCATATCTTCCTTTAAAACCTCTTTCACATGAGGGATTGGCGTAGAGATGATGGGGCATCCGGAGCTAAGCGCATAAGAAAACGTACCGCTAACGGCCTGTAGCGGATCTTTTGACGTAAAAAGGTACACATCGGTTATAGATAGATAGGCTAATAAGTCTTCCGTGGAAAGAAATTCATTAATAAAACGCACATGAGCTGAAATACCGAATTCATCAACTATTGCCTCAAGCTCGTTTCTATACGACTCTCCTCCAATTCGCAGCAGGTTGGGGTGTGTCATTCCTAAAACAAGGAATATCACATTTGGGTTTTGTTCGATAATAGATGGAAGTGCATAAAGTGTGGTTTCTATACTCTTGCTTGGCCCCAGCAAACCAAATGTACTGAGGACTTTCTTGCCCACTAGGTTAAAATACTCAAGAATGGCATGTTTATCCTTAGCCGGGGCTAAATGGGTGCCGTGCGCAATTACAGTTATTTTACTGGTAGGAATTTTGTAATTATGAATAAGGATATCGGCAGATCCCTGGGTCATCACGATGATTTGCGAGCAATGATAAGCAATGGCAGATACATGTTCGAGCATAGTGCGATCAGGTGCTGGTAACACTGTATGGAAAGTGACAACAGTAGCAAGTTGTGCTACATTGAGATCCGAAAGAAATGATATGAATTTAGCCTCCTGACCAAGGAAGAGACCAAACTCATGTTCGACACAAATTAATTTAATATCCAGATCACACAGGATATTTTGAAGGATATTATCGAATGAAAGCGGATTTAAAATATCTAGCTTCCCCAATGGGCCATCATCTTGCGATGTATTATTATCTACAATCGGTATGGGAATTAGCCGGTACGACTCTTCAAATTTACTCGCGATAGCATTTATCAGATCTGTTGTATAGGTTGCAATACCGCAGGCGCGTGGAGGAAAAGTGGAAAGGAACGCAACTCCTTTTTTTGTCTTTGAAATCATGTTGGATTTTTTAAGTGAAGTCCTTGCATACGATCTTCTTGTATCTTTGACAAGGTGCTACACGTAGGGAGGTTTATAAATGTACGAAAATAAAATGAGAGAAATGCTAACTGGAATGTTATATCTGAAAAACTATTAATGATATGTTAAACTCTGAATATCAACACCTTTTTATCCGTATTTGTCAAATTGCCTTCTAACGAAGCGTTATAAAGAATAGCAACGGCTTGCTCATTCGGTAAGTAATCAAAATAACGGAATAGCATTTCCAGTTTATCTTTTGGAGTTTGTTCTATACCATAATCCTCATTCATTGCTTTGAACACAAGTGGCACAAATTCCCTAAGGCCTGATGTAGCGATGAATTCAGCTGTATCTTTATTGATAGATTCTACCGACTTATAATTTTCTAGGATAATATCTGCTCGGACCTTTTGCTGAATCAATTCGCCATCCAATAGATCATCCTGCTTCTCCATTGGAACACGAGCAACCTCTTTAAGATGTACTGGTGTCCCCACGACAGTAATCATAAACATCTGGCTCCCTTTTCCTGAAATTTCGTCGATATCTACACTAAGCCCAATAATAGCATCAGCACGAATTGCCTGCGCACGCTGCTTGAGCGTTTCGGTAACACGCTTGTACATTTCCTGCATCTTCTTCTCATAGCTGGTAGAGCGACCGCCAAAGAAATCAACATAGCTCGCTCCTATATCGCTAAAGACAGTGGTGCCGATGACTACATTGGCAGCTATTGGAATATTGGAATTGGTCGTGGTTACTATCTTGGCATTATACTTTTCAATCGGGCAAGGTTAATACCCAAGCCTAATATACATTATTTATGCTGAATTAATATGTTTACAGATATTAACTTTCAAGATTATTACAAACTGTAAGGCTAAGGTATTGGTTTGAAAGTAGGATTGGTTACGGGAAACCGTAGCGCCGTACCGTATGTTAAAAATGATTCTGATGAAGGTCACTTTAGGTTGCAATTAAAGCTATTCATTAGGCATTATTGCTTTCAAAGAAAACTATAGCTATATTCGGGACCACCTTATTAAAGACAGGCAACCAGAAAAGTAATTTGATAGAAGTTTTTCATTTCATTTATAAATATGTGATATGGCTGACAAGGTCGTAATATTACTTCTAACTATTATTTGCCTTTACTACTTTTTTAAAACTAAATTATTATTCAATTATGAACCCGAGCTTACAAGGCTTTTCACCAAAAAACTGGTTAAATATTCCAACTGAAAAAGGCATAGATAGAAGCCTCTATAATTATGAAATAGATTCCTGAGAATGCTAAAAATATTTTAAAGCTAGAGAACCTTTGGCATTAGAATATTTGCTCAAGCTCCTGGACACGGACAAATAACAAAAGCCTAGACCAAAAATCTAGGCTTTTGTTATTTTAGTCAAGTCGTGGATCTCTTTCGTTTACGAATTTAATTGTTTTTAAAATGTAATTGCTTGAAGTCCCGCAGCTGCCAACAGCTTGAGCAGAAATAGTGATATTTTCAGACCATCCCATTGGAACGCTACCTGTTGTAGACAATTTAATAGATGTTGCAGAAAGTTTAGTCCAAGTTACATTAGGATTGTATGTTACTGACCAATTATAATCCGTATTACCATTTAATGCCAAGGTATAAGTTTGCGATTCCCCTAATTGAAGTACCGCATTTCCGCTAATTGAACCTTTTGCTACAATACCAATTTCAATATCTTTATCAAATGTTTTACCATTAGATGTCGATCTCAACTTAACAAGACCATTTGCTGTACCTATTCTAGTTATTTTCCACTGGTTATTTCCAAGTGAAGATAAAGTTGCAATACCTGAAGCATTCTCAAGTGTTATGGTACCTGGATTTGTGACACTAAATGTGCCCTCATTACATATTTGGGATGGCCCCGTGAAAGTTGCCTCTGGAAGTGTACTATTATTAAGCACAAAATTTGTGGAACCACCATTATACCAATCTGTCCATCCGTTATTATTATCAGGATGCGGGTATCCTTCTTTATAATATCTCCATTTCGCTAGAACTTCAATTTTAGGATTTGTTGTAGTCACAGTGTTTGCTGGTATTGTAAAATCTTTCACAATAAAATTTGAAAAAGTTGGCAATGACCAATCTGCACTCGAAAATGTAATAGGATCTAAGATATTTACCTCTTGGTTATTTTTGTAGTAAAATAACTTTACTTCACCTTTAACTGGTAAACTTCCCCAAGGATTCTGAACTGGCTTACTCAGCATGACTGAAACACGCATTGTTGTGGGGGCGCCATAATTTAACAAAACTTCATTATTTACCACCTGCACATAACTATATGACACTGATTCTAATCTGACCATCTGGGAAAATCCAAATTTGCAGATTATGAGAAGTAAAACTGATAATATTAAATTCTTATTTTTCATGTTTTCCAGTTTTAGCATATCTCAAATCAGGTCCAAACTTATCCATATCCATAGAAAAATTGAGATAGTCTATGTTTAGGGTATGGGTCTTAGGATTGTAGTAAATACTGTCTTTAGGTATGTTCAGTATTTTCGATGTTGTAGAGTAAACAAAATCCTTTCCGAATTCTTCTCCATCAATTAAAATAGTCTCTTCTTTAGGTTTAACAGACTCTTCTTTCTTACACGCGCCAAAGCCTAGCCCTAGCAGCGCTATAAACATTAAATATCTTTTCACTTGGTAATATAATTAGCTGATAAGGTAAGTAAAATTGAGAGGAGAGTGTAGTTGATCGGGTAGTTCTACACAAAAGTGTGGGGAAGAAAAGAAAAAGCCTAGACTAATAGCCTAGACTTAACAGTTTAATTTATATAATATCCTAAAGCAGCCCAAGAAGGCGGCAATATTGAATTACCATTGTTGGCATAATTGAACAAAATATCCCATCCCAACGAAGGAATAAGTGAAAAATTAGCTTGGCTATAAAAATGATTAATTAAATTGTTGTTGAAAACATAGCTTAAATATGAATTCATTGCTTGCTCTGGTGTTTCACCAACAGTATTAACGTTTCTAATAACGCTCAAAGCTACAGCAAATTGATATTCGAATTCAACGATCTGCTGGGATGGTGAATTTATTGAACTGATCGAAGACACGTCCAATATCTGATTGAAAGTGTAATGAACTGGTCCGTCATCGTGAGGTTCTGGGTCACCCTCTGGTGTTCCTTGTTCTTGTCCTCCTCCTGCGCCATTTCCAGCGCCACCCCCGGTACCCGGAACTTTCGAAATACAACTTTGATAATTGCTTGATGCAGATGTGTTTCCAGAGTGTGCGTCAGACAAAAAATTAGCAATACATCCTTTAATGGAATTACTTTGTGCATTTGCACTGTTGGATTGCGCAAATAGAAATAGCGCAAACAAGATTAAAATTTTTCGCATAATTTGTTATTAGGTAATATATATTTAACTGAATATATAAAAAATATTTCAAATTATTGATTTTTGTTAAAACTATTTTAACTCTCATCCGCAGTAAGCGCAGCGCCCCGAATACTTTAATCGGAGTGTTGTGCTTTGCCGTTTGGTTAATGAAAGTTTTTAAATAAAAGTTTAGTTCAAAGTAATAACTCTGATAAGGATAAAGAAATCAACAAATTGGAAACTGAACTTAATGATGCTAAAAGAGAAATTGATGAAATAAAAAAAGAGATAGTTTTATTAAAAAAGTGAACAAAAAGCATCCCCCTTTTTAATCGCTAAGTGAGGCAATGTTGGCTACATGCTTTGTCGCCGAATTCTAACCGGCTTGGAGCATTCCTCTCTTATAAAGAGAGGTAGATTATTTGAGATAATAGTTATTAATTTTATCCAAAAACTTGCTAAAATTCGAACTTCTATATTTTTTTATGAAGGAATAAGATTTGTATTGCAAATGCTGGCTATTTAGTCATAGACAGTGAAGAAAATAAAAATATTGGGCTATTCTATTTTTCGGATTCCGCTCTAGAAACCAAAAGAGGAATAAAAATATCTCATTTATTAAAGTATGGAAGTAAATTTTTTATTTTTTTTAATTTTTATAATTAAATATTAACATGCAAATTAAACCATACTAACTTTTTAATATAAACAATATGAATATGAAAAAAATTCTAATCACTTTAAGTTTGATGTTATTCTGCTTAATGTCATTTGGTCAGAGAGTTATTGTTGATAATTCTGAACCGGTTCCTGATAATCCAGATGTCTATGCGCAGGATAAAGATGCTTATGACATGGGGTATAGATTAGGTAAGATGTATGCTATAAAGATTGATTTAGACAATTACAAATGGGCGTGTAATAGTACTGCTGAGTCAAGAAATCAATACCCGTCCGAACAAGCTTTTTATGAAAATAAATTATTGGGTATCGTAGCAGGATGGATGGATAATAGAGTTCCAATTTCAAATACAACTTACATGGATGTAAAGAGTATAATGAGACAGTCTCATACATTTAAATGGGTTGTTACTGTGGATAATATCTATGGGATTAGAGTGGCGAAATATTGGCTTCCTTAATTGGAATATTACTTTAAGATCGAGTCTGGTAACTCGGCCTTTTTTTCCTCCCATCCTGGCGCATCTAAAAATATTAGACATAAACAACAAGTAAATCAATTAGTAACGTAAATTGGAAAAGTCCAATTCCAGCTGTCGGAAAAATGGGTACTTATAATGTACTTGTGTACCCACTGCAGTAATAATAAATAGCTGGCTCCCCTTTCCTGAGATTGCGTCGATATCTACACTAAGCCCAATAATAGCATCAGCCCGATTTGCCTGTCCACGTTTCTTGAGCATTTCGGGAACGCGCTTGTACATTTCCTGCATCTTCTTCTCATAGCTGGTAGAGCGACCACCAAAGAAATCGACATAGCTCGCGCCTATATCGCTAAAGACAGTGGTGCCGGTGACAACATTGGCAGCTGTTGGATCATTATAGCGTGAAATCTCCCTCCCTTCGATGGAATTGGTCGTGGTATGCTGAATTAATTGTTTACAGATATTAACTTTCAAGATTATTACAAACTGTAAGGCTAAGGTATTAGTTTGAAAGTAGGATTGGTTACGGGAAACCGTAGCTGATTTATTCGACCCTGTTAATAAGACAATAAAATAAAAAAAGCCCCCTTATAACCGTTAAGGGAGTCAATTTTGGCTAGATGTTCGCTTTACAATCCCGCTAGAAATCGAACGATAAACTACATTGCTGGAGAGTTTCATTGACTGGCATATACTGGAACAACTTATCCCTCTTGGACTGATTCCTTTCACGAGCAAGGTTAATGATGCTACATGTGGCGGAATTCAGGAACGACTGTTTCTATCCATTCCTCTCCCATGTATTCTACAACTTCATTATAATTGTCCTCTTTCGGCGAGACCATTGTAAAATTTTGGTGCCAGGTCCCTTCCAAATCCATATGCTGATAAATATAAAATACATCGCTATTTGAAAGCTTGACGAAGTAACTTGTCAATTCATCTTCTTTAATTTCTGTAATGTGCAATGAATCTTTTTCAAGTTCTTTATAAATTAGTTTATTCCAACTTCTCCATCCATCAAATTCAGGAGCATCTGTATATATAAAATTCGTCGAATCGAACAGCAGGTATAAACCATCCAAATCAAACACAACCTTAAGCCCATAATTTCCTTCTTCAAAAGTGTAATAGATATTTTTCAGATTTCTTGTCATATTATTTATTTTCTAATTCGACACGGCAATGTTGGCTAAATGCTCACTTTGTCGTCTAATTTAAACCAGCGTTGGGCATTCATCTATTGTAAAGATCGTTTGATTATTTGAGACAACGGTTGTTCATTTTATTGAACAACCTGCTAAAACTCGAGCTTCTATTCTTTTTTTCAAAAAAAAGAATAACATTTGTACTGCGAATACTGGAAATAATTGGTCAATCCACCAAAGCAGGATACATTGAAAACTACATGAAGATTAATTATCCTTCGCACCATTTTCATAATGATAATGCTCTTGATTTGCCGAAGTAAATTGTTGGATAAAACGGGGTTCCATTTGAGCTTGTTTTTTCACATTGAAAAAATCATTAAATAATGCCCAGTCGTACAGGCCTTCATCAATTGGATATACTATTAAAACTCCACTTGAAAAACCGCCCTCCTTCTCCATGAAAAACCCAAATTGTATCTAACATATTGCTTATTTTTTTAAAATTACCCTGGAAATCTTGTATGCAGGACAGTCCGACCTGGACTCTTTTCTATCTGCTCAAAATCATCTATTTTTCTACAATTATTGAAAATAACCATTTCGATGTGCTCACATTCGTTTACGTCCTTGACAGATTGTAAATTTCTGCCGTAGTCGATACGTAATGTTCTTAGATTTTTGAGCTTCTCGATACCTTCCAAACTTTGCACATTAGTATGATGGACCAATATTTCTTCCACATTGGGAAAAGCATCCACAATCGATTCTATAGATTTACCTGTAGGGTTGAAATACCATAATGTAATATGCTTTACCGAATTACTGTGATTTTCGAATTTAATACCCTTATTAAAATCCAAAATATGGACTTCTTCAAGCCTCGCAAATTTACTTAAATCGATGGTTCCCTTTGTCGATTTCCCATTGCAATAGAGTTGTCTTACCTCCAATACATTCTTAGGCAGCTCAATATCCAATAGGGATTCTGAAAAGCTAATTTTTTGAATCTTAAAATGCTGTAATTGCTCAAACAAAACAGTTTCAAGAGCTTTACCCTTATAACGATCTATTGTTAATGTTTTTAAATTTCTCTTATTGAAGGGCAACCTTCCATCATACAATGCAGGAAATACTCGTTATAGCCAGGAGGATCATCACGTCGCAGGTACTTTTCAAATTCGTGCCAATTTTCTGGTTTATAACGCTCCACGATAGCCATTACCTCTTCAAAGCTACTGATTGATAAATACTCTTCTCCTTTAAATTGACAAAGAAATAACTGGTGCATCTTTTACTATTTTATCGGCTCTAAACTTACCAAATTTCCATTGAAATAAATGTGATGGCCTAAATATTTCCGCCATTGATTTCTGTTGTAGAGCGACCACCAAATGCTATCGCCTTTTATAAAAAGAACGGCTTTGAACGAGCAGTTCAAACAGAGCCTATGTGGATCTATAAAGGTAATGATCACTGAGAGATAAGGTAGCCTGCCCAAATTCAGGCATTTGTAAAGACTGAAATGCAGGTTTATATCAATGCACAGCTTGGCGCGAATCTTGCGATAGAAGCCAATATGGTAGGAACTAACCCTGGAACTGGAGTGAAGAACTGGGATCCTAATTGTAAATAAATTCAGATGCGAAAAGAACAAATAACAGCGCAGTTAAAAGAGTATTATCCGGAGGGTCTTACCCTCGACGATATCATGGCTTATTCCGCTTCAGAAGCTTACAGTAACCGGAAACGATGTATTGAATCAGCCTGGTCAGACCGCGAGCAATGGGAACAATTAAAAAAGTCCCTTACCGACCTGTCTGCTGAAATCTGGGACTACTCCTTCTTAGGAGGAAGCCCTTCATATCACTTTTCCTTCCGCCTTGAGCAGAATGAAGACATTTTATACTCTTTATTTGTTAGTGTTATTTTACCCTATTTTGCGATCAGGATAATGAGCCTGTCCAATCGGGAAAAATCATTTAGCCCTGTAAGCGACACTGATATTCAGGTATTTGAAAATCTGAAAAAGAAAGTACAACATGTTTTCCCCAAGCATCTGATAATTAAAGATGATAGGTTGCTACAAACAAAGGTTGATATCTTCGAGGCAGATGGGGAAAACCCTCCATCAATACAGCACCTTTTATTCTCGACGATAGAAACATAGTTACAGCAATACTATTCCGCAGTATTTAGGAAGCCTTGAGATCCTCCCAGACTCAAGTTTTTTTTATTCCTTTTATATTTTTTTTCATCGAATATCGTCCTTTATCCACTTTAATTCCCCGCGTTTGATCAGGACCATATATTTTTGCACCTGATCATCGGTCAATAAAAGAATGGAATTTCTACTGTGACTTTTATTAAAAAAACAGCAGATAACATCGATTTGGCAAAATCTAGTAACTTTATAAAAGCCCGCAATATTTTATTTTCGCAGCATTGACCTTCGAGATATCGAATTCTTTGGAACAGGAAATAGAAAGTGTGACTACTTCCGCTTTGCGCCACTTTCCCTTTAGAAGAGAGCAAATAAGCGCCAAATAATCTTAAAAGGTAATTTCCGTCTACAAAAATCTTTCTTAAAAAGATTTGGAACAATAAATACAGAAGAACCACACCGAAATAACCAATTTAAAATAAGAAATTAAAATTCGATCAATTTTCCCTAATTTGACAAAAAAACGCATATGCCAAATATCTACATTATCTCTGGGTGCAATGGAGCCGGAAAAACAACCGCTAGTTACACCGTGTTACCGGAGATATTAGATTGCAGGGAATTTGTAAATGCCGACAACATAGCAGCAGGTATTTCTCCTTTCAACCCGCAAAGCGTAGCTGTATCAGCTGGACGAATTATGTTGGAGCGTATAGCGGAATTGATGAAGACTAGAGCTGATTTTGCATTTGAAACAACGCTTTCGACTCGAAGCTATAAAAATTTAGTAACCGATGCTCAAAAAATAGGCTATTTAGTCACTGTACTCTATTTTTGGCTCGACTCGCCTTCACTGGCCATTCAACGTGTGAAAAAAAGAGTAGAAAACGGGGGACACAATATTCCATCTGATGTGATAGAAAGACGATATCATCGTGGTTTAGAAAACCTGTTTAACATTTATATTCCGATATGTGATCGATGGCTGGTTTTTGATAACATGGATCTAATACCCGAAATAATTGCTCAAGGTGATAAATTTGGAGAATTCGTTTCAAATAGCGAAATTTGGTCAACACTAAAATCGAAATACCATAATGAACGATAAGGTAAATATTGAAAATATCAATCTTGCTGAACGAATTCGTTTAGGAGTGCAAAAGGCTTTACGAAAATTGGCAGAAGAAAGTGCTGCAAAGGGTGAGAGTTTGGTGGTAAAAGTTGATGGAAAAATACAAGAAGTACCTGCAAAGGAACTACTTATGAATTTACCAAAATAGTTTCTTCTGTAAACTATTTAACTAGGCCCCCGGCTATATGCCAAAAAATCTTTAATTCCTTAACGCGTATATTTATTATCTGGAGTTTCTCTTCTGTCTCTTGATTAAAATAGCCTTACCACTGCATATAAATCTCTGATATATCATACCGAGTGGTTTCATGCTTCACTGCTTTTAGATAGACCATCTATTCCTTGGCAAAAATTCCAGTCGGACTTTGACTTCGCCTGCATGTACCCCGAAATCTAAAGCGCTATTCCGTCCCTGTGGTAAATCGATAAAGTTTTCAATGCACCACCATGCTTCGTAATTTGGGGTAACTTTTGACCACACACGTCACATTCGAACTTTCTATCCTTTTTCATCGAATATCGTCCTTTATCCACTTTAATTCCCCACGTTGTATCAGGGCTATATACTTTTGCACGTGATCATAAGTCAATAAGCAATTGTATTCAAGGCTTTCTCAACTTCAAAAAATCTCAATTCCTTGTCAATAGCTAGTGGTATCTCCATAAAAATTCCGATAGCTTCAGATTCCTCATTTAATGGCGCATCCACTAAATTATAACAAGTGACTTGGCAAAACAGCTCCACTTTCGTATCTTCGATACAGCTACGACAAGTCGCCGCGCCAATTACCTACAAGCATAACACGACACATCAAGAAAACACAATTGCATTTATGACACCGACAGAAAAACTGACATCCATTTTGACAGAACAATATATTTCAGAAGATGACGACGAATATAAAGTAGAACTAAAAGAAGGTTTGACCAACCAACAGATTGACGAATTAGCCAAACGACTGCCGACAGGACAAATTCCGCCAGAGATAAGAGAATTGCTACAATTTGCAAGCGGTTTTGCATTATCACTTCCTGACAATTTTGTAATTGCAGACTTGAGAAACAAACAAATTCAGAGCGGATTTGCGTGGGGCAAATTCGGGCCGAACATTGACAAAGCAAAACGACACGAAACGGAATTAATGTGGGGAATTGAGAAGCCAATTAAAAAAGGATTTTTATCAAAACTATTTGGACGATAATGATAACAGAATAACACCTTTAATAAAATACATAATTGGATTAATTAGAAAATCTAGTCCCTGGAAACCGGGATTTCAAAATGGACGTGCTGTGAAATGTGGATACACCTCCCCCCTATCATTCAGTGATGGTGATTTAAAATTAGATAATTAAAGTGATAAAACTGACTGCAAATGACCGACAATATCGAACAATTTTTTAATGCATATCTGACCAGAGATGTAAGTTCTGTTTACACAGAAGATGTTCCAAAGGAAATGATGGCATCCGAGGTAAACGAAGATGGCTGGTACGAATGGAAGCTTATTCCTGGATCATTAAGTAATGATGATTACAAAAAAGTGGCTGCAGAATTTGGCACTTCGTTACCCGTTAGCTTTATTGAATGGCATAAGAGCTATTTCTTTGCCGACTGTGATTGTTCAATCGTCAGACTACCTCACTCCTTGCCTTCTCAACCGTTAGCTGAAATAACAGCTAATCTGGATTGGTACCTAGCTGAACAACTCATCCCACTTGGCCTGATCCCGTTTGCGAATGAAGGTAATGATACAGGGCCGCTGGTATTTGATACGAGAGGCTCCGTCGAAACAAATGATTATCCGATCAGAGTCTACGACCATGAATATGATGGTGATCTCGACGGACTGAGCGAAATTATCTTTTCGTCATTCAACAAGATGTTGGCATGCTTAACCCATTTTTTAAACGAAACTAATACAAGAAAAAATTTTGAAGTGATCGCTGACTTTTATACTATCGACCCAAACGGTGCTGGGTCTACGGGTCAATCATATTGGGAAAGCTGGATAGCAATGGGCCGGGCGAACTTTGAAGAATTTGGATATTAAAGTCAGAACACCGGAAATGAACCAGTATAAATAATATGAAGGAAACTCTTTTGGTATTGGATTTGGACGAAACATTGCTGTACGCTACAAAAGATAAACTGGAACAGCGGGAAGACTTTGTTGTAGGGCCTTATTATGTATATGTTCGTCCAAATTTAGACTATTTTTTATCAGAAATGGCTGGAGATTTTAAACTTGCGATTTGGAGCTCTGCGGATGATGCTTACGTGCATGAGCTCGTTGATAAAATAAAACCAGACGCTGTCGATTTTGAATTTATCTGGGGACGATCTCGCACAACAAAAAAACGGATCAGTGTGACTGATGAATATTATTACGTAAAAAGGTTATCCAAAGTAAAACGCAAAGGCTTCTTATTGGAAAGAACGCTTATAATAGACGACACCGCTGAAAAATCAATGCTGAACTATGGCAATGCAATCCAAATAGCTGAATTTACAGGGAACGCCAACGATGATGAGTTACTCCTATTGGCTTCTTACCTAAAACAATTAAAGAATGTACGGAATGTCAGACAAATCGACAAAAGATATTGGAGGAATCAAGATTTGCCGACATAGATGATTATAATAACGATCGGGGTTCATGAAGTAAAATCTAAAAACAGGAAAATGCAAATTATTAGAATAACCACGACTTCACTCTGCTGCATTTTGGCGGGCTTTATTTCTTCAGTTTTCATAAAATGGGATTGGTCATTTATTCTTATTCCGACATTAATATCATTAGCCGTATCATTAAGCAATCTTGATAGGATCAGCTTTCCCAAGAAATTGATAGGCATACTCCTACATTGGTTTTTGAGTATTGTTATCTTTATCATCACGATTGGCATCACTGTATTTATTCTTTCTCCGATGGGAATGCATGCGATGTATATTGGTTCGGCTTTAGCTGCCATACTATTTGCACTTATTACAAATATAAACTTGACTTTTCCAAAGTTCTGGCTGTCAATGGTGGTTATATTCGTATTGTCTTTATTAGTATGGCCGATAGCAGATTATATGCACGCCCATCCAACATTTAAATTCGCAGCATTAAATGGGCGTGAGAATATCATCACGATATGGTGCTCACTTGTTGGATTTGGAGTTGCGTTGGGTATACATCATAGGAAATACAATTCGGATGCCAACTCATGACTACAATAAATTGATTAATTTTAGAAAAAGTCATGGTATATGTCTGATTTCATAGCGCAGCTTCATTATAGAACAACACAAGAAGGCGGAAGAGAGACGCCTGCTTTCTCTAAATATAGACCACAGATCAAATTTGATTTTGATGAAATGCAAACATCAGGTGAACAAATATTTATCGATAAAGATATAGTGTATCCCGGAGAGGAAGTCAAAGCGGCGATTCGATTAGCGGCTGTCCTATATTTTAGAGGAAGACTTGCCGAAGGTATGTTATTTGAATTTCGAGAAGGCCCCCGTGTGATCGGTATAGGAAAGATCTTGCAAATATTGAATGATACATTGAAAACAGACGATGGCAGTACTATTGACAAAGATAATTAAAAATGAAAATTCATATCATTAGCGACCTACATAGAGAATTTGGATACAATGATATAAATCTACGGATAGCTGATGTTCTTGTTTTGGCCGGAGATACTGATCTAGGGGTGAAAGGGATCAGCTGGCTCAAATCACTTTCTTTGGATATACCGATCATCTATGTGCTGGGCAATCACGAGTATTATAAAGGAGCCTATCCGAAAACACTAATTAAGATCAAGGATGCTGCGAGCAATTCAAATATCCATGTGCTGGAAAATGAATCTTTGGAGGTAGACCACGTTTGTTTCCATGGCTGCACACTCTGGACTGATTTTTCCTTAAAGGGCAATCCAGCTGCATATGGATCGCTATGCCAAAGCCGTATGAATGATTATAAGAAGATCAGATTAGGTGACAATTATGCCAAATTAAGAAGCATCGATACTTTTAGAGTCCACCAAACTTCGAGGCAATGGCTGACGGAAAGTCTTCGTGTCAGTAAAGCGCAACATAACATCGTAGTGACGCATCATGCTCCAAGCATTCGATCCTTACCAATGAAGTATTTGGACGATCCGATCAGCGCTGCCTACGTCTCGGATATGGAAGACTTTATAATAAAGCATCAGCCCTCCTATTGGATCCATGGCCATATACATACTCCTGCAAATTATAAAATCGGTAATACTGAAATTATATGCAATCCACACGGCTATATCAATGAACCATATAATGGATTTAATAAGAATCTTGTCATAGAGATATGAACAAAAAATAAAAATGAGTATGGAACAAATCGAAGTCCTATGGCAGGGAAAAGTTAATAAATTTCCATATCGGATATATACATCCGCAACGAAAAACGACGTCGAAACGATGAAGGATTTTGAGGAACTAAGTCTTATGACACGTCATCACGACGGGTACATTTTGGTTACCTGGAAATGTTGACAAGGTAATCTTTATTCCTATAGATAATTCAGCATGTCAATAAGATTTTTTATTATGAAGTTTACTAAAATATTAGTTTTACTCTTTCTCTTTATTGATTTTTCAGTTGGTTTTGCACAGAAAAAAATAACTGTAAAAACAGCCAAAGAGTATTGGTTTTCTGATAGATTATCAGACAGCCTCTCGGAAAAGAAAATACCCGATCCAAGCCAAGGCTTTCCTATACAGGCATTTTTACTACAGAAAGATAGATTATATTATCAACCGGCGATAGGTGACGACCTGATTCCCGTTTCTTTAACACCTGTGAAAGGCTCGGATAAATTATATCTTAATATCGGCGAAACAATGACAAGTAACCATATGTCTGATTATTCATCAGATGGAAAGGATTTCTTATTAACAAAAAGGGCAAATGAAATGCTTCTAACTGTTAATGATAAAAGTGGAAACACTGTAGAGTCTATCAAATTTATAAGACCTACAGATTTCATGATGAATAAAGACGTATCAGAAATTTACTTTGCACATTTGATAAACGGTACTTATAGATTAGGCGACTCAAATGATGAGGTCTCATTTGATATGGACGGAAATTTAAAGTGGATTAACGGTTTCTCAAAATGGAATGTTATTAGAGCTGCGGGAAAGATAAAACCTCGGGTAAATAGTCCCCATGCGTTTATAGTCCTTCAAACCTCAGGTGTTAAGCAAAAGGAATCATTTGTTGTCATCTTTGACGAACTTATTAAAACAATGAATTTCTTTAAATATAATATTCTTAAAGATGGATCCTACAGTTTAGAAAAGGAACCCTATTATATATTGAAACAACGTTAGTTTATCCTATTTCCAGTAACACTTTAAATCACTGGAAATAGGTTTTTATTTTCCCACGTTAGAAACGTGTAAAACCATAAACGGACGATACATAAACAATTACACTTTTGTGTAATGGTTCTATTCCTCTTTTTACCTAACACTTTTTTACGTTTTCGGTCAATTAATAGATGTGCGAAAAATAGCATTTTAAACACAATGACCGGCAATCTGCTTGCCATGATGGTTTCAGAAATTTTTAACCAATTAGCGTTGTACTTACCATGTAGGATTGTTCTCCAGATCTCTTATTCAGCCATGACAGCTGATCAATGATTGCCCGGCTCCAGGAGCCTTAGGATGAGAAAAAGCTTTTAACTGATTTAATTTTAACCGGATTTATTTTATGAAAAAACTATTGGCAATATTTTGCCTGATTACCTGTTATGCCCTTACTTCCTGTGAAAAGACGCTCCCCTCAGCAATCCTGCCCACTCTGGAAAAGAATATATGAAATTTGCTTTTCTACTGGATGCCGGCGGGACGCCAAATGCGGTAATCAAACAATATATCGGCGATTTTGCGGCTCCTGAGATCGAACTGTCGATTTATACAATGGACGGTAAAAGAGTGAAAAAAGGTGTATACAATACAAAGAGCGGTAGGTTCAGGAGATGGTACGATTTTACCAAGATTAAAACCGGAGCTCCAAAATTAAAGGCAACAGCAGATCCGCAGATTATGGACGAAATTCTCATGGAATGTCCGGAAGGACTTGTATTCAACCCGCAAATCCAGGCTTGCGATTTTCCGTCTGAAGTTACTGATGATTGGGCTTCACCCTACTTTTGGATAAGAATGTATGATGATGGGTCTATCGAATATCTGCCTTATGCCAATGAACTGGAGGAAGTGGTTGTTACGCTGCCAGGAGATCCGGGAACAGGTTCCGGTGGAGGTGGTGGCGGTGCGGGAGTGGGCGGTGGATTTCCGGTCAATCCGGGAACAGGTACCGGCTCAGGAAGTGGTAGCGGATCAGGGTCAGGGTCAACCGGTGACGGTGGGTCGGGAACAGGAGGTAGCTCTGGAGGCAGCAATAATACAGGATATCTATCTGAGACTGGCTTGACTGATTTTAATCCTATAGGTGCAATAACTTATTTCGAGGATGATTATTTTAATGACAATGGTGTCAGTAGATATATTAAGTTTGCTTACTTCATTATTACCATATTTATATTTTCCACCGCTTTAGAAACCAAAAACAACTTGCATTGGCGAATCGGCAATAATATATCATATATCGTTTCATTTCCATTTACCCGAATGCAAGGTCTATAATTCTGGTTTTTTTCTTGTAGAATATTTATAAGGCTAATATTGTATCTCGACTCGATAAAACTAATCAGACGATCAATCGGCTTTAATTCTATTCTATGGCTAGAGTAGTGGTTGGTAAACTGCTTATAGATGTCTTGAAAATTTTTTTTGCAAGTTCTTTTAAGTTCATATTATTATATTTTACTCTTTGAAATATTTCAACTACTCTGAGTTACTAATGGCGCTCGTTGAACGCCAATACTTTCTAATAGTGCTTCAAATTGGTCGGGATCATTAGATTCAATACGATTTAGCACTAATGCTGATATTTGACGTATCTCTGCAATATCAAGAGGTATAAGTGACCGATCAAAATTATCCTCTAAATGTGAATATTCATTAGTAATCCTATTTATCAATGTAACTGCAACTGTATCATTATTGAAATATTTCCTTATCCTTTGATCATTACTAATCTTGTGGCTGGGATATTTATAAAATAGATATGCTTCCAAGAACTTTCTCATGTTATTACCAAAATTATATTGATGATCGTGAGATATGGTTTCTTCAGGAGCCTCTGAACAGAAATAAATTTGCTCAAATAAATAATTAAATTCGGTTACGTATTTTTTTTAAATATGTAGGAGCTACTTCAAAATCGTATAATCTTTATTTTTTCTCTCAATAAGTAAATGTTTGAGATCTCCTTTCTTATTATTACCGGTTCCAATTTTTTGGTATTGTAAGTTTTCTTAAATATTTGAAAAAATCTAGATTATGAGCGGAAATAAACAACTGAGCATATTTTTCAGGTTTTGCAATTACAGCTTCAATTAAGCTAAACATAAAGAAAATATGATTACTATCCAGACTGGACATTGGATCATCAATATATATTATGAGCTTATTTCTCTTTATTTCATCCTGCAACTCATCTTGGATCTTAGCTACAAAATAACAGAATGATATTAAGCTACATTCTCCTTCACTCAGATTGTTAGCATCTATACCTTCCCTCTGAATCTTGAATCTCACTCCTTCTTCTTCATCAAATGCTGTCAAACGAAGGGTATTATGCCCAAAGAAGTGTGAAAGATGCTCATTAACTAATTCCGCCCCCCTACTTTCATTCTTTGCTTGACTTTCTAAACTATCTTTTTCAGCTAATAAAGTATCAACTTCTGTTTTCAATCGGGCAAGGTTAATACCCAAGCCTAATAGACATTATTTATTCTGAATTAATATGTTTACAGCTATTAACTTTTAAGATTATTACAAACTGTAAGGCTAAGGTATTGGTTTGAAAGTAGGAATGGTTACGGGAAACCGTAAGAATACGAGTAGCCTCCCTTGTTATCTTACAACTGGCTTAGGGATTTGGACAGCAACGGATGTTTTTTTGTCACCGGGAGTAAGCACTGACATATCGTAGTGTCTTTCAAACATCTCAAGCACCGCTTAAAAGTATCGATATTCCAGTGGGCATCAAAAAAGCGGCAATGATCCATATATAGCCCCCACTGATCGGTATGTTACTGTTAAAATATCTTCAGAAGAAAGCGAAATACTGATGTAATCTTTAAATCTAGTACGTTTAATAAGGATGAATATTTCCCTAAAAATCAATATCTGGCACTGGATAGTAACAAAAAGGACAGCCTCATGACTGTCCCTTCAACACTTGTTTAGCAACACATAAGCACCTTTTTCTTTTAAACGCGCTTCTTATTTGATTTGTTGATTGAATAATAAAATGAGTAAACAACAGTGGTTGCTGTTACTAGTCCTACAATTATATATCTCGAAATTCCAGGATTTGGATCTAAGAAATAAAGTAGCAATACCGTGATAAAAGCGCAAAGAATATATGCCAAAAAATAAATTAAAAAATTTCTCATAAGCCAAAGATATTTGGAACTGTAATGTTGGTTGTAGATTTATCAAAAACAAATTTATCCCAATATGTAGGTATCGCCAAACCTGAAAATATTAGTTTTGTTGGTTGCACTTCTTGTTCTGCAAATGGATCTATAAAGACTCGAACAAAGTTGCCGTGCAAGCCTATATTTTGGTCTAGGCTTGTATGTTATTGTTGAGGTGGGTTTGATGGTTGTCTTGGTAAAATTCTTAAGACATGTGTGTTTTCCATTAATCCACATTCCCCATATCCTTTAACTGTTACGTACACATCGTCACCATTATAAGTATCATATAATGGATAGTTTACTGGAATAGTTATTTTCAAATTGTAAGGGTCAATTTGCAGCGAGGTGTGCGCACCCGCATCAACAGTCCAAGTTAAGTTTGTATAATTAGTCCCTGCGTCAGGTGTAAAAGTCACTATGCCACTTAATCCTTGCTTAATAGATCCAGCACCTGAAAATGAGCCTTTCATTTCAGAATTCACCAAAATAGCTTTATTATAAACTTTCCCAGAAGAAGTTGATCTAAGGTATACTGTTCCCACGGCATTTCCAATTCTAGTAATTTTCCATTGATTATTTCCCAGTGCTGTTAATGTTGCAATACCTGAAGCATTCTCAAGTGTAATCGTGCCAGGGCTAGTAATTGTGTAAGTTCCCTCTGAACAAATATTTGAAGGACCATTAAATACTGGTGTGTAAAATATATCAAATTTAAATATTTCACCCCATTGCGGACACGTAGAACTTTTTCCCGAAACGGTAATCCATTTTACCTGGTCATCCGTAATATTCAAATTAAATGAAGGATTAGTTGTTGTCGTCTGAATACCCGTATTTGTAGTCCATACAAATGATGCAGCAGGAAAATTTGAATTAACTATTTGTGCGGTATAAGTTTTATTCCCCTTAAAATCACCTGGAATTTCTTTATCTCCAGTAATAATATAACGGGAAGGTACGTTCACCTTTACATCTTTATCCAAATAGGTGGAGCCACCTGGTGTTCCATCAAATTTTATTGTTTCATATTGAACACGAAGTTTCCATTTTCCATTTTCGGTAATATTGTTATACCATTTAACGACAACGGTATTTGTATTTTGGCTAATAATTTGTCCGTCGGTTATTGACCATAAAAAATTATTACCATAAGAGGGGCCACTATAAGTGTATGTATAATTTGTTTCTGGGCATGGGTTTGCCTCCCCACTAATCACTTGTCCTATTCCCCTATTTAATAAGAGGCTAAAGAAGAATATTAATGTCAGTTTTATTTTCATTTCTCTATTATTTTTGGTGACCATTCTTCAAATTCTCTATCTTTTGCATTGAAAGAGAATACCTTATGCATGTAATATTTTCCATACTCTTTTATGGTAATTTCTTTGCTACTATAAGCTTTCTTACCCTGCCCATTCTCGTCACTCATAATTACTGCTACCAAATACTTGCCGGGAGAATAATCTTGAAATGTAATGCCAGAAGCAACTGTAATATTATCGGTGTAAACTTCCTTATTAGTTTTTGTGTCGATCGCAATTCCTTGGATTGCCTTGTCGACATCTTTTATGGTTAATGTTTTATCATGGCTTGGCCACATTACTATGGTCATTTTTTCTGGAGATACAAAGAAGTTTTGCCATTGGTTATACTTTACAATACTGGTTTGCACATGTACAACAGACATCTTTTCAGGAATTCCCAAAAATGGATCTTTAGGAGCTTGATAAATACTGTCCAACTGGCTCTTTTCCTCCGGAATAAAAGGATCATTTACCCTTTTCGAACAACCCAATAAGATTGCAAATAAAGCGGGTAATAGTAATAATTTACTCTTCATGTTAATTACAGCTTATGTTATTAATTAATTTTAAGGTTTTTTGACTTTATAATGTCCGCGCACGCAAACACTTGCGACGCAATAAACATTAAATATCTTTTCACTTGGAAATATATTTAGCCGATAAGATAAGTAAAATTGCTTTTTAGATTGTTGGTTATAGGGAAGTTCTACACAAAAGTGTAGAGAGCTTTACAATACCTTTTTTTCTAAGCATTAAGCAAAAAACAATGAACTGGCCAAGGGTTTTGCGACGTAACTTAAAAGTACAGGTTCCAACTTCTATTGTACCTATAAAATTATTCATATTCATTTCCTCTTGGAAGAATCTTAGATGCTAATATCTATTATTTCAATCCAATATCTGACTTTATAGAATACATATATGAAATGGATTCCTTAGTATAAAAAGTATTTTAAATCTAGAGATCCTTTGTCGTCTGCCAAAGAAATCTATATAGCTCGTTCGCATATCATTAAAGATATTAGTGTCGATGACAACATGGACTGCTATTAGAAGGTTGGAATTGGTCGTGGTATGCTGAATTAATATGTCTACAGCTATTAACTTTCAAGATTATTAAAAACTATAAGGCTAAGGTATGAGGTTGAGAAGAATTGGTTACGGGAAACCGAAGCCAAATATACCCAAGGATGTTTCTCAGGTAATTAAGGGAAAAATTCCTATACAAAAATGCTTTATCTTTACCATTGCTAATTCAGATTCTTAAATTACCTCACAGGATGAAAAAAATACATGTATGGCTCGGAAAGTTTAAAACGGAGAAAGAATTAAAAAAATATCTGGATCAAAAGGACTATCTGGAAGCATGGTCTGTTTACGACAACGAACCGCCAACCGGAAACGAAGAGGACGATAAAGAACCAAATACGGAGTTACGCTGTGATTTTTGCAAGGAAGTTCATTTGGATAACTATGATGAAGATCTCATGATAATGAAATATTATAAGGACTCTCTAGATATCAAAACCATTGCAAATGATATTGGTGTAGATAAAAATGAGTTAGAAACATTATTAAGAGGACATAGTTTCATTGGTTTTAACGCTGTTGTAGCTTTTGAAGACAATGACCTAGATGAAAAAGATGCTTCACGTTCTGAAACGATAAAGTACATTGGGAAATTGGCTCAGTTTTCTGACCAGTCTTTATCAGATTATGAGGTTCATTATTTATGGATAGGAGACAATAAAATCGATAAAAAGAATATTCTCCAACAAGCGGCACTAAATAAAAAGGATATTATAAAACTGAATTATTACCATACTTCAAAAAGCGAAAAACTTGACGAGATACTGATTCTCCAAATAGAAGATTACAACATTGCCGAAAAGATGATTCTCAAAGCTGAAGAGCTGAGAATGATCACAGCCCATTCCGTACTTGAACTTGTTGTAAAAGGCACAATTGAAATACATGGTGAAAAAATTGCCGATATGCTCGGTATGAAATATATTGGAAAATTTGACAAGGAATAAAATCTAATTTGTTTTTTACGGTTTGTAATCGTCGACTTTCACATATTCGCATATTTACTAGTGAAGAGTATTTGCTTAAAAATACCAACGAAAACTACAGAATAATAGATGAGCATACAGCTAAGTGTCAATAGAGATTTAAACGCAAACGACATACTAAAACTTTATGAAGCCAATAAATGGAGTGCGGCCGATAAACCAGAACTACTGATCAAAGCACTCTTAAATTCGCATTCCTTAGTTACGGCATGGGGTAGTACGACATTGGTAGGTCTAGGAAATGCTATTTCCGATGGGTATCTTGTGGTTTATTATCCGCATCTACTGGTGCTACCCTCTTATCAAGGCAAAGGTGTTGGGCGTTTGATTATGGATAAAATGCAAGAGATTTATAAGGGTTTTCACATGCAGATGCTTACGGCTGATGGAAATGCTATCAACTTTTATAAAAAGAACGGCTTTGAACGAGCTGGTCAAACAGAGCCGATGTGGATCTATTAAGGTAATGATCATTAAAATTACTTTACTCTCACTGAACAATTTGATTATGAAACACTTATTAATACTTTTAAATATTTGCACCTTATTATCCGCTTATTGTCAGGATACACCACCGATTGCGGTGTCCCCATCGTTGATTTAGGTATACGTGAAAGAAAACTAATTTTTGAAAATCTTGTTTTAAATAAAAAGAATATACAAGAGCAACTGCTCAAATTATAAGCTAATAACTCAATCTTAAAATAAATAACATAATGCAATCAAAATTAATCATACTATTCTTATTAGTGTTTGCAGCAAAATCTTACGCTCAAAATACATCTATCGTACCTATTCAAACTAACTCTACAGATACCACAGTGATATACAAACTTTTCCCTACACAAAATATGTTTACATTTATTAAATTGAATACAAGAAATGGACAAATGTGGCAGATTGAATGGGATAAGGTAAATAAAAATAGTATTCTAACTTTATCAGACACACAATTAACAAGTAAGGATAAAGAAAAAAATGGTAGATTTTTTCTTTATCCAACTACTAATATTTTTAATTTTATTCTTCTCGATCAAATAGACGGTAGAATGTGGCAGGTCTCCTGGGGAAGAGAAAAGGACAGAAAAGTGCTATTAATTGAGTAATCATGTATTTTTATTGTCTTAATAACTAGTATTCATTTTGAAACCATTAAATACATGAAAAAAGTAATTGCTATATGCACACTCATCGTGCTCGCCTTATCTTTTCAAGATTTAAGTGCTCGAACAAAATATCCTGGGAAAAGACATACGACTACATTAGTAACACACCTTCGAGAGAATTTTACATCTTCTACAACGAAGGCTCCCCCGTATTACGGTACGCATATAAAGGAATGATTATCGCGATTAAATTGGCCATTGAAGAAAACTATGGGAAATTTTTTCAGCCACAGATTTTTGTTCAAAATTACAACAAGAGAGATATATTGCTAGATCCATCCAAAATATATGCTCAATATGAAGTGAAATCCAAATTCTTCACTGCTCCAATTTTTGACTATAAAAAATACCTATCTATGGTCAAGAAAATCCAAAAGAGTGAGATGTTTTGGAATGGGCTATCTGAGGGGCTTGCAGCTGTTGCAGCTGGTTATTCTTTTATATCTTCCAACTCGAACACATATGTAACTGCAAATGGGCGCTCCCTTAATTATGGATTTTTCGGAAATAATATGTACGCTGGGACCAGTTCTACGTCCATAACAGGTTCTATAAATACAAAAATGGCTATGTAAAGATGAACACAATATTCCCAAACAGTGAGTATAGTGGTTACTGTAATATTCCGTTTAGATTAGAAATTAACTCATTTTTGATGAAAGTTGAAATTAATGGTAGCAATTTCTTCATTGAGTGGGACAATGATAAATTAAATTCTATGCTTTAGAGTATTTCGAACAGGAATTAGTTCAACTCAATACCACTCAGGAATCTAGCTCGATTTACTGTACCAACATGAAGAAATATTTACTATTTATTATATTTTTATTTTTGGCATCGACGTTAGCGATTGCTCAAAACAAATTTGCCACTACTACAGATGGGAGAACAGTTTTATTGAAAAGCGACGGAACTTGGGAATATGTAAAAGAAAGATCTACCTCATCAAATATTAATCAATTTAAAAGTACCAGCTCCTCCCCTTCGCCCCAAAAAACAAATACTTCTAAAAGAAGTTCTTCTTCCAGAAATTATATCCGTGGCCCTCGTGGAGGTTGTTATTATATCAACTCCAATGGCAAAAAGACTTATGTCGACAGAAGCATGTGTAATTGATTGGGCAAACAGGATCTATGACTATTAGGGCTATTCTCATCATATGCATAAAGATTATTACCTATATTCGGCCGATAAAGAGATTCTGTTTACCATTGAATGGGATAGCTTCTTCTTTCTCATTGCTACAGATCATAAAAAAAATGGATAAGCTTATCGCTAACGATTTGTTCGAGGGTTTTCTCTGTAATGACAAGACAGAACATTATTGGGAATACACCTTTGAGTAAAATAACAATTATAGTCTGAAACAGGATCAGTATAATATAGTACCACAGTCATTTATGAAAACAGAAACTCAAGAAAAATTTGACAGAATGATAAAAGAAAACTTTATTGAAATCTTAAAACCGCTTTGTTTTAAAAAGAAGGCTAACAATTTTTATTTGCCGCTTGAGAAAATCGGTCACATCATAAATATTCAAAAAAGTTATTATAGCACTAAAGACGATATACGTTTCACTATAAACGTTGGAATATTTCCCCCCCGAGTATTAGTTAGCGTGCTTTAACTATCATAACAAAGATTTACCGGTATATCCCACCGAACCTGAGTGTATGATAAGAGAAAGAATTAGCGGCATGAGAGGCCTACCCGATATTTGGTTAAGATAAATTTTATTTCGTTACGCTTTCTGGAATTACTATTTTTATTAAGTTTACAACCTAAAATAAAAAACTATGCTTTTTAAAATCAAATCTGTTCTATCATGTCTTTTCATATTTGCCGGTATAATAATTATAGCAATTAGTTTTAAAAAAGATGATTCAATCAAATTGAATCATGAAATTACTATAATTGATAAACAAAACGGTCTTTGTGATGCTAATTTATTGATTTTGGGAAGTGTATTTATTCTTTCGGGTTCAATAATTTTATCAAGAATAGAGGTTACTAAAAACCAAAGCGGACTGCCCAATCAAATGTCAAAATAAAACTTGCTGTGTTCAGTTATTGTCCATATAATTAAGCTATCTTGTAAATAAGTTTAGTAACTAATTTAATTATAAATTTCTGTAATTTGAATAAATCTGCAGCAGACCATGCTTTTATCATGCACGGTAATTTGAGCGGATAAGGCCTCTAGTAGATTTCTCTTTGAAGCGTTCAAAACGACGAAACCCGCTTGAGTTACTATTTTAAATTTCGAAACTCCTGTGGTGTGTTTCCTGTTTTTTGTTTAAATAGTTTACTGAAGTACTGAGGATATTCAAACCCCAATTCATAAGCTATCTCACTTATGCTTTTATTAGTCCCTAAAAGAATACGTTTAGCTTCTTCGATTAGGTAATAATGGATCGTGTCTTTAGCATTCATGCCTGTTTCCTTTTTTAGTAAATCGCTCAGGTAATTGGGCGAGAGATTAACTTTTTCAGCAAGATAAGTAACTGAAGGCAACCCGTTTTTATTGAGTTCATTCGAATTAAAATAATTCGTCAATACATCCGCTACTTTTTCAACAATAGTTCTGTTCGAACCTTTTCTGGTTATAAATTGCCTTCCATAATAGCGCTGGCAATAATTGAGCAATAGTTCGATATTTGAAACGATCAGAGTCTGACTATAATGATCAATATTCTCCTGCAGTTCTGTCTCAATTTTTTCAATGCAGTCATATAATGTTTCTTTTTCCTTATCCGAAAGATGCAATGCCTCTGACGTTTCGTAAGAAAAGAAGGTGTACTCTTTCATCTTTGAACCTAAAGATGTCCCAAGCAAGAGATCAGGATGGAAAAATAATCCCCAGCCCATCATGTCTTCCTTTTTTTCTATCTCATTGTCCATGGTGACTACCTGTTTGGGAGCGATACAGACCAAACTTCCTTCCTGAAAATCGTACGACTGCCTTCCATATCGCATGTTGTTGGCACAATAATTTTTAAACATCACAGAGTAAAAATCACAGCTGATCCGTATTCCATCTTCCATCACTTCATCCATTTTGCTGAAGTCAATTATCGTAACCAATGGATGTTTGGTTTTATGCTGTACAAACTTATTGATGTCAGAGATAGTTTTTATATTGATTACAGGCTTCATTTCTATTTACTGTTTAAAGTTTTGATAATAGCATTATAGTAAATGTCGGCCCTTTCCTGAGAAAAGTAATCAACAACCAATCCTGCCAAAGCAAAATAGCTCAATGCAATTCCGACTCCCATCCATGTTGGATTCTTGGTAATCCAAAATATAATTATAGTCAGTGTAAAAAATAGGGTCGCGACAATCTTTGAAACTTTGTATCCGTACTGAAAATCGTCTACTCGTTTTTTCTCTGCTTTTGCAAATGCTTGCTTATCTTGTTCAAATTTCTGAGGCAGCTCTACCATACGCTTAGGGTTGGAAAATAACATTCCGCCACCAATTGCCGAATAAATAAGGCCAACTATCAGTAAGGGGAAAAATAGAGCTTTCGCATTCGGTGTCGTCCCAAACCTCCAGAATAAAAATCCAGCAATCATTGTTGCCAATCCAAAGATGACAATAAACTTTGCTTCAAACAACTCTCCTTTAATCCAATCAAATGTATAGTCTAGTAGGTTCATTACATTTCTATTTATGTCGGTGAAAACTTGCTGTTTGCCCTAATAAAGAAAGCCCTAAGTATCCACGTAAATATAATTTATTATTTTTAATCCACACCTTGCAACTATAGGTATCTCCGCTTGGCGCATTATAAATTTTTCCGTCCGTATACTCTTTACCATTCCACCTTAAAGAAGTTAAACTTGTAATACCCACAATATTTCTCGTCCGAAGGTTTTTGTCGGGATTTTTTACGTCTTTTTTGGAGGTCTTTCCATCGCTTTCCACAATTTGTTTTCCCCAGATATACTTACCTTGGTAGCTATCGCTACTGCGATAAATTTCAATAATAACGTCTTTCTTGTCTGATTCCCATGCACCTATAATTTCATTTTCAGTTTGCGCATAAGCATTGCCAAATATTCCCATCATCAACAGGAATAAGAGTTTAATTGTATTCATTTTACAGTATTTTGGTTATGATTAATAAAAAGGATTTATTTCATTTGGCTCATGACGATACTGTCAAATAATTTGTCTCCTAAATAGATACGCATCCAGGGCATCATGACTGAAAACTTACCAACTTTGTATCGCGTTTTGGGTTTATTAGAATTGACGATTTTTAAAACCGCATCGGCGATGACTTTTGGTGAAGAGGAGCCGTTTCCTTTTGCAGCATCAACCGTTCCTTTTCTGATCTTATCCATCATGCTTTTGTAGGCACTGTCTTTTGGTAATTGATCAAACTGATCTAAGAGCACTGAACCAAATTCAGTTGCTATAAAGCCTGGCTCCAGCACGACCACTTTCACATTAAACGGTTTTAATTCCAATCGCAAACAGTCACTCAGACCTTCTACTGCGTGTTTACTGGCGTGATACCATGCTCCCATTGGAAAATACATTTTTCCGCCCATCGAGGAGGTATTGATAATTGTTCCGGATTTTGCTTTACGCATATAAGGTGCTATTTTTTGTGTCATTGCAGCCATTCCAAAAACGTTTACCTCCATCTGTTTTCTCGCTTCATCTAAGGGAACATCCTCAACAGAACCATAAAGTCCAAATCCTGCATTATTCCATAATACATCAATTTTTCCTTGTTCCGAAATTATGATATCGACGACCCTGTCTATATCACTTTCCGTTGTTATGTCCATTTGTATTGGATGTCCACCCAGCATTTTCAGGTCCTGCATATTCTCAATGCGGCGAGCAACAGTATAAACGATATGTCCTTGCTCGATAAGCGCCTTTGCAGATTCTTTACCCATTCCCGAACTTGCACCTGTTATAAGAATTACTTTTTTCATCTTCTCAACATTTAAAGTTTGATACTACAAAGTTGGGAATACCTTAATCTCTTGTTGTATACAAATCCACGATTGTTAAATACATTTTACAGAAAAGGAAGACTTCCCATTTTTCTAAAGCTTATATTTCAATGGATTGATTTTTTTGAAAGCTCCCGTATTATTTGAGATAATAGTTTTTCATTTCTTGGAAAACATTTTTATAGTCCTAATTGCGGTATAGCGATTTATTGTTGTGCAATTGCTTTATGATCTCGTCTACAGCATCTAAGTTCCATTGGCCTTGATTTCGGTTACAGCATTTTTAAAAGACCGATCAATATTTTTTGGTCCTTTAAATCGTTAAAATCTGCTATGAAAAATGAAGCATTGACCATAGATCATAACCATAACAAAGGAGGTGTTTAAAAAGCACCTCCATTATGAAAAGTTACTACTTCTTCCCTTGTTGTCTTTTTGGAGGAAGTAAAGAAAGGAGTATTGCCTGGAGTTTCTTTGTTGTCTCTTTGGCGTCTGTCTGGTTTACCTGTTGATTCGGCAATTCTTCCTTATATAGAGCCAACATCGTATTAAAGGGTGACGATGGATTAAATGATGAAAACAATAAACAGCTCCTACTCCATCTTTATGATTCTATAAAGAATAGTGATGCAAGCCCGAATGCATTCAGTCTATTTCTATTTCAAACGGAAGAGCACAGTCAAAGTGGTACGGGACAATGGGTCGCAAGGCTTTCAAAGGCTAAAAATGATGATGAACCTACCGTAGCTGCACAGCATTTTAAAATTCCTCCTCCAGAAAATGCACCATCTTATCGCAAATCACTTACACTTGAAATTCGAAAAGAGATATTTAAGGAGATTATCCAGGCAGAGGACAAGTCGATGCAAGAGGCCGAAAGAAAGTATCCATTGACGAGCTTTAGTAACGCAGAGAAGAATGATACTTATCAGCATCAACTGGCAAAAAAGTTCAAGGCCGAGATTCAAAGAAAATTTAAAGTAGACCAGAAAACACTTAAAACAATATCATTGGAAGGATTGGAATATAATTGGCCTATGCCAAAATATTCGAAAGACTAACAGTAGATATTTAAACAAGGTACGGCATTCTATCATGGCATTATACTTTTCCAATCGGGCAAGGTTAATACCCAAGCCTAATATACCTTATTTATGCTGAATTAATATGTTTACAGCTATTAACTTTCAATATTATTACAAACTGTAAGGTTAAGGTATTGGTCTGGAATAATGGTAGGTTACGGGAAACCGTAGCCAATATACCCAAGGATGTTTCTCAGGTAATTAAGGGAAAAATTTCTATACAAAAATGCTTTATCTTTATCATTGCTAATTCAGATTCTTAAATTACATCTCAGGATGAAAAAATACATGTATGGTTCGGAAAGTTTAAAACGGAGAAAGAATTAAAAAAATTACTTGAAGATCTAAAAATGTCTATTAAAAGTTTTAATCCGAATTTAAGTGACTATGATGCTATGGCCCTTGCAAAAGGCGGAGTTATCCAGAATTTAAATTCAGTTGAATTATCCGTAAATTATGCGAATAAACAAGGAACCACAGGAACAAAATGCCCATAAGCTTCTACTTCTTATCATACTTATAATAGTATGTTTGGGTAAAAGTCGGGCACAGGCAAAATATTTTATACTAGAGGATACGTCAGTGAACTATCAAGTCCATCAGGTCTCGATGTCTGCCAAGGAGCTATATGGTATCGAGGCAAAGGTCGAATGCTTTAATATCTTATATGATGGATATGCACTAGATAAGAAAGTGGTTAAAAAAGATTATGATCAAAATCTGATCCTATTTTCGGCTCTTCCTGATATGCAAGGTAAAGAAAGCTGGAAAGAAATAGTATTGGATTCCATTCAAAAGTCTTTAATAGATTTTGGCGCTTTAAATAAATTATTTGAGTCACATACCTACTCCCTATTTTTTGATAAATATGGTAGCAAAACTAAATTTCTAAACGACTATAAAATTATTGTGAAAAGAAATAGTAAATTATATACACCAGCAATTTGTCTATTACAGTTCTATGCAATAAGGAATCGTCCGGACATATTTACCAACCCGTTTGGTACCATAAACACGCATTTAAAAAGTATTTCAGTAAAACAGGTGGAAAAGATATATAAGGACAGATATCCCTACAGTAATTTCCCTGTTTATGGGATAGGTGAATCTCCTGAAAGACTTGAATCTTTTGACCGGATCAGAGATCGGAGAGAATATTTGTCAAAAAAGATCGACTTAAAAACGGGTGAAACTGGATATCAGTTTTGGACATTTACAGACTGGTTCCAGCACCGTCATAATTACGAATTGGAACGAGGTATTGACAGGTTCATTTATACCGCAGAAAAAGGAATTATTGGAGGGTCATTTGATTTCTATTTTTATTTCCACCGAAAAAAATTACCAATAAAATATACAGATTTCCTAAACAACATTAAGGAGGAAAAAGTTATGATGGCAGATGGATATAAATAGTGTACTATTTACTGCTTTATTATCCGATTATCATTTATTTTAAAAGGTTTATTCAAAGGGTGTAAACTGTATCATAAGGTCATAATTTTACATCTCATCTTAGAAGCCTTTCAACTATAGATAAATCTCGAATTATAGATAGAATAATGGGCTGAACAATATGATACTAGAAAAGACAAAGGAGTTACTCAAAAAGGAGTTCGCATGGCTTGCCAGCATTCTTTTATTTTGGACATTGGCAAGTTGTGCAACGAAAAAGAATCTTGACGACTTTGCTGAAATTGATCGAAACAATTGCAGTAGTTTTAATCAGCTGGGTAAAGGATATACGGAAAGCGAGGTAGCCCCATTAATACATGGAAAAGTAAGATTATGCTATAACAATGAAATAGTGCCTTACGCGAGAGTCTTTTTTCTTAAAAATGGTAGGGACACCATAGCTTCGCTTACCACAGACGAAAAGGGTGAATTTTCAAAACAAATATCGGCAGATGGATTTTGGGGAAAAGTAATTATAGAAAAATTTGGATCGAATTTGACAATTGATGAGGTTAGAATAGATGCATACTTTAATGATTACTATCTGGACATAAAATTACCAAGGCAACCTGCTTATATAAATGAAACCGGCCGAAGAGAAGATCAGAAAAAGTTAAGAAAGGAAGTTGAAAAAGCAAGTCGAAAACATCAGTAAATAATAGGGATCAATCCACTCACTAGTTCCAAGTGAGGAGGTTGATCTTATTTATTTTTTGAATGTGTAGCTTTTAAAGATCATCCACACCTGATCCGTCAATTTAATTTTTTTTTACTACTTAGATCATCTATAGTCAAAAATCCGGTAACAGAAATCTTTTTGACAGCTAGTACTCCGTGCTCAATAGCTAGAAATAATTTTTTTAAAACCAAACAGGATTCGATCCTCCCAAACTCAAGTTTCTTTTATTCCTCATAGCCCAACTCATCAAGGATAATAGCAAGTTCGTCGGTTTGACCACACACGTCACATTCGAACTTGCTATCCTTTTTCATCGAATATCGTCCTTTATCCACTTTAATTCCCCGCGTTGGATCATGGCGATATACTTTTGCACTTGATCATCGGTCAATAAGCCATTGTCTTCAAGGTGGTAATTGGCCAATTGCCACACTCCCTGAGATTTCCTGAAAACATAAAAAGCAAGACCATATTTGTTGTAAAGATGATAATCTTTCATGCCCGTGCTTTTATCATGCACGGTAATTTGAGCGTACATTACCCGATTTCGGCAAAAGATATCTAGCGGTTTCATTTCAGAATATTACTAATACTACTAATATTATTAGTAATATTATATTCAGTAAAGATATTGAGGGTTTCTCATCTTTTATATGTAATCGGATGTATTAAGCCTATCATAGCCCGATAATATCATCGCACAAATTGTCTGGACGTGTTACTTGGGAGTTTCTATGACACGATTGTACATTTCCTGCATCTTCTTCTCATAGCCGGTAGAGCGACCGCCAAAGAAATCGACATAGCTCGCTCCTATATCAGCCCCACTATTGCCAATACGATTAGGGTCTCTGACGCTCTTCACGTAATAAGTTTCATTTGAACCATTCTTGTCCGTTGTCTAATTGTTGTAAAAAGTCCGTAAAAGAGATTCCAATTTCAATATGATATTGTTTGTCTAAATCAATAAAAGGCGTAAGTACTACCCTAATTGAATTGTCAACTGTCTGTTCAATTGCAATAAATTCACTACTTCCATTTCCGCCAATTGCCAAAGTCTTTGGAAGGTTCTCAAAAATTTGATAGTCGGTATTCGCTCCAATTAATTCGTCAATGTCCCAAAGTCTCACGAACTCTGATCCTATAAACTTTTCAAAACCCGAGTAATTCTGTAAAAAAAACAAGTAATCGTTAGGAAGATTGAAGTTCAAAATTCTTTGTATTTGTTCAATTTTTGTTTTGGCTTTTTGAGGACGTTTTGGACAATTGTATTTCAATAATAGTTCATTGACTGTTTTCATATGCTAAGTTACTATTTTTTGTAAAGTTCTATTTTTCTGTTGTCATATTTTCTCGTCCTGAAAAACTTTACAGATGGTCTAATACGGTTCTTACTTTACAGATGGTCTAATACGGTTCTTACTTTACTACTATGTGCGAATAAACCGATGTACTCCATTTTAGCAACACACGGTTATTGTAAATTGAAATCTTTTCCTGTCTCGCACCAAATTCGGTTAGAGTGATATTTTTCTTCTCTACTTCAGTCTTAATGTTTGGGTCAATTGTCAGTCCGGCCGTTGAATTGTCTTTTGTCGTTGTCGTAAAAAGTTTACTCCATTATCGCTTCTTTTTCATAAATTGAAAGTTGGATTTGCCCTGTTTATAATTTATTGTTCCAGCCTTCAAGTTGAAAGTCAGCTGGATATTTGCTGGATCATATCTAAAAGTATGACCTTCATAAGCATCCAGAGGCAACGCATGTTGTCCATCGGCTTGGAGCATCAGTATATCGCCCTTTTTAAAGAAATTTAGGTTTAAAGGAATGTTCGGTTCAAAATAGTTGCCTATATATTGCGTTAACATATCATCTGTCAGCTTGAATGATTTCAAGAGGGGATCATGCAATGGCTCATCGTAAATGATCTTTCTAATTTCACTCTTCGGCGTATAGGTAAGGAAAGTCGAATTATTCTGTAAAACAATTATTGTCACATCATGATCGATGTGTCGGCCAATATAGGTATTATAGCCTGCCCAGCCTCCTGAATGATAGATCAGACGCCCATATTTCGTAGATTCTCCGATCTCCCATCCAAAGCCATAGTCTGTCTTCTCTCCGGTTGCCGTCACTCCTGATTGAAAGATTAACGCTTTATCCGCTGAATTGACCAATTGCTCTGTATACAATGCTCTATCCCATTTGAACAAATCGTCTAAGGTGGAATTGACCATACCATCTCCTACCACACCATCCAGATAATAATAATAGTGATCCTTTCCGAGGCTATCAGCAGCAACTTTGTTATCCAAACTATCTGTCAAATACCCTACAGCGTAATTTTTTAGTACACGTGGCGCATATCGACTTCGATACACGGAGGTATTCGACATATCTAGGGGATCGAATATATTATTCTTTAAAAAGGTACCGAAACTTTCCTTTGCTATTCGCTCAATTATGAGCGCCAATAGCGCATACCCTGTATTACTGTATTCGAATCGCTCACCTGGTTGGAAATGAACTACTGGTTTATGTTTTACAAACTCGGTTACAATGGTTTCATTTGTGACAAAATGACTCTTGTCCCATTTCTCAATAAACAGATCCATATAATCGGGAAGACCGCTGGTATGCTGAAGTAGGTGCTTAATGTTGATGTTACCATAATCGCTTAGTTCGGGAATATACTTGGACATCAAGTCATCATAGGCGAGCTTTCCGCGCTTCTCCAGCAATACTACTGCTATTGCCGTAAAAGCCTTTGACACAGAAGCAAGCTCAAATATAGTCTCTGGATTAAGACTTGCCCCTGTCGCCACATTAGCTATGCCACGGCTTCCTCTATAGATGATTTTTCGGCCTTTAGCCACCAAAACATTCCCATTGAACATTTCTTTATGATGCAAAGTATTTAGAAGGCTATCTATTTTTGTCGCTTGGATACTTTGTGCGAAAGTATTCACATAAGTAAATAATAACGGAGCAAAAAGCAATTGTTTGATCATCATATAATTCAATTATGGTGCGAATATATGTAATCTTTGGATGATTGGAGATTTCTGGCTTTGAGACCATCCAATTTCGAGGCAAAAATCGAATTGAACCTTCTCAGCTTAACATATAAATGATTTATGGCCATCGGATTTCGAATCAAGATGTTCAACGATATCAAAATATCCACCAATCAGACTTAGAGCCAACTTTGTTACCTCATTTGGATCTTCACTTTTATTTTATTTTGACCACAACTTTTCCTTTCGTTCTTCCATTTTCGACATATTCCAGCGCTTTATTGGTTTCTTCAAATGGAAATACACTGTCTATAATAGGTTTAATGATTCCAGCATTTATCAATTTTGTAATTTCATTGAGCTGATTTCCATCTGCCTTCATAAAAAGAAAGGTGTAATCAACACCCAATTTTTTCGCTTTTTTCTTGACCCCGAAGCTCAGAAATCTTGTTACCATCTTCACCAGCCAATTCGCATGGATAGCTTCAGCAAAATCAGGTGTTGGCGGACCGGAAATTGAAATGACCCTGCCTCCTGCTTTTAAAATATTTAATGATTTTTCAAGTGCTCTATTATCCTGACTATTTAAAGCGAGGTCATAATCTTGCAGTATTGCTTCAAAATCCTGTGTTTTATAATCAATTAAGACGTCAGCACCTATTTCTTTCAGGAAATCAAAACTTTTGGCACTTGCAGTTGCCGCAACAGTTGCGCCAAGATGTTTCGCTAACTGGATCGCAATGGTACCGACTCCTCCCGACCCCGCCTGAATAAATACCTTTTGTCCTTTTTTTAACTGACCAATTTCCACCAGAGCCTGCCACGCTGTGAGTGCGACTAAAGGAACCGATGCAGCTTCTTCCATCGAAAGATTCTTTGGTTTAAGGGCTAAATCTTCTTCCCTCACCGTTATATATTCTGCAAACGTACCTATATGAAAGTCGGTCGGCCTAGCATAAACTTCATCTCCAACATTGTATTTTTTCACATTCTTTCCCACTTCCTTTACAATTCCAGCAAGATCGTGACCTAAAATAATCGGCATTTTGTAGGGAAGAATAAGTTTGAATTCCCCTGTTTTTATCTTGGAATCCAACAGGTTTAAACCTGATGCATAAATCTCCACCAATACCTCATTGTCTTTAATTTTTGGTAAAGAAACATCTGTCAGCAGCAGACCTCCCTTTGTATATTTATTAATTAGAAATGCTTTCATGATTATTTCAATTTTATATACTCTTTTTTAGCATTGATTATATTATAGGCCGTCTTAGGCAGCTTACAACCCTATTCCTGTACCTCCTCCCGTTATCAGGATCATCTTATTTTTCAAATTCATAACGAAAAATTCAAAAAAAACTGAACCAATCTTTTAATTTCTCAAAAGACTGATTCAGCGTGCATTTATGCCTGCGCAAGTTTTGACATAGCTTCTCCAATAGCATTTGCGTAAACCTTTGTTTCACCGACAGGAATATCGAACAGATTACCTTCCAGTCCGATAATCAGTTCATCTGCAACTTCACTTGGCGCAATTCCTGCCGCTCCACCTATTTCAGCAGAAAAATCGGTGTTTACAAGTGGCGGATAAACCTCATAGACCTGAAGATTTTGCTGCTCTTCATAAGTCTTTCTCAGTGCAGTCGTGTAACTATGTAATGCTGCCTTGGACGCTCCATAAGTCGGTAGTAATTTATGGCTTCCGTAGACAGCAATTGATGAAACGTTGACCACAGCGGCGGCTTCTCTGTCCAATAAGTGAGAAAGCATTAATTCTGTAAAGTGAATAATCGCAAAATAGTTCGTATTCATCTCGATCATCGCTTTTTCGTGAGCGCCTGCCGTTTCGCTCAATAGATATGCAAATGCCGAACCGGCATTGTTGACGATAATATTAACATCAGGATAATTGGTTTTCAACTCTTCTGCGATTCTTATCCGATCTGATTCTATGGATAAGTCGCCCTGAATTGCTATAGCATCCTTTAGCTCAGTCTGCGCTTTTTCAAGGCGCTCCTTATTACGTCCGTTGATAATGATTTTATTACCGGCATCGCTTAATTTTTTGGCGATCGCTAGTCCTATACCGGCACTACCGCCACTGATGAATATGGTATTTCCTGTTGTTTTCATTTTAAAATTTTATTTAATGTTGATATATTAAGTGTTTTTCTATTTGCTCAGAAATGGATAATCTGTATATCCTTTTTTTCCAGGGGTATAAAAAGTTTCCTGATCTGGGATATTGAGTGCAGAATCTGTTTTAAAACGTTCAACCAAATCTGGATTAGCAATAAATGGAACGCCAAAGGACACTAAGTCGGCATCCTCATCCTCAAGGACCTGTTCTGCTGTCTGTTTATTGAAAGTGCGGTTAATGATAATAGTCCCTTTATAAATTTCACGAAAATGCTTTGCCACATGCTGAATCGCATTTTTATTACCCGTTACATCGGTGAAAGGCTCTATTAAATGAATGTAGGCCAGATCATAATCATTTAACAGGCTGACAATATAATTATAGGTCGCAATGGTCTCATCATCCACAGAAATCCCCATGATTCCGTCCAGAGATGGATTGAGCCGCACGCCGACATTTCCAGTATCGGCCACGTCTCTGATTGCATCTAATATCTCAAAAAGAATTCTTGCACGGTTTTCAGGAGAACCTCCGTATTCATCTGTTCTGTAATTGGCATTTTTGCTGAAAAACTGCTGCAAAAGATAGCCGTTTGCACCATGAAGCTCTATCCCGTCAAAACCAGCGCGGAAAGCATTGATAGCTCCTTGTTTAAAATCGTTAACTGTCCTTTTGATATCTTCAATTGTCATCGGCTGAGGAACAACGGTAGGTTTAAAGCCTTCTAAAGTATATGCTTTCTGCCCAGGATTAAAATCGGATGGAGCCAGAGGTAATCTGCCCTTATGCAAATCGGGATGAGAATAAGCTCCTGTATGCCAGAGCTGGGCAAAGATGCTCCCTCCTTTATCATGAACAGAATCAGTGATTAATTTCCAGCCTTCAACCTGGTTATCGGTATAGATTCCGGGAACATTCATAAATCCAATACCCTCCTCACTGATAAAAGTACCTTCGGTAATGATCAGTCCGGCTGTTGCACGCTGCGCGTAATATATCGCAGTCAGTTCGGTTGCAACATTACCCTCGTTGGCAGACCGGGCTCTGGTCATCGGAGCCATTACCATTCTGTTTTTTAACCGTTTACCATTAAGCTCGTAGCTTTCAAACAACTTGTTGCTCATATTTCAATTCATCGGTTTAATATTCAAAATATACTTTTTAGTCTATTTTGTTTCAAAAAAAATTACAGCATATACTGCTCTAATTCTTTTTTAAGGTCCTTGATAAGTTCTAGCATCAATTTTCTCGATCCCATCGTCCTGCTCAGAACAATTCCACCTTCTATCGCTGAAAACATTTTAAAGGCAAAAACTTCTGCATTTAGGTTTTCTGAAAATTCACCGTTCATTTTCCCCTCTTCCAGTACATTTGAAAGAGCGATCTGACCAGCGTTCAGAACTGCTGAAACCTTCTTTTTTATCGATGGAAAATTATCATCAGCCTCAACAGCAGTGTTAAAGATGGGGCAGCCTCCTGCTATATAGGTATCGATCGGATTCTTATAAAAATCAAGATATAAAAAGATCTTCTCTTTCGCTGTTTTACCTTTTGATACAATAGATGCCACTCTTTCGGTTATTTTTTTTAGGGAATAGTCTACAACCTGTTCCGAAAGATCCTCTTTTCCATTGAAATGCCCATAAAGACAGCCCTTGGTTAACTTGGTCGCTTCCAAAACATCGTCAATACTCACACCCGATATCCCTTTCTCATTGTAAAGCGGGCTGGCGGTTTCAAGAATAAATTGTTTTGTTTTTTCTGCCTTTGTCAACATCTGTATTATTATTTACGCTACAAATATACCAAAAAGTATATTTTAAAAACAAATAAAATATACTAAAAAGTATATTTAAAAAAATTGACTGCTGTCACATCCGCTAAGAAAACACTTTAAAAACAAAGAAATGATAGAAAAAGGGCTTAATGACGGTTACCTGAGCTGTACGATCAAAAATCTGGTAAAAGATCATTTGATTGTTAAGACAATTTCGGCGACAGACAAGCGTATATCTTATTATCTAATACTCTTGCTTTCATAAATTTTTAATATCTTCGAGAATTAATCCCCGTTTAAAAGTCAGTATTTTTTTTCCGGTGGAAGTGCGATCTCGCGTGTAAAATATTGACCGCCACTATAAAAATACCTGGCCTTTCCCGCTAAAACCTCCACTCCAATAGTCTCATCATCGACGATAACGAGCTTCAATTTGATAGCCTTGCTTTCAGCGCTGAATCCATTATTGACATGTTTAAGCTTCAAAAGATAATCTGCTTGCATCCCAAAACTAACTGCAAACGTTTGGGTATGCTCTCCTATTCGATAGCAGATCGTATCATTTAATACAATAAGTGTTCTTATGAGGGTTTTCTTTTCAAAGGTTTGCACTTTCTCTCTTCCCTTGCCAAGGGGATCCAATGAAATACTATCGACAAATTCATACACACCATTCTTTAAATGAGCTTGCGCAAATGCCACATCCAATTCCATTATCACAAAAATTAATATGCAAAACATCCACCTCATATCAGCTTATTTAAACCAATTTACAGTTAGTTTTGTAGTGTATAAGACTACTTTATAATTCGTTCGGAGACATTTATTATTCGTTATGACTTCATCATTATCTGTAAAATATCATTATGCCGATTTTCCCTTAAGGACGAGGCTTAGCTGTAGACTTCTAATAAAGGGTTCTTCCCCACTTTTGGTGTTAAATCTATCCTATATATCTAGTGGTCATTGATATCGAAATATCCAAAGAAGAAGAAAAATCAATTTTAGCTATTTAAAATATACGTTATATTTATTTGAAAGTAATAGCATCATGTAAGCCCGCTAAAGCAAATGACAGAAACAGAAAAATATCTTGCTGACTTTAAAACAGCTGTTACAAGCGTATATCCCATTTCGGATAAGGCATTTGATTTGTTTGCTGAAACGGCCTATGTTCAGCAGTTCAAGAAAAATGAAGTTTTACTACGAGAAGGGCGTGTTGCCAATGACATTTTCTTTGTTTGCAAAGGAGCCTTAAGCTCTTATTTTATTGATGAAAAAGGAGCTATCTGGAATAAATGGATTTATTTGGAGAGGGATTTTGCGAGCACAAGATTTTCGGCAATAATAAAAACGCCCAACGATTTTAAACTGCAAGCTATCGAAAACACTACTGTGGTATGTATGCCTTATCATCAAACAAGAGCAGCTATTAATCAAAATGATGAACTAAAAAACCTTTACATTGCCTATTTGGAGAAAAAATGGATAGTCATTAATGAAGAAAGAGAAATTTCTTTACTGACCGAAAGTGCAACCACAAGATATCTCAAATTGCTGGCGGCACATCCTGGAATTGACAGCAGAATTCCACTACAATATATTGCTTCGCACCTGAGCATTACCCCAACACAGTTGAGCCGAATACGTAAAGGGCTAACCAAATAAAAAAATCATTACGCTCAACCTATGTAGAGTGCGTTTTCGAAATTACTCTCTATTTTTACTTATTATCAAACAACAATAAAGTATGCTATTAAACTCTTTGAAATAGAACGCATCGTACTATTAATTGAAGTTTGGAATAGGAGAACGTAATAATTAACAATTGAAATTAAATTATGCAAACAATTTCCAAAACACTAAAAATATTTCTAACCGCGCTGATTCTTTCCAATATCGTACTGATGGCTTGTGTGGTCTACTTTTTTCTGAACAACAAGCAAAGCTTAACCGCCGAAAGAATAGATATCAAGGACAGATCTGGAAAAAATCGTGTCGTTATTGCAAACACAGATAACATTCCGCAACCTATTATCAAAGGGAACACATATAAGAGGGCTTACGCTCCCGCGGGTCTGATTTTCTATGATAAAAATGGCGACGAAAGAGGTGGCTTGGCAATTACTGATAATGAAGAGACTAACCTGAATGCACTTGCATTTGATTATCAGAATGCCGATGCCATTGGTATCTTGGCACAGGATAATAAACACGACAATTATTTCAGGGCTGGTCTATTGATTAATGATAAAGATCTATCCGGTAAACCGGGGCATAATATTAACCGGATAAACCTACTAACCGAGAATGGGAACGCTGCTTTGGTGATGAAAGATAACAATGAGATACCGAGAATTATTCTAAAGGTGGACAGTCTGGGTAACCCTTCTATCGAAATGTTGGACGATAAGGGAAAAGTGAAATGGAAACAATAAGCTATAATCGAGAACTGTGCTGTCATTGATAAAATCACTATCTCCGCTTAAGCGATCGAAGCATAAACCGAAAAACGAAAAAGCAATCTATATCAGTAATCTCATTCCACAGCAGTTTGATATTGTATCGCATGGAACCCTAACAGATTTATCCGTTTGGATGGACACGGACAAGACCACTAAAGATCATTGCTAATTTGTAAAAAAAAGCTTACTCGTCGCCCCGCTATCCGTAAATGGTTGGATCGGGGTACCTATATGGATGATGTAGCACCATTTGATCAATTATGTTTAAATTCACGTTACAATGATAACTTGCTCCTGCTCATGATCAATATACTCTATACCTTTCATGCTTTTTCGGCTGGTGCATTTCTGTTGCTCGGCACCTTGTTCTTTATGGGTGTCAACCACAGTTGTTCCCACACAGACCGGTGGCTTGGAACATGGTATTATTTGATGGCATGCTTATTTACCCAGCTTTTTCTTGAAGGTTTTCATATCGAGAGCGGGGGATTGATCCATACGCTGGAACTACCGCGATGGGCTACACTCCCCTGCTTCTACCTGGCCGTTCACTACATGGTCAAACCAACAGCAAAAATTCGGTATTGGGGACTACATTTTTTTCCATTCCTCGCTTTCGTTTTCTTCTCCATCATTTATTTAATACCCGGACTTTCTAATAGACACATCCATCCGCCTCAATTACCGCAATGGATCATCTTTGCTATCAAATATTTCTTTTTTGCACAATGTATCTTTTATTGGATTGCTTGTTATAACCTCTTTAAAATACACCAGAAAAACATTCGCCAGCTATCTTCCTATACGGAAAAGATAAACATGGCTTGGTTAAAGTACCTATTGATTGCGCTGTTATTGATGATTGTTGTCCGTCTACTCGCTATGGTTCATTTAGTTTTTAGTGCTGTCGCCCCAATTTTATATTTTATGGGCACAGTGGCACTTGGGTACGCAACGCTAACACAACGGTCAATTTACACAATTGAGTCTACAAAAAACCTCATCAACGAAGCGCAGCATAAAAAGGTTAAAGCCGAGGATCGGCTTACAGCACAACAGGTAGACACATTAAAAGAAAAATTATTACAGAAAACTACAGCTGAAAAGCTATATCTCGACCCGGGTTTAACATTATCATCCCTCGCGGAGCATATCGGAATCAATCCGCACGATCTGTCCTACATCATAAACAATGGACTGCAGAAAAATTTTTACCAGTTTATCAACGAGCTTCGCACGGAGGAAGCGAAACAACTTTTATTATCCGAAGAGGCCAAGCTACTTGATATGTTTGGAATCGCAATAAGGGCAGGTTTCAATTCAAGAACAACCTTTTATGCCAGCTTTAAAAAAGCAACAGGCATTACGCCGACAGAATATATGAAAGTCAATAGTAAACAATCAAACTAACTCGACACAATGAAGTTTGTTCGATTGCATCCATTCGGACGGTTAGCCTATCAAAAAGACCTACTCTTGTATCATATCAACAAAAGAAATTATGATACAATACACCAAACCAAGCGGGTACTCGAGAGCGATCCACCAATTTTCCAAAGCAACATATGGTCTTCTGGTGGGAGCATGTTGTCTTTTTGCTTCGATTGATACATTTGCACAGCCCAGCCCTAAAGATAGGCCCCAGCAACAACAGTTGGTTCCGCTAAAATCATTTCAAGGCTACTACCAGCTACCCAATAAAGTAGCTTTCATTGCTTTCGAGGAGCAAGATAACAACCTGTATGCGACACAGCTGTGGGATCAGAAAAAAAGATATCAGCTGGTCCGTAAAGATGATACGCATTTTGAATCCAAAAACGAAGGCTATGCCATAGAATTTTTAAAGGATGATTCCGACGATTTTAGCCAAACCAAGATACTGGGTAGGATTTTATGTGAGCGTGTGCCATTTGACCCCACTAAAATCGCGAGTTTAACCGCATCTCAACTGAAACAACTTGCCGGAACTTACCTCAAAGTAAATGACAACAACTTTAAAATTCAAATAGATCCCTCCTCAACAGGCCTAACGCTTACTCAATTGTGGGATAACAAAACAATTTCATTTACCCCACGATCGGAATTTTTCTTCCTCAATGATGATGGCACCTTTCCATTGACATTTTCTGTTGCCAATGGAAAGGTAGAGCAGATGCAGTGTTTCGAAAATGATCTTTGGCTAAAAACTGATCAATAATCCTAATAAAAAAATATTATGAACAGATTTATTGCCTGCTTATTCCTGCTGCTGGGTACAGCTCAGCTTAGCGCCCAACAGGTGGCGGATGAACAGTTTCATTATCCCATCACCGATCCGCACCACCGGATCGGTGATGGACCTCTACTCCTATTTGACGAGGCACACAACAATCCGGTTACTTTGAGAGGAGCCTACGCTCCTTTTTCAGATCTCCTTCAGGCTGATGGATATCGCCTCCGAAGTGCTAAAGAAAAAATCTCTTACGATCAATTAAAAGAAGTAAAAATCTATATCAGCATAAATGCCTTATATAATCCGGAAAACTGGAAATTACCCACCTATTCAGCCTTTACCGATCAGGAGATAGAAACTCTCCGCCAATGGGTATTTGATGGTGGAAGCCTATTTCTAGTCACCGACCACATGCCTTGTGGCGGATCTGTACAAACGCTCGGTGCAGCATTTGGTATTCATATCGTGAACGGTTTTGCCTTACCTAAGAATGGACGTCCCGAGATCTTTTCAAAGGACAGAGAAACACTGTTATCAAATTCTATAACCACTGGATCAGGTAAAGAAATAGACAGTATTATGTGCTGGGGTGGAACTGGCTTTATCGTACCAACGACGGCACGTATTATTTCTTTATTAAATGAAGAATATGACATCTACCTGCCCAATGATGCGAATCAGATAAAAAGGCCTATTCCAGACAATATTCCCCGATTGTCGGGCAAAGGGTTTGCAAACGGTGCTTACCTGCAGTTCGGGAAAGGGAGAATTGTGGTATTCGGAGATGGTGCTCCTTTTTCGGCACAACTCCATGGCATCAAAAGTGAAAAAAGAGGAATGAACCATCCGGCCGCAAAACAGAATGCTCAATTTTTGCTCAATATAGTTCATTGGCTTGACCAATGAACTGATTTGGCTAGGCTAATGCTGATTCCTCTGGGAATAAATTTGTCATATAATTGATATACGATAGTCGAGTGGACTAATTCTTGTTTTCTTTCTAAACAGTCTGGTTAATGACTGAGGTTGATTAAATTGCATTTTTTTAGCGATTTCAGCTACTGATAAATCAGTTTCAGCAAGTAATTCCTTTGCTATTTTAACAATAAAATTATCAATATGATACTGTGCTGTATTTTTAGAAGTTTTTAAAGAAACATCATTGAGAAATCGTGTTGTACAATTTAGTTTCCTGGACAATAATGTTAAACTAGGAAGTAGGGACAAGCATTTTCTTTTGCTATCAAAAAGAGTGTGCAGCTCGCTCATGAAATCTTTTTGTAACGCTCTAAACTCATTCAGCTTATCTTCCATTAACTGTTGATAAAACCTTTGCATATGTTGTAAAAGCAAATCAAGATAAGAAATAAGTATTTTAGACTGCGTTTCACTCATGGGCATCTTAGTCTCGAGGTCTATCAGTTCAAAGATATTTTTTATAAGCCTATAATCGTTATTCGATAAGATCATCGATTCCTGAATGGAGTATTCTAGAAACCCAAATTCTTTCAATTTATTTCGCAGACTATATCCTGTAAATAGATCTGAACGGAATGCAAAATAAGCCCCTTCTTTAAAATATCCTCTTATTTCTTGAACCGGAAAATACTGGCTGCTGAAAAATAATAAGATATGTTGTCCACGATGATCCTTATTTGAACATCCAAACACAATCAAGAAATATTTATCATCAATCCATCTTTTGGCAGAATCAAAAAATTGCTCCTCATTTCCAAAATTGTCAAAATAATAACTGAAGCTTGCACTGAAAGCATTTTGAAATTCATTATTATTACCAGTATTTATCATATTTTATTTTTCTTCGAGACTTTGTGCGTTATTTTTTATTGAATTATTCCCTCAAGAAAAACCCTCGTTAAAACAATATTGTTTGTAAAATAGAGGGATTTTCTAAGGGATACATCCAGTAGCTTCGTTTTCAACGTTATTTTGTCTTCTATTTAAGAAACCAGATTAACACGGATTACTATTTTTTTTTCTAAGATGGCTAAAAAAGCACGTTTGACACCTGAGATTAGCAGTTACTTCTTTTCATGAACAATTGCTTTACCCGATTTTTCGAGCTCTTTCACAAAATCCCGCCCCCAGTAATGGATATCGAAGTGCTCAATATGCTCGTACAGCCTGCGCGCCCTTACCTGAGCCTCTCCGGGTTCCATGACCAAGGCTTTCAACAGTGCATCTTTCATGCTCTTACGGTCATAGGGATTAGTCAATATGGCATAAGGCAATTCGACCGAGGCACCTGCAAATTCTGAGAGCACAAGAATCCCGGGAGTCTCCAATAACCCATGGGTCGCAATGTATTCCTTTGCGACCAGATTCAGTCCGTCCCGCAGAGGCGTGATCCAGGCAATATCACTCAGCGCATAGTGTTTGACCACTTCCTCAAAAGGCAAGGCCCTGTAAAAATATTGGATCGGGGTCCAGTTCATCGTTGCATACTTACCGTTGATCTCACCCACGGCCTGATTCACCTGATCCCGGATTTCGTCATAGATCGTCATCCCCTGTGATGGCGGCGTACAGACATTGACCAGTTCGATCTTGCCCCTAAATTCTGGGTATTCGGCCAGAAATTCACCAAAAGCCTGGATTTTTTCCAAGGGGCCTTTGACGTAATCCAGGCGCTCGATGGATATGATACGCGTTATTCCCGATCCGGCTTTGTTTTCTTTGAGGGCATTGATCTCGGTCTTAACCTTATCATCTGTCAAAATCTGTTCGATATGATCCCTGTTCACCCCCACCGGCTGAGCGCCAAACCTAATCTGCCGGCCATCCACCTCTATGATCTTGGTCATCTGATCGACGCCGAGCGCACAGCTATAGGTCAGGAACTGATTGGCGACATCAACTTTTTTGCCCACTTTAAATGGTGTATGGCTACGGATCACATCCACAAAATTCTCGACATAACGCGGGATATGAAAACTGATAAAATCACAGAGCAGCAGGCTGCCGATAATCTCTTTGCGCCAGGGAATAATATTGAAAATATCTGCTGCCGGAAAAGCCGTATGATGAAAAAAGCCAATTTTCAGATCCGGGCGCATGGTCTTTAAAAAAGAAGGCACCATCCACAGATTATACTCATGGATCCAGACCAGCGCCTCCTCGTCGGCCTCGCGGGCAATCCGCTCAGCAAAGCGTTTGTTGATCATCAGATAATGTTCCCAGTCCTCGTGGTTGAACTTTGCCCGGTCCACAAAGGAAAAGATCGTTGGCCAGAATGCCTCTTTGGAGAATACTCGATAGAACTTATCGATATCCTCTTTTGACAACGATATGGTGGAAGCGACCAGATTAGGATACCGGCTTTCGTCCACCAGCTGATTTGGGACCGACTTTCCGTCCTGCTGGATGATTTCCTCCCCGATCCAAAGACCGGAGCGTCCCTTTTCAAATAAGCCCAGCAGCGAAGGAATGATGCCGTTCGGGCTTTTGGGCGCTACTCTTACCGTCTTACCATTGACCGACTCCTTTTCAAAAGGAAGCCGATGATACACCATCACCAGCTGATCTGATTTTTTGGATTTTCTTTTTTGAGGCACCGCTTTTTGTTCCCCGCGGATCAGCTGCTGAAACGGGCGGTATTTTCCCATATACTCCAGTATACCGCCCGCTCCGGCGGCCTCTGCGCTGTATGCTGTATCCAACTGTTCAATAGCCTGCAGCAGCCCCGGCTCGGATTTTCCGACAGCAACACCACGAAAGCCGATCTCAAACAAGGCCAGATCATTCAGTGTATCGCCAGCTACCATCACATCATCGGGTTCAACGGCCAAAAATTCAACCAGCTTCTTTAATGTCGTCCCCTTATTGACCCCTCTGGGGAGTAAGTCCAGGTATTTATCGGCTGAAGTAATGATGTCGCAGTCGTACCTGTCCGCTACCTGCTGCACCAGGGTATGGTCCACGCCGGCTTCAAAATAAAAGGAGCTGCGGCGCTGCTGCGGTACATGCTGGTAATTCAACTGCGGTATTTCCTCCAACGCCGCCCGGATGGCATAAGTCTGCGGCCATTTTTCCTCGATCTCACTCTGCAGCGGCTCAATCGCTTCCAGGCTATGGCCGTTAACGACAGTGGCGCCCACATCCGCAATAATGAAATCCGGCACCGGAATAAGCGGATCGCTCAGCAGCGGCAATACCGACTCCAGCCCTCTTCCGGTAACAAAGACCAGCTGCATATTCGGGCTAGTTTTTATCAATCTATATAATCTGAGGCGGTCTTCCATCTTTCCACCCAAAAAAGTTCCATCTAAATCTGTTGCTAATAGCATAATATTTTATATTCCTTTCTAAAAGTTTAAATTCATCAATTGCGGCCATATGGTTGTATAGCACACGATATGTTGTCTGTAAGAGGGGCAAATTGAGCCCGAGGCTCGAGACCGTCGCCATCAGCCCCCGGGTTGCAAAATATCCTTCAGCGACCATGCCCATGAGTTGAAGAGCTTCGAAAACCGAATATCCCTGGCCAAGGTATTTACCGAAAGTCCGATTACGGCTATGCGCGGAGTAGCCCGTCACCAATAGGTCGCCCAAATAGGTGGAGCTGCCCAGCCGGACATCGGGGGGCGCACCAAGAGAACGAAGCAAAAGCCCCAATTCGTCAATCGCATTGGCCACAATGACCGCCATAAAGTTGTCACCGTAATGCAGTCCTTCGGCCATGCCACAGACGATGCCGACGACATTTTTGTAAATAGCGGCGTACTCCACGCCCAGCATGTCGGCGTTATAGTTTACCTGCATATAGCTTGAAGCGAATCCCTTGGAAATCTTACTGATAAAGGATTTATTGGGACCGCACAGGGTCATATAGGTTTTCTTGCTCCGTGCGATTTCTTCGGCATGGCATGGTCCCGCGATGATTGCCTGCTGCAAATCTTTCAATTCAAAATACCTAGCGAGATGAGCACTGGGGAGCAGGTTGTCCGGGCCGACGGTTCCTTTAATAGCGGTGATCACAAACTTTTCGGCAAGGTCCTCTTTGGGTATTGCGGCGCAAACTTTGTCCAAATGCGCACTGGGCACGACGAAAAGGATTACTTTCGATCGGGCCACGATCTCGTCCAGCTGATCGGACGCATAAATTTTTGTATTGTCAAGTTTTAAAAACGATAGGTAGTCAGGGTTAACAGCATCCCGGTTTATCGAGCGCACCTGCTCTGAACGCCGCAAGTACCAATTGATATGAATGCTATTTTCTGTCAAAATTTTAACCAGGGCCGTGGCCCAACTCCCACCACCTATCACACTAATCTCATTCAAATCGTTGGGGGTTTTAAAGACGCGAAACAGAAAATTTTCGCCATCAGGTTATCTATTAATTTACAAAAATACGTAAAAATTAATCAATAAGCAAACTTTACGCACAAAAGCTGGGTTAAAGGGGTATTTTCCACGCCAAAATCCGTGTTTATATTTCTTCGTAAATTTGTCCGTTCATATGAAAAATTTAAACATGCTTAATTTCAGTGAACAATCATCAAGTTCAATTTATCAGTACATTTTTAATCTCTTTGCCAAATTGGGTTTACCCGAGCAGCAGGCACATATTGTTACGGCCGCCGGATTACTTTTTGCTTTTGCGGTGCTGCTTTATGCACTCGATTACATCATGCGCAAGATATTTTATTCCGCATTGAACCGGATTGCACGGCGGACCTCGACCAAATGGGATGATTATCTGTTGGAAAACAAGGTGCATGTACGCGTGAGCCGTACCCTACTCGTGCTGCTCACACGACAGCTGCTTCCGGTGATCTTCATTGGTTTTCCGGTGCTGATAGCGGCAATTGTCAAATTTCTAGATATCGTGGTATTATTCACCATCTACCATTTGGCCAATAGCTTGTTAAAAACCTGCCGCGATATTTTTCGTGAGGCAAGTGCGTTTAAGGACAAACCCATCGACAGCTACCTGCAGGTGGTACAGATCTTTTTAATTTTTGTGATCGGTACACTGGTCGTTTCCCTGCTTACCGGCAATTCGCCCTGGTCCTTTCTGGTCTCGCTTGGGGCGGCGTCCGCCATCCTCATGCTCGTCTTTAAAGACACTATCCTGGGCTTTGTGGCCAGTATTCAGGTGTCGGCGAATAACTCGGTCCGCGTGGGAGACTGGATAGAAATGTCCAAATACGGTGTGGACGGCGACGTGCTGCAGATCAACCTGAACAATGTGAAGATACAGAATTGGGACAAGACCATTGTTACCATTCCGACCTATACCCTACTGAGCGATTCATTTAAAAACTATCGTGGGATGCAGGAGACCGGTGGCCGTCGGATAAAACGGGCATTGAACATTAAAATGTCTTCGGTGCGTTACCTCAGTGCGGAGGAAATCACGGCATTAAAAACAATCCGGCTGCTGGCTCCCTATATCGAAAAAAGAGAGCGCGAGATTGCCGAGCACAATAAAACCTGGCATACAGACAGCTCCTCGCCTGTCAATGGTCGCAGGATGACCAATATCGGCCTGTTCAGGGCCTATGTACTCGCTTATGCCAAACATAATCCCAATATCCATCAGGAACTTACTTTATTGGTCCGTCAGCTAGCTCCCAGTGAATACGGTATTCCGCTGGAACTCTACATGTTTACCAAGGGGACACAATGGGCCTATTTCGAAGATACGATGGCCGATATTTTTGACCATCTACTGGCTGCCATTAAACACTTTCACCTGCAGGTATTTGAACTGCCGGCATCTGACGACCTGCGGCTGCTCGGCGCGATGGAACCTCGCTCCTAACAGTAGCTCCTTTATTGCGATAAACCTAAGCTTGCCCGGTGGATTCAATCTTATTGCCGCTGGGCAGCTATCAAAAGACCGGCATCTTACCAAACTGCCTGTTACCTGCCGTTTCTTATCTTCGCAACGTTTTTGTTCATCTTGTGCCTAACGATATTTTTGAAAACAAACCTTTCAAAAACGTTTAATTTTTGTTGATGTTGTTCGTAAAATTCGTCAGGCGTATCGAATAAACCAAAATCCTGATTGATTCCTTTGTCTTGAATAAAAGTATTGTTTAAATTCCAATCAATTGGCGGATTTTTAAAATTATCAGTGTAAGCTCCATAACCACAAAAAGTAGTTTTACAATCGCTATTTTCCTCTTGTAGCTTGGCTAAATATATTTTGTCCAAAATCACACCTTCTAAAAAATACCATTGTTCATCGACCAATATTTCAACCCAACTATGCAGAATGTTTTTAGGCGAAAGTTTATACCAAATTCCCGTAATCGCTCCTTTTTGTAATGCTTTATCAATTGTAAATCCGTGAATACGATTCGGTATCTCGGTAGCTCTCAATAATGCCATTAACAAAGTGGCTTTCGTATTGCATTGTCCATATCCGTCTTTTAAAACAGCTGAGGCTGAAATGTTATCCGAAAGATTATAACCGAATTTTATTTCATCTCTTACAAAATTATAAATCGCTTTTATCCTTGAAATCATATCAAGTTGATTCCATTCGCTCTCGTTGACTAATTTCTGAATCGAATCGTGAGAATAGTCAAGAATTTTAGTCTCTTTAAGGTAATTGTTCATATTGCTTTTTTACACTACAAAGATGGACAGCAACAATAAAACAAACTTGTATAAAGTGGCTATTTTAACGATGACAAAAATTTTGGCGTGAGTCCAAATGTCTCTTTAAATGTTCTGCTGTAATGAGAACTATCTGTAAATCCAAACTGATGTGCAGTTTCGGTAATCGAATGTTCTTTTAAGTAAGGTAATGACTTTATGAGTTTATTCCAAAGTTGGTACCGTCTGAAATTAAGATTTGTTTTCTCTTTGAAAAGATGTAAAAAACGTGCTTCGGAAAGAAAACAAATATTCGCAATTTCTTTAAGCGATACAATTCGGTCAAAATTTTGTTCTAAATATTGAATTGCTTTGTAAATTCTTTCGTCTTCAAAGTGATTTTTAAGTTCACATTCGCATCGGAAGTTTACGAAATAATTGTTGATCTTATTCGTCAAATTGATAAAGTCAGAATCATTTTGTGAATAATCTGCAAAAATTTCTACAAGTTGTTCAAAGTCTTCATCCAAACTCGTAATCTTAATGTTTCTGTATTTATTGTATAATTGATGACCTATACTACTAATCGGGTTTATAAGAATAATCAACGAAGTTTCATTACTTTTAAATTGGTGTAGTACATTGCTGTTAATGAAACAAGTCGAGTAAGAATTTTGGTTATCTTTCTCTTCTGTGATTTTAATTTTTCCCTGTGAAGCAACACTGATTTGCAAAGCAAAATGTTTATGCAAAACGTTGTCGTTAAACTGTCCAACGAACACTCCCATTGTTCTTTCGATATGTATTTTATTTTGAGCGGTGTCGTTCATTGAAATGGCGGGTGACAATTGTATTTGCGAAATCAATATACAAACTATTTTTTAAAGCGTTTTACTAAATGAACTGATCGTAAAATCAGCGAATTATTAGTATTTGATAAATGAAATTTATTTGAGAATCACTATGTTTGAGAAGATCAAATTACAGTATTATGCAGAAGCTAATAAATTCTAAAGATGGGACGCTTATAAACTACGATATTTCAGGGAATGGTACAACAGCATTGGTTTTTGTTCACGGCTGGTTAGGAAATCTCCGATGGTGGGACTATCAAGAACAATATTTTAATGATAGCTATACGGTTATTCGGCTAGATTTAGGTGGTCATGGGAAATCAGGTAAAGAGAGAAAAACATACACACATACTGACTACGCGGAAGATATAATTACTGTGGTTAATGATTTAGATAGTAAAGACATTATACTTGTCGGACACTCAATGTCTGGGCCATATGTTCTGGAAGCCTCACTCAAACTAGCCGCTGTTAAAGCTGTGGTTCTAGTGGATACAATTAAGGACCTGGACAAAATTTTTACTCCTGAACAAGCTGAGAAATTAATGTTTAGTAGTTACAGACAAGATTTTAAATTGGCTGTAAAAGAGCTACTTCCACAATTCCTATTTGTAAAAGAAACTCCAAATGATGTAAAATTGCGATTACAAGAAGAATTTCTAGAAAACTCTGGTGAATTTGCTTCAATTGTTTTGGAACCATTATATAAAGTTGATGTCCAAAAATTAGCTAAAAAAATAACTATTCCAGTAAGAGCAATTAATTCGGACGCAAATCCTACAAGTATAACAAACAACCAAAAATATTTTAAAGATTTTGGCTGTAAAATTATACAAGGGACCGGACATTATCCAATGCTAGAAAAACCTGAAGGTTTTAACTTATTACTTGAGGAAGTACTTCAAGAATTTAAATCTTAAATATTTGTAACCTTTTTATGGTCATCAATATTCAATAAGATAAACTAACTATAGGATATAAACTTAGCAAAAGCAATTAGTTACTCTAATTGCTTTTTATTATACCTTAAATCGGTAATGAAAATCTAAATAATTTGCAAATTAAGTGGCATAAGAAAGAGAAGGCTTTTTAAGAATAAAACGGATATTACGCCTCACATTTATCTGAATACCGTTAGTTTTAACAGAGGTGCAGAATCTAATTAAAAGGAAAAATGGAAAATTACAATCAATATATGCTTGAATGCATAGAACTGGCAAAACAGGCTCTGGAAAAAGGAAATCCGCCAGTAGGTTCTGTCTTAGTTTTTGAAGATAAAATTATTGGCAAAGGTATTGAATCGGGAAAATCAAGTGGAGATATTACGCAGCATGCTGAGATTTTAGCAGTAAAAGATGCGTTGAAAAGTGGTTATCGAGATATTTTAGAAAAATCGGTTATGTTTACCACGCACGAACCATGTATAATGTGTTCCTATCTTATCAGACACCATAAAATTGCGAAATTGGTTTTTGGAGTTTCCGTTCCATTCGTTGGTGGGCAGTCTTCGGAGTTTAAAATTCTTGAAACGGAAAATGTTCCGAAATGGGGAAATAGACCTGAAATTGAATCGGGAATTTTACAACACGAGTGCGAGATGTTGAATCAACAATTTATAGAATATCTTTCGAAGCAAAAATAACTAAAAACTTATCTAACCATTTACGACTTCTCCTCCATTGGGATGTAAAACTTGACCGCTCATAAAATGTGAATCTTCGCTAGCTAGAAATAGAAAGCTTGGCGCAATTTCATTAGGCATTCCTGCCCTGTTCATTGGAGAGTCGCTTCCAAATTCGGCGTTCTTTTTAGGATCAAAAGATGATGCTATCAATGGTGTCCATACCGGACCTGGAGCAACAGCATTGACCCGAATTCCTTTAGCTATAAGATTTGCTGACAAGCTCCGTGTAAACGAAATTATTGCACCTTTTGTTGCAGAATAATCGATTAACTTTGGACTGCCTCGATAGGCAGTCACCGAGGATGTATTAATTATGCTTGCTCCCTTCTTAAGATACGGTATGGCATACTTCGTAACCCAGAAATAGGAAAAGAAATTATTCTGAAAAGTCTTGATTAACTGCTCAGTGGAAATTTTTTCAATTGATTCTGTTTCCCAGTGAAGCCCCGCATTATTAACAATAATATCAATTTTCTTATGCGCTTTTACTGCAATTTCAATGACTTTTTTACAATGATTTTCTTTTCCCAAATCACCTTTAATCAGCGTACATTTTCGAGAGAACGATTCAACCTCTTTTTTGGTTTGTTTTGCATCTTTTGCTTCACTAAGATAGGCTATAACAATATCGGCTCCCTCCTTCGCAAATAACAGAGCTACAGCTTTGCCGATACCACTATCTCCGCCCGTAATCAATGCTACCTTATTTTTTAATTTTCCTTCTGCAGGATACTTTAACGGAGAAGTGTCAGGAACTGGTACCATATTTATTTCCAGTCCCGGTCGCTTTTGCTTTTGCAACGGTCGAATCTTTTTACTTGCTTCTTTTTTCATGCTACTTCTTGTAAATAATTATAAGCAATTGCTGATTTCCAGTCCTACTTCTATTCGACTGTAAAACAAATAGTCCTTCTACCGAAGAACTATTTATTGTATATCAAGAAATCAAGAAGGCACCTTTCTTGATTTTTCTCTTTCCCAAACACGGTGGCCTTTCATTACCGCTATAAAATCGGCTGTTAAATTGTCCTTGCTTTCGAAAATAACGCCTTTATCTTTTTTAATAAATGACTGTTCAGCTAAGCCTTCAGCATCTTTGGCAAATGCCAGGGCCTTACAGTGTCGGTAGCCTTCATTGATAAAATGGAGATAATCGGCATTTTGCGCAAGAGTCTTTACTGATTCGCCTGCTGGTGTGAAGAATGCATCGTAACAAACTGAGGCCTCTGTAAGATAGGAATGTTGGATATCTTCTTCTGCCCCTTCCATGAACCGGATCTTTCCGACATGAGATGCAATTAACACGGCCTGCGCTCCTTCGCTTTCAAGTGCTGTTTTCATTTTATCTATGGAAGATTTGCTGGCTCCATTATCAACAAGGAAAGCGATCTTCCTGCTCTTGATTGTACCCTCGCCGTCTTTTACTTTCATACTCAAAGCAGCAGACTTGTCAACTTCTGGTTTGACTGGTTTAAGTGGATATTGAGGATGGTTCTGCCGTGCGAATTTAAGGGTTAATGGATCGAGTTCTTTTGGCGGGGTAAGCCCGAGGTTTGTACCAACATTTTTTGCTAATCCCTGGTCTATCTGATTCAAAATAGCCAGTTCTCGCTTTCGTATATTGACATCATTTACTTTCGAAAGCTCAAAACTCAGGGCATTGACCATGTGATCCTGTTCTTCTGGGCTCTGTGAATTAAAAAATAGTCTCGCTTGTGTAAAGTGGTCTGCGAAGGAATCTGAGCGGGCCCTAATTTTCGAGCCATCAATAGGTTGCTTATGGGATTCAAATCCTACCCCATCATTGAGCATTGCATGATAAGGACAGCCTGCAGCTTTACTATTGGGGAAATAACTCACAGCACCTTTAGGAATCTCAGACCGCGCAAAACCATCTTTTTGGTTATTATGTTTGCCGGTCACGGGACGATTGATAGGAAGCTCATGGAAATTCGGACCACCTAATCGATAATTTTGGGTATCCATGTACGAAAATATTCGCCCTTGCAAAAGCGGATCATCCGAAACATCTATGCCTGGCACTAACCTTCCGGGGTCGAAAGCGGCTTGTTCGGTCTCTGCAAAAAAATTCTCTGGGTTGCGGTTTAGTGTCATCGTTCCAATAATCTGAACAGGCACCAGTTCCTCTGGGATAATCTTTGTTGCATCAAGAATGTCAAACGAGTATTTAAATTCATCGGCCTCAGGAATTAATTGAACGCCGAGATCCCACTGCGGAAAATCGCCCCTTTCAATAGCTTCATAGAGATCTCTTCGATGAAAATCAGCATCAAATCCTGAGATTTTTTGAGCTTCGTTCCATGCGACTGAATGTACTCCTAATCTGGGTTTCCAATGAAATTTAACGAATGTGCCTTTACCTTGAGCATTCACAAATTTAAATGTATGGACACCAAAACCTTCCATCATCCTTAAACTTCGGGGTATGGCACGATCTGACATCGTCCACATGATCATGTGTGCAGATTCGGGCATCAGTGATACAAAATCCCAAAAGGTGTCATGTGCAGATGCCGCCTGCGGCATTTCGTTATTTGGCTCTGGTTTTACCGCGTGAATGAGATCTGGAAAATTCATCGCATCCTGAATAAAAAAAACTGGAATATTATTCCCCACAAGATCGTAATTGCCTTCTTCGGTATAAAATTTAACAGAGAAACCTCGTACGTCTCTAGCAAGGTCGGTAGAACCTTTGAAACCTGCTACTGTGGAAAATCTTGTAAAAAGAGGTGTTACTGTTCCTTTTTTTAAAAATGCTGCGCTTGTATATTGAGATACGTCAGCGGTCGCTTCGAAAATTCCATGGGCTCCTGATCCACGCGCGTGAACGACACGTTCTGGTATACGTTCGCGGTCAAAATGCATCAGCTTATCAAAATAAATATGATCCTGTTGTAATGATGGCCCCCGCTCACCCGCCTTTAATGTATTGTTGTTGTCGGAAATAGGAACACCATCATTGGTGGTCATAATCTGCTCTGAATTGTCCACTAAATGCTGATCTATCTCAGCAGTTTTTAAATTCTTTTCTTTTTTCATATCCAATGCTGTTCTGGTTTGATCCATCAGGTGAACAAAACCAAAGTCTGAAAGGTTTGGCAGGTATTTACATTTGCCAGGATTACCGACAATTCTGACGCTATGGTCTTGGAGATGACGTTTTTGATTGTTCGCCAAAAGGCATGTATATGATCATTCTGGTTGAATAATCACAAAGTGTACAAACTCAAATTCATTTTTTATATCCTCACGAATCCGGCGTATCGCCTCGGTGATTTCCTCTGTTTCAAGATGATCTTCAAAATCAATAATAAGCATCAATACAACGTACTCTGGCGATTGATAAGTGGATAGTATGTTTTTAGTTTTTACAACAGCCGAATCCTTTTCGGCAAGCTGGGCGATTTTCAATCTTGTTTCTGAAGCAATTCCCTCTCCCATTAATAAGCTTCTGCTTTCTCTAGCCAATATAAAGGATACAAAAACCAACAACAAGCCTACGATTACTGAAGCTAGGCCATCTAATTCAGGAATCTGCAAGTAATGACTTAGTCCCATGAGTACCATAACGATTATTAACCCTGCCACAGCTGCACCATCTTCAAAGACCACAAGGAAACTGGAAGGATCTTTACTCTTAATAATTGCATCCCACCAACCCATGCCATTGCGGGTTTTATTGAATTCTTTTAAAGCAATAAAAAAAGAAGTTCCTTCAAAAATTAAGGAGAGTATGAGCACAATATAATTCCAAAAAGGATCGCTCATTAATTCGGGTTCCATGATATGAGCTATACCCTGGTAAATAGATAATGCCCCTCCAAGCCCAAAAATAAGAATGGAAACAACAAAAGACCAAAAGTATAGTTCTTTACCATAACCAAAAGGATGAGACTGGTCGGGCGGCCTCTTACTTCTTTTTAAGCCATAAAGTATGAGCAATTGATTTGCAGTATCTACCGTTGAGTGAATACCCTCTGAAATCATGGAGGAACTATTTGTAAATGCTCCCGCGATGAATTTAGTTAATGCAATTAATACATTCGCCGCGAGTGCACTGTATATTGATTTTTTATTACTGGTTTTTAATTCCGGATTATCCATGGAGGTTTAAATGCATTTATTTGGTATATTTTTCAATTACTTTTTTAAGATCAATACCTTTACCAAGGACAGGCTTAAAAATATCACCTTCGCTATTCATCCTTTCTAACGTAATTCTGTTCCACTTGGTTTCCCGCCAAAGGGTTCCGGGGTTTTCTCTTCGGTACGCTTTTGCCGATATTTAGCTAATTCCGTAACTGTATCTTTAGGGGATCTATTTCTAGCTGTTTTTCCTTTTTTTGATTTATTATCGGCCATGATCGGTATTTTAAAAATTAATATATTGGTAAATAATAAAATGCATATTACGCTACCAGTTAATTCGATTTTGATATAGCACAAAACTCAATACGAAATGGTTTTCTCTCATTTAGCAAATTGCTTTTTATGGCCTGATAAATATTAATCTGAACAATATTGGAGTGCGAAAGGTTTCGCTAACAGGATTGTACCAAACCTTAGAAGAGAATATCGCTTTCGCTTTTATATGATAACAGTTAAATATCTTTTATTGAACTAAAGTGGTTTGGGCTGGGTTATCTATGCAATAACACTTAAAATTTTTATTATGGCAACTACGAAATCTGTACCGGCAAAAAATGCCACAAAAAAACCTTCTGGTAATACCGGAAAAATGAAAGACAGTGAATTCCACGAGTTTTTCGTCGATGAACTAAAAGACATTTATTGGGCCGAGAAACACTTAGTGAAAGCTTTACCCAAAATGCAGAAAGCGGCAACTAGCGAAAAACTCGCTGCTGCTTTTGAAAAGCATACCAAGGAAACTCAGAAACATATAGAAACTCTTGAACAAGTATTTGAGCAATTGGGAGAAAAAGCTGTTGCTAAAAAATGTGACGCTATGCAAGGACTACTTGATGAAGCCGATTCGATCATTTCGGACACAGAAAAGGATACTTTTACCAGGGACGCAGGCCTCATCCTTGCAGCACAGAAAGTAGAACACTACGAGATCGCTACTTACGGTACTCTTCGCACATTTGCAGAAACGATGGGACACGACGATGTTGCTACACTGCTCCAAAAAACCTTAGACAATGAGAAGGATACCGACGAAGCATTAACAGGGATAGCAGGCGGTTTCGTAAACGACAAGGCTGCACAAGAATAGTTGAAATACAGCAAAAACCTTGGCCAACAGCTAAAGGCATTTTACGAAAACAATGCGAGGTATATCGTTGTTATTTATATTCTCAACTATATTAAGTAAAATTCATGTGTGAAGGTCGGGCTTGATAATCCGACCTTCATTAATTTTTAGCAAAAGCCGAAAATTAGAATTCCAGAAATGAGCCGCCTTTAAGACTCGTCTTTCGTGTTCTTCACAAGACTTATTCCTGATGAGAAGAAAATAAGCGCCAAAATGCCGACTACTGCCAAATTCGTATAGGCATTACTTTTCATGATCAGTTCATAGCCGGTATAGATTAGTCCTACAATACCCAATACTGTGAGAATAGTTCCAAATATTCTTTTTACGTTCATGATGAATATATTATTTTTTTGAATCCTTTTTGCCTGAAAATTTTTCTATTTCACCCTCAAGCTCCTGCTTTTAATTACTGATATAACACGTCTCAAAAACAAATAGATTGCTTTTGCAAAATAAATTATCGGATCGCCAAAAAAACAAAAATGGTATACGACTGTTAAAATTATCGCAGATCAAAATTCCAAAATTTATGATCTGAGATAAGATCACTATAACTTTAACTTTCAATTTGTAAGATTATGAATGGTATTATTTTTCATGGTACTGAGATTCATTATGGCGGCATAGCTGAGTTCTTATTCAGCCCGGAAATTGGTTATAATGCGATGCCAGCGATTATCGAATTCCTCGGTGGCGAAAAAGCCTATGCCGAAATTATCCACGCTCTTCCTTCAGAGATCACGATTACAGTGGGTGAACATTCAACCGGGAAGGAAGAGAAAGTCCCCCAGGAAACCTGGCTACTTCGCTATGATAAAAAAGAGGACAATTGGAAAATAGTTGAAAAGCTGCAGCCGGGATGAACCTTCGTCGGAGTGCAATCATATTCAGTTGATGAACATACGATTTCCGCAAAGGAACTATTGCTTTGAAAGTATACGAAAGAAAGGCTGACCTTAAAAAGTCAGCCTTTCGCAAAAATCAAGCTAAACTGAAACGTTAGCGCTTGTTTTATTTATTGGGATTGTCAATTTAACCGGTAGACCTTAAGCTGTTTTTGCAGCTTTTTTCTTACCATATGGATTCGAGTTTTTATTGTACCTTCTGGCATATCAAAATAGGATGCAATTTCATGGTATTTATAACCATCTAAAAACAAACGGAAAATTTCATAGTTTTCTGCCGTTAAGCTGTTCATCGCACGTTCGATATCTTCGGCCATAAACTTATTGATTCCTTTGTTGAGTTCTGTTGTATTTGTACTTTCCAAGACCACATATTGATCTTGAATCTCGGTGCTACGCTTTGCTTTTCTATACTTATTGATGTAAGTATGTTTCATAATTACATATAACCAGCTCATTAGCTTCGGATGCTGAACAAAATTGTCTATGGACTTCAATGCGCGTATCCACGTTTCTTGGATCAGGTCTTCCTTTTCATCCGGATCAGCTGTAAATTTAGCAGCAAAATGATGAAGTAAACTTCTTTTTTCGTTGATGAGTACATTTAAATTGTGGTTGTTCATAACTTATCCTCTTTCTTTATTCAACTGATTGTTTAAAATGATTTTACAAGAAAAGGATAACAAGAAGAGTGCTAATTTTGAGGGCCAATTTGCACGTAAAATAAATAGCATTGCTAGCGGTAAAAATACGTTGTCCTTATTTACAAAGCCTATTAAGCAAATTTTAATGGATTTTTGCGCTTAATTTTAAATACAGATAAAAAAATAAGCAAATAATAAAAAAAGACAATAGGGTATTTATATATGGGGAAATGTTATAAATACGTTTATTCTAAAGTGTTATTTGCAAACCAGTTTGGTGTTCGGTCGCTGAAAACTGTACACCTTATTAATAACTAACAACTAACGATTGATAACGAACAACTAACGTTTAAATTTTATCCATTCAAACCATAATCCATCGAAGGCTGTTCTACTGCAAAAACAAATATATTATGGGAAATTTATTATATATCATTGCTGTTATTTTAGTCATTATTTGGGCGTTTAGTTTTTTTGGAGGTTATGCTACAGGGAATATAATTCACGTTTTATTGGTTATCGCCATTATTGTCGTTCTGTTACGTGTCATCCGAGGGGCTGCTTAACGCGATATAAAAACCTGATGTATGGTATATAAATTTTTTATATACCATACATTTAGATAGAAATATAGACCTGACCTGACCAGGGCTTTAGCGATGCGACAGTGATTTGAGCATAATCAGTATCTGACAAAACCGCGGCATTCATTTCATTCGTATTAAATATCATTTTCCATTGCAGATCTTCAGGCAGCGTTACCTGTTGTACAGTGGCAGAAAAATTCATCAGTACAACTAAAGAACTATTGTTTTTTCTCATCGATAAGATAAGTACTTTTTGATCTGGGAGACATTTAGCCGTCATTTCATCGCGCTGTATATTTTTCAGCACAGGATTGGTTTTACGGAATGCTATCAGGGATCTATAATAAGATAAATGTTTCTGATGGACTTCGCTATCCTGTTCGTCCCAATTCAAAACGGTATTCCTAAATGTCGTCTCGTCCTGCGGATCGAGAAATTCTGAATCTTCAAAAAAATCTTCAAACTCTTTTTTCCGTCCCTCTCTCACCTGCTCTACAAGTTTGGGGTCACTATGACTGGTAAAATAGGGAAAAGCTCGTCTTGTACCCCATTCTTCTCCCATGAACAGTAAAGGAAGATACGGTGATATGAGCACGGCAAAAGCCATAAGTCGCGTAACTTCTACAGGATAGAGTGAAGCCGCGCGATCGCCCATCATCCTATTGCCGACTTGATCATGATTCTGGCAGAAAACTATAAAGTGATCCCCTTTGATACCGAGAGTGTCCGTTCCAAAGAATTTTTCCCGATGGGGAGAATAGTTGCCATCGAATACATATGCTTTTTCATAAGCTTTTGCGAGATCGGCCAATCCATTAAATTCCTCATAGTACCCTTTTTTGGGTTCGCCCACGCTTACTCTTAAAGAGTGGTGAAATTCATCTAGCCATTGTGCGTCCATCCCGAAACCATTTTTCGCCAATGGGTCTAAAAATCGTCTATCGTTGAGATCGCATTCAATAAATAGAAAATGGTTTTTTTCGGATTTAGCAATAATTTCATCCGTTTCCTTACGAATTTGCTGAAGGATATGAACAGCGTTAAAATCCTTGATTGCATGTACTGCATCCAAACGCAGCGCATCGATATGAAAGTCTTCAAACCACATGCGTACATTGTTCAGTACCAGATCCCGCTGTCCATGACAATAGCTATCGTCATAATTCAGCGCATTACCCCAAGGCGTATGGTATTTGTCGGTAAAATATGGGCCATAATTCGAGAAATAGTTTCCCTCCGGACCGAGATGATTATAGACGACATCCAAAATTACCGCAATATTGGCCTCATGACAGGAATTCACAAGCCTTTGGAATTCCGAAGCGCCACCATAGGAATGCTGCACTGCAAAAGGAAAAACACCATCGTAGCCCCAATTTCTCTCACCAGGAAACTGTGCAACAGGCATAATTTCAATAGCAGTGATCCCCAAATCTTTCAGATAGGGAATCTTTTTGATAACACCATCAAAATCATGGGATGAGGTAAATGTTCCTACATGAAGCTCGTAAATAATAAAATCAGACAATGCTGGCGGCCGATAATCTTTATCGGTCCAAGAAAAAGTGAGATCAACGATTTTTGAGGGACCATGTACACCTTCTGGCTGGGAAAGCGAAATCGGATCCGGCAATTCGTTGCCATCGACACTGATCCAGTATAAATCTCCCGCTGCTAATAAATCGTTCTCTGCGTACCAATAACCATATTGCTGGGGCTTAAGCGCGATCTCTATATCTTTTTGATAAAATCGGCAAAGCACATTCTTTGCCATTGGTGCCCATACGCGAATCTGCCAAAGGTCACCATTGCGAAGAATACCCAATTGTTCAATTCCTGTCTTGCTCATCAGTATCCCCCACTTTATTGTGATTGAAATAAAAGTATGGAACGTGAGGGCACTAAAATAGAATCTCCTGCTGAATAGTTTCCAAAGCTTTCTATCGTATCATTATTCGTATCTAAGATCTTGAACCAACCAGCCCCATAATTTTCACCGGGGAGCGTGTAGGTTACATCTTCCCAATACGCATTAAATATCAGGTAAAAATTAGCATCCACGATTTTCTTTCCATTGGTATCTACTGATCTAATTGCCGCACCGTTTAAAAACACAGCGAGTGAGCGCGCATAGTCTTCCTGCCAGTGATGATCATCCATCTCAGATGCATCTGGAAGAAACCATACGATATCTTCAACACCTGTACCGCGGATAGGCAATCCTTGAAACCATTTGCGACGACAGAATACCGGATGTTCTCGCCTAAAATGGATCAATTTTTTAGTGAAGTCCAATAAAGATAGGTCTACATTGGCCCAGTTGAGCCATGAAATCTCATTGTCCTGACAATAGGCGTTATTATTGCCCTGCTGTGTTCGCCCCTGTTCATCGCCAGCGACAAGCATAGGTACTCCCTGGGAAAGAAATAATGTGACGAGCATGTTTCTTTTTTGTTTTTCTCTCAGGTTATTTACCGTAGAATCCTCTGTGGGTCCTTCTGCCCCACAGTTCCAGGAGCGGTTGTGGCTTTCTCCATCTTTATTATCCTCACCATTAGCTTCATTGTGCTTTTCGTTGTACGATACCAGATCGTGGAGCGTAAATCCGTCATGTGCAGTAATGAAATTTATACTGGCGGAAGGTGTACGATTGTCTCCCCGGTATAAATCGGACGATCCAGTCAGGCGATTAGCAAATTCAGCGATCATACTGTCCGCTCCAATCCAATAATCGCGGATACAGTCACGATACTTTCCATTCCATTCGGCCCAACCGGCGGGGAACTCGCCGACCTGATACCCCCCTTCTCCAATATCCCATGGTTCGGCAATTAGTTTAACCTGTGAGATCACGGGATCCTGATGGATAACGTCAAAGAAAGAGCTCAATTTATCTACGTCATGGAGCTCCCGCGCTAATGCTGATGCCAGATCAAAACGGAACCCATCAACGTGCATTTCCTGCACCCAATAGCGTAAACTATCCATGATCAACCGTAGTACGTTAGGCTGGCGGGTATTTAATGTATTGCCTGTTCCAGTAAAATCCATATAATAACGTGGATCTTCAGCCAAACGATAATATGAAGCATTGTCAATTCCTCTAAAAGAGAGTGTTGGCCCCATTTCATTCCCTTCGCCTGTATGATTGTAAACGACATCAAGGATAACTTCTATCCCTGCACTATGAAGTGCTTTTACCATTTCCTTGAATTCCAAGACCTGTTCTCCATGGGTACCCGAAGCAGAATAGCGTACATCAGGGGCAAAAAAACCGACACTGTTATATCCCCAATAGTTAGTTAGTCCTTTATCTTGTAGGTGACGGTCAGTAATAAAATGGTGTATAGGCAATAATTCAATTGCAGTGATCCCCAGTTCCTTTAAGTAATTTATGGTGACAGGATGCGCCAAGGCAGCGTATGTTCCTCTTATTTGTTCGGGAATCTCTGGATGAGTTGCTGTAAAACCTTTTACATGTGTTTCATAAATCACACTTTGGTGCATCGGTACACGCGGAGGATGGTCGTCCCCCCAATCAAAATGACCGTCTATAACCACGGATTTCGGGACGAAAGGAGCGCTATCAGTTGTATCCAAACTTAAATCGTCCTCTCCTATATTGTACGCAAATAAAGCATCATTCCATTGTACGACACCCGAAATTGCTTTTGCATAGGGATCAATCAGTAATTTATGGGGGTTGAAACGATGTCCCTGGGCCGGATCGTAAGGACCGTGCACGCGATAACCGTACAGTTGTCCTGGTTTAATTCCCGAAACATAAATATGCCAAACTTGATGCGTCTTCTCCGTTATTTTAAATTTCTCGATTTCTTGTTGGTTCGAACTATCATAGAGATAAAGTTCGACAGCTTCGGCATTTTCGGAGAAAAGGGCAAAGTTAACCCCTTCTCCATCGTAAGTTGCGCCTAAAGGATAAGGGCTTCCTGTATTGATTTTTGTTTCCATCTTTATGTTTAACGGTTGTATAATTTTGTATAGTCATTTAATCTCGCCTGAAGTTTTGGAGAAAAAGCTCTTTTCTGCATGCGCCACAACCAATTTCCGGTCGTACTGGCAGGTCGGTTCATACGACATGATCCATCAAGATTGAGGATATCTTGCATCGCAACAATGACTGTATCTGCGACAGAAGCGTAAAGTGATCGTATAAGGACCTCATTTACATTTCCACTGTCAACAATTTGTCCAAAATAGGTATTGATATTTATTTTACCCGATGAATTAAGATCTTCACGATACCAAGAAAGTGTCGTATTATTATCGTGTGTTCCAGGATAGGCAACAGAATTTCTGCAATAATGATGTGGAATATGGGGTGAATGTGCCATATCGTTATCAAAAGCGAACTGTAAAACCGCCATGCCCGGAAAGTTGTATTGATCGCGCAGATCGTATACCTTCGCATCGATGTCTCCAAGATCTTCAGCGATAAAAGGCATGTCATCTAAATGAACTTTTACTTGATCAAAAAAATCCGAACCAGGGCCTGTTGACCAACGTCCATTCTTAGCGGAAGTTTCTTCAAAGGGAACTTCCCAATAGGAAGAAAATGCCCTAAAATGATCAAGCCGTAGTCTATCAAACAGCGCGCAATTGTGTGAAAGGCGCTCAATCCACCATCTGTAGCCATCTTTTTTGAGTGATCCCCAATGATAAGTCGGCATTCCCCATAATTGCCCCGCTGCATTAAAGTAATCAGGCGGAACCCCAGCAACATTTTTAATAGTACCATTTGCTTTTATTGAAAAATAGTGCGGATTGGCCCAAACATCGGCAGAATCATAGGCAACATAAAATGGGATATCACCGATAAATCTTACTCCATAATCGTATGCGTAGTTTCTTATGGCATCCCATTGTCTGAAAAATAGGTATTGAAACCATTTTTCCTTTCGCAATTCATCTGCGAATTCAATTGCGAAATCGTTAAGTGCAGTGCTGTCGCGATGTTTGTATTGTGTTGGCCAATCGTACCAAGGACGATTCCCATGTCTGTTTTTTAGAACTTTGAAAAGTGCATAATCCTTAAGCCACGAAGATTCACGGTCTACAAATTCGGAGAAATCAAGCGCATGTTGAACAGAAAGACGATTAAATGCCTTCTCCAAAAGTTTGTATTTTGTGAAGACTATATCAGCAAAATCTATTGTTTTAGAACTATTTCTTTTTAAAGCCTTTAGTTCCCCTCTTTCCAATAAGCCAAATTCCAGCAATTCGTTTAAATCGATGAATAATGGATTACCTGCTCTACTACTTAGGGTGCTGTAAGGAGAATGGTTTTGCTCAACATCTGTAGGCCCTAAAGGAAGTACCTGCCACCAGCTTTGGCCGCTATAATGCAGTTGTTTAACAAAACGACGAGCTCCGGATCCCAAATCACCAATTCCATAGGATAATGGCAATGAGCTGATATGCATTAAAACACCCGCACTTCGTTTAGGTGGGGTACTTTTGTATTTTAAAATAGCCATTGGAAGATCCCTAAAAATGGCATTCACTGAAATTTCTGTGCCTTCGCCCGCTATGTCAAATAGCATGTGATGCCAGGCCACGGAATGATTTACGGAAAGATGAACGCTCGTATCTGCCCAGTCAAATGAGCCAGTTACGAATTTGGAGATTTTACCGATAGCAGCGAGGTGTAGCGGAAGTACTATGATCATCCAATCATCTCCAGATCTACGCGCGAATGCCAAAATATGTTTACGGTAACGACCGCTTACTTTTAATGGAATATAACTGCTATCTGAGGCAAGTGCAGGATCATGCTTTCTGAGTTTTACCAATTTCTTAACTAACCATAGTTTAATTGTCCCATCGTATCTATTTTGCCATAATTGTCTAATTCGACTGTCGTTGGGCATATTTTCAATAGCCTTCAGCAGATTTTCACTTAATTGATAATCTATCGGTCGTCGATTGTCGGGATCAACAAAACTATGGTTCCAGAGTTCCGACCCCTGGTATATATCAGGTACACCTGGACAAGTAAATTTCAAGATTTGCTGTGTGAGCGAGTTTAAAATCCCGAAATCAACTACCGCTTCAATAAATTGATAAAAGCTCGTAAAAAATGGACGATCTTTATCAAGCAAAAAAGAGGCAAATTCCCGAACAGCGTCTTCATAGATTAAATTTGGATTTTCCCAGCTCGAGCGCTCTTTCCCTTCGCGTAGATACTTAACCAAGTAGTCCAAAAAACGTTTTTCAAAGGCGACATAAGCTTCTTCATCCTGTTTTTCCATTGGAAAAGAGGCTACCAGCGACTGATAAATAAAATATTCATCATTCGGATGTGGGAGGTCTTTTCGATATTCATTCCAAACCACATCTTGCCAAATCTGAACCTGTTTAACCCATTTCTGAGCCATAGCGGTGAGGACTAATAAGCGACTTCGCGAATCCTCACCACGTTTGGTATCGTGTGTAGAACTTGCATTGATGGACAGTGGCCAAAATTTTTGCCTTTCCTGCATTAATTTGTGGAATTTCTTTTTACTTAGCCCCCAGTTATCCGGATGATCGCCGACTTCATTGTGTCCTATAAAACGGTTGTATGTATACATTAACGTATCTTCCACACCCTTAGCCATTACCGGGCCGGCCAACTGCATACATCGGAGAAAAAAATCAGCCACAGCAGTATGGCTCAGCGATTTTGAATCTACCTGTGCTTGCTCAAACAGTTCTCGAAATTGATTAACCAGCTTTTGATCGAGCTCGGGCTTTCGGGTCAACTTTTTAAAAAGAGAAGACAGCAGATCAAAATTGTTTGCCAACAGTGGAAAGCTTTCTTCATATAATCGATAAACAGGGAAAAATCCCAAAAAAGAGCTTAGAATATCTCTTAAAGGACCTAGCTTATTCGGACTTTTAACTGCTAAAAGAGATGCCAATGACCGGGCTAGGTTATTAAGCTCGCCCTGCATGTGCTCATTGAGAATTATGCTCTTTTTTCCATACTGTTGTTTTTTAATGGATAGATTTTCTCCAATAACTTTTCTATAATACTTATCTAATATATTCTTTCCCGATTTACAGGAGCAAACATTATTGGAAACCGACAAAAAATCGTAGCCTGTTGTACCCTGTATAGGCCATTCGAGTGGAAGTTTCTCCCCCTGTTCAAGTATTTTTTCAGCAACTATATAAGTTTGTGGACCGATTAATTTCCTCAAATTAAATAAATAGTCAGTAGGCTTATAAAGTCCATCAATATGATCAATCCTTAATCCGTCAATCAGTTCTTCATCGACAAGCTTTTTTATCAGCTTATGGGACTGCTCAAATACATTTTTGTCTTGTACATTTAAACAAATCAATTCATTGACCGTAAAAAAACGTCTAAAATTTATACGTTGATTTGTAAACCACCAAGGACAAAGCTCATAACTCTGACTAGCCACCAGTTCGTGAATACTTTCCAGATTATTATTAAATTGGTAAAGGACATGCTTTAATTTCTCATTGGGAAGGTTCTTAAAAATATCGGCACGCAGCTGTCTCCATTCCTCGACATCTCCATTAGCTTGAGCTGTATTTATTTGAACCAGAAGTCCACTAAAATCCGATTGGCTCTCTTTTAAATAATCATTAAGGACGAAAAAATAGGATTCAGGCGAAAGTGGATAAAGGTTTTCCTGATAAGAAAGATGAAGACTATCATCTGAGAAAACGACAGCAATTTCTTGGTTTGAAATCGTTTCGCCTAAAATCTTAGACAAGATAGGCACCATTAACTTTCCTTTCTCGAATAAATTGGAACTATAGCAGGTATCAAAAAAATGGCTAAATTTTGATGTCTGTCCAAATTCGAGCAGATTCATTAGCCATTCATTCGAGGGATGAAACGCCATATGGTTAGGAACAATATCCTGTAACCATTTGATATGATATTCACTTAGCTCTTTTTTAATGGATCTCAGCTCGTCCAGCGTACCAAGCTCACTATTTATTTTATTCAAATTTGTGCCGTCATAACCATGCATACTCCCTGGTGTTGACTGAAAAATAGGTGCAGCATAGATTGTATCGATGCCCAGATCTCTTAAGTAAGGAATAATTCTCTTGAAATCCGAAAAGTTAAATTCTTTATGAAACTGAATTCTGTAAGTAGTGTTTGGCGTATTTATGGATACATTTCTATTCATCTGCATGGCTCGCTGAATTTCATTTTAGATCAGAACGCCGGCCAGCAATTTTAGTTCATATGAATTTCAAAAAAGAAAGATGGAAAAAGGTCCAAGAATTCTGAAAATACTGCAGTAAAAAAATAATTTAAAATTAAAACGAATCTTTTTGAGCTACGTTCTAACTATACTTCTTCAATAATTGCAGTTTTAAACTAATATAAAATGAAAAAAATAGGAATTACGTTTTCTGCTTTTGATCTGCTCCATGCAGGTCACATTAAAATGCTCGAAGATGCCAGAGAACATTGCGACTTTCTGATCTGCGGCCTACAAACCGATCCAACACTTGATCGTCCAGAGAAAAACAAGCCAACACAATCTGTATTTGAACGCTATATGCAATTAAAGGCATGTAAACATGTAGATATGATTATTCCATATGCAACAGAACAGGATCTGGAAGATGTATTACGTTCGTTCAAAATACATGTGCGGATCTTAGGCGATGAATATATGGATAAAGCATTTACAGGAAGGCAATATTGCGAAGAAAAAGGAATAGAATTGTATTTCAATAGACGAGAAAACAGGTTTTCGAGTTCTTCTTTACGCCGAATAATTGCATCGAAAGAAAGAGCCAGTCCGGGTTCAGTCGTGAACATAAATGAGGGAGTTAACTACGCCTTAAAGCGTATAAATGCATAAACTAATAATGAATATATGAACGTAGGTATTATTTTCGGCGTATTCGACATGTTACATGTGGGCCATATTGTTGCACTACAGGAAGCTAAGAGCAAATGTGATTATTTGGTTGTAGGACTTAAAACCGATTCAAACATACAGAATGCTGAATCCCAAGATGCAGCACAAACAATGGTCGAACGGTTTATCAAATTGGAGGGTTGTCAATTTGTTGATGAAATTATTCCCTTTGAATCAGATAAAGACATCACGGATATGCTTCAGTCGCTGCCCATTCACAAGTATTTTATAGGTGAAGAATATAAATTGGTTGATTTTTCAGGAAAGGATTATTGTATCTCGGAAGGAATCGAAATATGCTATACCAAAAACAAAAATAGGTTTTCGAGCCAATCACTTCGTAAAACTGTAAGTGATAAAGAAGCCGAAAAGGGAGAAAATGCTTTTCAGCACAAATCTGAGATGCTATCCCTAAATCAACGTATACCTCAATTTTAAAGGTAGCATTATATCGGTAGCGATAAGTAGAAAGCTTGTAAATAACAATAATATCGTTAGGTATGGAAAAAATCAATATTGGTATTATTACGAATTTGAGAAAGCTACTATTCGCCTACCGTATACTTTTTTCTGAGCATATACAAAGTCCGGCAAATATTGTACTTGAATCAACATCTATTGATTCTATCAGCAGCAATTCTTACGTCAATGAAAGGCCAGAATTGCTGCTGATAGATTATCGCCTCGTATTTAAAGACACGGCACTTTTCTTTTCGTTTGTAAATTATTTTTATCCCGACACGGTCATTTTACTTATTGTACATCAAACTTTTCTTGGGGAAGCAAAGCGATGTACAAATTATGTTCACTCGGTTTTATCCCCTAACCTGGACATTAAACAACTTTTTATGCTTATAAGAAATTCAATTTTACAGTCTAACATTGTTAAACAGTGAACTCACTTTTTTTAAACTAGATCATAATTCACAAAGAGTTAGATAATCATTTTTTATAAAAAAATAGATGTGTATTGGCTCTAAACTCACCAAATTTCCATTGAAATAAATGTGGTGGCTAAGACATTACCTGCATCTTCTTCTCATAGCAGGTAGAACCATCACCAAGTAAATCTACATAACTCCCCTATATCGCTACAAACAGTGGTGCCGATAGCAATATGGGCAGCTATTGAAATGTTGTAATTACAAAACACCCGATCCCTTGGTTTTAAATATTCGTTTTTTTTGGAAACACACTTTTGATTACTGACATTCAATTGTCACAGACCAGATTTAAATTTGCCTCATGACAATTTTATCAAACAATAAAAACATGAGCGACATAACATCCGATGCAGCATCCGATCAGATCGATTTTCCAAAGCCTACGCTGATTTCAGTTAATAATGTGGTATTAGAAGTATTTGAAGCAGGAAGACAAAATTCGGGGAAACCGATTATTCTCTGTCACGGTTTTCCGGAACACGCATTTTCCTGGCGTTATCAGATACCAGCTCTGGTCGCAGCAGGTTACCACGTAATTGTCCCCAATCAACGGGGCTATGGTAACTCATCCTGCCCGACCGAAGTAACGGATTATGATATAAAGCACTTGACGGCTGACCTTGTCGCGCTACTTGATCATTACGGATACGAGAATGCCACCTTTGTTGGTCATGACTGGGGTGCCAATGTGGTATGGAATTTAGCTCTATTGTATCCTGAACGGGTAAATAAAATAATAAACTTAGCGCTGCCTTATCAGGATCGCGGAGAACAACCATGGATTGAATTGATGGAAATCCTATTTGGAGAAGACTTCTACTTTGTTCATTTCAATAAGCAAACCGGAATTGCAGATGCTATAATGAATGAAAATGTACACCAGTTCCTGCGTAACATATTTCGCAAAGATATCCCTCCCGCTCCCCCTGCTCCCGGCATGCTAATGATCAATCTCGCAAGAGCAGTAGAACCCGTTGGGAAGCCTTTAATGGACAAAACCGAACTGTCTGTATTTGTTTCGGTCTTTGAATTATCTGGATTTACTGGCGCCATAAACTGGTACAGAAACCTTGATCGAAACTGGCACCTGATGGCGGATATCAAGCCGCTCATTCATCAACCGACGCTGATGATATACGGAGAACAGGATACGATTCCAAAGTCTGAAAATCTTAAAAATATCGTTCCCAATCTGGACATTGTCAGTCTGGATTGTGGTCACTGGATTCAACAGGAAAAACCGGAGGAAACAAACCGTTCAATTTTAAAATGGTTAGCCCAACAAAATGTACAATAAGGATATAGATACCTATTGTCCGCAAAACCAAACAGATTGGAGACAATGGTTGGATGAAAACCATCTGTCCAGACAGTCTGTTTGGCTTGTCTTTTATACAAAAAAGTCGGATATTCCTTCATTAAGTTGGAGTGAGGCCGTTGACGAAGCACTTTGCTTCGGCTGGATTGACAGCACAAGAAAGACGATTGACGATTCCTCTTACACGCAATTTTTTACCAAACGTAAACCAAAAAGCAACTGGTCAAAAATCAACAAAGAAAAAGTTAAGCAACTCAGTGAAAGTGGGCGAATGACAGAGGCGGGTTTAGCATGCGTAGAAGTTGCAAAACAAAATGGATCATGGACAATTTTAGATGAAGTTGAAGATCTGATCATTCCAAATGACTTAGAAATTGCTTTCGAAAAACATACTGGCTCGAGAGATTATTTTCTAAGTCTGAGCAAATCAACAAGAAAAATAATATTAGGCTGGATTATCCTCGTCAGAAAACCGGAAACTAGACAAAAGCGCATAGCTGAGGTTGTAGAAAGTGGAGCACTACATCTAAAACCAAGACATTTGCGGTAGAGAGATAATTATATGCTAATAGAAGATTTGTTTTAACATGATTTTCCATGTCTCACTGTATGATTGGCGCAAAAACAATACATCCTTTTATTTTAGCTATCGAAATGTCAGAAGTAAGAGATTAATCTTATAATAAAAAAGCTTCGAGAACAATTCTCGAAGCTAAACCACTATTTAGTATTTCAAAAATCCAGAGAGATGGAACGGACTTAAGAAATTAAGCTTTTTTTATTCATTATTACTTGTTTGGTTGTTGTGGATACCCAGTTGTATAACGTTCACCAACAATCTTTACCGAAGACAGTTTTTGGGTCAGTTCTTTAAATTCTTTCGCCGAAAACTGATAATCAGCTGACCATAAATTTTCCTGGAGGTGTGCCAGTTTCGTTGTGCCAGGTACTGGAACGATAAAAGGCTTATTTGACAAAAGCCAGGTTAAAGCTACTTGTGCGACGGTTATACCGCGATGATCGCCAAACTCCTTCAGTATATCAATGATCCCCCAATTTGCAATGATATTTGCTGGCTCATAGCGCGGTAGTGAAGTCCTGTTGTCATTAGCAGGATTGTATGTTGTCCGCTCATTGATATAACCGCTGATCAGTCCGCGGCTCAAAGGACTATAAGGAACAAACCCTATTCCAAGGTCTTCACATAAATCAAGAACGCCATGCTCCGGATTTCGTGTCATCACTGAATATTCACTCTGTATGGCTGTTACAGGTTGAACGGCATGCGCTTTACGAATGGCATCTAAACCATCTGCACTGGTATTAAAATCCCTTTCACTTAGACCGAAATGTTTTACTTTTCCCTCCGCTATAAGATCTTTTACCGTACCAGCTACCTCCTCCATCGGGATTTTGGGGTCGATACGATGCTGATACAACAGGTCTATATAGTCTGTTCTTAAGTTTTTAAGGGAATTTTCAACAACCTGTCTTATTCTTTTGGGACTACTGTCAAGACCTATTTCAGGTCTGCCGTCTATAAAGCCGAATTTTGTGCACACCAAAATCTCTTTCCGTATAGGTTCCAGTGCTTCCCCGACCAGTTTTTCATTTAATACCGGACCATAGGCTTCTGCCGTATCAAAAAGATTCACTCCTAAATCAGCCGACTTGCGTATAAGCGCTATCATTGCCTTTCTGTCAGGAATAAAACTGCGATGATAGCTCATACCCATACAGCCAAGACCAAGGGCTGATACCTCTATACTGTGAGCACCCTTCCCAAGGACGCGGGTCAGTGACTTCTTTGGCTTTTCTTTTTCGCTGTTGGCAGCCGGAATATCCGTATTGCCAGCCGGAATATTTCCGAATCCTGAAGATGCACATAGTGCTAATCCCGATAATAGTCCTGCTTTAAGGAAATGTCTACGATTGTTGTTCTCCATATCTTTCTATTCGCTAAAAGTTTTATAATTCACTGCTTATCAAAGTTCTTAATATTGACCGAAAGGAGCCTTATACAAATTACTGTATTAACTACCAAAATTACTGATAAAGGCGCAAAGGCAAATTCAAGGCTTAAAATTCTTGCCGGAATGCATTGAATACATACCGAGCATAGCAGAAATAATTAATAATACCATTCCAATAAGCAATATACTATCAAAAGAAATAAAGCCGACCAGGTAGCCCCAACCACCGGACATGATCGCTCCACCGCCAGACAGGGCTATCGATATATTGGAAAATAGCTTAGCATAGTCTTTGGTACCGAAGACTGTACGGACAAGCAGAGCAGTCTCCACGGTCACTGCTGCATATGCCCAACCATAGAGAAAGCCTCCGGCCACCATAAATGCGAGTTCTTTTTTACCAATGAGCAAGAAAGTCAGCCCTATCATACCAAAGACCGAAAATGCAAGAATACCAAGCTTTGCACTCCTGTCATTGATCCACCCAAGGGCCACTTTGCCCAGGGTAACACCAAGCATAATGGAAGACGCAACAAAAGAGGACTGTTCTATGGTAAATCCAACACTGGTAATATAAGTTGGTATAGACTATCGATTCAATTTTGAAAACCACTCGACACGGTCGGCATCGCGATGATCAAAAAAACTACTAGCTTTCCGATCGAGGCTTTTTATCGCTAACATTTCTTCTTCTGTCAATTCAAAATTAAAAACCTCAAAATTCTCCCTGATACGCGCTGGTGTAACCGATTTTGGGATGACAACAATGTCCCGCTGGATCATCCATCTCAAAGTGACCTGGGCAACTGATTTCCCATATTTCGCCCCAATATTTCCAAGTAATTCATTTGTAAAGAAATTATGCTGGCCCTCGGCAAAAGGAGCCCAGCTTTCATGCTGCACCCCGTATTTTCTCATAGTCAGCTGGTCTTCATAACGCTGGTGAAAAGGATGAGTTTCTATCTGGTTTAAGGCAGGGATGATTTCATTGTACGCTATCAGGTCGACCAGGCGGTCAGGATAAAAGTTGCTCACACCTATGGCTTTTATAATACCCGCTTTATTTAATTCTTCCATAGCTTTCCATGAACCGTAAACGTCATTGTAAGGCTGGTGCAAAAGATAGAGATCCAAATAATCCAACTGGAGTTTTGCCAAGGATTGCTGGAACGCATTTTGGACTTTGTGGTACCCATAGTCTGAAATCCATAATTTTGAGGTTATAAAGAGTTCGCTACGAGGGATGTTACTCTCTCTGATGGCATCCCCCACAGCTTTTTCATTACCATAGGCCTGTGCGGTATCAATGCTCCTATAACCAATTTCCAAAGCAGTCAATACACTTTTTTTACAGTCATCATAAGACGGAATCTGATAAACTCCATATCCCAGGGTAGGCATTTTCACACTATTATTCAATATTACATTTTTCATATTTTTATCATTCTTTTAATTCAATTAATTCGGTTTACTGATGCCCAGATTTTCCCTTAAATGACTATCGGCCGATTTTACTAACGTGGCAACAAATGACGCGATGCTTTTTCTGGAAACTGCTGAACCTGTTTCTGGCTCTCCCTTCTGTGTTAATGCATAATCCACTTCGTTTACATTAGTAAACCAGTCAGGACGGAGAATGGTATAATCTAAGCCTGAAGCCTCAATGATATCTGCCAATTTGCGATATGGAACTAAAATCGGTTTTACTCGTTCATCATAAATACCTTTTGAGCTAATAGCAATTACCCTTTTCACGCCTGTTTCTGACATTGCCTTTACGATGTTACTGGACATTTTCTCCAAATCACCGGCCAGGTTAATGTATACTATATCTTGTCCCTGAATAGCAGTCTTTAGCGCGGAATAATCCAGGACATCCGCCTCTATAATTCTACAGCTTCTCGTATCGTTGGAAATGTTATAGCTGTTTCGGGCGAGCAGCGTAAGTTCAATATCCTCTTCTTTTTGAAGAGCATCGATTACATACTTGGAAAGGCTACCACTAGCACCTATTATGATTACTTTTTTCATATTTAATAAATTCAAATCCCCGTACCTAATTTCGGGAGAATGTCTGATTTAGGATATACATGTATTACTGTATTAACTACCAATTTTACTGTTATCGTTACAGCATGAATTCATATTTTTACTTTTCTGTATTATTCTGATAAATTCAATAAATCTTTGTTTAGCCTTTCACCCTTAATATTAATTTTGGAAAGACCATTTTCAATTTCCGAAAGGTCGTCATTGGTCAACAGAACATCAGCCGATTTAATATTGTCTTCGATATATTCAATTTTGTCCATACCCGGTATAGGTACAATGAAAGGCTTCTGGGCTAACAACCATGCGAGGGCAATCTGTACCGTAGACACCCCTTTCCTTTCGGCAATATTTTTTAACATTGTGACCAGTGGCATATTGGCCGTCATCGCTTCTTTGGTAAATCTTGGAAATACTGCCCTAAGATCAGTTGCTGAATCAAAAGTATCCTCCGGAGAGATCGCTCCCGTAAGAAATCCTGTACCCAATGGTCCCCAAGGTACAAAGCCTATTCCCAATTCTTCACAAGTAGGAATAACGGATAATTCAGGTTCCCTTGTCCATACCGAGTATTGGTTCTGGACTGCAGTTACCACTTGAACCTGATGGGCTTTTCTTACTGTTTCGGCGTTAGCTTCTGAAAGCCCAAAGTATTTTACTTTTCCCTGTGCAATCAAATCTTTTGCCGCACCAGCAACCTCTTCAATCGGGACATTGGGGTCTACCCTGTGTTGGTATAACAAATCGATATAATCTGTTTTCAGTCTTTTTAATGATGCTTCTACTACGTTACGGATATGTTCAGGTCTGCTATTAAGGCCTCCTTCTTCTGAAATCATTCCGAATTTCGTAGCGATCATGACATCTTTTCTAAATGGCTTTACAGCTTCACCAACCAACTCTTCGTTTGTGAAAGGCCCATAGGCCTCTGCCGTATCAAAAAAGTTGATTCCCCTTGCGTAGGCCAAACGTATCACCTGTATACCCTCTTTGATATCCGCGGCTTTTCCAGTACCAAAACTGAGGTTCATACACCCCATACCGATGGAAGAAACTTCGAGACCAGCATTTCCTAATTTTCTTGTTTTCATATCATAAAATATATACTGCAAAATTCAATAGATGATTTCAATTATGCCTTAACCATATTACTGCATTGTTTACCAGTATTACTGCTTTTTAAATCAGTAGACACCTTAAATTTCAACCACTTATCTGTATTACTGTTTTTCATACCAAAATCACTGAATTGCGCAAAGCAAAAATAAAACGAGAAATCTTTTCACTAAATTTGAGACATGGTTGTAACCCATGAATAAGGAATGGACATCAAAAGAATAAATAGTGTTTGGGAATACAGTTCTCTGCGGGGAGCAGAAACTTTACACCCGTTGATAAATGTTTTAGATTATGATAATCTAAGCCTATTGGAACCTGCATCCTACAATTTTGGATTCTACTCCATTTTTTTGAAAGACACAAAATGTGGTGATCTGCGCTATGGAAAGGAGTTATACGATTATCAGGAAGAAAGCCTAGTTTTCGCAGCCCCAGGGCAGGTTCTGACCGTTGAGAAATACTTGCCCAATGTGCACCCCAAAGGTAAGGTGCTGATCTTCCATCCCGATTTTTTGAAGGGAACACAATTGAGCAGCATATTGAACGACTATAGTTTTTTTTCCTATACATCAAATGAGGCATTACATATGTCCAGAAAAGAGAGAGACCTGATTTTGGGCATGTTCGTTATAATCGAAGATGAATTGCACCAGAATCTGGATAAACACAGTAAAACGTTGGTTATTTCACATTTGCAGGTTCTATTAAACTATTCTACACGTTTCTACGACAGGCAGTTTATTACAAGGGAGCATGTGAACAAAGGTATACTACAACGCTTTGAATCGATCCTAAACAGTTATTTTATTTCCGAAAAACTCCAGATAGAAGGGGTCCCAACGGTGGCATACTGCGCTGAGCAGTTGAATTTGTCTGCCAACTACTTTGGTGATCTTATAAAACGGGAAACAAACATGTCAGCTCTGGAATATATCCAGGCAAAGGTTATCGATTTGGCGAAAGAGAAAATTTTTGATATCACAAAGTCTATTAGTGAAATAGCCTATGAATTGGGGTTCAAATATCCGCAGCATTTTACGAGACTTTTTAGAAAGAAAGTGGGTATGTCCCCTATTGAGTTCAGAAATCTCAATTAGCAAAATACTACTTTTGATTCCATACATTCAAAAACTTGCGTTAACAAACAGTTAGTTATAAGTAAATTATTTGATAAAATTTGGCGGCATTCGAGATTGCTTTTTCACATTAAAAAAGCTATTAAATATAATCAGTGCTACAACTATTAATCGGAAGTTATCTGTTAAGGATATTCTTCAAAATGTGCAGATTCTTTTCTGTCAATCCGCTATAAGGAGATGTCAATACTAACCTTGATTTTAATACTTGTGGCAATTCATTTAATGATTTATCATCGTCTATAATAACTATTTCTTCGGTTTGCAGGCCTCGACGCACAATCTGACCCAATATTTCATCCTTACGCGTATAGCGATGGTTGACTTTCGCCACAACATCTTCCAACAGCGTAAGTGAATCTATTCGAATATCTCTATCACGAGATGTCTTTTTCCATTCTGCTACTGTATATCTAGAACGGTGCGAGCTAGAAAGGATTACCTGATCTTCCTCTGCAATGAATATAGTATTAAATGTTTTAACAGCTGCTCTACTGAATACATAAAAGCCATCGGTTGCCTGCGCCACTTGCCTATGTGGATTGGCATGTAAAGTGCAGTCGATGCGATTGCACGTACCGCAGCTACTGAACTGGCAGACAGAAAAATCAGAGTAAATGTGGTTGCTCTCGGATTGACCGATACACCTATAAATCAGCAAACACCTGCAGATATAAAAAATGCCATAACAGCAGCAGTCCCATTGAAACTAATCGGACAAGCGGAAGAATTTGCTAACGCAATTGTTTTCTTGTCTTCAAACGAAACCTCTTATATTTCAGATTCATATCTGGCGGTAGATGGCGGTTTTACCATTCGCGGATAAATATGCGTAGTTTATGATATACTTAGTGTTATACACTAGGTATATCATATCTAATCTTGGAATTAACATTTGAAACGCCATCCGCTGGAGCTATGATTTAGTATTACTTAGCAATCTAACAAGTTCCTTTACAGATTCATTAGTTGGTGCGGCAAAATCTTTTATTCCGTCAATTGTTTCCATGCAAAGAGGCGCAGCCCTTTCAAACATGATATCTTCATAAGCTGAAATTGCCACTTTAAGGTTGGCTTGCCTTCCACTGGTTAGGCATTCACACAGATCCAAAGCGTCCAGCATGGCCAGATTTACGCCTTCACCATTCGGAGGCATTAAATGCGCGGCATCTCCAATGAGGGTAAGATTACTTTTAGAAGCCCACCTTATCGATAAAGGAAAATAGTTAAGTGGGCGCCATGTGAAATGTTGACTGGCTTCAAAAAGCATGAAGAAGACAGGATTCCAATTTCCAAAATGTTTTTTAAAATACCCGCTAACTTCTATAGGATTACCGAAATCTATACCACTGGATATACCCCAGTTTTCCGGATACATTGAGGCTGCATAAAAAGTGAATCCGCCATCACCTCTAGGCTGGACAACCAGGGTGGCCCCATCTCCCATAGCCATCAGATTCCCTTGATTAACGAGTTCGTACATTTCCGGGCATGCAATCTCGGGATGATCTATTTCGCCCTGGATAATTGCTGCTCCGGAATAAAGAGCTTTCAAATCTGTCAGATAGGGACGGACCTTGGAGCGGTAACCGTCTGATCCGATGACCAGATCAGCAGCCGCGGTCATTCCCTTCTCAAATTTTAATTCCCATTTATCTTCAATTTCCCGCAAACCTATAAGCTGGCTATCCCATACTACGGTACCAGGAAGCAGTCCGTCGATTAGGAGATCTCTCAGCGCTCCTCTATCAATTTCTGGTCGGAAATGTTCATCTCCGAATACGGGTTCTTCTTCTCGCTGACTCTCATCCATCAGCATATTTCCCTGCGGATCAAGCAGACGATATTTGTCGGCACCCTTCATGTAGTTTGCTTTAAAAGCCTCCATAAGTCCGGTCGCCTCCATCGCTTTAAGACCTGAATCAAAGTGCAGATCTACAATAGCTCCCTGTACGCGTGCGGCTTGACTAAAATCTCTTTCATACACTTTAACCTGTGCACCTTTCATTTGCAGCAGCCTGGCCAATGTCAGACCACCTGGACCACCTCCAACGATGGCTATATTTTTTTCGCTCAACATTTCTATCTTTTTTAATGACACAAAGGAACGGCGGAAAGAAAGGCGATACAATAACGAGATGCTGTAACTTTAGGACTATTCGCGGTTTTTAGCAAGAAAGGCAGTCGGTGACATTCCTACCGCTTTGCTGAACAGCCGTGTGAAGTAGGAAAAGTCATCGTAGCCTAGTTCATCCGCAATCTCTTTCACTGACTTCCCGGAATGATAAAGCAGCCGTTTGGCCTCCAGTATAATCCGCTGCTGAATATGGATAGAAACAGGTTTACCAGTCGTCACTTTGACACATTCGTTGAGGTAAGAAGTCGATAGGTTTAAAAGTCCGGCGTAATCCCTTGGATTTTTAACCTTCTTATAATTCTTTTCCAATGTTGTTTTAAACGCTCTTGTGATATCCTCAAATCGGGTATGATATACTGTCGGTTTTTCCAAAGCCAAATATTGTGAAATAATCAGCGCAATCAAGGTATTACAGCTTTCTTTTAAAATGGAATGATACAAAATCTCCGTTTTATTTCCAGACAATTTCATACATAAGGCAACGGCGTCTGACAGGATATCAAGGGTCTCAGGCTTTACAGACAATATGTCTGCCGGTGTAAAATCTTGCAACAAGCTCAGATATGCTGCGCTGATGTTTTCTTCGGTAACGATCCAGGTACTGAGCATTGCTCTGTCGAATGAGATCACGCGATGCACCTGATGGGGATTGATGTAGACAATGGCCGGGGCTTTGATGCAATATGTTTGAAAATCAATTTCAATAGTTGTATTTCCTTTTTCCTGAATGATAAACGTATAGCCTCCATCGCGATGGGCTCGTTCAACTTCGGAATCTGGTGATCCATGAAATGATTCACGCATCATCATAATACCCTTCGAAGTTCCTTCAGGCAATGTGTTAACAGGAATATTTTTGTCTTTTTTTCTCATTATAAAACAGGCTTAATAATAACAATCTCTTGAAAAGAGAATACATTTCCTCAATAAAAGTAAGCATTGTCATCTTCCGCCTGCCGCAGTTTGCGCAATTAAGGAACGCCCAAAACCACCGTATTTTTTCTTCCAATTGAAAAATGTCTCCCTGTGAAACTCCCATTGCCGGCATATTTCTACCACTCGGGTGCCGGTCTCGGACTGACGTACCGTAAAAGCTATCTGTGCCTCGGTAAACTTTGATCTTTTCATCGTCTTTCCTCCTATTTAAAATTAGTAATTCACACCTAATTCTCTATTTTTAAAATGTCCTGTTTTGCGGGGGGAGGTCAATTTGACAACTGTACAAATGTTTATAAATGAAAACTATGAAGGGTTTTGATGATGTTGCTAGTTTGATACCAATCGTTATAGACCAATTCAAGGGATTGTACGTTCATATCTCCAAATTCAGCTGTTCTGTAATCTCGCAACAGATTTCCAAACTTATAGGGGGAACACAATTCCTTCCTAAAACGCACAGCAGTCATATGTGCAGTAATCAGCTTGTATCTCGAATCTATGCTCTGTTGCAAATCAGTGGACTTGAAATTATTCCTTAAGCAGTTACGTAAAATATTAAGCCCTTCACCTACCGGAAAACCCTGGATCATCACAGCATCTCGTGAAGCTGTGATGCCTTTAAATTGCAGTCTAAGTTTTGGTATCTTTTCGAGACTTTTAAAAATAATCTGCTCATAATCAAAGACATGTACCTGACTTAAATCAAAACCTTCGTAACATGAAATGATCGAAAGTGCCGTCACATGTAGATCTGAGACGGGTTGGTAATACTGCTGTCCATCAATATCCAACATTTCTTCCTGAAATTCCCTTACTCGAGCTTTAATATCATCATGGGGTCTTATCAGTAAAGTTAGGCCACGACGTCTGTCTTTATCATTATATATTTGCCGATCAATTTCAATCTCTCCTCTACTAATCTGTCCAATGGACCGATCGAACAAATTATCATAAAGCTGTGCGAGTTCTATAGACATCTTGGTTAGACAATCATTACTTACTTATTAATTCCTGTAAATTTAGTGCACGCATTTAAGAAACAGAAAATTATCTAGTATAAAAGTGTAAATAATATGGTAACCAACTTCAATATAAGGAAGTAGGAGCAATAAATATTATTTAAAGATAGGTATTCCAAGTCTTTGGAATACGATTGAAAATCATGTAGATTTGAAAAACGGATTGGAGCTTTCTTTACCTCATAGAAAATACGAAGCTGAGACTAACGCTAACTCTAGAGCTCAAAAATGGTTCGGACCGGGCGCCCTTATAAAAACAGAACCCAATAAAGCACAAAAAGTATATAGGAACAATACATGGTATGAACGACTACTAATTAATACGATGTATGGTTCTTACAGGTTAAGCTATGATCATACATATTTAAAATAACATTCGTACTATGAAAACTTTAGCGATAATTATATCTTTTTTTTTCATTTTGATTTCTTGTGATGATGTTGATTCAAGATTTTGTGTTTTAAATAGAACTAATCAAAATATATATGCCTATCTAACAACTGATTCTTCATCAGAGGAGGCAAGAGCTTTTTTTATTGATAATGGAAAGCCTAATCAAAAGTTAAGAATATATAAGGCGATAAAACAGCATGATTCTGTTTGTTTTTCGATTATTGGTAATTGGAACCAAATCAGCAATTTTGACAGAGATGGAAATATTTTTATCTTTTCAGTTGATTCAATTGAATACGATAAGGAACAGTTGAAAGCAAATTCTTCTCAGCTTATAAAAAGGTATCAAATAACACGGAAGAAACTTAATCAGCAGGGGTGGCGTTTATTAATTCCGGCAACAATTCATACAACAAACCTGTACTGATTAAAGAATAATACTTGATATGAAAAGTTAATAATTAGTACCTTTTATAGTTCGTATAAATTGAAATTTGATAAATGCTAGCAGGATGAAAGTATTAAAAATAGCAATTGTAGCTTCTATCGCTTTGGTTTCTTGTGATAGAATTGATTCAAGATTTTGTGTAGTCAATAAAACAGATAAAAACGTTTGTGTTTACCTTACAAAGGATTCCTCCACCAATAATGCTAAACTATATTTTAGTGAATATGGTAAAGTCGATAAACAGTTGAGACAGTATTATTTTATTAAATTGAACGATTCAACCCACTTCTCTGTTATGGGCGATTGGGACTCTCGCTCGAATTATAGGTTTAATGATAATAGAATGATATTTATCTTTTCAGTTGATTCTATACAGTTAAAAACAGAAATGTTGGATAAACATCCACAAACTGTTATTCGGAAATTTGAAATAGCTCAAAAGACATTAATTGATAACAATTGGCGTTTTGAAATCAAGTAGTACCTCACTGCCTGCATCGTAAGCAACTGTTAAGTCTCATTTGACATATAGAAACTATTGTTTATCCTGTTTTCAAAAAGACACAAATTTCTTTAACAAGCTCATTAACAGATATTTTTTGTATTTTTTTTTATTAATATATAAGGTATGTCATTATCGCCATTTTCTCTCTCAAATTCTACATAACATAAGATTTCGGCAGATGATTCATTATTCATATCCCAAGTCGATACATATATCAACTTGTCTCCTCTAAGTATCCCTAAGGCAAAATTGTCCCCATCCCAAAAGTCGACTATTCTAAAATAATCAATTCCAAAGACAGATACAATTGTATTCCAAATTACTTTTATTGATTTATCCTTATTTTGCAAATCTTCCATCTATTAATAACTTTCTTTAATTCTTCAGGCTGTTTATTAAATAATGGAAGCGAAATCATTTAATATCCCAATTTATCATAGCATATTTCTTTGGTCAATTTGTCACACAGCGCCACATCATAAAAATAAGGACGCTCTGTGGCACTGGATATACCAGAACTTCCATTTCTATCCATGCCAAATTCCAAAATACCGATAAAGTAAACCTCTGGCAGGTAATAATCACTACCCTTCTTACCTCGCGCTAAAAAACCTCTGCCACCATTTGCTCAGTCCGACATTATTCTTTAATGCTCCTGCTTGCATAAATTTTTAATATCTTGAGGAATTAATACCCGTTTAAAAGTTAATAATTTTTTTTCAGGTGGAAGTGCGATCTCGCGTGTAAAATATTGACCGCCACTATAAAAATACCTGGCCTTTCCCTTTAAAACCTCCACTGCAATAGTCTCATTATCGACGATATTGAGCTTCAATTTGACAGCTTTGTTTTCAGCGCTGAATCCATTATTAACATGTTTAAGCCTCAAAAGATAATCTGCTTGCATCCCAAAACTAACTGCAAACGTTTGGGTAAGCTCTCCGATTCGATAGCAGATCGTATCATTTAATACAATAAGTGTTCTTCTAATGGTTTTCTTTTCAAAGGTTTGCACTTTCTCTCTTCCTTTGCCAAGGGGATCCAATGAAATACTATCGACAAATTCATATACACCTTTCTTTAAATGAGCCTGCGCAAATGCCACATCCATTTCCATTATCACAAAAATTAATATGCAAAACATCCACTTCATATCAGCTTATTTAAACCAATTTACAGTTAATTTGGTAGTGTATAAGACTACTTTATAATTCGTTCGGAGGTATTTATTATTCGCTATGACTTCATCATTATCTGAAAAATTTCATTATGCCGATTTTCCCTTAAGGACGAGGCTGCGCTTTAGATTTCTAATAAAGGGGTTCTTCCCCACTTTTGGTGGTAAATCTATCATATTTATCTAGCGCTGGGCGTTTGAATTTTAATGACTGCATCAAAACTTGTTTTTTCGGGAGATGGCTATACCTTTTGGGTTATATCAGATTTTGTTGATTCTACTTTCAAATCATCAGTAAATAATGCTTTTATAGCTTTCGTTTATTGCTTTCAATGACAATAAATTCTGGTAAATATTCAGGTGTACAACCTTTTGAAACCATTTTACCTTTATAAAGTCCAGATTTTTCGCCAAGTGCTATACAACGATTTCGATATTTTTTTTCATAAACTCCAATCCAACCTGTTGTGAAATTCATTGCCCATTGCACTTCCGGCTCTTCATTTTCAATTTTACTTTCAATTTTAGTAAGCAATTCTTCGCTGTTGGGATGTGGTTGTCCAGTCCAACGCAAACGACCTTGAAAATACCAATAAATTCGTCTTTTTAGCGAGGACTGGTTATCTGCCCAACTTTCTATTAAAGCTATTGTCTTTTTGTCTTTTGTTAGTTGGTTCGCCATGAGCCAATCAATCATTTGAAGTTTCTCACTTTCGTTATGTTGCTTAATGTCCGTAATTAATTGATCAATCACTTCTTCGGTTAAAAGTTTCTTGTCCATAATCAAGATTGCCAATTGACGAGCAAAAAAAAGCTTGGATGACCAAAGTTCCATTGCCAATTCGTGATCTTTTTTAATATCCTTGGCAATAATTCGCAAGTCTCCAAGTTTCGTGTTCTTTTCTGTGATCTTTGTCAGTATATTTTCTACTTTTTGTGAAAGTTTCATTCCAGTCCTGTTATTTGTTTGACATCATTTTCAGGGTTGCTTGTAGCGGTTCGTCAGCTTACCGAAGGCGGGGCTTTCACAGCACCAACCTGTCAAGCTACGACAAAAGTTTATTCGGAGCCGAAAAGTTTCTGCCCCCACCTCCGTCTCCCTTTTGGCAATACTATTCTATTTCATCAGAATTGGATTTAGTAAATTTTCTAGATTCTTTAAATCAACTTCTTTGGTTGATTTATCACTAAACTCTCTTTCTGTTAAAGAAATCACATTGACGTAATTATAATAATGTCCCATAGTTTTTTAGATTTAAATTGTGAAGATATTATTTATTTTGGTTGAGCTTTGGTTTAAAATTACAGCCAACGGGCCGCGTATTAGCGATAGCGGCGGATCACAACCCTTCAATCTTTCAATAACCTAAGCAACAGCCTTTTATTACCTTTTAAATTTATAAAAAAGGAACGATAAAAAGCCATTTCGACTAAAAAAGAATAAAATGATAATGTTCAGTATAAATATGCAAATCTTGCCATAAGATAAGAGTATTGATTTAGCATTTTGATTACTTTGTATAGGACCTAAAGTCACAAAATATGAACACAAAATTTGAGGTAGGAATTAATATTGCCCTAAAAATTCCCAAAAGCAAATATGAAAAGACAGTCGTTTTTTATAGGGATGTTTTAAAGTTTAACGTGGAGGAAAAGCCGATTAACACCCCAACTGTGTCGAGGACATGTGAAGTAAAATTTGGCAATAATATTATATGGCTTTACTGTGTGGACAATTACACACATTCTGAAACTTGGTTACAGCTTACGGTTCCTGGCGTAGAAATGGCGACAGCATATTTACTATCCAATGGGGAGGAAACCTGTGATGAAATTGAAGAATTACCGGAAAATATGCATTGGATTACTGACCCAGCCGGGACGGTATTCAACCTACAACAAACGCAAAAAAAATAACGAAATCCACTGGGTAGCGTATTTTACAGATTTAAACAATTTTATTGCTGAATGGTATTATTTTTCATGGTACCGAGATTCATTATGGCGGCATAGCTGAGTTCTTATTCAGCCGGGAATTGGTTACAATGCGATGCCAGCAATAATCGAATTCCTTGGTGGCGAAAAAGCCTATGCCAAAATTATTCACGCACTTCCTTCAGAGATCACGATTACGGTCGGTGAACATTCAACCGATAAAGGAGAGAAATCTCTCAAGAAACCGGGCTACTTCAATAGGATAAAAAAGAGGACAATTGGAAAGAAAGTTATCTGTTAAGGATATTCTTCAAAATGTGCAGATTCTTTTCTGTCAATCCGCTATAAGGAGATGTCAACACTAACCTTGATTTTAATGCTTGTGGCAATTCATTTAAGGATTTGTCATCGTCAATAATGACTATTTCTTCAGTTTGCAGGCCTTGACGCACAATCTGACCCAATATTTCATCCTTACGCGTATAGCGATGGTTGACTTTCGCCACAACATCTTCCAACAGCGTAAATGAATCTATTCGAATATCTCTATCACGAAATATCTTTTTCCATTCTGCTATTGTATATCTAGAACGGTGCGAGCTAGAAAGGATCACCTGATCTTCCTCTGCAATGAATATAGTATTAAATGTTTCAACAGCTGCTCTACTGAATACATAAAAGCCATCGGTTGCCTGCGCTACTTGCCTATGTGGATTGGCATGTACCATGACACCGTCTATATCTAAAAAGAAAATCATATTGCACGAAGCTAATAATTAAATGGGCACTTCGACTCCCCCGTTTGCGATTTAATAATAAAAAATATTAGCCATAGATTGATAGTCCAGCCTAATTTTGTAAATTCAACGCATAAGCCATAGCATGAAACAGTTCATAAAACTATTCCAGATCTCTGCCCTTACTATCCTTTTTGCCGGGTGTAAGGATCCTTCTCGCACAAAGACAATGGATTTTGGTCTATTTACGCTTGAAGTTCCTTATAAATGGCAGCAGGTCAAACAAAATGGAACCGACAGTTATGTGGGCGCAATTGCTGTTGGCAATACGGATACGCTCTACTTTGATCTGGGTTTGTATTCAAATAGTTTGACAGAACCAAATATTCAGGTTATCACGCGAGAGATGATAGAGGAAAATAACTTGGACTCCTCGGATTTTGTTGTTGTTAACGATATCATGTCAATGAATATTGATGCCGATCTATACAGAAAACAAAATGTGTCCTGGGATACGATCGATAATAGAAGAGCGAAAATCGTATTTCCGAGAATATCCGGGAAAGGAATGACTGGAGTGTACATCGGCAGCCTATGGGGAAACTCTTCAAAAGTCCGATTTAATCTTCACGGTTCAAACCTGAAAGCGCAAACAGAACAAGATCTTCTTAAAGCGATAAAAACATTGAGATTCCACAAACGTAAAATGGATAATGAAGAGAATTAACGCTCCCCTATTTGTACATCTCAGTTTTATGGTTTTGACATTTTATGTAGTATTAGCAGACAATGATTGGCTGAGAGATATTACGAAGAATCTAAATTTTAACCTGATTATTTTTGGATTGCAAGTTGCAGGACTTATTTATGCAGGATACCTACAAGCGGAAAGAAATAAAAAGATATTCTCCATATTCCGGCCAGCATTGACTGGCTTGATAATACTTATATCATGTATACTCATTACGGGAAATTATCAGTTTAATAATAATATAGATATCACCATTTTATGGGTGATTCTTGAGGCCTATTACATAGCATATGATGTTTTAATAGCTGGTCTCTTCAAGGAAATCCCGCTCCTATTGAATATAAGTCGGCAATTCCAAGTCACATGCATTTATATTATTCTCTCAGCCATATTTCCCTTGATCGGGTACTCGGTCTTTAAATTGAAAAGAGGTACTTTCAACATGTAAATTAGGAATCTATGGAAGATAATTGCAATAAATATGATCTTTCAAGTGCCATGGGACCAAAATTAAAGGAGCTAGTAAAAATCCAACTTGCTGATGAACTAAATAGTTTATTGGATATGAACTTTAAATTTGATTTTAACTGGTCAGAATCCTGTAGATTTTTTCCAGACTTATTGGGATCAAATAACAGTTTGGCAAAATGATAGGGAACTATTCTTAAAAGGGCTTTTTCGCAATGGCTACATACCAGGAGGAGTGCGATAGGTCATGATTTCCGTACCATTAGACTTTTTCACAATCTCCTTTGTATTTCTAAGTATTAATGTATGACTTCCAAGTTTGCTATATGATACAAAGTCTCCATCAGGAGTTTGTTTGCATATAACAAACATATGCCAGCCACCGTCTGCTGGAAGTGAGATAATAACCTTTTTCCCAGACTTCAATTCATTTTCTATCGTTTGAAAAAGGCTGTCCACAGGAAAGCTAGAATCTCGGGGTAAAACAAATTTTTGAGAAAAAGTAATACCGTATAATTCTTTATTGTCAAAATCTCGGAAAGAACCATCTGCTTTGTTTTGCCATTCCTTTTGTAAGCCGTAAAAATCAAAATCCACCACTTTATAATACTTTAGGATCATTTCGACAGCAGATGGAATGCAGGACATTTGAAAGAGTTGATTGTGGTTATTTATGACGGTATCAAAAAACTCAAGATTATCGTCTTTTTGTGTTTGAGCCTTCGAATGAAAAACAAAAGATGTGGACATGAACACAATTATACTTAAGAGAACCTTTTTCATAATTTAAATTACTTTTGATTGTAAGATAAGATAATACTTCACTACAAATGAGGTACAATGCTGTACGTCATGATTTCTGTACCCTTAGACTTTTTCACAATTTCTTTTGTATTTCGAAATATCGTTGTATGGCTACCGTGCTTGCTGTAAGAAACAAATTCGCCATCCGGAGTTTGTTTATAGACGACAAAAATGGACCAACCTATTTCCACCTGAAGTGCGATAATTACCTTTTTCCCAGATTTCAATTCATTTTCTATCGCTTGAAAAAGACTATCCATGGGAAAACTTTCATCCCGCGGCAAATTAAATTTCTGGGAAAAAGTAATTCCGTATAATTCCTTTTTATCAAAGTCGCGGAAAGAACCATCTGCTTTGTTTTGCCATTTAATTTGCAAGTCATAAAAATTAAAATCCAGCACTTTGCAATACTTTAGCACCATTTCGATTGCTGAGGGGATACCTGAAGCCGGAAAGATTTGATTGTGGTTGTTTACAACAGTATCAAAAAAATCGTAATTGCTGTTGTTCTTTGTTTGTGCCTTCGCATTAAAAATAACCGCTGTGGATATTAGCATGACTAAAATAAAGAGCATCTTTTTCATAATCTGAAGTATTTTTGATTTATAGAGCCTCCACGTGGTAGATAAAAACTTTGATGCGCGGAAGTAACAAAATGGAACAGCTGGCTTTAAAATCTTCATTGGTTATCTGATGTTTTCTCAAATATTTTGAGATATCGTTTAAAGTTTTACAATTATAGAAAAATACATTAAAAGCAAAAATTTTAGTAGCCTTTCTGTCTCAATTTTTTGTCGATTTTTATCATTATTAAGCCGTTGTGAAGGACAAATAAGAATGCATTGTTCAGACAGTCAAAAGTGGAGTTTCGGGCTTTGTCTCCCTTTGTCAGGAAAAATACTGGGAGGGTTATAAAGGAATAAAGAGCTTTTAAATAATCCAAACTATGAGGGTCAAAAACATAGATTTTTCTTACATTGGTAGGTATAAATGAAACCAAAGGAAGAAACATATCGTAGTTTCAGAATTTCTGCTCCTAAAGAGTTTGAAACAGTGTTCTCTCATTTCTATTATGCTGAAAACAAGTCTGAACATACCATAACCAAAACCCTTCTCCCTTCTTTTCAAACCATTATGGTTTTTAATTTCGGAGCTCGGGCATTTTTGGTTTCCAAGCAAAAAACAAAAATTGAAGTTGACAAATGTATCGTTTTGGGCCCTATTAAATCAGCATTTGAATACAGCCTTCCCCCCGATTCCATTATCCTAGTTGCTAATTTCAAGGCTGATGCATTTTATCGTTTTTTTGGCAAAGCATTTCTATCTGATCATTTGCCTATTCACCCAGATGAAGCTATGGAAGAAAATTGTTTTACCCGTTTATGGTTTCAATTAGATCGTATTGCCTCCACAGAAGAAAAGGTAGACCATATTCTTAATTTCTGCAAACCCTATCTCAGTCAGCAGAATGCCACCTCTACGCTATTGGCCAATTTCAGATCGGATACGATGGACTCCATTAAATCCATTGCTGAAGAAGCTAGACAAAGTGAAAGAAACATCCAATTGATCCATAAAAGGCACTTTGGCTTCAGTGCGAAGGAAGTGAATCGATACCATCGTTTTGTTAAAGCCATTGAATTGATTCAGAAGACAGATTTTTCTAAAGAAAAGATCAACTGGTTTGAAATCATCGATCAATGTGGTTATTATGATCAAAGCCAGCTTATTCACGACTTTAAACATTTCATTAATCTTTCGCCTAAGAATTACTTAAAATTCCAGCAGGATATTTGTCGGGCTGATGAATAACCCGTTTCGTTTTCTTACAATTTTTGAGGTGTTCCCTATTTTACTTTTGTACTGTTCAATCAATTAAAAGTAACAGTATGAAACATCTTATTATTTACGCCCACCCCAATCAGGAAAGTCTGAATGCTCAATTTGAACAATCTATTGAAAACGTTCTGCAACAACAGGAGCATAAAGTAATTACCAGAGACCTGTATCAACTGGGATTTGACCCGGTATTATCTCTGGAAGATATGGACGGACAACGAAAAGGTTACGTTAATGAACTTATCAGACGAGAACAGGAGTATATTTCCTGGGCAGATGTGGTCACCTTTATCTATCCAATTTGGTGGACCGGCATGCCGGCCATTATGAAAGGGTATATCGACAGAGTATTCAGCTACGGGTTTGCCTATCGTTATGATCAGGGAATACAAAAAGGATTATTAGCCGGAAAACAGGCTATAATTCTCAATACCCACGGAAAATCCAACGAAGAATATACCTCTATCGGTATGGATAAAGCATTATTACTGACATCTGATAAAGGTATCTATACCTACTGCGGTTTTCAGATCAAAGAGCATCTCTTTTTTGATAAAGCTGACGGGGCCACTCCTGAAGTCGTTGAAATGTGGCTTGCTATAATCAGGAATGTATATACGATTATGGATCCTCAACTTTCTAATCATTAAAACTGATGTATTTTGCTTATGAGGATTCATGGCTTGGGAGTAATGTAACACTTGCCCAAAAACATCGAAATAGAAGGCAGGATTTTGAAGATCCTGCCTTTTTTCTGCTTATATGATCAAGATCCCCTGCCCTTTTGAACAAAGTTAATTAGGCCTTTTGAACAAAACAGAACACATTGATCCTCCCTAATTTTGTCTCAGTAATAACAATTAAATGTATCCAAAATGGAAAAGAATAATTATCAGGGAGCTCAACAACAACCTATTGGTTCGGGCTTCAATGCAAAATCAACAGCTAATGATGTAATTCAAAACATCGATCTTACCGGGAAAACAGCTCTCGTAACAGGCGGCAACACAGGGATTGGACTGGAAACCACAAGAATACTCGCCGCAGCCGGAGCTACCGTAATTGTCGCTGCACGTGATATCGACAAAGCAAAGAAAAATCTGGAAGGAATATCCAATATTGAAATTGCAGCAATGGATCTAATGTCTCCCGCCTCCATTAATACTTTCGCAGAAAATTTTGTCGCTTCAGGAAGACCTTTACATTTACTCATTAACAATGCAGGTATTATGTGGGTCCCTTTACGTAGAGATGAACGGGGTATAGAATCACAACTCGCTACCAACTATTTAGCCTTGTTTCAGCTCACCTCCCGATTGTGGCTTTCCCTTAAAAAAGCCAACGGAGCGCGAGTGGTTAATGTTTCCTCTCATGGCCACTATTTCGCACCATTTAATTTTGATGATCCTAATTTCCTGCACAGAGAATATGAAACATTACAGGGCTATGGACAATCCAAGACTGCAGTCAATCTTTTTTCAATGGAATTGGACGCACGAGGACAATCTGCTCATATCAGAAGTTATGCGGTTCATCCCGGTTCTATCGGTGGAACAGAATTGGGCAGAGAAGCCCCATTGGAGCTATTCCAAAAAATGGGGTTTGTGGATGCAGACGGTAATATGCTACCCCAAGTTGCTGCATCACTAAAAACGATCCCACAAGGAGCTGCCACAACGGTATGGTGCGCAACAAGCCCTAAGCTTGATCATATCGGCGGCGTTTATTGTGAAGACGGAGATATCGCAGTAGTCTCATCAGATATTACCGCCCAAAAAGGGGTACATCCCTATTCACTGGATGAAACCAATGCCAAAAGACTTTGGAAACTCACCGAAGAGATGACAGGTATCCGTTTCAATCCATAAATCCATTTAAATCTACTCATTAAATGTGCTATTTAACTTATTGTGTTACGTATTTTAAAAAATTTAAAAGATAAAGTAGCGGTAATTACCGGTGGTAATAGCGGTATTGGCTATGCTGCCGCTAAAAAGCTAAAAGAAAACGGCGCTTATATGATCCACTATTTAACAAGCGAAAATGCAGGTTTCCTGACCAGAGCCAACTTTCTGGTGGATGGCGGACAATCTATCTAGAATTAATTTCAAGCATAAAAGAGAGGCAAGATGGCCCTCCTGCCTCTCTATTTTCAACAATGAACTTTTAAACAAAGTAAATTATGTTATTTCTTATCTTTACCTTATTGATTTCTTTCATAAAAAAGCAAAAATCATGGAATACCAAGCCCGATACATCACCGAAGATATAAAGCTTTCCAGCTACGAAGACCAATTTTTTAAATCGGACATTATGTTTGACCAACATATGTTGGTCTGGTTTCTTTCCGGAGAAACCAAGATTGTACAGGCTGATACCACCTATCTATTTAGAAAGGGGGATATCTTTTTAATTCCCAGAAACCAATTGGCTACAATAATTAATTACCCTAAAGATGGCGAACCTCACAAAACGGTAGTCATGCATTTATCATTAGAAACATTAAAAAATTTTTATGCTGGTAAGACCATAGATCCCCAACCACAAAATTCACCGAAGATTTTTTGTTTCAATAATCATCCTCTCCTGGAAAGCTGCCTAGCTTCGCTTATCCCTTATTTTGACATGAAAGATATCCCTGAGGATATTGCTGCGATTAAAATTACCGAAGCCATCAGCATTCTCAGAACCCTGGATAAAAGGATCGATCAATTACTTGCTAATTTTGAAGAACCCGGAAAGATCAACCTAGTCGATTATATGGAGAAGAATTTTATGTTCAATCTTCCACTGGAAAAGTTTGGTTACCTCACTGGCAGAAGTCTCACAACATTTAAACGGGATTTCAAAAAAGCATTTACCATGACCCCGCAACGATGGTTAACTTATAAACGTTTGGAGCTTGCCTATTATCAACTAACAGAAAAGAAAAAAAAGCCTTTGGAAGTTTGCTATGAGGTAGGATTTGAAAACCTTTCCCATTTTTCATTCGCCTTTAAGAAGCAGTTCGGGTTTTCACCAAGTCTGCTGAAAAGTATTTCCTGACGCCAATTGAATTTGAATTGATCAAAATCCATTGCTTAATCCCTACTACGCTTTTCGAATACTGGAACAGATCCAGTTATTTCGCAAAAATTTGTATGAAACCATTGGAACAATATTCCCATTATTCTTTATTTTTAGACTATGAGTGACTATACTATTTCGCTTGTGCCTAGCGTGTCCAGGTACGCTTTTGCTGAAATTGCTGTAGATGATATTTTAAAGTGGTTAGTTTCGAAAGATATCGTCAAAGCTGAATTATCGGAATGCACACTGGCCAACCTTGGATATGCATTTTCTGACGGTGCTCAATACATTGTATTAGAGCCTCATTTCCTTCCATACCAACTTGATATAAATGGTCTGGAAATAACAACTGAGCGTACTATATTTAATACCGGACAAAATGGTATCGATCGTATAGTATGCCCCAATTGTACTGAAAATATTGCAGACAATGAATGGGATCTGGATCCCTGGTACCAGGGTTTTACCGATAACTTGTTGTGTCCGATATGCGGCACTGAAAGTGACATCCATCAATATGTTTTCGAACCACAGTGGGGATTCAGTAATCTTGGATTTACATTTTGGAACTGGCCTGAATTGAAACCTGAATTTATAGTTGAATTGCAGGAAAAGTTAAACTGTGACCTGGTAGTTGTAGGGTCCCACATTTAGTCATCATGGAAAAAGACAACAATGAAGGAAGAAGTATCATTAAAGGAAGTGGTATGCTCCATGTCAATTGGGGTGATGAAAAAAATGGATCAGTACTATTTTTTCAGGGGGAAACGATCTTATTAGGAATTTGTAATGTTCCTTTTGCTTTATACACAACAACTCGGTTTGATAGAAATACCTTGCCAAATGAACATGTAATACACCTTGACCAGCTTGAAAAACTATTTCTAACAGGTGATTATAGCAGTAGAAAGGTAAAAGAAAATAGTCCATATGATATCCCGTTATGGATAAATGACCTTGAAAATATAAGTTTGTTGTATTTGGATCATTTTGATTTAATTGGTTTGACTAACCTAAGGATAAAAAACTTAAAAACACTGGTTCTTAAAAATGCTTATATTATTGATATTCCAAACCTTCTAATTGAGCTATTAACTTACAACAACCTAACTCATATTGCTTATGATGCGTCTTGTATTCCGTTAATCGACCAATTAAGAAAGCATCATGCTGGCGGGATTACTTTTGAGCTCTTAGATGGTACGAGCTAAATTTTTCCACCAATCTAAAAAGTGACCCTACAAATTTGATTGCAAATGACTGATAAGCTCGATATCTTTTTAAATGAGAAAATAAGTTAAAAAAACGCTAAGAATTATGATCTTGGATAGCACCAAAAGTAAGAAAGAAAATTTCTTAGCGATTTTTTAAATTAAGATTCTTATTAGCTACTACAATCTATTTTTTATACTTTTATCGTTAGGATTTAGAGAAATAACCGTTCACTTTCAAAGATGAAAAGTATCACGAATTCAATCACATCTTCTCATTATATACAGAGTTTTGCATTTGACCAGGTTGAGACCTATTCCCTCCAGCGCGGAGAGGAATACAATACGGTGATCCAAATGCTAAAACCAGAACGTAATGGGTTAAAAGTGAGAAAGGAGAAACGAAACAATCTGACCGAAACCGAAGAAATTCGACTGAGCGAATTGGACAAGCTATTGGGTGTAACACAGTATTTAATTGATGATACAGGGCAGTTTCATTTTTCGAGTCAAAGAATCAATACTTTTCAGTATGATAATAAGGTAGTCGGTCTACTAAAGAATATTTTACTTACGAAAACAACTGACGTGTCCAATTGGATGTGTGCCCCCATTTACAGGGATGCTATCGTATTCTATAATAGTTTGGGCGAAATTGTATCAGCACTGAATATCTGTTTAAGTTGTGAAGCAATGGCAATAGATAGCTCCAATCAGGTTGTCGCTGATTGCAGCACATATGAAATGCTCAGAAAGTTTTTTCAGGAGGTGGCTCATCCTATAGAGATATGAACTAAATAAAGAAAATTATTTCCCATGCACAAAATAACAATAACAATATGTCTGATGGCCGTTGTGCTATTTTTATACATTTCAAGAAACAAAGTTCCAAGTAATACTAACGATGTCATTGTACAAACAGCCAAATTTGACCTGACGGATACCATACCGAAAATAACCATTAAGGATACATCGCTCACATTCCCACAGATATTTGAGGGAAGTTTCGCGAAGGCCACAAAAATAGCGCAATTCGGTACGGAAATAACTTTTGATAAGATAGCTTTAGGAAATCTAAAGGTATCATCAGGCCAGATTATCGCAACTGATCCCGTTACCTTAAGGGATGCGGCAGCTTTTAGTGAAAATTTTCCTGTTGGTGAGTTTCCAGTCGAATTGGCAATGGCCAATATTAATGCCAATAAGGATCGAAGGGTCGCATTTGCACGCGTAAAATTTTCAGATAAGCCCATCCAGAAATGGGAGTTTGCGTTATTACCTGGAGAGACTTCTATCCCCCTCAAATCCAAAGAAATATATGGATATGGAGTAGATGCAGGACTAGGCCTTTTCGTTGATCAGGCAGCTAAGAATAGTCTGAATACGCTGCTCGGTAAAAATTGGGACATTATATTCTCCGAAAAATTCGAGGATTATTTAAATTACAGCTTTCAAAATCACAATGCCATCTTTTTCTCCACGGGGTATGGAGATGGTTTTTATGCGACGTACATCGGAAAGGACAGCGAGGGTAAAATTTGTCAGCTGTTGACTGACTTTAATATTGTACTGTGGCGGAATGTTGCAGAATATTGATATTTATTATAGTCCGTAGTTTAGCTGGAGATTTCAGGCATTGAGACTATGCGATTCCGAGGCGAATTGATTGGTCATCAGTTTTCGGATTTGGAGGGTCAATGGTATCGAAATATCCAGCTAAGCCACTAAAGTCACCGTAATATTTCAATTCATAGCGATTACTCCAATGAACAATTACTGATCAAATTTTTAATCACTTCGTTATCCAGATTTTGCCGCTGATCTGAAACAACTGAGAATGAAAATAAAACGCCGTCTTTTTCTACTAAGATGAGTTTCAGGAATTTTAAATTTTCGAAATCATTTATTTTGACCTACATGCCTTTACTGACGGCAAACCAATAAACTTACAATAAGCGTATTGGCAAAACAGCTCCTCTTTCGTATCTTCGATACGGCTACACTACTTCGCCAAGTCGTTGCGCCATTGCCGATAATTTTATCTGAATTCATAACTGAACATAGCACCTTAAAATGACAAAAATATTTTTACTACTTTTTTGTATGCTAACATCAATAATTGGAAAAGCTCAAACGGAAAAGATTTACTCAAAAGCATACGGAAAGAGCGAAAATCCGACAATAATTTTCATTCACGGCGGACCAAGAGGAAACTCGACACTCTTCGAGGGAACAACTGCAGAAAATTTAGCCGGAAAAGGTTTTTATGTTATCGTTTATGACAGACGTGGTGAAGGTCGTTCAATCGACACAACTGCAACATTTACTTTTCAAGAAGCAATTAGTGATTTAAATAGCATTTACGAAAAATATAACATAAAAAGAGCAAATATCATAGCTCATAGTTTTGGTGGTTTGGTTGGAACACTTTTTACAGAACAAAATCCTGAAAAAGTAAGTTCATTAATTCTTGCAGGTGCACTTTTTTCCCAACAAGAAACGTATAACCATATTTTGGAAACGACACGAAAAATCTACAAAAAAAAGAATGACACTTTAATGCTTTCCAAAATTTCTGCAATTGAAAGATTAGCTAAAAATTCGGCTGAATACAGAAAGCAATGTTATGAAATTGCAAGTATGAATAACTATTTCAAAATGCCATTTCCGACAAATGAAGCAAACCAATTGCGGGAAAATTATGAAAATAGTGAATATGGAAAAAGCAATATCCGAAATGACGACGCTCCTATTTTGTTCTATAAAAATGAAAGCAAAAATAATATTGACACCAAATCTATTTTAAAAAAACTAGAAAAAGAGAATGTAAAATTATTTGCACTTTATGGTTTGCAAGACAAAATCTTTTCAGAAAAGCAATTAAGTGATATGAAGAAAATAGTTGGAAAACAGAATTTCAAGACAATTGACAATTGCTCGCATTATCCATTTGTTGACCAGCAAAACCCATTCATTGAAATAATAGAAAAGTGGATTAAATAAAAAACTACCACCAACAAGGTATTAGCAAAAAGTTAGCTGCAAGCATAACAAAACACACCGAGACAACAAAATTGAATTTATGACACCGATAGAAAGACTAACATCCATTTTGACAGAACAATATATTTCAGAAGATGGCGACGAATATAAAGTAGAACTAAAAGAAGGTTTGACCAACCAACAGATTGACGAATTAGCCAAACGACTGCCGACAGGACAAATTCCGCCAGAGATAAGAGAATTACTAAAATTTGCAAGCGGTTTTGAATTTTTCGGACTTGAAGAAGTCACATTTGACGGAGTAGCTCAATTTGGGTTTGAAGAGTTTTTTCCTAATTCAGTTCAACTTGCGGGAGACGGATTCGGAAATTTTTGGATTTTAGATGTTGACAACAGTGGAAGTTGGGGAAGCGTGTTTTATGTGTGCCACGCTCCAGCTGTAATCGTAAAACACTCGGACAACTTAACTCAGTTTATAGAACACATCGACGATTTTGGAAAAAATGGGAATAAGTCAAACCTTGATATTATTCACGAAAAAGTGGTTATGGATATTTGGAGCAAAGGAAATGGATTTATTGAACTTGAAAATGCAAGACAATCTAAAGACACAACTTTGAAAAACTTTGCACTATCACTTCCTGACAATTTTGTAATTGCAGACTTGAGAAACAAACAAATTCAGAGTGGATTTGCGTGGGGCAAATTCGGGCCGAACATTGACAAAGCAAAACGACACGAAACGGAATTAATTTGGGGAATTGAGAAGCCAATTAAAAAAGGATTTTTATCAAAATTATTTGGACGATAATGATATCTGACAATTTTTAGGCGTAGCCAAAGTCAGATCAAGTAGTGGTTTTTACAATTAAAAAATACTAGACAATACCAGTCTACAATTTCCTTCGGGTATTAATTTAAACCTAGTTACGTTTCTATTCCATACAACCTAGCTATATCAAAATATACACTAGCAAGCTCCAGATTTTTATTAACCCCAATGCCATAATAATAGCACCGACCAACCTCGTAAATAGATTGTTTCTCACCAAGTAAAATAGCTTTCGAATAAAATAAGAAAGCTTTTTTTGTATTCTTTTTTACGCCAAAACCGTTCTCATAACAAACGGCTAAATCGAAACAGGCCAGTTCATTGTTCTGAACGGAGGAGTCTAACAACAGCTCTACGGCTACTTTATAATCTTTTTTGACGGTTTTTCCATATAGGTACCATGTCGCTAAAGCATATTGCGCTTTACTGTTATTCTTGTCGATCGCTTTCTGTAATAACTTAAGTGCATTTGAATCTCCTATCTCAGTATTTTTGCTCGCTTCTTTGAGAGCTTTAAAATATAATTTATCTCCTTTCGCCATATTAAATAATTATTTTTTTGGAAGCCAAGGCCCATTCCAATTAGGTAGTCTTTTTCTCCCCCCTATCTCTTTTCTTATAGCTAAGAAGAACCATGTTGCATCAAGATACAAAATGAGTATGTAATTAGCGCCAACTAGTTACATATTTTGCCTATTTAAGGACTGTTTTGTAAATTCAGTAACTAGTAAGCCATAGCATGAAATTTTTAAACATCATCCAAGTCTGTACCGCAGTAACCCCTTTATTGGGGTGTCTAAATCAATCGCGTACAAAGACTATGGATTTTGGTCTATTCACAATTGAGGTCCCTTATAAATGGTAGCTGCTCAAACAAAATGGAATAGACAGTTATGCAGCGATAGCCTAGAAAATCACTCGGGTATTCCTGGCTATATTTACATTCAATCGCAGTGCTTTTATTTTCAAATTTGGAATTTTTCAAAGCATATATATAAGTGTAAACGTTGAAAAATTTTCTAATCAAATTGGGAAAGAGACGGTTGATTATTGATAAATAAATGTTCAATTATAAGTAGTAGTGCAATGAGACAATTAATTACGGCTATAAAACAAAAGCACGAGAAAGATGGAATTGATATCTATCCTGGAGCCATGCTCTCGGAGATTGATACGTTTGAGCAAAAAATTGGATTCCCTTTGTCGGATGAGTTTAGAAGATTCTATCTCCTATGCAATGGTTTCGGTTGTAATGAAGATATTTTCAATATTATACCACTTGCTGGAATAATGGAGTACGCAAACAATTATGGCGATAATTGGTTTTATTTTTCAGAATATATGATTTATTCAGATATATGGGGATTAAGGTATTTAGGAGATTGCCGATATGAAATATTTAATGCAATACACCCTACAATAGCATTAACTTCCTCCCTCACAGAATTTTTGCAACGTTTTTTAAAAGGGAATGTCTTCGACCCCGGAGGATTATATCAGTGGCATCAAGAATTGGGTATTCCATCCTGAAATTTCGTCGATATCTATACGGAAACCGTAATTAATTCAATAGAATGAGGATTTTGCCTTTGGGATGTTTAATTTTGTTTAATCCGCTTTCTCAATCAATAGCATAAGTGAGATTAAATAATTACAGATGAAAATATATCCTTTAAAAGACGGTGATTTCAGTGTAGATAAGAATAAAAATTTCACCTATCTGGAAGATACTGAAAACGATAAAAATTTAAAAATGGCGGTGCAGCCTTTTCTTATTGAAACAGCTGGCAATCTAATACTACTAGATGCAGGATTAGGCTGGGTGGAAAACGGTATTCCGAAAATTCATAAAAACATGATAAAAGCAGGTTTCCAACCAAAAGATGTCAAGCTAGCTATGCTTTCTCATTTGCACAAAGATCACATTGACGGACTTGTGAATAGAGAGAAAAATGAATGGACGCTTAATTTTCCAAATGCCGAAGTCTATCTGCAAAAGCGTGAATATGATTTTGCGCTTTCAAAAGAAGGGAGTCCTTCTTTTGATTTGGATGTTTTGAAGTTCATTGTTGAGAATGCCAATATTGTCTGGATGGATTCTGATAAAGGAAGTATTACTTCCGAAATTGATTTCGAAGTTACTGGCGGACATACCCCTTATCATCAGGTTTTCTGGATTAAGGAAGATGGAGAAACCGCTTTTTATGGTGCAGACAATCTTCCTCAAATGGGATATCTAAACTATCAAATAGCATTTAAAACTGATTGTAATGGCAAAAAAGCAATGGAAGAACGGATCATTTGGAAGCAAAGAGCAAAAGAAGAACAATGGAAAATACTGCTTTACCATGATATTGAAAATGAAATAATTAGTCTTGGCAAATAGTCGCCTGTTTCAAATCCGCACTCATTAAAGTTAATTTTTTTAGGAAAGACAATAAAAAATCATCTGTATCGTTACCTGATATTTAAATCAACAAGTAGTTTTGTATCCCTATTAATTTTCTTTTTTTTACAAAAAAGGAAATGGGATCATGAGAAAAGAAAAAGGAAACGGAAATATGTCATAGCCTTTTGACCATTTCGTATTGTTTTCCAACTGGTTCAATATTCACGGATTTGAGGAAAGCTGTTATAGATTCACAGCTAATGTCTGCATTGATAATTTTTATAGAGTCAGTTTGCTTAGTCTCTATTATATGCTGAAGCAATAGGCTACCAGCACCTTTTCTTCTGTGTTCTTTGCTTACCGCCAGTTGGGTAATATCTCCCGATCCTGGCTCAAAAACACAATATCCAATCAGCTTATCCTCTGAAAAAACGCCTGTGCTAATAAAATTGTCGAAAGACCTACGGATTGAGTCAATGCTATTTTGCCAGGATGGTTTAAAATCCCAGAAAGTTTCAATTTCTGGATATTCAAAAATATCTATTGTTTTTATATTAAAGTTTGAACTCTTAGCCAATAAAGTAATTGCCTCAATCTTTTGCCTAAAATAAAAGAACTCTCGGACCATAGTAAAGCCGATCTTTTTATAAACCGATACGGCACTTTTATTATGCTGCAGTACTTCCAGTAGATAATTATGGACTCCAGCCTTCTTCAGATAGGGAATCGAATAATTAAATACCGATGTAGCAAGTCCTTGTCCCTGATAATTTTTAAGAGTACCTGTCCCGGTATCATAAGCCGTTAAAACCTCATCGAAATCACCGATCCCGTTAAAAGTGAAAGATACGATATCATCACCATCAAAAGCACCAAAGGAAAGATCAGGCCTAAAACCGCGCCTCTTGAGCATGGCCAAGAGTTCACTTTTATCCAATTGCATTTCATATTCGGCAAAAGCTCTCTGAAATGCGTAAAACAAAATTTCAGGATCTATATTTTCCAGGGATCTTATTTCTATAATCAAAGTGGCCGACGGTAAAAATTAAAAGGAAATATAAGACAATTTTTACAAACAGTAGCTTTTTTTAAGTAGAAATCTCCAAACAGAAACCAGCTTAGATATTCTAAATTAATCCTGTAGTACGCAAACTTTATCTGTTTTCATAATAATCTGTACGACGGTAATAAGAATGGTCTAATTGGATTTTTTCATCCAAACAATAGCCGGTCCTCGTGAGTAACTCCTTTTTTGTTTGGCACAGCTAGTATTTGGTTATAATAAGTTCTTAGGCCATTGTCAATTTAATTTGAAAACAGTAAAAACCGCTGAATGATCTGATGGCCAAACATCATCTATTTCTGGTGCCGTTCGGATTATTTTCGAAGCCAATGGTTCTAACTTTTCGCCCTTGTAATAGATAAAGTCAATTCTAGAAGTTTGTAGATGTCCGAATATGGCAGCAAATGTTCCGGCTGGGTGGGTAACTTCATCTGGATTTAATTTCCTAAAACTATCGATATATCCTCGGTCCTGCATCAATTTAGAAATAGGTAATGCAACGGGTCCATAACCATTATGCAAATAGGCTGCTCGCGCTGTCCAGTCCAGATGGCTACCCGAATTAAAATCTCCCGCAATAATAATTTGCATATCCCTATTTTGAATTACCGGGGCAATATCTGTATCCAGGTTTTTTTTAGCGTCTTCTACACCCAGTTCCTGATCTTCTTTAATCCAGTCTTGGGTGTTTAATCCTTTGTTTAAATAATAGTCGGTATATTCTGGTCGGTACGCATAACGAAGCCACCAATCTGCTACTAAAAGATTTTTGTTTGTGGGAAGCGTAATAATAGCCAAATTGGACTTGAAGTTTTCTTTTACGGGAAACTTCTCTATCGGAAATCGGCTAAAAAGTGCTAAATTGGCAGAACCCGAAGCTGTTATCATATTGAATTTAAGTGAGTCGGCCAACATTTTTTGTGCACCGTAAGCCTCCTGCATACAAATAATGTCAGCCTCCGTACTCCTGATTAGTTCTTTGATGCGATTTCTTCCATTGTCGCCCATATGGACCCCGCCATGCCAAATATTCCATTGGAGAAGTTTGACGATGTCGGTCGTTCCTGTTGGGGAAATAATGGTTTTCCGGATGTTTGATGCTTCGGTTTCTGTACCATATTGCTTACCGTTGAGGCTTATGCTTAAAATATTTGCTTTTAAGGTGTCACCTAAATTTGCTTCCTTGTTAATGTCCAGGGTTACTAAAAAATAATTTACACCAGGTTTCAGTAGATAATCGTTGTGAGCATTTGTTTTAAAGTGCATCAAGCGACTTGGCGCACTTTCCCCTTTAACAAATAATTCTTTTCTTTCTGTACTGCGAGGAGTTTGTCCTGTATAGTAAATATGCAACCGGTCTATTGAGGTAAGACGGCTTGTTTTACTTAAGTCAATCTTGATATCAGTTAACTTAAGTGCTTTTTTAGCGCCGTTTACTACAACTCTGATTTTCAAAAGCTGATCATCCTTTGCTCCCTGAACAGCATCCCATTCACTTTCAATTGTTACCGCATTAAAAACTTCTTGTTGCTTTATCGTATTAATAAATTGTTTGTTGTCATTAAGTTCAAGCTTTGCCAATGGTAGCTTCCCTTTATAGTCTAACCTTGTATTTCTCATATGAAAAGCCTGATGTCCTTTGCCTACCAGATTCAGGCAAACATCATCCTTTAACTCATCGAAGTTGTAATACGCTTTCAAGTTTTTAAACGCCGGATGTTTGGCAGTTAGTGCTGTGTTCTTCCATTTTTGCAATAAATTTTGAGAGAGCGCGGTATCCCAAATCCGTACCTCATCGACTAAACCTCCAAATGTATTTTGAGGTTTATCATATGTGCCTATAGTTCCCGGCAGTACGCTCATGGTACCTTTACTCGTCCCGACTAATTTTCCATCTTCATAAAGTTTTATTTCTTTTGTATCATTGGTTAATGCTACATAATGCCATTTGTCATCAAGTAGGTTTGGTGAGGTTATATTCGCTCGAGGACAATGTAAATGTCCTTTTTTGATTTGTAAGGGCATCACGTCAAGTCCGACTACATCTCCATATTCCCCCACTCCGATGATTGCTTCCGTATCTTTCCAAATTAGATCATCTCCCTTTACCTAGGCTTCTATGGTCCAGTGATCTTTTAGTATCCCCATGCCAATGCACGGGTTGTTGTCTTTTCCATCAAGCGATAACGCAAAATTAACAGCATGGTCATTTTCTATAAGGCTCGTCTGCGCCGATACGCTGAATATCATGGAATATAAAGAAAGAAAAAAGACAGTTTTTTTTGCGGTTAATATAAATCTCTTTACTATGTAGGTTTGTTTATTCGTCATTTTGTTTCAAGTATTTTATCGGCACATCATCTGTAAGCCAAACGCCATTGTCTGAAATGAAAAAGCGAAAATCGTCATTATACATTTGTTCTGCAAACACTTTGAAAACAAATGATTTTCCGTGTCTTTGCCCAACTTTCATGGCTGTTTCAATGTCGCTACTTAAATGAACATGTTGTCTATTTCGTTTTTCAAGTCCTGTGCTTAAAATGGATTGGACTGATTTTTCACTTGTCCCGTGGTATAAAATTTCTGGTGGTTTTTGGTTTTCGTAGCCTAACTCAATTTCTACTGAATGTCCTTGACTTGCTCTGATCCTATCAAGTGTATCATTAAATGAAAATCTCTTTTTAGCATTTGTTGCGACAATCTGGTCAAGCGTTTCTCTGTCTAACTTTATTCCGTAGTTGTTTGTTTTTTCTATTAAGTTACTTACATCGGTCCAACCATTTTGATCAAGTTCAATACCGATTGTTTCAGGTTGATGTCGTAAAACCAAACTTAAAAACTTGCTGATATTTATTTGACTCTTACTCATAAATTCTACCCATTTCTAAAAGTTCACCCAAAGTTTGCCAACTCACAATAAATTCTTGACTTCATCTTCTTCCCAATCTAAAATACATCTTAATCCACATTCCGAATTAGTCATTGGCTCAAAATTATACCAACGATTTCCTGTTTCAGAGACTATACCAAAATACCGCATTTCTTCGTTTGGTTGGAAATTTAGAGATGGAGGCTATGCGATTCCGAGGCAAATTGACCATTTTAAACAAAATAGTAAAAAATAAGTAAAAATGGAATTGAGACTTCTCCGCTTAATAGGAAATGTTAAATTATAGGCCAAAACTGGTGTTTCGATAATTCCAGGATGAATGGAAATAGTTTTAATCATATCAAAAAAAAGACAAGGGCGACATCCGCCCCTGTCTTTTTTTAAAAATTTGATACTTTTATTTAATGGAAGATAAAAGCTCGGATGTTACCAATCAATCGTTCGGTTATCGTCATCGCCCTTATTCCAAGATTCCTGTGGATCAGAACTCAGAACTGAGTTAGGTCCAGATCCCGCCGCAATTCCTTGTTCCAACGCTACTTCCATTACCAAAATACGGGGACTTGTATAATTTTTCTTTTCTGTATTGTTCATGAGATTGTGAATTTTTATTATTATGATTAGCGATAAAAATTAGCGACATGCAATCTTTTTTCTACCACTACCTGCTCCGACCATCGAAGTTTTCCCTTGCACCACCTGCGTAATCTTTACTGAATTTGAGGTAGAGTTCCAAGGCACCTTGTTAAATGAACCTGCTGTAAGTACCAAAGGATACAGCTCACCACCAGCACTCTTACTACCATACATACTTACCTTACCGTCACGGCTTATGACTACCCGAATAATTGGATTTGTCGCTGTCCCTGTCATATTATATATTTGAGGGATCGTCCCACCCGCAGTATTCGTTCCTCCATGGAGGCTGCCATCTTCAAAAGCAACATTCTTTGGAGCAATGGCAATATTCGATTCAAATTGTATTTCCTGTGTTGCTAATTTGATTCCGTTAACCTCCATATTGAAGGAATTGTCCATTTGTATAATATCAAATACAAAACCATAATCGGCTCCAGGTGCTGTCAATGACTGTTCGACAGTTCCGCCACTAGGAACAATTGTGCCGTTTACATTTGCTCCGTTTCCTGAAGCCGGGTAATTCCAATTCAGATTTGCACCACCTGTTACTTCCTGTGTACAGGTTTTGAAGTTCAGATTCAAGTTGTAACGTTGACCAGGAACAATCTGTAACCCAGCAACAGACACGTTGCTCTTGGTTTCACCATCGATGGTTATTGATCCAAAATTAAATAAACCATTTGTTGCGCTCGGATGAATCAAAAGCGCTGGTGCACTGGATACTGTACGTAAACCTGAGCCAAGTGCCGGGAATACGACATTTGCAGTTGAGGTCGAGCCATTATAGGTGATCGTGCCATCAGCCAATTTCAGATTTGCGCTTGGGTGCGTCGGGCCAATAGTTGTCGTCCCTAGGTTGGTAATAGCCCCTGTCATGTCAGTTGCCATACTCAGATTAGTCGTCACTTCGCTGTATTGGTGTTTCAGTATGACGTCAAGATTATTGTCTCCCGATTGAACAGTTAGGTCCTTTTTAAAATACATCAGGTCTGCACTGATATTATCAAGAGAGGCTGTAGCAAGATTCGTTTGGGCAGTCAGCGAAGGTACTGTAGATGTACTATTGACAGAAAAAGCCACAAAAGTGTAAGCCTGCTGAGCATCCAACTCTATTTCATTATCATTATCACTTTTGTTTGTATATATTTTCTCGGTAACATAATCGCCATTGCTTTTATAGACAACAATTTTATATTTAACATTTTCGCCGAGTGCTGTACGCTCTTCGGTAACAGCAGCACGATTTGCAGACGAAGCTCGCAAAGAAGTGCCGTTTGTCGTAGACAATGCTTGGGACAATGTGGCTTCAAAAGAACTTGACTCTGTCAAAGGAACGACGACTCGATTTGATATCGTTGATCTATTTCCGCTACTTGCTTTTACATTAGTTACGACGGGATTTTCTACACCCAAAAGATGGATACTCACACGAGCTTTCCCTGCCAATGATGCACTATCCTTACTCTCTTTACACGAGTAGATGCTCATACTGGCAAGTGTGGCGAATGACAGCATTCCAACACTGCCAATCGTTCTTAATTTTAATGACATTTTTGTTTACAGTTAATTTAGATGATTTACTCTTATCTTTCCATAAATGCCTCAAGTAAATAACCGGACAGGGAAAAATTTTCACAAAACAACTATAAAGATTACTATTTGGCAATTAACGGTAATCGTTATACCAAATTTTTGCTATACGTTTGAAATAGAATAGCAAATTTTTGCTACGCATAGATAGATTATATCAGGAGTTCATTTTAAATAAATTACCTTTGGCAAATCTTTACTTAAAAACTAAATCTGTTGATGAAATATTTTACTAATGCGATTGTATTGGACGATCATGGTCTGTTTGCAGATGCATTTTCTCTGTTATTGGAGAGGTATAGACTTTTTGATTTTGTCAAAGCCTGCTACAATGTAGAAGAATTCTTTGCTTTTCTAAATTCTTTTAGCAACAAAAATATCTTTGTATTCTTAGATTATTACCTCGCTGAAGATAATGGACTGTCTTTATTATCGGAAATTGGCAGGATAAATAGAAATGCAAAAATTGTTTTTTTAACCAGCGCAATGTCCCCATTTCTTATTCAAACGTTGAAAAGATACAACCCTGAAGGTATTTTAAGTAAGTCCTGTAGTATTGATACGTTAAAACACTGCATCGAAGATGTAGCCGGGGGAAAATCATTTTTGGATCCACTTTTCCAAAATATACTCAATACCCATCAGTCCCTTCAGGTAAAGTTCACGGCAAGAGAAATTGAACTATTGCAATGCTTTGCCAATGGTGAGACAATTGCACAAACTGCAGAGAAAATGTTTTTAAGCCCACATACAGTTATTGCACATCGGAGAAAGATGATGGCCAAAGCGGATTGTCAGTCGATAACCCATCTATTGATTTTTGCAAAAGAAAATGGTCTTTTATAACCTAAATATATAATTATTAAATTGTAGAAGACTGCAGTTCAAAACTAAAGATAGCGCCTTCACCTTCAACGCTCTGAATTAGAAGTTCACTACAGCAAAGCTCCAGATAATACATACAGAGCTGTAAGCCCAAGCCAAATCCTTGTTCATTACCCGTTCCGTTAAGAGAAATAGGCTTTGCATCCAAATACAGTTTATCCCACACAGTTTTGGCTAAGCCGGTCCCGTTATCGACAACAGAAAAGATGATGCTGTTATTTATTTCGTTTGCTCGAGCTCCAAGGACAATCCTCCCTCCTGTTCGACTAAATTTAATTGCATTATCTACAAGGTTACGAACAATTATCCTGACAACTTCACGGTCCCCAGCTATAGAAAGCAAGGGATAGCAATCAATATCAGCTGTAATCTGTTTTTCCGAAAGCTTTCTTTCGTTGAACCTTATAATATCCTCAAATAGATCCTTGATATTAAAATTGGCTAACGAAAGTTTAAACGTATTTAAATGCTGGCTGGCCCATATCAGCAGATTCTCGATATGGGTAGTCAACGTATCAATCTCATCATAACAAGATGATAATAATTCTTTTGTCTGTGCCTCCGAAATAAGTCCAGCCTTAAAAGGCTCAAGTATGAAATGTAAACTATTTATTGGTGATCTAATATCGTGAGCAATTATCGAAATTAATGATTTTTTGAAACGGTCTGACTCTTCGAGCAATGCCATCTGTTCTTCAATAAAAGTATTGGTACTTTCTAGCACTTTGTTATTTTTTTTTGTCTGTCTGAAATTTCTTAGCAAGAGGAACCCAATTACTGACATTGAAAAGATAAGAACCAACGCAACAGCCAAGAAATAGTTGCGCTGCCACAATTTTACATTGTAGACGGCTTCCATATCATTTTGTTGCTTTTTAAATCTAAACTCTTCTTCTTGACGCACCAGTTGCTCCTTATTCTCTTTACTATAAAGAGAATCGGATGCAGCTTTATAGATCTTATAAAATTCTAGAGATTGAATAAAATCATTCTTTCCTTCAAACAGTTCGCTCAGTCTTTTGGCAGAACTTTGCAGATAATACAATTGTCCATTCAATTGCGCCAAATTATAACACTCTTTTCCATATCGAATAGCAGTTGTTATATTTCCCAATTCGAGATAAACTTCCGAAAGATTGTCCAATAAACGCAAATATTCCGTTTTTTCACCCGTTGATTCAAGTGTTCGTTTCGCTTCTAGGAAACAATTAAGTGCATTTTTCCAATCCTTTATTTCAAGATACAGCGCTCCTAATGACTGTTGTGCATTTCCTATAGCCTTATAATTTTTTTGCTTTTCAGCCAGTTTTAGCGATTGGAGATAACAATCCTTAGCCTTCTTAAAATCCTTCTTTTTTAAGAATATATGACCGATATTACCAAGGATAAAGGTCGACTTTGAAGTATCACCGAGCTTTTCATACTGTTGTTTACTTTGTGTATAATACGAGATTGCACTATCTTCTTGCTGCTGATAATGGTAAACCATACCAATATTGTGCGTTGCATGTGCTTTTACTAGCGGTAGATTGTTCTTTTCAGCTCCTTCTATTGCTTTATTTAGCTCGACTAGAGCGTCCTTATGTTTTCCGAGGGCAATATAAGGCATCGCTAGATTGCTATGGATCTTTGCCTCCCTTTCAATTTCTCCCGCTTCCAAAGCCATTTTTGCCGACTTATTATAATACTGAATAGACTCATTGTATTTGCCTTTTTCGTAGTATCCTATACCAAGGTTTCGCAAAGCATCAATTCTACCAGCCGTATAATCCAAGCTATCACATATAGCCAATATATGGCTACTCATTGCAATCATTGAATCTGGAAGGCTTGACCATAGGCTGTTGGCCCGAGCATTCATTTTATTGATTGCAGCGGTGTCAATAGCATTGTTATTCCTATTTCTTGCGGTATCGGAATTTGAGCAAGAAACAATATATGTAAAGAAAAACAATAAAATTATTGTGGAGATCCATTCCAAGTATCGACTTTTCATTAAATAAATTAAGCGTTTTTCTGTAAAGGTAATAACATTTAAACCATTGAAACGAATTGGACAAGTTGAAGAAATTGCTATCGCAATTGTTTTACTTTCTTCAGACGAAGTCTCTCAGTGCTCCCCTATCGATTTCAGGCCGGAAACCTTCATCTCCGGACATGGGCTCTTTATCTCGCAGACTTTTATCCATCAACACATTTTTCCACGTGGGTCAAGCAAAATCTCCCCCCCTTCGATGGAATTGGTCGCTGTAAGGTATTGGTTTGAGAGAATGATGTCTGCTAAAGAATACGCCCCAGCGAAAGTTTTGTAAAAAATAACATTTGACAATATCAGAGATATTATTATTTTTGCAAAAATTTTATTTAGTTTAATTCTAAATAAAGCCTACCTATAAAAATCAGTATGTATAAAACTTTTACTTCTTTAAGCATCACCGCATTATCATGTTTTGCCCTTCAGGCGCAGAATATTCAGGGAACGGTATTCGACAAGGCCAGTGGCAAAGTCATCTCAGGAGCAACGATTACCATTAAAGAACGGCCAAAAGAAGGTACATTTTCCGACGGTAATGGGAAATTTAACCTCTCACTTCGTCCAGGTGAAACGATGTTAGTCAAAATGGTTGGTTTTACAACCTACCAAGAACATTTTACTTCTATTAAGGAAGGGCACCATGTTGATATTTACTTGACCTCTGGAGTTGAACTTGATGAAGTCATGATAACAGCCAGTTTAGCCAACTCACGTAGCAAAAGGGCCATAGGAACTAATGTTGACCATGTTGATGCCGCAGATATTGTCGCAAAAAGCAATCCATCTTCATTGGCAGATCTTGTGAATGGCCGTATAAGTGGTGCCCAGGTATATAATACAAATGGCAAAGTGGGGATGCCGATTCGTTTCGATATACGTTCTGCTGCAACCTTCAGTATGGAGCGAGATCCCCTGATTTTTATCGATGGCGTGCGTTACAACAATAACAATACCGCCGATGTAAATTCATCCCAGGAAGCCATGAGTGCCCTAAATGATTTACCGATGAACGATATCGCTTCGATTGATGTCATTAAGGGGCCAGCTGCTGCTGCATCCTATGGTGCTGAAGCTGCAAATGGTGTTGTGATCATACAGACAAAGCGTGGGTTAAGTGGCCAAAAAGGTGTTGCAGTCAACGTAAAGTATACGGGCGGGATCAGTGAACTTGCCAATAAGTATACGAAATACGTTAATAATGACGCCTTAAACAACTTCTTCAATACAGGCCATCAAAATCAATTTTATGCAAACTTATCTGCAAAATTTGATCAGTCAAACAGTCTGTTCTTTTCGGCAAATTCAAATACCACTTCGGGAACTATACCTGGCAATAAAGATAACAGACAGACTTTACGTGGGGGGTATGATTTTAGCAAAAATCATTTCAAATTAGGTTTCACCGCAGCTTACGTCAAAGGGAAATTAAGTATACCACAATCTGCTTCGGGCCGTGACGATGCAATATGGAACCTGATGCGTGACCAGACTCCATGGCCCTTCATTTCGGAAGAAACTTGGCGAGCTATTGAGAAGAGCTATACCAATGATCGCTTTACGGGTAGTTTAAAGCTCAACTATACTTTTCCATTTAACATCAAAATGGAAAGTCTTGTGGGTTTGGATCTCAATTATATTGATGGCCTAAACTATCTTCCCTACGGTTTTCTCCAAGGGACCAACAGCACCGGTGCAAAACAGATCAGTGACCGTCGCAATCTTAACTTGAACTGGGATGTAAAATTATCACGTAATTTTGCTCTCGCTGAGAAATGGCAACTGAATATTTCACTTCTTTCCCAGTTGACTAAGGCAACGGAAAGTGTTAATGGTATCAGTGTGCGCAATTTTGCTGTGCCGGGTATCAGTAATATAGCATCAGCAGCAGAAATTCTCAATACCACCGATACGTATTTCGAAAAACGTACACATGGTATCTATGGTGAAGCTTTCCTAAGTTACAACAATCAGCTTTTCATCAATACAGGTGTTCGCAGAGATGTTTCCAATATGATCGGACGAAATGTAGCCAGCATCTGGTACCCAACTGTAAGTGTTGCCTACAATTTGAAGCCGATGGAATTTATGAAAGGTAAAATAGATAACTGGAAAGTACGCGCTGCCTACGGTGAATCGGGTCGTTTGCCTTATCCAAATGATGCACAGACCTCTTACCTAGTAGAAAACTCTTCCTTTGGCACGCTGGTACGTCCACTCCGCAAAGGGAATCCAGACATCAAACCAGAGCGTACTGGAGAATTTGAGATCGGTACTGATATCAGCTTTTTCAAACAACGGTTGGGATTTACCTACTACCTCCAAAATACGCGTGATGCGATTGTCTATACCACACTATTGCCATCTTTGGGCTGGCCATCAAGTTTGAGCGGCGATTATCCAGAGAATATAGGTAAAATACGTGGCCGAGGTATTGAAGTAACTTATAATAGCCGTGTTTTTACAAGCAGTGACCAAAAAAACAGTTTGGATTTATTTGTGATTTTTAACAATCAATCCAATAAAGTCATTAGTTCAGGTGGACGCGATATCATCAATTCTGTTAATTTGATACGTGAAGGACTTCCTGCATTCTCTTTCTACACCGGAGTTTCAGAAGGCGCCCTGTTCAATAGTAATGGTGTATATACAGGCGCCAAAGAGAGTACTCCTCAAGTGCTGGGAAAACCATTCCCGACCTATAACGGCTCTTTCGGCTTCAACCTTCAGATTGTTAACAACCTTCGGGTCCAATCATTATTCACGTATTCTAAAGGGGCCAAGGTCTATAATATTTCCAATAGAAATGTTGCCAGTCAGGGTAACAACTACAAAGCTAGCGAAGACCTTAAAGCATTGCTAGCCACACAGACACCTGGAACGGACGAATATATTAATACGGCCAACGAGCTGTCTAAATACGCAGGACCACGTGGTAACTTTGTAGAAAAAGCAGATTTTATCCGATTGAGCAATGTAACCATCTCCTACGATCTTGGGAGCTGGGCAAAAAAACAGACGAATGGATTCTTTAAAAGCTGCGTACTATCAATTACAGGCAACAACCTTTGGCTAAAAACCAACTATGGTGGTGTTGAGCCTCAAATTGACTCGCAGGGAGGAAGCAAACGTAATCGGGGCATCAGTTATCTATCTTCGGATTGGACCGCTGTCCCCGCTCCTCGTAGCTATGCGATGAGTGTAAATATTGGTTTTTAATATAATGATTTTATGGCTATCAAATTGAATAATATACACAAAGTCGGACTGTTCATCATGGCAGCATTGACACTTTCTTCATGCGACAAATGGGTAAACGACACCAAGCTGCCTGATAATACCATCGACGAGTCCCAGTTGAACAGCATTGCAATGTTGGGGCGTATTGAAAAAGGAGCCTATGTTTACGGTCCTGTTATTGCAGGCGTATGGCGTGCTGGTGCAACTTCAGCCGCAGACTTATTGGTTGCATCTGGCGCTATCGTTGATGAGATCGTTCCTACAGCGGTCCCCAATTCACCTTTTTATAAAGAGCTTGATGAGGATAAGCTATCCCCGGACAATACTTCACTATTCAGTGTGTGGTCCAATGTGCAAAACTATCGTGCTCGCGCGGAAGATGTCATTGCCAATGCCGAGTCACTAAATCCAGCGGACGAGGATGGCCTCAAAATCCAACGGGCATCACTTATGCATGCGCGTTTACATGCGGGATATGCCTGGTTGTTAATGGCGGATTATTTTAGCGTAAGCAATGCCAGTAGATCGGTCTATGCCGACCACAAGGAGATAAGCCATCAAGACGCATATCTCAAGGCACAAAACTACTGGATGCAGGCTTTAGATTCGGCTAATGACAGTGAAAAGAGACTGATTCATTCACTTTTGGCTAAACTGGGCATACATACAGGTAACTATCCACTTAGCGTACAGCACATCAATCAGTCCTTTACTGCAAGCGAAAATTTCAGCTTTTTAAATACGGTTGGTACTGTTAGCAATGTTTTTTTTAATGCGCTGAATATTAACTCTAGGGATGCGGCCGTAGACCCATCACTGGTGGCCGTATTAAAAACAACAGCAGATAAAGCACGTAACCCTGTCGTTAAAGCTTCCAAAGGGCATTGGTCTCTCAACCTATTCAAGGAAAGGGACCCTTTAGTCGTTAGCGATTATGATGAGATGCAGTTAATCCGTGCTGAATTGGTCGTACGTGGTCTTATTTCTGGAAACGCTGTTGATTTAGTCAACTCTGTGATTGCTAAATACGATGGCTCGGGCGGATCTAATTACAGTTCGACAACAAAACTCACCCTTAACGATATTGTTGCGGTACGAAGAATATATCTTTCCTGGCGCGGTACACGTATTATCGATTTAAGAAGATTCAAAATCGATGGTGATGTAATTCCCGGATTTACACAGCGTAAATGGCAATGGATTGGCGTACCTGAAATTGAAACACAATCTTAAAAACTTCAATAAATACAAAAAGGGAAATATATTTATTTCCCTTTTTGTATTTATTGAAATGTGTAACGAATTTAAAAAGTGGCTAAAAATTTAAAATTCCTTCAAAATAATATAACTTTTCTCTTTTAATTCTTTCTCGATGGGTTTTACATTTCCGAGACTGGAAAGTATAAAAGGGATGGTCGAGATTTCGCCATCTTTTGTATAACCTATTTTTACTGCATCAAGTTTTGAACGAAAAACAAATACTTCAGTAAAGCCATTTGGCCCTAGATTACTGATTTCTATATTCATTCGGCGTTTGTCCTATATAACGTTTAAAATATCGGCAAAAAAGTGAATCATCCGCAAACTCCATCTTGTAACTAATTTCTTTGATGGATAAAGAAGTGTTATTTAGATATTCTTTTGCCTTATTAATCACAGCAAAACCAACCCAGGACTTAACAGACTTTCCTGTTCTTTTCTTGATTAGTGAGCTAAGATGCTGTGGTGTTAAGTGCAAGTGCTCCGCATAAAAAGAAACATTACGCTGAAAGTAGCCGTATTCGTTTAATAACTCAAAAAAAGAATCTGTAATGTTGTTGATTCTGTTTCTTTGAAGGTTTTCTTTTTGGGTCAATGATTCGTACGATTTAGATACAGCTGTAATCAGAGAAAACACGAGGTATTGTATCATCTGATTTAAGGTTATTGTTTTAGGTTGATCATAGTATTTAAGAATGAGTTGAGAAATCTCTTCTATTATTTTATTATCCTGCTCTTCGGCATAAATAAGGGGTGAATTTAATACTTCCGTATTACTAATTAACTGCGGAAGTATTGTAAACTTCTCTATAAAATCATAAGACATTACAAAAACAATGGACTTAAAATGTTCACCGCATACTTGAGGTTCTACAATCATTTCCGGTAATATTGTAAGTATTGCATGCTGTTTAAGGAAATAGTCAATACCATTTACCCGGATTTTCATCGAACCTTCTTTACAAAACAATAATATCAGGCCCATAAATTGATAACGCAATTCGAAAAAAGATAACCTTGATTGATCCTTGTCATTTACAAGAAATAACCCTTCCATAGAAAAAGGAGATTGTACATTATAAATCAGATTTAGATCAGATACTTTTAAGAAATCCATTGTTTTTTGTTGTAAAAATATAAAACCTAAGCAACTGCTATGGCTAAATCCAAAGGTTAATTTCTAAAATCCGTAAAATGGAACATACAAAACTAAAAATGGAATATGCCAGGATGCAATTGATAGTCTACTTTCGCTTCCAACAAAGTTATTTTGGAAAACAACAATATTCGTTATGACACAGCTTATAAAAAAACAGCACAATAGAATGCGTCTTGCTATAGCATTATTTTTCTTTTCTCATGGTTTTATCCTCTCTTCTTGGGCAAGTAGAATCCCTAATATTAAAACATATCTCTCAATATCTGACGCAGAATTAGGCACGCTACTCTTACTTATGCCAATTGGACAAATCAGTACAATGCCCATGTCTGCAAAAATCATAAGTAAATATGGCAGTAAAAACATCGTTCAATTCGGATTTTTAATATACCCCTTGATTCTATTAATAATCGGCTTATCAACAAGTTACTTTCAACTAGCTATTTGCCTATTTCTCTTTGGTGTGGCAGGCAATCTTTGCAATATAGCTATCAATACACAAGGAGTAGAATTAGAATCTATGATGCATAAACCAATGATGTCCTCTTTTCATGGTGCATGGAGTATCTCTGGATTCTTAGGAGCTTTAGTAGCCTTGCTGATGTTAAATCTAAACCTGACTATAACCGTTCATTTCTTAGTTGTACTCCTATTTGTTCTTGTGATATGGATACTAAATTTTAGGTTTTTAATACATACCACACCTTCTAAAAATATAGAAAAAGAAAGTGGTTCTATCTTCAAATACCTTGATAAAACTTTAGTTCAACTGGGCATAATAGGTTTCTTGAGCATGGCTATTGAAGGCGCAATGTTTGATTGGAGCGGGGTTTACTTCCAAGATATTGTTAAGGCACCTGAACAATTAATTATTCTGGGATATACCTCCTTTGTTTTAATGATGGCTACCGGAAGGTTCTTAGGAGATTATCTCATTGTTAAATTCGGCAGAAAAAAAGTTATACAAATGTCTGGTATCTTTATGACATCGGGTCTACTCCTATCGGTGTTTTCAGTAAATTTAATTGTATGTACCCTTGGATTTATGATGGTTGGACTCGGCGGCTCGTGTAGTGTTCCTACGGTATATGGTGTAACAGGAAAACGTAATAAGGTTAATGCAAGTATATCTCTTACACTAGTGTCCACTATAGCCTTTTTAGGCTTTTTAATCGGACCTCCAGCGATTGGATTTATTTCGGATTTATTTGACCTTAGGTATTCTTTTATGCTGTTCTCAATTTTCGGAATCATTATGGTGGTTATAGCTAGCCGTACCAGGATATTAGAAGACGAGTAAGTAGCCTCATTATCCGCACTCAAAAATCAACAAACGACATGTCTCAGCTGAAAATTTGGGCGAGGAATATTTTCAGCTCTATTTGGGACTCTTCGAGCTAAACCTATATGCCAATCTAAAAACTCTTTTTATATATTAGATGCAAAATGATAATTTTAGAGCAAGTGATTGACAATATCGAGCAATTTTTTAATGCATGTTTGACCGAAGGTGTACGTTGCATTTACACAGATAATATTCCAAAAGACATGATGGCGTCAGAGGTAAACGAAAATGGCTGGTATGAATGTAAACTTATCGCAGGAACGGTATAAATAATATGAAGGAAACTCTTTTAGTATTGGATTTGGACGAGACATTGCTTTACGCTACAAAGGATAAGCTGATACAGCAGCGGCCAACGGTTTTTGCAATTCCCTATTAGCGGTAGTACTTTTCAAAATTAAGTATTTCAGTAGTGTCTTTAACTGTGACTAGTTGTCCGTCTTTATTCAATTCGTATTTTTCGTATTTGTAAATAATGGTATTATTTTTAAAGTTAAACTCGTCCTTATCAGCATCAATAGATTTTTCAAAGTTTATATAGCCTAAATGTTTTTCAAAAAAATAGAGTTTAGGCTCAACTACTTCATATGAGCAACAACGATCCATAAAACCTTGAAACCTGTCATATATTTTTATTGTTTCGTTCTTGTATTCTGTCTGTTTTGGAGCAATTGGATAGCATACAAGCGAAGATAAAATTGCGAGAGAAATACCACCGAATAGGAAAAACAGCCCTGTCAAAACACCGGATATTGCATAAAATAAATAATAAAAAATTACTTTCTTAAACGGTCTAAACGATTTAAAAAACAAAACCAGTCCTGTAAAGTATAAAATTATTTTTAAAATAAAGATCAAGTTTTGATGTAAGCTGTAACCTAAAATTAATCCTGTCACCCAATTTAGGAGAACAACACCAAGCAAATAGAAGTGCCATTTTTCAAGTCCAATATTTTTTAAGAAGTCCTTCACTTTAATTCTCTTTATTATCTTATGATGCCAAAATATTACCGCCAACTCGCCAAGCTTCACGAAGATTGAGCCATCCCCCGCATTCATTCATAACGGAATGGTTTGAAACCATGCGTTATGAAAAACTCTGGTTCTTCCCCCTCAGACCTTAACCTTGGAAGAAATTCCAAAAGGATAAACTGATTAGGCAATACAAATATTTCCTTTATGGTATGTACCTTAGCTCTGTTAGAGCTAATTTCTACTCTTCTAAAACCAATCTTGAGTTTTTTTTTGAGCGTATTATACTTATAAGGATTATTATTTATACTGTCATTTAAAACAAAATTTCCATCTATTTTCACCTTTATATCGATACTATGACCATCCAAAGCTGGAGAGGACATGCCGATATAGAGAACCGTTTCATACTTTATACCAAATAAAAAAAACAATGCAATGACCAAAATTACAATCCAACTTATAGTCCTTTTTTTCATCATATTTTCCATTTATTTAAACTATAATCCAACATTATTTATACAACCATTAGTTACTATATTACCTATTTGAGTTTGCAAAAACTAGACTGATTTGTCTTATATCTTTCTCTAAAGCGCATCTGAAAAATATGCCAACTCTAAATATCCTAGTTTAAACTTACGTCCCATTTCGAATGTCTTTAAGTATTTATTCCTTTTTTTTAATTGTCGTAAAAATAAACAGCAATTTGTCGAGATCTTTAGTTGATTTTGCATTGCCAAAAATGTGAATCAATTCATTCCACCCCTCACCGCTTTTACTATTCGTTATGGTTTGAATTAAATAGTTTCCATTACAGTTATAAATGGTCCAGTTTACATTTTGATCTAATATTTCACTTTTCAGGTACGCTGTTTTGCAGCTTTTACTTTTCGCTGGAAATTGACTGGGATGATTACCAAAATAAAAGCCACCCGAAAAACCAGTATGATTTGTAGTGTCGGTAGGATAAAAACTGTAAATGGAAAAATCTCCTCCATTGGTTTCTTTTATAGCGTAATCTGTGGGTAAAAAAACAGAATACTTACTTCCCTCTATCTGCCTTTCTTCCAATGATTTTATAAAAGCGGTATCTGCCGAACTCGATACAGCTCTATGACCATTATTTTGTCCCCAGCTGGTCAAAGTTAATGTTGTCAGGAGAACAATCATCGTCAATTGTATCTTCATATCTTGATTGTTTTTTAAGGGTCGTTACCTGTATGTGCTTTTATTTTTTTAAAAGTTCTTCAATTTGTCCATTTGCGTAGTTTTTAGCTTGGTCGTCTCCGTATTGGATTGTCAGTTTGTAATATTTAATGGCGTTTATCGTATCGCCTTTTAATTTGTATGTTTGTGCAATGTTGTTCAAAACAATGCAGTCCTTCGGATTTAGTTTCTCGGCTTTCAAAAGAGTGTCAAGAGCTTTGTCATATTGTTTTTGCAGCATAAAAACGATTGAGATATTTGATAAGCTTTCAATATGTTCAGGGTAATATTTTAAAACTGCTTCGGCAATTCGTTTCATATTTTCAATCAAGTTGTCATTTTCAGTATTGTAAAGTTGAAGTTGATAATCTTGTATTGAACTAAGCATAAAATTTTCGGGGTCGCCAAGTGGCTTGTTATCTGCCCAAGTCCATTTGTTTTTGTTTACATGAGAATAGTCAATCGTATTGATAATTTCAGCTGTGAATTTTTCATAGTTCTCAATTTGTCCGAGCAAATAAATTTTGCCAAAACGCATATCAAGTCTGTTCGGGTATTTTGAAAGCCCTTTGTCTATGTAGTCAAAGCCCTTTTTCAAAATATTTTGGTCATAGTAAGTGTCACCATATAGGTAAGCAACAGGTTCTTTCTTAGAACTGTCTTTATCCATAATCTGAAGAACGTCATTTCCCTCTGGATTTTGCCCAAGAGTTACAACTTCTTTAACACTCTTTTTTACAAAATAGTTAAAGTAAGCAATGTAAAGTTCAGGGTCGTTGCTGTCTGATTTCTCCCATTTGTCTAAAAGTTGTTGCTGACCTAAGGTGTCTTTTTTAGAAACAAATTCGTTGAATTGCTGCTTAAATGTTTGTCCGAAAACTTGGTTAAATACCAAGGTCAAACCGAAAATTAAAAGTGTTACTTTTTTGTTCATAGTCATTTTAGCATTGCTGGAAACGTTTCAGAGATTGGCGTCAGTGACAGAAACTGAAGCGAAACATTTCAATTTTGCACTAATCTAAGTGACAGCCTTTTATTATTTTCTAAATTTATGAAAAAAGGATATATATAGAATGGCATAATCCAAATAATCCGTATGAATTACACCTATTAAAACTTTTGATGCCATCTTTATATAATTGTTGAGGATTAATTAACAAAAGAAAACGAAACAACCTTGTGCTTTATTTCACAAGTGTTGTTTCGTTGTATAAATTTCCCTTTATAAATTTTCTTTGAAAAAAGGAACAATTCTTTTCAGTGCTTGTTGAACCGGTTCAGGTTTGTCATAGAGGTCATAATGAGACCAACCTTCAACGACAACCAATTCTTTCTTTTTGGAGGCTGCACGGCCATAAATTTCCTGTCCATCACGATAGGCTCCGAAACCGCCTGGTTTATCACCAATTACAATCAACAAAGGTTGCGTGAGTAGCGTTTCGGCATTGCTAAAAGCATCCCAGTCTACAGCAGCCGCTCGGTGCGAAAATAATGCACTGGTATAACCATGAGGCTGTGCGCCACGGGAAGTCTTATAATAATCTGTAGCTTCCAATACATCAATATCTGTAATGCCTGCTTCTTTACCGTCTTCTACGGATGAAGGTAATAATCCGTCTACTCTCAGTTGAACTCCTCGAGATTCCGCAGTGCGTTGTTTGGCAATTGCTTCCAGTGTACCAATCGGATCATATCCGGCAAACCCTTCACGGCAAAGACGTCCAAAGTTTACCCCTGTGATGCTTACTACTGCCTTTAAGCGACGTTCTGTTTTAGCAGCACTGATGGAATATCCGCCACCTCCGCAAATACCCAATACACCAATTCGGTTTTCATCTACAAAAGGTAGTGTTACCAAATAATCACAGGCATATCTATAATCTTCCACACGGAAAGACGGATCTTCTATAAAACGGGGTTCGCCACCACTTTCCCCTTGAAATGAAGCATCCGGAACCAATACCACAAACCCTGCATCTGCGAGAGCCTGTCCGTATACATTACCCGAAGTCTGCTCTTTACAGCTTCCTATGGGATGGGTACTGATAATAGTTGGATATTTTTTATCTTCTTCAAAATCAGGCGGGAATAATAAATCTGCTGCAATATCCCAATATAAGGCTTTAAATTTTACTGACTTTTTCATTTTATCAACTTTTATTTGAATTACAATTTTTCAGAGAAGAAAGATACCAATTGAGAAATTGCTTCGTTCACATAATTTTCTCTGTCATAAAGAGACATGTGGTTTGCTCCTTCTATCACATATTTTGTCTTATCTGAAGTTGCGGCAATTTTTAATAGATCATCACTCATCCAGGCACTTCCAGCAACACTCCCTACAATCGCTAATAAAGGTTGTGTGAAAAATGCTTCAGCTTTATTATAAGCATCATAAGTAATAATCTGCGTCAAGCTTCTTAATGTTGCCCATCCCGGCGCGGTAGGATATTGACAACGATCTGTATGATAATATTCCCACGCTTCTCTCAATTCTTCATTGGGAGCATCTTCCTCTTTCATTGGAGCCAAGGGCATAATTTGCGATCCTTCTTGTGCATCGTTGGTTCTGGCACTTGCGCCGGCCAACAAATAAGGCATTGCATCTGCATCTTTTACATTGTTTTCCCATCCATTACGGAACATAGGCCCAATATTGACAGCGCTCACCATTCCAACTGCTTTGATACGATGGTCATTAATCGCAGCATTTGCCGTGTAACCTGCTCCTGCGCAGATGCCCATTGCTCCTATTTTCTCTGCATCCACATAAGAAAGTGTGGTCAAATAATCTATTACTGCACTGACGTCTTCTGTCCTGATGTAAGGATTTTCCAACTGACGAGGCTCACCTGTACTTTCTCCCTGATAGGAAGCATCATAAGCTATAGCAATCAAACCTTTTTCCGCTAATTTTTTTGCGTACAATCCGGAGGCTTGTTCTTTTACACCGCCGCCGGGATGGGAGACAACTACGACAGCATATTTTTTATTTTCATCAAACCCTTCAGGGAAATTAATAATAGCTGATAAGGTAATTCCTTGTCCGTTTCCGTTATTGATACTGATCTTTTGTTGTGACATGATATTTTCTTTTTTAAATTAAACGTCTTGTTATTTTGATAAGACAAAGTTAAATACAGCCTCCTACCTGGAACGTAGACAGATTACTCGAAAACGGAAACATTTTACTGATTTGTAATTGGAGCAAAAAAAAGCAACCTTGTTAGGTTGCTCTGAATTATATTAACACTTACATTTCCCTAAATACTTTTGGGGATAAACCTGTTTTCTTACGGAAAAATCGTGCGAAATAATTAGGATAATCAAAACCTAAACTATAAGAAATTTCACTGATAGATAGTGAAGTGTTTTTAAGTTTGTCTTTTGCCTGATTTAGAACAAAATTATGGATATGCTCGATCGGTGATTCTCCCGTAAAATGCTTGATCAAATCTCCAAAATAGTTGGGCGAAAGATTGGCTTTCTGCGCAAAATATGCAACAGAAGGGAGACCTGCAATTCCATCACTGTTCCCAAAATACTGCTTTAGATTTTTATAAAAATTATCAATAACAGAATTATATTCCCTACTCCTTGAATCAAATTGTCTGTCATAAAACACTTGTGTATAAGACAAAATTAGAGCAATATAGGACATGATAACATCCTTGGAATAAAATTCCTTCTGAAATTCATGATACGTTTTTTTGTACAGGTCCCATAGAATAACTTCTTCATCTGTCGTCAGGAATAAGGCTTCATGGTTGTTGTAATGTACAAAATTGTAATCTTTTGCCAATTTATTTACATATTTCGCGCTTACCAGTATGTTGTAGCCTGCATTAGGAGCATTGATATTCCAATCCAAATTGTTTTGCGGGCAGTCAACATACATAAAAGATTTAGCCTGGTCTTCCAGAAATTGGGTTGTCTTAAAGTTTTTTTCCAATGGCGGCTTTATAGCGAGCAGATAAAAATCAATGGTAACAGAATCAGATTGCAGTCGTAAGTTATCCTCATGTTCATAATTAATAATAAGGAGATCCTCATTCTTAGGCTTGGTAACGTTAAGATAGGATGCAAACTCTTTTATATTAAATATTTTATTCATCATTACATAGTAATATTTGTGCTCCTACAAAAATAGCTTCTTTATCAGCTAATATAATGATACATTTCAAGGTAAAACGGATACATTTTACTGCAAAGCTAAGGCACTGGTTTGAAAGAATGGTGATAAAGGAAAACAGTACTTGAACATCTAACGTATTTGATAATCTATTTTTTCAATGACAACGCAATTTTGGCTAGTTGTATCGGTAAGCTGGCGTCTAAATGATCTTCCTCCATCCAGATTGCTGATAAGCCTACCCATGCAATTACCCAGTTTAACATTCTGTCAAAATCAATCTTGGTTTCTTGGCCAATTACCTCTATTTGCCTAACTAGTCTATCCTTGTCTAAAGCAACTTGTCTATTAGGGTTACACAGTATCTTTGCAAAGTCGAAGGCTCTATCGCCATATAATGCTTTTGGATCTATTGCTAACCGACCGTTAAGATCAGAATAAAGAATGTTTTCATGGTGAAGATCTCCATGAAGCACATAGCGTTCGGTTTGGTCGGAAAGTAATCTAATAGCCACTAAAGCAGACTCTTTTAACGTTTCATCAGAGAAGTTTGTTTTATTTAAAAGTGGGGCAAACCAATCCGCTCTTAATCCTTTATAAACACAGGGTTGTAATAAGCTTGAATTTGTTCTAAAACTTGCTCCGTCCTGTGTAAGATTCCATTTATTGATATATAACGCTAGTATAGGTTCAGTCATTTAATGGTTTTATAAAATTTGTAGACTTGACTATAATTGTCTTAAGATATTATAAAGAATTAAATTACACAAAATCATTCGAATCATGGGAGCTCAGTAAATATACGTGATAACAAAGGGCCAATTGATAGGTATTGCCACACAGGAGACGAATGCAAACACCCACTTAGAAGTTGACCTTGAAATAATGTAAACTGTGTCTAAGGGTACATATTTATTTAGAGCCAAAAAGTTTCTGCCACCACCTCTGCCCCGCTTTTGGCAAGCTGTTTTGCGCAGTAATTTTTCCCTCTTCCATTATTTTTATTACGTCCTTAATTAAACCGTCCACCATGGGTGAAAAATTTCTGTACTTTTTATGTTGAAACGCTATAATATGATATGATTTCTTAGACGTCTCGTCTGATGAGTTGTTTGTTCTAATAATTATTCTGCAAAGTTGTTCAATACAATCTCTTACAATATTACGGTTATCTGTCCCATTTATTACTTTCGCAAGGATTTCAAGAGCCTTATTATTTTCATCAATCTCTACATATAACTCTGCCAATTGTCTATTGTAGATATCGATTAGAAAATCTTCATCATTTTTTTCGAGTGTCAATTTAAGAGCTTCAATCTCTGAAACCTTGTCGTCTGCATATTTCGCGTATGTCCTATATAAACCTAGTTCTTCATAAGTCCAAGCTCTTTCTTTATTGATCCATTCAGGTAATTTCGTCAAAAATAGTTCTCGTTCATTTGTCGAATAGAGAAAATACAGTTCGTCTTGAATGGGTAATTTGTAATTTCTGAAATAGGACTTTTTATACTCTTTCCAATTGTCAATGTCTTCTTGCGAATAAATACAACTTTCTTGCGTTTCTCCAATATACTTTAACAGTTCAATTTTCTTTGGGTTGTCGGCTGTTTCTAAATATTGGTAGGTTTCTTTAATGCCTGCCGAAACCAAATATTCTCCATCAAATCCAATTCCGCTGTCAAAATCTATATTTTTAGCTTCAAAAAACAACCAAACGATTTCAGGTGAATTGAAAAGTGTCAGAACGAAGGCACAGAAATACAAATTATCAACTTCACCATCTTTCCCATATTTTCGCCATTCCTTTTCTTCTGCAAAAAGATATTTTACAATTTCATAGTCTGTCTGTTTAAGGTCATCGTAAATTGCAATATTTAGTTTTAATCGGTCAAAGTGTTTTGAATTGATAGCGTCTTTTTCGAAGCGATAATTGTGCAAGAGTTTTGGGTTCTGTCGGACTAAGTCGAGTTCAGTTTTATATTTTTCTACTACTGTCACGGTGTTTTGATATTATTGTACATAACTCTCAAAGATAAGTAATTCACCAACTTATAAAATAATTAGCATTTAAAGATCCACAGCGTTCAAAGTTGACATTTTCGGAAAGTTTTCTTTACTTCGTAGACAAATTCTACCGCATGTCACATATTCCTTTAAATAACGAACACCAATTGCTCCAACAATTAAAGGATGGAAACAATAGCGCCTTCGAACATATCTACAACAATTACAAACAGCAGCTTGCTGTTAATTTCCTGAAGCTGCACAAAGATGATGATCTGGCGGCTGATGCTTTACAGGAACTTTTTACAAGGGCATGGAATATCTGTACCGCGATAGCCACTAACCAATCTGCTTACTCATGTATTATCCAGAGACAAAATAGGCATGGAAATTATAGCTAAGGACTATTAGGTATGTTTCATTATGAAAAAATTATTTTTTTATTAGATAAACAATCACTTATTATGGAATCCCCTATTATACTACTATGCTTCCCATAGATCATGAATTTAAAATGGTGTATGCATTATACATTCTGTTATTTTGCTATATCACCTATCGAATTTTAGTGGCTGGCAAAGGAGAAAGAATTCGACTGATATTTATTGTGTTCGTTAGCCTTATTCTAAATGTTTTTCTATTTATAGATCCAGCTAATTTTCAAGGAGGGGCTTCATTAGTTGTACTATTTTACTCATTAATTATTTGGTTGTTAACGATACTAGTAACAGTTGTCAATTGTATTTTTTCAAGTTGGAAAAAGAAAACTTAGCCATTATGGTCATGGAAAAAGAAAAACAAGATTACATCATAAACTATTACCTTCATTTGATGTCTCCAAAAGAAAAGCTTGCTTATAAACATGCGCATTCACTATTAAAGATAGACCAAAATGCAGATATTGATAAAATAAAGAGAGTTTACTTTAAAGCTGGATGGCTAACCAAAGACGAAAATACACTAAGTTTATTGAATAATGGCTTAGAGAAATTTAATGAAGATACAGCAACGCGTATTATGCGTGATCATGCTTCAGAAATTTTCTTTAATTACTGCCCCAATTGTGGGAAGCTAGCCAGAACTCCAATAGCAAAACAATGTCGTTTTTGTTATTACGACTGGCATTAAATTCACTAACTTAGAGACTGTAACATGAACTGTGTCAGAGGAATAATTCAATAAGATTATTTATATTCAATTATTCAAACGACACGGTCATGAAAGAAAAAGACCCATTCGACTTTGAACGCTTCAAAGCAGAAGCCATG
>NZ_CAXYKD010000036.1:0-43954 GCF_964277905.1 uncultured Sphingobacterium sp.
GCCGCTAGCGTTCATCCTGAGCCAGGATCAAACTCTCCATTGTAAAATGAAGTTTTTGATTCCAACTATTTACATAATCAGAATTCTTTTTTTATATCTCTGATCTTGGATCGAATTGAACGAATTAATTGAATTTGTTCATGACTTTCGTTTGTCTACTCGTCACGCTTACATGATTGTGTTTTCTTAAAGAACTTTGTCGCTTCAACTTCCGTATCCGCTTTATTCCGATGGCATTGCGCCGTCTTTATCTTTTTTGTTTTTCCCTTCGTTTCCGTTGGGACTGCAAAGGTAGAAATCTTTTCTGAACTTCCAAAAACTTTTTGAAGTTTTTTTTCTTTTCTCTTTTTTCGATTTCCGCGTTTAAAATAAACCGGGCGGAATTTTAAATCCTGCCGAACTTCTCTTAAACCCTTCTTTTTTCATGATTCCTTCTTTCGAGGTAACCGTCCCTCCCTTGCGGAGTGGTGCAAAGATAGGGAGTTTTTACAATCACTTCCAAGCCTTTTGTTCTTATTTATTTCATTTTGCCCATAACTACCTGTAACGGTGCGAGATTCTTTTTGTAAAACAGGTGATCGGAAGGCTGGGATGGCTGATCCGACTGCCAGATTGGGCCAGATAGTGGCATCGGGCAACGAAAACATCCCGAATTGCACTTGCCGGATCTATCGCCCCACCGACGCAGCATAGCAAAGGGAGATCGGAAAACACAAACGTACCCGAACAGAGAACAACAGAGATCCGCAACGTTTAATACCATCGATATAATAGAAATAGGATGTAATGGGGAACCGCAACCGCAACGGAACAGAGGATGGCATGGCGACCTAAAGACTTCCCCAGGATTCTTTTTAGAATTTAAGCAAGGCTCCAGATCCTGTCATTTTGGTCCAGGGATTACTTATTGTAAACTTTGATCAACTTCTATTTTAGTATAGGGTTTACTTAGGGTTTAGTTAGGGTTAGTTTAGGTATAGCTTAGGTTATAGCTAAACTAACCCTAACTTAAAGCCAACTAAATACCAGTTAAAATCTAGCTTAAAGAATAACTAAATAAAAGCGAATAAATATAATCAACAAATAAGATAGTGACACGCTTCACCTCGGATTTGCCCCAGAGAAACAAAAAAAAACAGCGATTTGAAGGAATATAACAGAGATAAGACGCTAAAAAGCCCTTTTAGTCTAGAACAAGAGCTAAATTAACATCCTACAAAACCAAAACTTGGTAAGAAAAGAGTAAGAGAGATCAAAAGAATCGGAAAACAGAAAAGAAACTGAAACCAGCTAAAGCTGATTCGCAAAAAGAAGGAAATTACTATTTCTCCTCCGCTTTAAAAACCCAAAAACGTTGAAGTGTATAGTTGAAGCCCAAAGAAACGAGCAGCTCAACGACTAGTTTCGAGAACAAAAAGTTTAAATGATAAACATCCACCAGAAAATGAATTCCTGTAGACTTCAATGTAATACTACCACAGACGACAATCACAAATTTCCATAGCTGACTCCCAACGGACTTTTGCGTACTACCAAAGGACCAGTATCGATTGATCAAAAAATTAACAACAGCACCAAGGCTACCACTAATAGCATTAGAAAAAGGAGCACTGATATGAAGTAGCTTATAACAAGCAGAGTATACTCCAAAATCAAACAATCCGCCTAAAAAGGCGGAAAGTTGAGCTTTTAAAAAAGTAATAACTTTTGAAGACATCGTTAAATAGCCTCCTCCTGCTGTTTTTTCAATTTATCCTCTTTATCTTTTTCATCGCCTAATTTAAGAAGTAGACGTGTATCATTTGTATTAATTATAAAAAGTGCAATACAGATTACCAGTACACACCAATTAATAGATCCAGGCATTAAAACTTCGAAGAGCATAACCAATGAAATAATCACCCGAATTTCAGTAGGCCCCAAAATTCCGGCGTCAATCGTATACTTATCTGTAATTCTATACCTGAGCTGAGAAATGATCATTGCCCAGCCATATAATGCGACCAATGTAAATCCCAGATACTTAAAGTCACCCACGGTATACAGCACATATCCCAATCCGATAAAAACCGTACTGATCCAATCCATTACAATATCCAGCGCAAAACCGTACCAGCGACGGGATTTATTACGGTAGAATGCGATACGCCCATCTAATGAATCACCAAACCATTGTACAAAGAAACCAGGGATTCCTAAAAGTAAATAGCGAATATCAACATATTCAGCCAGTATAAAACTCCCCAATATCATTAATGAACCTAAAAATCCAATTGCCGTAAGTCCATCCGAAGTAATCCAATTGGGGATTCGAGGAACGAGGTACGAAATAAGTTTTTGTTCGGGTTCACTTAAGATATTTGTTCTCTTTCTATCCTGAAAAAGTTTTTTATTTATTTTTAACTCACTCATTATCTGCGATTATAGCCATTTATTTTCCTTATACCAAGCCAATGCCTCCATTAAGCCTTTCTTCAAATCATATTTAGGTTGGTATTGTAGCTGACGTTGAGCCGCCGAGATATCACAGCCCCAGTTTTCAGCTGTAAGTTCATTCAGCCGTTCCGGATATAGTACAGGTATTGCTTTAGAATTTTTATACAAACGTTCAAAAATAACCGCGATAGTCTTCACTACACCCAAAGGAATATGCATACGAATCATTTTCTTTTGACTAAACTCTTTGAAAAACCTAGCCAACTCATAACGCCCATATACCTGTCCATCGCTAAGGTTATACACCTGCTTTCCACCTTGGTCAAAACGACAGGCATGAATAATCGCCTGCACCAGGTCGGCAACATAAATAAAGCTAAGCTTTTGAGGAGAGCGACCAACATAAGCATCCAGGCCTCCGTTCATTGTTTTAAAAACAATAAAAATATCCTTTTCACGAGGGCCGTATACTGCAGTAGGGCGCAAAATCGTTAGTGGCTGATCTTTAAAATCATTCAACGCGAGCTCCGCTTTCCGCTTACTACGACCATATGCCGTAACAGGACGATAAGGGCTACTTTCATCAATAAGTTTAGCATCGTAGTCAACAGGACCGATCGCCGCAAGACTACTAACGAAAACAAATCTTTTGATGGGAGTTTTTAAAGAAAAACAAGCCGATGCCAAGTTTTTTGTATAACCAACATTGACCTTTTCTAGATCTTCTTCATGCTTGGCACGAGTCATTGCCGCAGCATGAACAACATAGGTATAGTTTTCCGCTTCCAGTAATTCTCTGATAGACTCTTCATCAGAGAAATCCGGATAAACAAATTTATCTACAACAGAGCGAATTTCTGAAACATCACTTGACTTCCTCACCGCGGCATGAACTTCCATCCCCGCCTCTTTCGCTGCTCTTGTCAAATGATAGCCTACAAAACCACTCGCTCCGGTGATTAATACTTTTTCTATCATAATGATTTTTGATACAAACGATAACGTTTGTACAATTCTCCATTCATTTGCTCAATAGCGTGGTTCATCATGTAATTATGCTCCAACATCCATGAACATTCGGCCCCCTTAATATTAGAATCTTTTGATTCTTTTATAATTCGGCCATACAAACATGCTTCAATACCAAGCTTACGGTAGTCTTCCAATACCCCTAACATGAGTACACGAAGCAAGTTGATTTTTTTCTTTCCAAATAACAATTTAAAAATACCCGTAGGAAGTAGACGTCCGCGCTTCACTTTGATAAGGATCTGATTGATATCTGGTATCCCTAGACCAAAGCCAACAAGCTCACCATCTTTCTCTGCAACGATAGCAAAACGAGGATCGAGAATCATTTTTAAATCTTTGGCCGTATAATTAAATTCGTCCTCTGTCATCGGAACAAAACCCGAATTTTTATCCCATGCTCTATTATAAATGTCACGAACTTTTGCTGCCTCGTTTTTAAAATCCTTCACATTGAATTGACGCAATGTAATGCCAGATCTTTTCAAACGCTCTTCCAGCCTATCCAAAAGCAAAACAGAACGCTTATCCGCAGACTTTTCCATAACCAAATAAGCTCTCAAATCCACTTTATGTCCATAGCCTGAATTGGTAATCAAGTCGATGTAATACGGTGAATTGTAGGGCATCATGGCCACTGGAGGCTTATCAAAACCATCAACCAATAAACCAACGGTATCATTGGTCGATAAATTGATAGGCCCAACGATCGTATCCCCTCCTTTAGCTTTAACCCATTTTTCTGCGGTCTCAAACAACGCGTTTGCGACTTCTTGATCATCTATACAATCGAAAAAACCCCACTGTCCTTCATTCACATGATTAAAGGCATTATGGTTGTTGTTCCAGATGGCACATATACGACCAACAATCTTATCGTTACGATAAGCTAGAAAAGGTTGTGCTTGGGAATGTTTATAAAAGGGATGCTTGTCAGGGGAAAGCAAATCGTTTTGTTCAAGAAATAAGGCAGGTACATAATTAGGATTTCCCTCATAGAGACTATGAGGGAAATCTATAAACAGCCGTCTTTGTTTCTTTGTTTCAACGGGTATAATCTGAATCATACGATTAGATTTTATATTAATGTTTCAACTTCAGCTAGTTTGAATACTTTAACCATCTTCTCAATAGCTTCGTCGATTTGGTCATAAGTATGTGTCGCCATCAATGAAAAACGAATCAAAGACTCTTCTGCAGGAACTGCTGGAGAAACAACTGGATTAACAAATACACCATCATCTTGGAGCATTTTAGTTACCCAGAACGTTTTTTCATTGCTACGAATAAAGATTGGTAAAATAGGACTTTCCGTAGCACCTAAATCAAACCCATGATCCAGTAATTGTGCTTTGGCATAATCTGTATTTTTCCATAATTTTTCAATATGCTCGGGCTCATTTTGAATAATTTCCAAAGCTTTCAATGTTGAAGCTACCGAAGCGGGAGTCATTGAAGCACTGAACATCACAGAGCGCGCATTATGTTTTAAGAAATCAATCACATCTGCATCACCAGCCACAAATCCACCTAAAGATGCTAACGATTTACTAAATGTACCCATAATCAAGTCTACATCGTCATTAAGCCCAAAATGAGAAGCTGTACCAGCTCCTTTGTGGCCAATAACACCTAAACTGTGTGCATCGTCAACCATTACAGCAGCATCAAACTCATTGGCAATCGATGTAAGCTCAGGCAAATTAACAATATCACCCTCCATACTAAAGATACCATCCGTACAAATTAACTTCGCACTATCTTCAGGTAGGCGTGATAACTTAGCACGTAAGTCCTCCATATTGTTATGACCGTATTTGATTACTTTGGAAAAAGACAAACGGCTACCATCAATAATTGACGCGTGGTCACGTTCATCCAACAAAATATAATCATTACGTCCCATTAAACATGACAAAGGACCTAGATTTGATTGGAATCCTGTACTAAAAAGAATCGCGGCTTCTTTACCTACATAAGCAGATAATTTTTCTTCCAGTTCCACGTGAATATCCAACGTACCGTTTAAGAAACGAGATCCAGCACATCCAGTACCATACTTTTCCAAAGCATCTTGCGCTGCCTTTATAATACGTGTATCAGTCGTTAACCCTAAATAAGAGTTAGAACCAAACATCAATACACGTCTACCATCGATTTTTACTTCGGTATCTTGTTTTGATTGAATAGGTCTAAAATAGGCATATAAGCCCTTAGCTTTCAACTCCTCAACAATCTTAAATTGCGATATTTTTTCGCCTAACTTTCCTTTACTCATGCGATAAAAAGGTATTTCTAAAACTATTTCTAACTTTTAGATGTTATTGTAACAAACAAAATTATCGAATTGGACTTTTATATAAAAAACTCGGTCTCCGACTAAAAATCTGCTAATATGCACAATGCAAGTTGAAATTCTACGTTGTATATATTCACAATAATTCCAAAAAACGTTGCAAACATACGAAAACATAATCTGACTTTCGCTTAAATTTAGTCATATTTTTAACACATCGCCCAAAACCGTTAATTTTATTTTAATACTCCGCTAACATCTGCCCACACAATTCTACTTTAAAATAAGACAATTTTAATAATTATATTTGCGAACTTTAAATTATCCTATAATTAGTTACATTTAGGTTCATTGCAATAGCAATGGTATAGACTTACTAATATACAACAATATATGGCTTTATCTTCAGATATCAATATAAAAAATAAAAAAGCTTCTTTTGAATACCACTTACTGGACAAGTACATTGCAGGAATTCGATTATTGGGTACAGAAATAAAATCCATACGCGAAGGAAAAGCAAATATTAACGATAGTTTCTGTAGTTTTTTTGAGGACGGATTATACATCCGTAACATGCACATTGCAGAATACTCCATGGGATCTTTTTATAACCATGAGGCAAAGCGCGACCGTCAACTACTGTTGACAAAAAGAGAATTAAAAAAGCTAAAAGAGAAGGGAGAAGAACGTGGCTTTACCATTGTACCCCTACGCATCTTTATCAGTTCCCGGGGGTTTGCCAAAGTTGAAATTGCCTTGGCACAGGGTAAAAAAGATTTTGACAAACGAGAAAACATTAAAGAAAAAGATATTAAACGAGAGCTTGATCGCGTGATGAAATTCTAGATTAACGCGCCAGGACAAATGCGCCTGGCGTCATTCCTACCCTGCTTTTAAAAAGCCGGACAAAGTAGTTGACATCATTAAATCCAGCCCCATAGCAAGACTCCTTTACATTCCGGGTGAGTAAAAGCATTTTTTTTGCCTTCTCGATACGCTGTTGGATCACATACTCCATCGGACTAAGTCCAAGTTCACGGTTAAACATCCGCGTAAGACTCGCTTTGCTCATGTGGGCAGTCCGCTCCAATAAACCAATTGAAATTTTCTCGGTAATATGTTTCTGAATAAATTCCTGCACATGTAACAGCACCTTGTTGGGCGACTTTCCAATTTTTAATGCAATCAGCGACTGTGACTGAAGTAGCCGAATCGTAAGCTCTTTAAAAGTCAAATCTGCAAGTACATCTTTCAACGGATTTTCGCTAATAATAATCTGAAACAACTTGTTCACCAGGTCGGCGAGCTCAGTCGAATTGTACAGATGAAAAAAATCCGGATCAAGCCGCCACTGACTAAATTGTTCTTTCGGATAAAACTCATTTAGATAGTCCAAGACTGCTGCTATCTTTTCTTTATGAATCGTTAAAGCGGTACACTGCGTGGGTTGGTCGAGGGTCGCTTCCGGAAAGTCAATATGCATAGCCACCGATGCAGGCAACACCATCATCTGACCGGGCAGATAGTCAAAAGCCTTTACATTCTCCAAATGCATGATCTTTTTACCTTGGATCATGTTAATCATAACCAAATCATCAAAACATAAAGGCACATGCTGCGATACCCGATATGTTTCGTAGATATTAAGCTCCAAGCTATCTAACGTAAATGCGCGTCGGTTCTCCACTAATGTGCTAAGCTCCCCTGCCCGCGAAAATGGCAATGTATGAATCAGCGTCCTATCTCCCATAGTGCAACAATTAAATATAATTGGCAGTCAATCAAATATAATAAAAAAAATAAATTGTAGCCGAAATTCATCTGCCACAATTGTGCTATGTTTTGGATCAATTCTGCTACGCTATTGAATAATTGCTGGCTAACTTTGATAAAAAGGGATTAAAAATAATTAATAATAAACCATATGAGCGCAATCAAAAGACCATCGTTCAAAGAACGATATGACAACTACATTGGTGGTAAATTTGTCGCACCAATTCAAGGAAAATACTTCGATAATATCTCGCCGGTAGACGGAAAAGTGTTTACTCAAGTTGCCCATTCAACAAAAGAAGATCTGGATCTCGCTGTCAACACTGCAGCCAAAGCTTTTGAAACCTGGGGAAAAACCTCCGCTACAGAACGAAGTATTATACTCAATAAAATTGCTGACCGCATTGAAGCTAATTTAGAATATATCGCAGCCGTTGAAACGATAGACAACGGAAAAGCTGTACGTGAAACACTCAATGCGGATATCCCATTAGCCATCGACCATTTTCGGTATTTTGCCGGTGTAATCCGTGCTGAAGAGGGGTCCATAAGCGAACTGGACAGCAATACGGTGTCGTTGATTGTACACGAACCAATCGGGGTTGTTGCACAGATTATTCCATGGAATTTCCCGATTCTGATGGCTGTATGGAAACTAGCTCCGGCCCTTGCTGCAGGGAATACTGTTGTGTTAAAACCTGCTGAAAGTACACCAGCATCTATTCTTATTCTTATGGAAATCATCGGTGATTTGATTCCCGCCGGAGTGGTCAATATCGTCAACGGTTTCGGCGCAGAGCTTGGTCGTTCCTTGGTCACCAATCCTAAGGTTTCCAAAGCAGCATTCACAGGTTCCACAGCAACAGGACGTTTGGTCATGCAATATGCGACTGAAAATATCATCCCGGTAACCCTAGAATTGGGAGGGAAATCGCCCAATATTTTCTTCAGTTCGGTAATGGATGCAGATGATGCATTTTTGGACAAAGCAGTTGAAGGGGCGGTATTATTCGCGCTCAACCAGGGCGAAATTTGCACCTGCCCCTCTCGCCTACTGATCCAGGAGGATATTTATGAAAAATTCATCGCTAAAGTGATCGATCGGGTTAATCAGATCAAAGTCGGGGATCCATTAGACCCAACAACAATGATGGGTGCTCAGGCATCGAAGATTCAAAAAGATAAGATCATGTCCTATATTAAACTTGGCAAAGAAGAAGGAGCCGAAGTATTGACTGGCGGAGATGAAAACAATGTTGGTGCTGGTTTTGAAGAAGGCTACTATATCAAACCCACCCTATTCAAAGGTGATAATAGCATGCGCATTTTCCAGGAAGAAATCTTCGGCCCCGTGCTTGCAGTGACCACGTTCAAAGACGAACAAGAAGCAATTGCCATCGCCAACGATACCATGTATGGTCTCGGAGCAGGTGTATGGACCCGAGATGCACATCAGCTTTATCAGGTTCCACGTGCCATACAAGCTGGACGTGTATGGGTAAATCAGTACCACTCCTACCCAGCTGGCGCTCCATTTGGCGGATACAAACAATCAGGAATTGGACGAGAAAACCATAAAATGATGCTTGCCCATTACAGACAGGCCAAGAATATGTTGATTTCCTACAGCAAAGAAAAACTTGGCTTCTTTTAACTGAAGCATACGGGTATACTTTTCGAACAGCTTGATGCCCGAGTCTAGGGGGAGCAAATGCTGCCCCTTCCGCTGAATTTCATATGAACCAACGCTAAAACACATAAACTGATTTCACCATGATTAATAGATTAGACATCACTGAAAAAGCAAGGGAGCTCATTCATGAACTTGAAGCAAAGCATGGTAAATTAATGTTTTATCAAGCCGGAGGCTGTTGCGAGGGTACGCAGCCACAGTGTTTTGAGGAAGGAGGGTATTTTCCGAGGACGAATGATGCCATGATCGGATTAGCTGAAGGATATGAATTTTGGGTGGATCGTGATCTCTTTGAATATTGGAAACATGCGCATTTCACCCTCGATGTACTGGATGGGTTTGGTCCCGGAGGATTCTCATTGGAAACGCCACTGGGTAAAACTTTCAAAGTTCATTATCGCCTATTTACAGCCGAAGAGCTTAATGACCTCAGCCCAATCAAACGAAACGAATAAAAAAAAGTATAAAACACCATAGAATCACAACGTTGTAGAGATGACCTATAAAATTCTGGATCACTCTCTCAAAGAAAAAAGGGGCGCAGATGCGTCCCTTTTTCGATGTTATAATTTTAAAAAATTCTCCCCCTGAGTTTCCGCATTCGGAATGCTAAAATTTTATTCAATATCCAAGCCTTCAAGGACTGGAATTGGCTGTTTGTTTTCATCTAGGGCAACAAATGTAAAAACACCCTCAATGGCCAGTTCTCTTCCCTCCTTGTACATATGTTCCAAAAATATCTCGACCTTCACCTTCAAGCTGGTCCGGCCTACATTCTGAACCCTTGCGATAGCTTCAATAATACTTCCCGAAGGAATTGCCTTATTGAAGTCTATACGATCTGTCGACACAGTCACCAACGTTTTGCGGCAAAATCGTGTTGCAGCCATAAACGATACTTCGTCCATAATGGACATCGCCTTGCCGCCGAATAAAGTATCGTGATGATTCGTCAAAAACGGAAACACGGTCGTGCAGACGTGTGTTTCTGATAAATCAATACGTTCTTGTAAAGTCATTTATTTTTTTATTAAGTGGATTTAAGAGGAGACAAATGTAAACCAATCTAGCTCCAGTTCCGTCATTTTTATTCCATATTTTCGTCGATATCCACTCCTATACCTTTTAATAAAAGCGAAGCATTGAATATTTTACATTCTCCTATCTTCAGCTTATAATCAAACAGCATCTGACCCTCGTCAACACGAATGTCAAAATGATAATTTTTGATATCTCCCGGAAATTCCTCTTGTAAACTGGACAGCTGTAAGTCATGTGTAGCCACCATACCTTTACCATCCAATCGAACCAGTTTCTTTATAATTGCACGGGAGCCCAGATATTTGTCGACAGAATTTGTCCCACGAAGCATCTCATCGATTAGAAAAAAACTATCGCTATGTGCTGAAACTGTATCCAATATAAATTTCATCCGATTCAATTCAGCTTTAAAAGTCGACGTACTTTCATTCAAATTATCCTTGATTCGCATATAGGATATCAGTTTATAAATCGGGAGCTGAAAAGAAGCTGCAGCAACCGCAGCTCCGGCATATGCCAAAATTGCATTAATACCAACTGTCCGCAGAAACGTACTCTTTCCAGCCATATTTGAACCTGTCACCAAAGCAACTCGATGATCTATACTACTGTAATCATTGGCGACGACCTGATTGCTTGGAATCAATGGATGATATACCCCTTGCGCGTCAATCTTATTTTTCAGTGGGTTATCCAAAATTAATGGATAAATGTACGACGAATGGTTTCTCTTCCAAATAGCAAGGCTAGTTACAGCCTCAACCTTAGCTAAGGTATCGAATGAATTTAGAATCTCGTGTTCGTACTTATTCTTCCAGTCAACAATAGCCAATACTTGTCTAAAATCCCAAAGCAAAAACAGGTTTAGAAATATCCCGACAAAGACATTATTCCGGGCGTCCAAATTGTTAATAAGACCAGCGAGTTTTTTAAAGGCAAGGGAAATGGATGCTGTACCCTGGTTTTGTTTAAGCTCTCCCGCGATCTCCTGCATAGCAATAGACTTCCATGCATGGTCTTCAATAGATTGAATCGCATCTGCGTATGAGCCCAGCACGCCACCTATCTTGTCTATTCGAGAGGAGAACATGCTAACACTTCCCGCTTTGGCCAAGGCCCAAAGAATATGAAATAGCCCTATCAATGTTGCCACCCCAGCCAATTTTGGCACGAAAAAACTGCCGACTAAAGCGACCAAAAATAAAACGGGCCCAACTTTGAGATAGACTCGCATGAAGGCATTTCCGAACTGAAAATTTCGGTCTTGAAAGTAATTTATCAAAAATGCTTTGATATCCAATTTATGGTTCAGATTGGCCAAAAGCTTTGCCTGAAAATCCCATATCCATTCCGATTCATTTTCAAGTTCCTGGGAAGCTTCTTGATTGCGTTGAATTTGATGGCTTTGGAGAGGTGCATCAAGCCAAGAAGCCAAAAGATCAATTCCCTGTTTGGTAGTTGCCCGATTTATCTGCGCAAATAAGGAGTATGTTCCAAAGACATCCATATCGGAGCTATAAGGATGAACTCCGTTTTCGAAATGCTGGCCATGATCATACATATTTAATTTTCCGTCTGCCAGGGCCTGTTCATTTGCCAAAACTTTCAGATAGGCTTCAAAATAGTTCTTCTGAAGCTCTAGCTGGCTCTGCTTCCGCACGAGATAGGCGAATAGGAACAATAATGCAAAAAAACAGAAAAAAACCAGCGGAAGGCTTTCCAGTTGAAAGGTATAAAATAATAACGCTCCGCCACCGAGTATCACAAATAGCCGCGACAAGCTGAGCGTATTGACTTGTTTATTTAATTTGAGGACAGTTAAAGCGATTTCGCGATGCTTCTGGTCATATAATATTGCAGTTGGGGTCATAAGGTGAATATTTATTCTTTCACGTTCATTTCAATTTAATCATGGATGTTTTGGTTTCGCTTAAAGGCCTTGGAGGAAGTCTTTTAAGCTGGTTGAATGGATATCCTACCAGGCTTGATCACCCACCAAAGGCACAAAACGAAAAGTATCCAATTCGATACGGTCAAAATCATTTTCACCCACACGAATAATCGTCATCATCTTTTGCGATTTTTCGTCTCCTACAGGGATTACAAAAATTCCGCCCATTTTCAGCTGCTTTAACATAACCTCTGGCACGAATGGCGCACCTGCAGTTACAATAATCTTGTCATAAGGAGCGTGCTCTTCAATTCCCTTGGAGCCATCGCCCAAAAAGAAATTCGGTTTATAGCCCATGTACGGCAACACTTGAATGGTTCTTTGATATAGGTTTTCCTGACGTTCGATGGTATACACGTCTGCGCCAAGTTCCAATAAGATACAGGTTTGGTATCCAGATCCCGTACCAATTTCCAGTACTTTATCTCCTTTTTTGACGTGAAGCAGTTCCGATTGATAGGCGACGGTATACGGCTGTGAAATTGTTTGCCCGTCACCTATTGGAAAAGCAATATCCCGATAGGCCTGATTCCAGAATGTTTCATCAAAAAAATAGTGACGTGGTACCTTGCCAATGGCATCTAATACTTTCTGGTCCGCAATCCCCCGGCTTTTAAGATGTTCAACCAATTTCTTACGAGCACCTTTCTCTCGATAATTATCAATAAACTTGTACGCCATGATGTTTCAAATTTACCTTTTAAAAGGCACATTAAGCAGAATTAATCACAAATAATTCAATACCAATACAGTACACATTTTCAAGTCAATTTGCTTTATTTTCCAAATCATCTGTCCTTATGCCCAATCTACGCTGACCTCTTGAATTTGGCCGCGAAGAAAACGATAAGCACAAGTAATTTAACTTTACCTAAAACGCTCGTTTTTACAAGCTAATGGGGCAATAGCTGTCACTAATATGGATCTACATCAACCTGAACGCGTACACCAGCATTGGCTTTATCTATTTCAAAATCCAGGAGAACCGAGCGGATCAATTCCTTAACCTTCGCAATACTAATATTTGTGCGTTCAATCTTCAAGGTAATGGTCTGGATAAAATTATTCCGCACGCGTGAAACTAATGGCGGCTCCGGCCCCAATACCCTTGCACCCAATTGTTGACGCAGCGCCGAAGCAAAACGATTGGCCGAATCATAGCATTTCTGAAAATCCGCATGTTTAATATCAATCCGAATAAGCCGGTAGAAAGGAGGATAAAGATAGTTTTTTCGTTCTGTAATTTCCGTCATAAACATCCCTTCATAATCGTTATTGACCACCTGTTCTAACACCCGATGATTCGTGGTGTAGCTTTGGATGATCACTTTTCCGCCTGCTTCACGCCGACCTGCGCGTCCTGCTACCTGGGAAAATAACGAAAAAGATCGTTCATACGAACGGAAATCCGGAAAGTTAATGATCGTATCTGCATTGACAACACCGATGAGGCTTACTCTTCCGAAATCGAGCCCCTTAGCAACCATTTGCGTTCCAATAAGAACATCAAATTCATGCTCATCAAAAGCCGTGATAATTTTGTCGAAACCATATTTACCTTTTGTGGAATCCAGATCCAACCGACCGATGCGAATTTCGGGCATCAGGATTTCAAGTTCTTCCTCTACCCTTTCTGTACCGAACCCTTTACTCTCGATATGTGGCATTCCACAGGCCGGGCAAACACGAAGTGGAGGCTCCACATGACCACAATAATGGCAATGCATCATATTAGAGCTCTTGTGATAGGTTAGGCTGACATCACAATTGACACATTTTGCAACGAATCCACAGGTATTACATTGGATCATTGTCGTGTGCCCACGTCTATTTTGAAATAATATAACCTGCTCTTTATTTTTTACGGCTTCTTCAATTGCTTTTAACAAGGTGCCAGAAAAATAGGAAAACATATTTTCTTTTCTTCCTTCTTCGGGAATATTCACCAACTCAATACTTGGCAATTGTGCGTTGCCATAACGCTCAAGCAGTTGCACAAAACCATACTTCTTAGCCTTAGCATTGTAATAACTTTCCAAAGAAGGCGTCGCTGATCCCAATAGCACTTTGGTCTGATGTAGAAATCCGAGGTAAATAGCCGTATCACGGGCATGGTAACGTGGGGCTGGATCAAACTGTTTATAGGAGCTTTCGTGCTCTTCATCAACGATGATAATCCCTAAATCCTGAAAGGGCAGAAAAACTGAAGAACGAGCTCCAATCACGACCTGAAATTCATTTTTCATTACTTTATGCCATACCTCGGCACGTTCATTATCATTAAACTTAGAGTGGTACACCCCCAATTTATCGCCGAAGTGCAGCTTTAAGCGCGCCGTAATCTGTGCTGTCAGCGCAATCTCAGGCAGTAGATAGAGGGCTGATTTTCCTGCTGCGATTGCTTGTTCGATAAGTCGTATATAAATCTGTGTTTTTCCCGAAGCAGTAACACCATGTAACAGGGTAACTTCCTTCTCTTCAAACGACTCTTGTATTTCAGTATAGGCCCTTTGCTGGTTTTCATTAAATTGAAAATTGGCATCCAATTCGATATCTTCCCCCTGGAACCGGGATACAACCTTTTCCTTTATTTCAAAAACACCTTTGTCAATCAAGGCCGTAATAGCACCGTTACCACAGCCCGAGGCCTCAGCCAACATGGGCCGCGTGATTTCCTCCGTTTTTTTGACCAGCTGCATAAATGCCAATACCGCATCTTGTTGTTTTGGCGCACGGTTTAAGCTATCCAATAATTCTCTTTTTGCATCTTCATTTCTAAAGTCGGGAGCAAAACGTAAAAATGCTTTAGTCTTGGGTTTATATCTTTCTGTAATCTCTTCAGAAATCAAAACAATTCCTTTGTCAAATAATTGCTTCAATATGGGGAAGACTGTTTTTTGTCCCAGCAATTTCACAATATCACTGACTTTAAGTTCTCCCGCCACCTCCAAAGCCTCTATAATCAGATACTCCTTATCTGAAAGTGTAGAACGGTCAAAATCTGCCGCAATCGATGAAACGACTTTGGTCTCACTGGCCAGCTTCAATGCCGAAGGCAGCGCAGCCTGCATGACTTCGCCTAAACTACACATGTAATAATCGGCTAGCCAATCCCAAAGTTTAAACTGAGCCAAATTGACAATGGGTTTGTCATCAATGATGTCCAAAATATACTTTGCCTCATAATGCTTTGGTGCTTCCTGACTAATTGACTTCACAACCGCAGAATAGATCTTATTCTTTCCAAATTGCACAATGACACGTACACCGACCTGCACACGATCATTCCAGTCAATCGGAATACGATAAGTATATGTTCTTGCCAATGCTAGTGGTAGGACCACATCAACAAACAGCGTATCTCTTTCACTAAAAATCGTAGATTGTGGATTGGACATAAATTCAAATTATGGTATAAAAGTACAAAAAAACCTTCAGGAAAAGAGGTCAAACGACCCCGGCGATACATAAAACCGACAATGCCCATGCGGGCTCAAAGCGATATCGGAGTAAAAAAAACAAGAGATCATAGGTCAGTCAATTGCAACCTAAAAAAGCCTTCCTGAAATCTATTCAAGAAGGCTCCGTTATAATTAGATACGAATATGATTTCGTATGAACATAGGCAATTAAATAGGATTACGATTTATTTTTTAGTGCAGCAATAAATAATGCAACCCAGCCAACGATTAACGACAATCCTCCCAAAGGGGTGATAGGTCCTAAAATAGACGGATTTCCAAAGCCGGTTATTTCGCGCACGCTTAAGACATATAACGATCCCGAGAAAAAAAGTATACCAATGAGGAAAGCTATAAATGACACTTTAATGGAGTACGTCTTTGCTCGCGAAAAAGTGGATAAAAATAACAGGGCGAAGGTATGATAGAAATGATACTGATTTGCAGTTTTCCAAGTTTCAATATGATATGTACTTACCTTTCCTTCTAGACCATGAGCACCAAAGGCGCCTAATATTACAGCTAATGCTCCCAACAACGAAGCGGCTAAAATGATTTTCTTATTCATTATGTTAAAGTGAATGCTGAAAATGAGTTTCTAGCGATAAATGTATTAAAAACAGAGCAAAATAAGGAATTTTTTGTTAAATTTATATTACAAAGGCGCATTATAGGAACGATTTTCTATCTCTTCCCATATATTTTTATTAGGTTTGTTTTACGTATGAATCATCATGAGCATCGTGCAGCTCACCGGGATCTTGAACGAGGTGCAAGATTTGTATATCCTTGATAGACATCTGCCGCATGATGGCTTCATCACCATTAAAAAAACAAGTTTAGTGTACTTATTCTGCTGACAAGAAAATGAGTACCTCATAAATAGCTGTTCTGCTAAAACTGGATTTTTAATCGCATCGACCAGCGTGGTACTGACGATTTATTCGAGTTCTTATCAGGCATTGAAAAAAATAAAAAGGATGAAAAAAACAATCATCATCACTGTTATATTATTCATCGCGGTCATCGCGGCCACGATCTATCTTTTTGGAGACTTCAATAAAAACAATAAACAAGATTCTAAAGCTTTACAATATCTTCCTGAAAGTACATTAGCTATTGCCTCCTTTGCCAATGATCAGACTGTAGATACGATCTTCAACGACTATGAGCTCTTTAAAGCCATTATAGGTCAACGCAATTTCGGCAACCTGGAGCGTCTTAAAGACGAATTATTACGTAATGAACAGTTTGTACCTCTTGTAGCGGGGCAGCAAATATTACTCTCTTTTCACCAGGAAAAAGACCAGATTACGCCATTATATAGCGTTCAGGTTGGTCAAAGCATTGATAATAACTCGCTGGCAACATTACTTGGAAACGTCGGTAAAAACTACAAAATACAACCTTTTGACACCTTAGGGCAACGATTTTATGGGCTTAATCAAGGCACTAAGGATAGTACACTTTATTGTGCCTATTCTCACGAAATCATTTTCGCTAGCTATTCCAAACAGGTACTCTCCCAGATTTTTGATAAACAGGTTAAGAAAATAAGTACCAAACAAATCGAGTTCTTTGTAAACCATAACAATAAAAACACACCGCTTAGTCTCTATTTTTTCAATGAACAATTGTCGCAAATTGCTCGAATATTGATGAAATCTAAATTTGGCACTTATCTCAACTTAATCGATTCGCTGAAGGGCCAAACGTCCTGGAATATGAATTTCAAAAAAGACGCTTTTATTTTTAAGGGTGAAACAGATCTCTCGGCGAGCAAAAATAGTTACCTACAGTTATTTGCCACGCAGACAGCTCAAGTGCAAGCTCTGGGGAATTATCTGCCTAAAAATGCTGCATCTTATATAGACTTTAGTATTTCAGATCCCCATAGTTTTCGCAGTGGACTGAAAGCCTTGTTGGTACAGCAAAAAGAAGATGCTCGATTGGCTAAAAGTATAAAGAACTTTGAAGAAGACAGCAAAGTATCATTTGACAGTATCATCGCGCCAATTTTCAACGATGAATTTGCGCTTGCGGAATTAGATAATCAGGATGCGATAGGTTTGATCAGCATTTCGGATTCAACGCTATTTGCTGATAATCTCAAGAAATTCAGTTCGTCTGTAGGTGATTCAATCTATCAATTTAAATATTCGAATCTCTTACATGCGCTATTTGGAGAACCTTTCAAAAGCTTTACCCGCCCCTATTTTACCATTGTAGATAACATTATGGTGGTCGCTACACGGACGGGTATCTTGAGAGATTATCGGGAATCTTTCCGGGAAAAGCAATTTCTTTCCGGAACGGCTATTTTCAAAAATCATGCAGCATTGCAGAATAGCCGCAGCAATGTGACTTTCTATTTAGAACCTAAAGCTGGTAAAAGCAATATTCTAGATAACTTAAAAGCTGACTTTGCAAAGAACTTTAAAGATGAGGATGAATATGGCTTTCAAAATTTCTACTCCTGGTCTTACCAGTTGAGTGGCAATCAGGGCACATTTTCGTCCAGTTTATATGCCCTCTTTAAGAGTGATACGAGATTAGGCGGCAAACCAGAATGGACAGTCCAGCTGGAGAACCGAATTATCAATAAACCTTGGATTTTCGATCAAGATGGGAAGAACAAGTTTATCCTGATTCAAGAACAAGATCACACGGTACATGCATTTTCGCCGGATGGAAAAGAACTCTGGCAAAACCTCTTCCAAGGTGAAATTTTGGGCGAGCCAATGCAGTTACAGGATCTCAGTATTGTCGCCGTCACAAAAAACCGTTTATATCGCTTTATGCCCGATGGTAAAAACAGAACTGGCTTCTCCGTTGAACTTCCATACTCGGCAACTTACGGGGCTACAATCGCCACCTTCAATAAAGAACAACGTATTTACATTCCGGCAACAGACCGCATTCTTGCGTATACCCTGGATGGCAAAAAAGTGGAGGGCTTTGAAAATAATAGCGTGGATGGTCGAATTTTATTCGATCTAAAAACAACCAGCCTGGGACAGACAAATTATATTATTGCCGGTACAAGCACTGCTTCCGTGTATTTCTTTGATCAAAATGGTAAGATCATCCGTAAAAAAACAATGGATACCGATGGGGAAAGTGTTAAAAATCCAATTGGTTTAGTTGCGGCGTCGGATGAAAAGAACTCCTTCATTTACTTGGCAAACAATAAAGGCAGCGTATTCAAAATTCCTTTCGAAGGCGAAACAAAAAAAATAAAACTAGGTGATTGGGGTAAAGATGCGTTCTTTAATTTTGAAGATATTAGCGGTGGTGCTGACAGAGATTTTGTTATTCTAGCCAACAACAAACTGAATGCCTACAGTTCAAGAGACTCGTCTTCCTACTTTGAATATAAATTCATCGAAGAGGCCAGTAACAGACCGTTGTTTTTTAAACGAATAGGTAAATCTGATATCATAGGTGTTGGAACCGACAACCGCATGATTTATGTTTTCGGATCTGATGGCTTGGTCCAGGAGGGATTCCCTGTAGAAGGTTTTTCAAAGTTCTATTATGGACCGATTAACTATGGCGACAATGCCAATTATTTAATCTGCATGAAGCGGGATTTCAAGATCTATGTATATAAGTTTTAAAAACCTGAAAATCAATTTTTTAAAATCAACACAAAACGCTATAAGATGCTAAAAGATCTTTATAAAAAATTTGTCTAATCTAATTTTTTTATAGTAGGTTTGCAGACTTAATATGACTATGCTGAAATCGGAAGAATTAAAAGAATTATTAGCTGAACCAAAACGTATTGTAATTACAACGCACTACAAACCAGATGGGGACGCATTGGGTTCATCTTTAGGATTATATTTTTGGTTGTCCGCGAAAGGGCACCACGTAAATCTCATTGTACCGTCAGACTTTCCTGCCTTTTTGGATTGGTTACCTGGCTTAGAAAATGTACAAATTTATACGCAGGATTTTGACCTGCACAATCAACAGATTGACGCAGCTGAATTAATTTTCTGCTTAGATTTTAATGGCCTTGCCCGGATTCACGAAATGGGTGAACCTATTCGTCAAGCGAAAGGAATCAAATGCATGATTGATCACCATTTAGATCCGGAAGGGTTTGAAGACTACGCATTTTGGGATCCATCTGCTGCAGCGACTGCACAATTGATCTATCGCTTCTTAGTCCATGAGATGCAAGATCCAGACCATATCAGTGCTGACATGGCGACATGCCTATATACCGGTATTATGACCGATACGGGCTCTTTCCGCTTCCGTTCTACCACTGCTGAAATTCACCGCATCATTGCATCACTCATTGATTGCGGTGCACAAAACTGGGCTATCCACGAAGAGATTTACAATAGCTCGTCAGAAAGCCGCCTGAAATTCTTAGGGTTCTGTTTATTGAATCGTCTAGAGGTTATTCATGAATATAACACCGCCATTATCCATGTAACCAAAGCGGATCTCACTCAGTTTGAAGTGATCACCGGTGATACCGAAGGATTAGTCAATTATGCCCTTTCTATCAAAGGAATTCGATTGGCTGCTTTAATTATTGACAGAAATGAACAAATTAAACTATCTTTGCGTTCGATTGGAGAAGTTCCTTGCAATGAGATCTGTAAATTGTATTTCAATGGAGGCGGGCATCTTAACGCTTCAGGAGGTAATTCGAAAGAAAGCCTTGAAGCAGTGATTGCAAAATTCAAATCGGTTTTACCAAATTATAAAGAAATATTAACAAAATAAGATATCGTAACATACATTAGAAAATGAAGAAAGCAATTCTATTTTTCGCGGCTGCCGGTCTTTTGATGACGTCATGCCAAAAATTCAAAAAGGCTGAAGGTGGTCTTGAGTATAAAATCGTAGATGATAATGCAAAAGAAAAAGCAGTATCAGGCGATTTATTAGCACTTGACATGGTTGTGAAAACGGACAGAGATTCTACAATGCAAAGTACGTATGACATGGGAGTCCCTCAAATCGTTCAATTATATCCAGATAGTATCATCGCAAAAAATCCAGGTGACCCTACTGGTTTATTCAAATACGTAGGTGAAGGTGATAGCTTGGTATTCAAAATCAATTTGGATTCTATGGCTGCTAAAACGCATCAACCAAAACCAGAATTTGCAGATAAATTCATTGTTTATTCGATCAAAGTCAAAAAACACTTCAAAAAAGGAAAGTTAACAGACCAACAATTGGGTGAACAAGTTCAAAAATATTTTGAAGAAGAATTGAACAAACACAAGGCAGCTGAACCTGCTAAACTTGAAAAATACATCAAGGATAAAAGCTTGAAAACAACTAAAACAGCTTCAGGTCTTCAATATGTAATTACTAAACCTGGAACAGGTACAAATGCGAAAGTAGGTGATTCTATTCACGTGAACTATGTAGGATCATTAACTACAGGAAAAGTATTTGATACAAACCTTCCAGATGTAGCTAAAAAAGAGAAAATTTTCAACCCTCAACGTCCTTATGAAGCATTAAAATTCCAATTAGGTGTTGATGGTGTAATCCCTGGATGGACTGAAGCATTCCAATTGTTTAACAAAGGTACAAAAGCAACTTTAGTCATTCCTTCATCTTTGGCTTATGGCGATCGCCCTTCAGGTGTTATCCCTCCATATGCTCCTTTAGTTTTTGAAGTAGAAGTATTGGATATCAAACCTGGAAAAGTTCCTGCTCCTACAGCAACAACTCCAGGCATGGTAGCGCCTACTGGAACTACGGCTCCAGCGGCAACAGCTCCTGCAACTAAAGCTCCTGCAGCAAAAAAATAATTCGACTGTAAATTTCAGTTAATAAAAAAGCGGTTTCATCGAGATGAAACCGCTTTTTTATTGTTCGTACTTTTATTCACTATACGCTAATCTTCTTATCTTCTTTTTTGATCTTCCGTATTTTCAGCCATAGTATTATTACCGCCAATATAAAACTGATGATCATGATGATGGTCAATGCGATCAGCGCCTTATCGGTATGGTAATTTTCAGCATGCTGAATAAACATTAACCTAAAAATTCGTAGATAATGGGTCGATGGGATTACATTTGCAATTGCCTGCACCCAGCCTGGCATTAGACTCGAAGGCCAGGTAAAGCCACTCAGGATAAATGCTGGCGTCGCAATGACCATAAGAACTTCCGTCGATTTCAACTGTGAAGGCAGTAGAATACTGACGAGTACACCTATGAAACACACGGCAAGCAAAAAGACGAAAGTACAGAGTACAAAGCGACCAAATTCGGCCTGTAAAGGCATACGGTAATATTGACCAAAACCCCAATATAAAACCAGAATACCGACAGACATCAAAACATAAGGTAATATCTTAACAAGAATAAGCCCGATGGGATTACCGATTTTACGTACCAGCTCCGGAAATGTATTGCCTTCAAATTCTGAGGAAAAAGACAAAGCCAAGCCCAAGAGCAAGACCTGCTGCAGCACAGTAATTAGCACTCCCGGCAACATAAAATACAGGTAATTTCCACTTCGGATATTCTGCTTAACAAAAGTTGACTTAAATGGTTCGTACTGCTGTGCAGCGATCTTTGCCGGAACACCACGTTTCATTTGCGCCTGAATCTGTATGCCCGCTTTCAACGTCGAGGCACACACATTGACAGCCATCATGGCGGTATTGGAGGTCAATGTATTGGCACCGTCTACAAAAACAGTCATTTCGGGCAAACGCCCCTGTTGTACTCCGGATGCAAACCCCTTGGGAATATGTACAATCGTTGTTGCCTCATATTGCATGGCAATATCTTTTGAATCAAATAAGGAGGGTAATACACGGGCAACTTCAATACTCTCATTATCTGAAAGCATATCAATAAATGAACTGCTTAGGGGGCTATTATCCTCATCAACCACAATGACCGGCATCTGAGTTACCTTACCTTGTTGATAAACATGCCCCACCAAGACACCATACAATACAGGTGCACCTAGAAAAAGCATCAATAGCACTTTATTATTGAAGAAGAGCTTAAACTCCCGTTGGATCAATTCTAAAAATTTTTTCACAGTCAAGCTCTTTAATTCGCATGGAGAACCACAAGCGTTTTTGTTAACAAATCTTTGCTACCGACAACATCTTCAGGAACAATTTTCAATTCAAACACAGCCTGTTGCGGATCGAAATCAGGATAAGCTGACGCAATGCTTGCATACGAATTTAAGGCTTTGATACTAATCACCTTTGCTTTAACCTTTTTGTGATTCAAATAAGGAATTTCTACCTCAACAGCCTCTCCTTTTTGAAGTTTTCCCATTTTATTTTCGGGCAATGTAAATCTAAAATAGGTCGATCGATCGAGGAAACCATTGATAATCGGATAGCCTGCCATCGCCAATTCACCGACTTTCAGATTAATCGTTTCCACACTCATGTCCTGTGGAGCAATGACATATTTCTCCTGTGCAGCAACATTGACTTCAGATACCGCCCCCAGTGCACGTTCTTTTTGCCCCAAAGCCATAATCTGCTGTTCTTGTCTAGCCCCACCCCTTGCTTCAGCTAATTCAGCCTGTGCTGCAAGATATTGATTTTTAGCCCCCTGATATTTAGCGTAGGTCTCGTCGTACTTTTGCTGGGGAATCAGGCTATCCTGCAAAAGGGCATCCAGCCTACCTATTGATTTTTTCGCAAATTCATATTGTTCCTTAAGTCCATCTACCTTCGCCTGCAACTGCACGAGTTGACCTTTCGTAGCACCTTTGACTGCCATGTTATATTGTGCATCAGCAGACTGCAGCGCTCCCTTTGCCTGCTCTTCTTTCGCATCTACCTCGGGAATACTCAAAATAGCCAAGGTATCACCCGCATGCACAAAGTCACCCTCTTCAACCAGAAGCTTCGCAATTTTCCCCGGAACCTTTGTCACAACCGTCACTTGCTCTCGCTCCACCTTGCCTTCAATAGGCTTCTCTTTCACTTGATTTGTACAAGAAACAAAAATAGACAGAGATAATATCCCATATAAATTCTTCATGTTACTCATGTATAGTTTGTAATAATTTTCCTGATGTATGTAGTAATTCGACTGCAGCTGTACGTTGCTGCAAAACATTGTTAAAATAACCCAAATTAACTTTGTACCAATCGTTTTCAGCAGCCAATAACTCGGTAACATCTATTAAGCCAGCTTGATACTGTTTAACAGCCATAGAAAGGTTATTTTCGGCAACTTTCAATTGCTGTTCCCCCACTTTCAGCTTTTGGTTGCCTGTTGTATAGGTAACGGTATTTTTGCTGAGTAATAAATTTAATTTTTCTTGCGCATCTTCTCGCTTGGTCGTATTGATATGCTGATCGAGTTTAACTTGCTTTATCTTATTATGATGCTCTCCGCCCGTATAGAGATCCCATTTAACTCCTACGCCGACCATTAAATTGGGGCTCCCCTTGATGGAATTAAGCGGTAAGTTGACTGTACCAAATAGCGGTTGATCTTTCACCGTGAGTTTGGAGTTGAATACATTCAGATAGTTTGCGGATCCAAAGGCAAAGACAGCAGGAAGAGCTCCCCCCTTTTCTTTTTTATACAGGTACTCATACGCTTTTGAGGAAGCATCTAGTGCTTTCAATTCGGATCTTTGTTCGACATCACGTGGAAGATCCGACAAAAATATAGGTTTAAGTCCATAATGAATTCCGCCGACCTCTTGAAAAGATACCCCTGTTTCTTGTTCGATCTTTTGACACAACAAATCCCGATTACCAGAAACCTCTACCTTTTTCTCTTCCAGCTCCAGCAAGGCCAATTTCAATTTATCTCTATCATAAGGTATTGCAAGGCCATTTTGAATCGCTTTATTCACCTTTTCCTGTTCTTTCTTTAATCGCTTTTCAGAATCGACAATCAATTTATCCACCTCATCCAACAACATCAGCTGATCAAAAGAAGCAATAATATCCTTTGAAAGTGTTTCTCGACCGGCCGATTCTAAATATTGTTGAGCCACAGCTTTCTCCTGCAATGCTTTTATTCCATTCGGAATCTGTAATCCCGAAAAGATAATCTGCTTTACAGACACCCCCGCATAGGCCGCTTGCCCATGCATACTAAATCCTGTTGCTCCTTCAAACAAGCCGAGGTTCAATAAAGGGATATTAACCGTAGGAATATCAATACTCCCATTGCTATGTACATAACCGTATAGCCCGAGTGCCGAGACATGTGGCAGCCGGTTTGCTTTTACTCCATCGGCTTCCAGACGTGCTTTATCGACTTCGTAAGCCTTCAATTTCAATTCTTTATTTGTCTGAAAGGCTTTTTGAATAATATCTTTTACCGAAGGGTCAATCAATGATTGCGCATGTAGTTTGTTTAAACACATAACCGACGCCAAAGTCAATAAACCCAGGCATAACCTCTTATTCATCATATGATTCATTTATTCTTATAAAAATAGGACAACAACCGCCTCTTTTATCTGTTTAACAGTAAATCGTACGGTATGTTTGACTTCTGACTCTTTTTAATTAAACGTATCTTTTCAACGGCCAATAACAATCTTTGCTAATGTCTCCATGGCATGAAGGCCCGCCTTCTCTCGATGACGTTTTCCAAGACACGAAAAAGGAATTTGTCTCAATCGAAGGAATCCTGTATTAATTTTCATTTTTGCTAATTAATAAGTTATCTTTGGAGAGCGAATTGAAATTTTGGTAATTAAGTCTACCACTTTATTCGATAATAATAAAAACAAGTTTTTACCCTAACCCGCTGCTTCCACGCAGAAAACTATGTTGCTTACAGATACACATACACACATTTATTACCATGCAGGAACCGAAAAACTGCAAGAACATCTACAACGTTGCTTCGATAATGGCATACAACGCCTTTTTTTGCCGAATGTGAATAGCGCTTCCATAAAACCTGTATTTGATACCGTAGCGGCTTATCCAGAACATTGTTTTCCGATGCTTGGATTACATCCCTGCGATGTAAAGGAAAACTATGTGGAAGAGTTAGAAACCATCCGAAAGAGCTTGGAAACACACAAAGTCCATGCCATAGGTGAGATCGGGCTGGATCTTTATTGGGATAAAAGCACGCTTGAAATTCAAAAAGACGCCTTTCGAACTCAGGTTCAATGGGCTAAGGAATTAAATTTACCGATCGATATCCACTGCCGGGAAGCCTTCACTGAATTGTTCGAATTATTGGAAGAACTTCACGACGACAAATTATTTGGCGTTCTGCACTGCTTTACCGGTTCCCTGGAGCAGGCCCACCAGGCTATCGATTTAGGTTTCGCTCTTGGTATTGGCGGAGTCGTTACCTTTAAAAAAGCGGGCTTAGATCAGGTGGTCAAAGAAATCGATTTAAAACATATTGTTCTAGAAACCGATGCACCTTATCTGGCTCCTGTCCCCTTTCGCGGTAAAGAAAATGAAAGTAGCTATTTGGTTTACGTCGCACAAAAAGTAGCTGACCTTCACCAGATCTCCGTCGAAAAGGTAGCCGAAATCACAACAGAAAATTCAAAACGTATATTTAGTATATAATTTCAAAACTCAATGCATAATATCTTTATTATCTACACAGGTGGGACCATTGGAATGGTTAAAGATGAAACAGGAACATTCGTTCCTTTCGACTTTGAATTGATCAAACGAAATCTCCCTGATTTAAGTCGCTTAGACTATAAGCTGACCGTGCACTCTTTCGAACCCATTATCGATTCATCCAACATGAAGCCAGAGATATGGATTGAAATGGCACAAATTATTAAGGATAACTATGCAGATTACGACGGTTTTGTTATTCTGCATGGTTCCGATACAATGGCTTTTACGGCCTCAGTACTGAGCTTTATGTTGGAAGGACTCCAAAAACCGGTCATTTTATCTGGCTCTCAGCTGCCTATCGGAGAGATCCGAACGGATGCAAGGGAAAATATGATGACAGCATTGGAAATCGCCTCGGCAAAGCAGGATGGTATCTCCATTATCCAAGAGGTGTGCATTCTTTTCGACAATAAATTATTCCGTGGCAATCGCTCATTTAAATATAATTCGGCCAAATTTGAGGCCTTTAGATCGCCAAACTATCCCGTATTGGTTGAAGCTGGTATTCACCTCAAATATAATACAGATGCTTTATTAAATAATATCGATAAAGAATTTATCCTACATACCAAACTGGACAACAGGGTAGCCGTATTGAAATTATTTCCGGGGATCTCTGCGCAAACAATCAAAGCAGTCCTAGATTCCGATGTCCGCTCCATTGTTATGGAAACATTCGGATCGGGCAATACAACCACCGACACTTGGTTTCTGGATCTATTGAAGGAAGCAATTGAACAAGGTAAAAATATCCTCAACATTTCGCAATGTAAAGTAGGGTCTGTTGAATTAGGTCGCTATGAGACTTCACAAGGACTTAAATCCATCGGCGTGCTCAATGGCTACGACCTGACATTCGAAGCCGCAGTAACCAAATTAATGTATCTTCAAGGCGAGTTAGAAGATCAAAAAGAGGTCGCCTATTGGATTGAAAAGGATATCCGTGGTGAATTGACGATCAATGACTAATGACCAACGGCACAAAATAATAAAAAAGGGAGCTGCACTTCACGCAGCTCCCTTTTTTGTGATCGGTTTCTATGAATTCCTCCCGTAGATTTATTTGCGAGGAAAGGTGGTATTCTTATTCCTGCGTCAAACGAGCAAGTACTTCCGCAACAACAAAATTGCTTCCGCCAACAAAAATAAGGTTCCCTTGTTGATACGCTTCTTTTGCTGCATCAAACGCAGCTCCTACCGATGGATAATCAAGCCCCGTTAGACCAAATTCCATAGCTTCTTTCCGCAGCTCTTCTGCTGGCATTGCACGCGGCATATCTGGAGCAGAGAAATAGTAGGTTGCATCCTTGGGTAGATAAGGCAACATATGTGATAAATCCTTATCGCGCATGGCGCCTATCACAAAGTGCAATTTATCATAAGTTGTTGTAGCCAGATTTTTGAGCACTTCATGAATTCCGTCCTCATTGTGCCCTGTATCACAGATGATAAATGGATCCTTCGACAATTGTTGCCATCGGCCTTGAATTCCTGTGGTTGCCTGCACATTTTTTAGCGCTTGGTGCACATGTTGATCACTGATCTCAAAGCCCAGTTGACGTAATTCATCCACAGCTAACAGGACGCCGGCGAGGTTCTTGACCTGATAGGAGCCTTTTAAATCCAGTTGAAAGTCTGCTGAATGACCCGCAGAATCCGTCGCTTGTACCGTCAAATAATCTTGGTCCACGTCCAGCATTTTCGTCTCATACTTGTCGGAAGCGAATTGGATCGGTGCATGCTCGATCGCTGCTTTATCCAAAAACACGGCTGCTGTATCTTCAGCATATTCCGAAATAACGACAGGTGTATTTCTCTTGATAATTCCCGCTTTTTCGCTAGCAATTTCCGCCAATGTATTACCAAGAAGATTCATGTGATCAAAACCGATATTGGTAATTACCGACAGCAAAGGCTGAATAATATTGGTACTGTCCAAACGCCCACCAAGGCCGACTTCAATGACAGCGATATCAACCTTATTCTTCTCGAAATAATCAAAAGCCATGGCTACAGTAATTTCGAAAAACGATGGACTGACTTCTTCTATAAGCTCGCGATGGGTATTGACAAAATCAACAACAAATTCTTTCTCACATAACTGACCATCGACACGAATACGTTCCCTGAAATCCAGTAAATGTGGTGAAGTATAGAGACCTGTTTTATATCCTGCTTCGGCCAAAATAGCGGCCAACATGTGGGAGGTCGATCCCTTTCCGTTTGTACCAGCAATATGTAATGTTTTGAATTTTCGCTGTGGGTTGTCCAAAGCAGCGCAAAGTTTGATGGTATTGTCAAGGTCTTTTTTGAAGGCAGAGGCGCCATCCCTTGTAAACATAGGCAATCGAGTATACAGATACTCGATTGCCTCATTATAAGCATTCATGTGAATGATTTTTATCTTAATCTAAAATTGAATACAATCCGTCCTGTCTGCGAGTCGGGAGCATTTGGCAATTGGTTTAGCCGAGCGCCACGTACAGCACGCTCACATTTCTCCAACAAGGATGGATCGGTAATCGTCGTTCCTTTTACACCAGCACGCGCATAGGTGATAACCCCTTGCTTGTTCACCCTAAACTCCACAGCAACCTTACCTGCTTGCTGTCCATTATCGTCGATACTTGGCCGTTGCGTAAAACTTCGGTTTTCAATAGACAACATCATGTTACCGTTTCCAGATCCCCCTTCGCCGTAGTTACTTGCTAACGGATCACCGAGTTTGGAACCCTGATTTCCAGGAGTTGTCCCTGTACCATCACCAGCTCCAGTACCGTTATTTTTATTGCCTTTAAAAAGCGCTTTGGCATTGGCCTGTGGTGCCACTTCTTTTACAGCTTTGGTTGTTTCCGGTGCTTTTGAAACGACCTTCTTTTCAGTTTTTGTTACCGCAGGGGCATCTTCTAAATCCTGTGTGACAACCGCTTTCTCCGCAACTTGCTGCGTTGGCGTTGGGGTAGGTGTTTCAACAGGATCAATACGGTCAGGGCGTTCATTATTGGCGTTGGGATCCACCGATGGTTCCTCAACACTCATATAGTCATCTCCCATTCCCTCAGGTGAAGTCCCGTAATTGACGATCATTCCCCCCATTCCATATTCATCAGGTGCCTGAGCTTTAAAAACAACAAAAAATCCAATCAAGAGCAACGATGCCATGACCAAAGTCGATATCCCCAATGCTTTGGGGAAATTATTTTCTTCATGTTGAAGGTGATATCTCATCGCATTAATCTCCTATATTAATAGCTGACCAATAAACTTTAAAAAAGTTTAATTGTTCCTATTTATCTTTTTTTGGTTCTGTTGCCAATACCACTTTAATCTTCAATCGATTAGCGACATCCATTACAGAAATAACATTTTGAATGGGAACCGTATTATCGACATAGAGCATAATTGTCACTTCCTCACCCGCAGCCATTTGCGATTGAATTGCAGCTTCCAATCCTTCAATCGGAACTGGTGTTTTGTCAATAAAATAGCCCAAATCTTTTGTAATCGATACCGTGACGGTCTTTTTAGCAACAGATTGTTCTCCCGCACTTGACTTTGGCAACAATAGCTTCACCACTTGCGGATTAGAAACTGCAGAAGCCAACAGGAAGAACAACATCAGGAAAAACATGATGTCATTCAGCGCTGAAGTATGTACTTCCGCAGATGGTTTATTTTTTCTACTTCGTAAGTTCATTATCTTCCGGGTTCATCCAATAAATCAATAAATTCTACTGCATCCGTTTCCATACGTAAAATCAATCGCTCCACCATCATATTCAGGATATGGTAGCCCAAATAAGCTAAGATACCGACCGCAAGACCTGATGCAGAAGACACCATTTTTACATATAGACCACCAGATACAGAAGCAATATCAATACCACCAGCTAATTCTACGTCGTGGAAAATCTTAATTACCCCAAAAATCGTACCTACGAAACCAAGCATCGGGGCAATACCAGCAATAATACCTAAAATATTGATGTTCTTTTCTAACTTGGCAACTTCCAATTTACCCACGTTTTCGATCGCTCCTTCAATATCTTTGATGGGTCTGCCGACACGCAATAAGCCTTTTTGCAACATACGTCCCAAAGCTGAGTTACTTGAACGAACTACAGCTAATGCCGAATCCAAATTTCCGGACAAAACATTTGCCTTTACTTGCGACATTAAGCTGTTATCATATTTTGCGGCGCGACGGATAGTCAAATAACGCTCAAAAAAGATAACCAAGCCAATAAAGAACAACAGTAAGATTGGAACCATGATCCATCCCCCTTTGATCATCATATCGATCAAACTCATGTTTTCTGTAGGCGCAGCAGCAGGTAATGGTTGTTGTGCAGCTTGATTAAACGAATCCACAGCAGCCCGTGCTGTATCTTGTACTAATGACATAATTATTAATAGTTTTATATAGTTTTAACTTTTATAAGATCTTTTCTACCCAAGCATCCTTAATTTTATTGAGTACCGACTTCTTAGCAAGCTGTGCCTCCTCGTTAGTCATGTAGGTATTTAAGATAATTTTCTTTTTATCTTTTTTATTTTTCCCTTCAACAGCGCGAGCTGTTTTATAGCCCATTGCACGAAGACGTTGCGCCTCCTGCTCGGCACTTGCCATAGTTTTTGCGGATCCAATGACCACCTGGTACCGCGGTTGAGCAACAGGGATAGACTCTTTGATCACAGGGTTTGCTTCCAAAACCGGAGGTTTTGCTTCCGCATTGGTCGCTGGTAAAGCTGCTGTCTTTTTAACAGAATCTGTCACAGTGCGCTTAGCCAATGAATCGACTTTCTTCAAACTATCGGCTTGCAACGTATTGGACAATGTATCCGCAGGCATGACCGGCTGTTTTTGAACAAGCGTATCTGCCGTTTTTACAACAGGTTTGGTCGATCCAAATAACGAATCCTTCAACGCAGGATTGGTGTAAACGACCGCAACAGCAACCATTGCCAGCACAATAATTCCAGTCATCCAATACCAGATCGCATTTGAATTACGCGGCTCTTCCTCATAGATATTTGGCGCGTATGTTGAATTGGCGTTAGCCGACGCAATAGCACCGATTTCTTTTTTTAAAGTATTGTCTTCTTTCGGAGTACCCGAATGATTGCTATCAGCTATCACGGTTGTATCCACAGGCTCAAACTCTTCAGTTTCCTTTTGCGCTAACGACGATTCTCCGGCTTCAAGATCGGTACGATCGTTTGTTGGTGCTGTCTCCTGCGAAAGCTCATCCGCTACTGGATCCGTTACCACGACCAGTTCCTGTGCTGTTTCAGCTTCTTCTTTGACCTCTTCAACCTCGATCGTTTCGTCTTGATCTGCCGTATCCGGCATAGACTCTATCGCAGGCTCTACCTTATCATTAGCTTCCACCACAGGATCTTCTTCTACAACAGGGTCTTCTTCAACAGCTAAGGTCGTAAGTTCTTCTTCTTTGACTTCTTCCAAAGAAGAAACGACTGTTTCAATCTCTGGTGCAACAAGATTTGTAACCGGTTGGAAGTCGAATCCCGACAAGTCTAAGGGTTTGAAGACCAAACTTGCGCCATAACTAATCAATAATCCAAGATCATCAAGTTTGACCTGTCCAAATTGCCCCAAATCGGCCCGGAGCTTATCAACAGTTTCCGACAAGATCTGTTGCGCCTGATTGAGGCCCAAGTTTTCCTGTTGTTGGATATAATGAACAATATTAAATCCATGTTGAGCAGAATAGTCCAGCTCAACATAAGAAATCGGGGGCAAAAACACATTATTCTGTTTATCGAACTGAGCCGGAGAATGAATTCGTTTGAACACACCTATTCCGGGCACGTATACTTCCGCATAACGTTTTAATAAACTATTGATGTTTTTGCCTAGATTCATCGCGCACTATTTTAAGATGCAAATTTATAATCTTAATTCGTTAAAACGAATAATTAAGACCACCAATTACATTAAAGCCCAATCTTGGGTAATACATATAACGTTCGTATTCTTTTCCAAAAATGTTATTTGCTTTGACGAAAATACCAAATTGTTTTTTGATTCGGTATTCTGCGCCTGCATTAAGATCAGCAAACGACGCTATTGTTGCCTTATGCCCACTATTGGCAATACGACTGCCATCTGCGTTATAATCATAAATATACGCATAGGTATTGCCTTGTGTAGAAAGTTCAGCATCTACGAAAAATTTATCGGAGATATTGAAGCGTGCATTAGCCTGCATACGGAATTTTGGCAATCCCCATGCTTCTTCCTCATCACTCAATTTATAATCGTCTATATACACTTTTCCGCCCAGATTAACCAGTTGTGAAAGACGTACATTGATTTCTCCTTCCAATCCCATATGTTTAGCCTTATTGATCACGCCATCATAAACGACATCAAAAGCCCAAGGAACATAACCATTTTGACTATCGCCAAATGCACTGTTTTTAAATAAAGGCAATCCCTCAATCTGTTTGTAGAATACCTTTACTTTATAACCAAATGTTGCGCCAGCATTTCCTTTTAAACCCGCGTAAACATTCATTTTCTCAATCGAGTTTATCATTTTAGCGTTAGGAGCCAAATATGGATTTTCCTTAGCAAAACTACGGAAAGAAGCTTGTTTCACTCCCCCATTGATTCCGGCGAACAAAGAGATATATTCAGGTGCCAAAGCAAAATCAGCCTCTACTGATGGGAAAATATTGAATCTTGAGCTATCGCCAAATTCGGAAGTTAAATTCGCACCCAAGGTTACGTTATAGTTGTCGCCCTTAAAACGAATATATGGATTAATGACCGCCAAATGATTTTTTACTTCAGCACTATCTTTCACATTATTCATTGTCACGCTCAAATTCGCACCAACATTGAATGCACTTAGGCGTTTGTTCAAATAACCGGATAATGCGATGGAATTTTCTTTGGCTTTATAAGCGTCTTTAAACAAATAACCATCAACTTTTGCGGAATAGCTTAAGGCTTGCTCATTTTTTGGATCCACATTACTTGACAGCTCTCCATTCAAGTAGATATCTGTAAAGGTCTGTTTATCCGGAGTTGTATTCAACAAGGTTGTTCCCGATTGATCAAAAGTCTGGCCATAGAAATTTGTGCCATAACGATTGTATCCGATGGTACCTTTAACGGTTACCGCATCCAATACACGACGACCAAAGATACCGATATCTTGTGTACTGAACTTCTGTCCGTCAATATTACCCTTTTGGCTCAAATGCTTTGCAAATAAACCAAATCGTGTATTTTCAAACTGTTCAGAAGCCAAATAAGCTTCGCCCAATATACTGTTATAGTTACCGATACCAAATTTGACATAGTTGCTGCTATGTTCAAAAGGTTGTGCAAAAGGAATCTCCTGTACATTCAATTGTTTCAAACCGGTATTGATATCTAATTTCTTGTCCAAAATATTGTTGTAGGACAATTTGGGCTGGTATTCCCTTTTATTGGTCATATCCGGACTGCGGCGGATTTTCACAGCATCCGCAAGAATTGGCTTATAATCACGAACAACATCAAAAGAATCGATAGTGACCGGTTTCTCAGGATCATTCTTCTTGCCTGTTTCCTGTGCAAAAGAATTCAATCCCACGCCCATCAAAAGCGCTGCTAAAGTATATTTCTTCACGTTTCTATTTTGCAACTTCTTCATTGTATCCTATTTCTTTTTGTTGTTCAATTTATTTAGACGTTCTTTTGCTGCTGGCAAAATATCGTCTTTCGCATCATAGTTATCCACAATCGATTCAAGTGTAGCTTTCGCCTGGAAAGAATCACCTTTACCTGCATAAGCATCAGCCATGGTAATAAAGCTTTTCGCCACCCAATATTCGTAGGAAGAGAAATTATCGGATAGATCCATTGCTGTTTTGATACACGCATCGTATTGTTTATTTTCCAATTGTAGTACCGCAACATTGTATTTTGCTTCGGCACCATATACCGTACGGCTCTTCAATGCAGCTAAACTGAATTCTTTCATTGCCTCAGTTTTCTTATTCTGCTTCACATAGCATTTACCGGCATACAAGAATGCATTTGCGATCTCCTCTTCCGAAGACTTCTCGTAGTTCTTGACAGCATTGGTATAATTTAATGCTTCTTTATAATCCCCAATTTGGAAATAAGAGACCATTAGGTTATTTATTGCGAAACCATAGTTAGCCTTGTATTCAGAAGTAAGCTCCAGCTTTTTCAACAACTGTGTCGCTTCGTTATATTTCTTTTGTTTCAAATATAAATTTGACACCGAAATCAACGTGCGTTCTGTATAAGGAGACGTCCAGTCATTCAAGATAATATTATAATCATGTAGTGCATCTTCTGTATTGCCCAAAGCTGCGTTACTTTCAGCACGGACAAAACGTGCATATTTCTCTTGATTTGGTTTCGGGAATTTATCGAAATACGCATTTACAGCTTCCACCGCCCCTTGGTAATTTCCTCTGGAGAATAGGGTTGTGGCAGTGGAGAATGAACGCGAGTCTTGCTCAGATTTCGACGCATCCCCTAAGTTTGTTCCAGTTGCATATTTGATATACCCCGTTGCATCGCCTTTATCCAAATAGATGTTCTCAATCGATCGCATGGCCTGTCTTGCTTCATCTGTCGATCCATATTGGTCGACTACACGTTGGAAAGTTGCCAATGCAGCATCATTGTTATCTTGATTATACTGAACCAGACCAATCGTCACCAAAGCACGTGGCACATAACTGCTGCGCGGATATTTTTCAACCATTGTTTGAAGGCCAGCAATTGCCTGATCACTTTCTCCCATCAAGAAACGTGTGTAAGGAATCTCAAACGCAATATCATCAGCATAATTAGAGCTCGGGAATTGTGCAATAACAGCATTCAATGTTGAAATTTTACCATTGTTATCCCCTTGTAAACCTTGAATAATACCACGCTGGAATAACGCGTAATCCTGACTAGGCGCTTTAGAAGAGATCAACTTATTGTATTCTGTTAATGCTCTGCCGTAGTTTTTCGAAGAGAAATAAGAATCACCTAAGCGTGCAATTGCATCATTACGTGTATTCATTTCTATTCCTTTCGAACCGCCAGACGCTAAGAAACGCTCGAAGTAATTTGCCGCCGTGCTGTAGTTACCATTGCGGAAAGCCGCATAGGCTAACGCATAATTGGCATACCCATACACATCGGTTTTACTAGCTCCCGGCAAGCGTAGGAATTTATTGAAATTTGTAACCGCTTCACCATATTTACGCACTTCGTACATTGCTTCCGCTTTCCAATAGGTGGCTAAAGCGTAAATTTCCTCGTCATAGCGAAACTCTTCAGAGCGCATGAATAGGGAAATTGCATTTTCAAAAGCACGCTCGTTATAATACTCCAAACCTCTGTAGTAGGTCACCTTTTGATAAGCTGCATTTGCTTCTTTTCCACGTTTAGGGATAGATTCCAAAATATCAACTGCCTCACGGTAGTTTTTTGTACTCAACAATACTTCAGCAAGCAGAGTTTTTGCTTCCTCTAAGCGTTTCGATTTTGGGTACGTTTTCAGGTATTCTTGTGTCGAAGCCAAAGCCACTTGGTGGAATTCCAATTCATACGAAAGCTTAGCATAGTTGAATAAGCCTTCTTCTTGCATTGCTGGATCAAAATCCAATTTCGAAGCACGGAAAAATGCGTTACGCGCAGATTGCTTATTGCCTTTCTTCAAGAAAGCATCCCCTAGGGTAATCATCGCAGATTGATAATATGCGTCAGGATCAGTCATTTTTTCCAATTCAGTGATCGCTTTATCGTAATCCTTCAATTTGTAAGCGATGTAACCGATTTGGTAGCTATCCTGATTATTCTGCGTCTTACCTTGGTCTTGTGCCTGGAATTTATCGTAATACTCTTTTGATGTTTTTAAATCACCTTTGATAAAGTATGTGGCCGCTATAATACGGAACATCTCTGTTTCATTTTCTTGTTTTGTTCGCGACAAAATTGGCAACGCATAATCCAACACATCGTCGTAGCGTTTATCCAAGAAATACAAAGCAGTAATATAATAAGGGTAACTATTTTCGAATTGTTTAGATCCATTTAGGCGCTCAAATTCATTCAACGCCGTTTTATACTCGGCGTCTAAGTAAGAAAGATACGCGTAATAATAGATTGAAGCTTCCTGAAATTCAGTTTTCTGATCTTTCAATCCTTCAAATAATGGTTTCGCCGTTTTATAATCCTTTGTCATAAAGGAAGCATATCCATATTTAAAGCGATATTCTACATTTTCTTTACCTGCTAAATTTTTGCTATCGATCTTGTTAAACCACTCTAAGGCCTTAACATAATCTTTTTTAGCATAATAGGATTTACCGATTTGAAAATAAGCTGCTTTAGCATTTGCACTGACAGGGAAATCTTTAATGTATTTCAGAAAACGGTTTTCGGCATCGGATTCGCCCAATTCCAGTGCGCAAACCGCTTGATAATACCGTACGTTCTCTTTCAACAAAGACAGTTCCTCTGTTTCGTCCAATTGCAAGTTGGATTTTGTCCGCAAAGCTTCAACACGGTCAAATTGGGCTGAAGCAGAACTAAATTTTCCGCGTTCATACAATTCCATTCCTGTTTTGTACGCCTTGTTGATTTGTTGCCATTCTGTCTGTTGCGCTAATGCTGGCGTCGCCATAACGGTTAATGCAACTCCCACCTGGTAAATCTTCTTATACATAATATGTGAAACCTTAATATGTTATTTATCTGCAAATGTAAATGAATCTCCCTCCAAACCGCGATAAATTCGCATTTCAAAGCAAATTTATCGAAAGCCTCTCTGCCATTAAAGGCTTTAAGATAGCCCCAAATTTATTGAAAATCAATTCAAATCTCCACTTCTCAGGGAGATAGTTTTATTCATTTTACTAAATTATACTTTAATTGAGCTATTTTACACAAAAGTTATTAACATCTGTGAATAATCCTGTATTATAACGGAAATTTTGCACAAAAAATATGCCCGACAAAAAATAAAGTCAGGCATACTATTGTTGCATTAGAAAACAGTGCTATTTAGTCTCACACGTACATTAACGCACGTCAAAACCAATTTAGACTATCCGCGTTGCCCTGCTAATAGATACAAGACAGCCATGCGCACAGCAACACCATTTTCAACCTGATCCAAAATAATTGAATGTTCGCTATCCGCGACATCCGATGTGATTTCGACCCCCCGATTGATTGGTCCGGGGTGCATAATTGTGATTGGCTTCTCTAAAGAATCCAAAATCTCTTTATTCAATCCATATAGCATGGAATATTCTCTTAAGGAAGGGAAATAGGCAATATCCTGACGCTCCAATTGAATCCGTAACATATTTGCAACATCACACCAGTTCAACGCTTTCCGCAAATCATGCTCCACTTTTACACCCAATGATGTAATATGTTTAGGAATTAATGTGGTCGGACCACAAACCATCACTTCTGCACCTTGCTTTTGAAGACATAAGATATTCGACAAGGCAACGCGTGAATGTGTAATATCCCCAACGATAGCTACTTTACGACCAGCTACATCGCCATAGCGTTCGCGGATCGAAAATGAATCAAGTAAAGCTTGTGTAGGGTGTTCATGTGCTCCGTCACCTGCATTGACAATCTGTGCATCAACATGTTTACTTAGAAATACCCCTGCTCCGGCGTATGGATGTCTCATCACAATCATATCAACCTTCATTGCAAGAATATTGTTCACCGTATCGATGAGTGTCTCCCCCTTACTTACTGAAGAGGAGGATGCCGCAAAATTCACGATATCCGCAGAAAGTCTCTTTTCAGCAAGTTCAAAGGATAGACGTGTCCGCGTTGAATTCTCAAAAAACACGTTGGCAATCGTAATATCCCTTAACGAAGGAACCTTTTTGATTGGCCTATTTAATACCTCTTTGAAATTACTTGCTGTATCCAGGATCAATTGGATATCGTTCTCATTTAGATCTTTGATCCCCAATAAATGGCGGGTACTTAATTGTTCTGCTACAGATGACATTTTATAGTATATTCAAATATTTACTAATCATTTTTTTTCTGAAAGTGTCTGATCTTATTGGCCAGAAAGAACCTTCAGTTTGCTTTCATTGCTGTTGGCGTCTGCGAAGTCACGAAGGTTTTATTGAAAGTGCCTGTTTCCAAAGGTCAACAATAACCTTCAGTATCGTCATGACACCGCTATTAATCGCTAGCTGACGTCTTCTTTTCTGTAATCAAGATAATACTATCCTGATCCTCTGATTCTTTCCAGTTAACAATTACTTTTTGTGAATCAATAGAATCTACCTGTATTCCGATATAATCGGGCTGAATAGGGATCTGTCTAGAGAAGCGACGATCGACCAAAACAAGCAATTCTATTCTTCTTGCACGGCCAAATGCCTGTACAGCATCCATTGCCGCACGAATAGTACGTCCTGTCCATAAGACATCATCTATAAAGATCACCTCTTTACCTTCTACAATAAAATTGATATTTGTGCTATTTGCTAAGATTGGACCAGTATTCCCTTTCGTACGGAAGTCATCGCGATAAAAGGTAATATCCAAATCGCCAACTAAAATCTCTTTTCCGATCATTTGTTCAAGCTCTTTGACAATACGTCTCGCTAAGAAAGTTCCTCGGGGTTGAATACCTATGACGACAGCATTTGAAAAATCACCATGATTCTCAATCAATTGACGACATAGTCTTTGAATTGTGATTTGAAATTTTGGTCCGTCTAATAAAATCGACTGTTTCATTATGGGAATGTTTGAGCAAAGCTACACTTTTTTTAACAAAAACGAAGCCATGAAGGGCAATTAATTTCAATATTTGCATCCAACTGGCACAATAACAAAAAGTGATTTAAACAAAGATTATCTTCCTTTCCGGGAAATTTACAGACCAATTATTCCAGCACATGAACAGATTTTGAAGTTATATACAATACGCATTGCCAACCATTTACAGCAAATTCCATAACATCGAAATGCTATACGTAGTGACTATTCATCTAGCTCGGCACGTTTATTATTCCGTGCAAAAAAATACACCGGTACACCGATTAATACAAGTATAAAGCCTGGCCAGGTATATTGTGGCTTATAGATAATTAATAATACACAAAATACGGTACCTATCAACAGGTACAAGATTGGTGTAATCGGAAAGAGGAAGGTTTTGTAGGAACGTTCCAAATCCGGTCTCCGGATACGTTGAATAATAACACCCAGCACTGTAATCATATAGAATATAACAATAACAAAAGATATCATATCCAGTAAATTGCCATATTGTCCGCTCAGGCAAAGTAAGGAAGCCCAGATTCCCTGAAGCCATAACGATCGTGCGGGCACATCATATTTGTTATTGGGAATCGCTTGTTTCAGAAACAATCCATCTTTTGCCATGGTCTGAAAAACTCGCGCACCTGATAGTGCTAGCCCGTTAACACAACCAAAGGTCGAGATCATTACCAGAATCGCCATCGCTATCGTGCCCGTATGTCCTAATATTTTTTCAGCCGCCGCTATAGCAACACGATCATTTGCCGCAAAAGCAATTTCCTCTCTATTTAATGCCGCCAGGTAAATGTAATTACAGCTTATATAGAGCAACATCACCAAGCTTGTTCCGATAACCAATGCCCGGACAACATTACGCTGCGGATTGACAATCTCACCGGAAACAAACGTTACATTTTCCCAGGCCACACTACTAAATACCGAACCTACCATCGCAGCAGCTAAAGCCCCCATTAGTACGCCCCCCGAGATCTGCGACCAGCCAGCACCTTTCAAATTTTGAAAAGAATGCCAACCATAAGCCATATTTTCTGAAAAATGATTTTCCTTAATCAAGAACAGACCACCTAAAATCAGTAAAACCAGCGCAATAATTTTTGCTGAAGTAAAGAAAGATTGAACAGCTTTTCCACTCTTGATCCCTCTTGTATTGATAAAAGTCAGGAGAATAATAACACCCATAGCGACAATCTGTATCCAGGTAATCTTAAACTCTCCACGCTGAAATAGCGGTGCTGCATCATTTAGCTGCGGAATAAGGTAGGCTGTAAACTTACCAAAAGCAACAGCTACAGCTGCTATCGTTCCCGTTTGAATGACTGTAAATAAACTCCAGCCGTATAAAAAGCCAATTGGCTTCCCAAATATTTCTGTCAGATAGGTATATTGTCCCCCAGCCTTCGGATACATAGACGACAATTCGCCATAGCAGATTGCCGCCGCAACAGTTGCTAATGCGGTCAATAACCAAACTATCGCCAACCAATATCCGGATCCCAGCTGCCGCATCATATCACTCGATACAATAAAAATACCGCTTCCGATCATCGACCCCATGACCAGCATCACTGCATCCCACAATTTTAATTGACGTTTCATCATAACTTAAGGTTGGTTTTATATGGCGTTAAGCTAAGAAAAAATAATCAAAAAAAAGCCGCCCTTTCCTACATCGCATCAAAAAGTGTTTTTCCTTTCGAATACCTGTAGTAAAGGGCAGCTCCTTCGGTTAAAATGATGTCTCTAATTGTTATTCAACACCATACTGTTGTTTATAGGATTTCTCTAAATCGGTCACTTGCTGTAGCAATTGTTTTTCCGAGGTAGAGGCCAAGATACTCTTATAAGCTCCCAAAGCACGTAAAGCGGTACCGATATTTGAATATTCCAGTTCAGGCTTTGTTTGCGCAATATCCTGATACCAACGCATATTTTGAGTCATAAACTTTAGGTTACGGTTTACGATTTCATTCGCACGCTTCGTTTCACCAGTTTCATACAACACATTGACAATTGGAATATAGCCCAAAATATCACGCATCAAATAAACACGTTTTGGCATTTTCTCAAAGGTTTCAACAGCGACTTTGCGCGCCTCATCCTTATGACCTTCCATCATCAACTGTGTCGCTGTACCGCCCATTACTGTATTTGTAATCATGGTAATCATGCGGTAAGATTCAGGATCCAGGTAAGAAGCATGTGCCATATTACCCCATTGGTATTTCGTAGTAATGTCTTTATAAGCAGACTGTGTATCAACCAATGTACCTTCTGCCCCGGCAGGAGTTGCAATCGGCATCAAACGCAAGGCAAAGCCCTCTTGTACTAAATATTTATCTAAACCAAGGTAGTTATCATTTGGAACTGTTGCCGCAAAATAAATTGGACGTTTCCAATCGTTATTCAACAATACGTTTAAGATAGATAATTCAGCTCTAGAGATATAATTTCTATTATAGGTCCAGCTCATGGTATCGACAATAGATTCTTGCCAAGCTTTAGGAACGACATTATTTTTCAAAACAGATTCTTTATTCACCGGAAGGCTAAAGTTTTTGGTTGGCAGGAAGTTTTCAAACTTACCACCTCTCAATTCCAATTTGTTCTTTTGGTCGTCAGACAATAAAATCTGCATGATCAAATCCAGATCCACATGTCCTGGAACTTTCATATCCTGATAATAAAGCACTTCGCGAACACCTTTCTTGAACTTTTCATCATCGATATTGATCGGTAAACCATCCGCCTGATTTACTTTCTGTTTCATCTGACGCATATACCAGTCCGAACTCAACAAACTTAGGTTCACCACGCGTACATCCGGACGATAATTTTCGACTTCCTGAACATACCATAAAGGATAGGTATCATTATCACCGTAAGTAAATAAAATCGCATTCGGTGCACAAGAAGCCAGGTAGTTTTTCGCTAAATCACGGGCGGTCGTCTTTTCAGAACGATCGTGATCATCCCAGTTTTGGAAGCCCAACAATACTGGAGCCCCCAATAGACAGGCTACTGTAGCAGCACCGGCCGCTATTTTACCATCCACTTTTTTGCTTAAATAATCCGCGATAGCGAAAACCCCAAGCCCGATCCAAATGGCAAAGGCATAGAATGAACCGGCATACGCATAATCACGCTCACGTGGTTGGAGTGGACTTTGATTTAAATATAATACAATTGCTAATCCTGTAAAGAAAAACAACAGACCCACGATTCCTGCGTCGCGTTGTCTCTTTCCAAAATGCCAAAATGCACCGATTAAACCAATGATCAAAGGCAAGAAGTAATATTTGTTATTCGAAGGGTCAGTCTTCAGCGAATCTGGAATGGCATTCTGTCCACCAACATGCAACTGATCAACAGGTTTAGCACCTGAAATCCAGTTACCTTCGGTAAATGAACCTTGACCTTGTTGGTCATTCTGACGACCGGCAAAATTCCATAAGAAATAACGGCCGTACATATGTCCGATCTGATAACTGAAAAAGAACTTCAGGTTATCACCAAAAGTCGGCGACTGTCCTTCCGGAATTTTTAAGTAATCACGATAATAGTCGATATGTCCTTGATCCCGTGAACTGTAAACACGCGGAAAAAACATCGTTTTATCGTATTTATAGTCCATACCGTTCTCCACCTTGGTATACTTGTCCTTATCTTTTCTGTACGTATACGTAGGCTCGGCATCAACCACTTGCGCATCAAATGTAGGTCCATTCAAAAGTGGCTCACTTGCATATTGCTCACGTCCAAGATAACTCACAAAAGAAAATGCATTATCCGGATCACTGTTATTTAACGTAGGATTTGCCTTTGCGCGCACCATGATCATGGCAAAGGAGCTATAACCAAAAATGATAAATGCTGCACTGATTAAGATCAGATTTAACATCGGTTTTACCTTTTTGATTGAATACCAGATACCATATACGAAAAGAGCTACCGCTAAAATCATGAATAAGTTAAATCCAGTACCAAAGCCCATGCCCAAACTATTCACAAAGAACAGATCAAAATATGCTGCCGCTTTAACGGTGTATTGAATAATACCCCATAAAATTAGCGCCAAAACAACAACGCCAATTAAGAAAGCTTTGATCGCCCCCGATGATGTCACTGTTTTTGAACGTTTAAAATAAATGACCAAAGCAATTGCCGGAATCACCAGAAGGTTCAATAAGTGTACCCCGATAGAAAGTCCCATCACATAGGCGATAAAGATCAACCAGCGGTCCGAACCAGCTTCATCGGCATGATTTTCCCATTTTAGAATACCCCAAAATACGACGGCTGTACATAAAGAAGACATGGCATATACTTCGGACTCCACTGCTGAGAACCAAAAAGTATCCGTAAAAGCATAAGCCAGTGCACCAACAGCGCCCGAGCCGAATATTTTGATTAAATCGGTGGATGTATATGATCCATCAACACCTTTTACAACGATTTTCTTTGCTAAAGCTGTAATTGTCCAAAATAAAAACAAAATGGTCAGACCACTACATACCGCCGATCCTACGTTCATCCAGAAAGCAATTCGTGTAACATCTCCACCAGCAAGGTTTGAGAATATATTTTGAATCATTAAGAATAAAGGTGCTCCTGGCTGGTGCACAATTTGAAGTTTAAAGGCTGAAGCGATAAACTCGCCACAGTCCCACCAGCTCGTCGATCGTTCGGCAGTCATGACATACGCTACAGTTGCTATTAGCGCACATATCCATCCTAAAAGATTGTTGATTTTAGTATAGTTCATAAAATGATAACTGTAAAAAGTATTATTAATACGGCTCGAAAATAAGGATAAGTTAATAAGAAATGAACTTTATTCTG
>NZ_CAXYKD010000037.1:0-77980 GCF_964277905.1 uncultured Sphingobacterium sp.
TAAATGTTGTACAAAAAAGCGATTTAATGAAAACAAAGAAATTTATAGCGTCAATGCTATTTATCGGCTTATGTCTAGTGTCGCAGGCACAAACCAACAGAAACTCCAAACCAGAATCAGATCCTGATAACCTAGCGAAAGAATACTTTTCACAAATTATGGGAGTTGCAGTCTCAGCAACAACAAATACCAAACTTTATCAATTTGTTTACGAATGGTTGGGTACTCCATACCGTCTAGGAGGAGATTCAAAAAGAGGCATTGATTGTTCTAAATTTTCTTATGAATTATACGACAAAGTATTTAATACTTCGTTAGGATATAATAGCAGAAATCAATATTCTCAAGTCAAAACTGTCGAAAAAAATGAGCTAAAAGCAGGTGATTTGGTATTCTTCAAAATTAGAAGTAAAAGTATCACCCATGTCGGTGTTTATATTGGCGACAATAAATTTGCACATGCCTCATCTAGCAAAGGAGTTATGATCAGCAATTTAGATGAACCATACTGGAGACGTTATTATTACAATGGCGGTCGCTTACCAGAAGATAATAGATCGCTTACTGCAGAAATATTAAAAGCAGAAAAAGATAATAAATTGAATTAATAAGATCAGTTCGATCTAGGAAAGTCCAAAGCGTTTAACTCGTTTTGGACTTTTTTTATACAATATAATATCCTATTTTTACCCTATAATCATTGGAATACTATTATGTCTTCAAAGAAAACGCTCATCTTAAATAAAGAACAAATAAAACAAAAATCTATTCGGATTGCCTATCAAATTTTGGAAGACAATTTTGAAGATGAAACACTTGTATTAGTAGGAATTGCCGACCGGGGTTATGTATTTGCGCAACGCCTTCAAGCAATTTTACAGGAGATTTCAACGAAAGAAATTCTGCTGATTAAAGTTACCATGAAGAAAACGAGTAGATCACTGAGTGCAAGCACAGACATACCTGTTAATATTGCAAAAGACAAAACCATCATCTTGGTTGATGATGTATTGAATAGTGGTAGAGCCTTAGCTTATGGACTGGGTGTATTTTTGAACGTTCCACTGAAGAAAATGAGAACGGCTGTATTAATTGATAGAAGCCACCATAAGTTCCCTATATTTAGTGACTACTATGGCACGAAGCTTTCAACGATATTAAGAGAACATGTTACCGTTACTCTTGAAGAATTTGATAAAGAAGAAGATGCAGCATGGTTAATTTAAACCATGCTGTTATTTCTTTGAGACTTTCAATTTCATCCCCGGTTTTATCCGGCTTCCGTTTAAATCATTTTCACTTTTAAGTCGACCGACTGATGTACCATTTTTATCTGCGATCTCAGATAAAGTATCGCCTTTCTTCACGACATAGTAAGCTGTACGTGTAGCGCTAGCGGCATGCTGTTGACTCTTCTTTGAAGATCTTTCTGTATTACGAGCTAATTTCGCGTTTACGAAATCATCCTCCTTTTTTATCAGTAAGTTTTGCCCAGGGACAATTTGATTTCCGCGCAGGTTATTCCACGATTTTATATCCTGTACTGTTACTTCAAACTTGTCAGCAATGGAAGCGAATGTCTCACCAACTTTCACTTTATATTTGCCATTTTGTAGAGATTCACTCAAATTTTCCGTCTGACTAAGAGTTGCAGAAGACATTGGCGTGTTGAGAGCTGCATACAATTCTTCTGAGGCAATCTTTTTATCCAAGACAGGTAACACCAATCGCAATGGAGACTCTTCAGTACCATTTAATACATTTCTTTTAAAACTAGGATTCAATGCACGTAATGTCTCTTTTGAGACATGTAAAGCATCCGCTATTTGGTTCAATGAAATCCGTTTATTGATATCTAATGCTTGAGTTCTTAATGAAAGTTCAGTATCCGCAGCATTGATATCATTTTCGTCCGCGTATTTCATCGCATATGTCATTGCGATGAACTTAGGGATATAGTTTTGGGTCTGTTGCGTTAGATATGGTGCGATATCCCAAAAAGTAGCATTCTCTTTTCCTGAACGTTGGATCGCACGGCTAACCGCTCCTTTACCGCCATTATAGGATGCTATTGCTAATAGCCAATCGCCATATTCATCGTAAGCTTCTTTTAAGATTTTTGCGATAGCATAACTTGAAGCAATCGGATCCATACGTTGGTCAGTATAACTGTCCACTGTAAGATGATAAGTTTTGGCTTCATAATACATCAATTGCCATAAGCCTGTTGCTCCGGCACTGGAGATATCGCGTGGATTTAATGATGATTCGACTACACTTAGATATTTGAGTTCCCGCGGCACTCCAACTTCATCCATGATTTTATCAAACAATGGGAAATAGTATTGCCCTAGTCCCATCATCCTACACATATAAGGGTTATAATTATCCGAGGTATATTTAGCAACCAGATCTTTCACTCGCGGTGAGTAGTCCAATGGAACCTCACGTTCTATTGCTTTCAGTTTCCGCACGAGCTGTATATCTTCATCTGTAATTTCAGCATCATGCTGCCTGTTATTTCCGGAAGATTTTATACTGTCAAGGTATTGGTAAATCTCTTGTTTTTCTTTTTCGATACTTTTTTGAAAGAAGGTTTGGGTGGCTTCTTTCATGCCTTCTACAGCGCTTTCTTGGGCCATGAGTGGTAGTACATAGCATACCCCTCCTAGTATTGAAATTAACGTCTGTTTTCCGATCATAAATTTACTGTTAAATCCGAGTTTGATTCATCTGCTGAAAAATCAACAATAATCTAAACGTTTAGAAATGGATTTTAGTATAAAAATGGTTTTCGCCCTATTTAGCTGTAGGTCGAGTATAAAACAAAATACGATTTTGTTCCTCACAAAATCGTATCCATGCTATATGGGATCAAAACCTCCCTTATTTGTTATCTTCTATTTCAGATTTTTTTTCAGGTGAAGACTCATCTTTTTGGCCTTCTTTAAATTCCTTAACTCCTTTACCCAATCCGCGCATCAATTCAGGAATCTTCTTGCCACCAAATAATAGTAACAATATTACTACAATGACAATTAACTCTTGCCCCCCGATTCCCATGATTAATAATGATGTTGACATAACTATAATTTCTTGTTTTTCAATTCTTTTAAACTAAAATTTTTCTCTCTCTTTACAAATGTAATGATAATTATTAAATATAGTAATTATTTCTTATCTCGCCAACCATGACATCGGATTCAGCGGTGTTGTTCCTTGTAGCACAGAAAATTCTACCATCGGAACTCCCGTATCCGAGTCCACATCAGCCGTTCCTATAGTTTGGCCCGTGCTTACTTTTTGCCCTTTTGAAACACTTACACCAGCCAAATTCATATACACAGTAAAGTATTCACCGTGTTTAATCATTACAATACGCTGCCCCATCATCGATACTATACTCAAAACTTCTCCATTAAATACTGCTTTCACAGCCGAACCGCTTGATGTTTGTATTTTAACAGTTTCGTGATCCCAATTGACATTTCTACCGACACTTTCCGAACCAAATTCTTGCATAATCTTCGCATTAGAAACAGGCCAAGGTAAACTACCGCGATTAGATCTGAAGTCATTTGAAAGTTTGACTGCTTCCGGTGTGCTACGTAAGACTTCAGAATCTGATTTTCGAGCAGTATTACTGCCTTTCGAACTTGTATTGTTCTTACCTTTTGTAGTTGATGTAGACTCATTCGCTTTGCGGTTACGCTCAGCCGCCGCTTCTGCCGCACGACGTGCCGCCTCAGCCCGTCGACGTTCAGCCTCAATTTCTCTTCTAATGATCTCCTTAATGGCCGCATTAATACGACGTTCTTCTTTTTGTTTTTGGGTAATATCTTTCTTCACACCGCGCTCTGTAACAATTAATTCACTCAATTGTCCAGAATAAACAGATCGCTGTTGAGATATGGTTCTTTTCTCATTTTCCTGCTCTTTCATCAAGACAACCTGTTTGTTTCGGTCCGCCTGCAATTGAGCAATTTTTTGTTCAATCTGTTTCTTGGTATTTTCGATATCAGCAGCTTTCAGCTTTCTAGAATCATTAAACTGTTGTAAGTACTTAACCCGTCGGAACCCCTGATTAAAATCCTTTGATGCAAAAATAAACATCAATTTATTATAGGCATTTCGGTTTCTGAACGCAAACATCACCATCTTTTCATAGTCACGTTTCATCTTCTCCAATTCAGCCTTCAACTTATTTACGGCAGCGGTATTGGCATTGATATGTTTGTTGATTACAGCGACTTCCGAAGTAATGGTATTTATCTTCTGCTCGCGCAAATTAATCTGCTTACTCAATGCTGTCACTTGTTGTTGGGTCAGTGACTTTTCCTTTGCAATCTCTTTGACCGTATTTTGTAATTCAGCAATTTCGCGGTTGAGTTTCTCACGCTGTTTTTCAAGTTCAGCCCTAGTCTGCGCCGATGAAATCCCAATCATGAATAGGAAAGCAGCTATACCAAGTATTGTCTTTTTAAAGTTCATTTACAGTACTATTTTTTTGTGTTTGCCATCTTTCTATCCTATCAATTCACCCTATACTTTAGCAAACTAATTGCGAAAGTAATAAATCTAAAGGAAATAGACAGCTTCTCATCGGATTACTTTATAACGTGACGATACTGAAAAAGGCATTTCGACTGGTTCATTGAAAGTCACTTTGTTAAAATTTATCTCTGTTTTTATCTCTTGACGACCATCAGAAATGATCATTTTTAAAAGCATCGGAAATTCCTGCCCAGAAGCCATGGCATATTCGCCGTAATTGGCTTCCAACAACTGTTTCTTTGAAAGTTGCGCTAATCTAAATTGATAAGGCCTATTGTTATTATTTAATTTATATAAAAAATCTAGTTCATTCAGTTTGCCATCTAACTGGACAGACATCGAATCCTGCTTAAAATTAACCTGATCAATATCGGACAATAGATTCACCGAAAGATTTGCAAGCAACAAATCTTGTAGGTTCCCGAAAGTTAAATCCGGGCTGGCAAAACGATATAGATAGTCAAATGGCTTAACCATATATTCGCTCTGAAATTTATTTAAGATTTGTACACTGTCTGGAGTTATCAATACCCTGGCAACCTCTATACCCAGTGTGGCAGAAATGGAAATCCAAATCCTTTTATCTTTCTCTATTCTAATAGTGGAAGTAACATCATAATTATCTTTCCCAAGATCGAGACGCATTTTTGCTTTTCCAGAAAAAGTAGAATAATTCAAATTAGTCAAAAAAAGATTACGTAAGCTATTTTTCTTTGCTTCCCTTGTATTGTCTTTTATGGTCAACTCATTTTCAGCCTTAAGGTCAGCACCATTTAGTATCTTCTTCTTAGAACCGCAAGAAGAAAGCAGCAACACAACAGCACTAACCCAAACAATTTTATTCCACATAGCTTTTAGTCTCAATCTTCTTTTTCAATTTCAGCTTGCTCTCCTCCGTATCAGCCCCCTTTTCTAAAGCCAAGTTCCACTGCTTAACAGCATCTGTTGTTTTCCCTAACTTACTAAGAATGTCGCCGTAATGTTCCAGCAATACAGAAGTTTGCGGATTTGTATTTTTTAACGCTTTTTGAATCCACACCAGCGCATCATCATATTTTCCATTTGCGAAAAGTACCCAAGCATAGGTATCTTCAAAAGTCCCATTATTGGGCTGCAATTTCGTCGCCATTGCGGCATACTTTGTAGCATCATCAAGTCGTTCTTTTCTTAACGACAAATAGTATGCTAAATTGTTCATGGCTGTCACATTTGTACTATCCAATCGAATAGCTTCGATGTAAGCCGCATCAGAGGCTTTATACATCTTAAGTGAATTATAAATATCACCTAATCCACCATAAATATTTGCTTGTAGAAAAGGCGATTCATCCTGCGCATTATTAAGTGCGGCTTCCATAAACTTCCGGCTATTTTCCATGTCTTTCTTCATCAAATAGGCCATGCTTGTAAAATAGAGTATGGTTGCATTATTGGCCACATAGTGTAGCGCTTCCCCACCATGTGCAATGGCTTGATCAAATTCGCCTTTGTCCATATCCAAACTCATCAACATCCGCCAAGCATCAATTTGATAAGGGTTCATACTCACTGCAACTGCTAGCGAACTTTGAGCAGCTGACTTATCGTCTCTCAACCATAACACTTGTCCCTTTGCCATATGGCTTTCGGCAATACGTGGATGAACTTCAACCAAGATATTGACCAATTCCAAAAGTTGGTCTTTTGAATAGGGGCCTTTCGGATTCAACAAGGTCATTATAATCCGATTCTTATCTGCAAAGTCAACTTTCTTAGATTGAAATCCTTGTTTAAGTGCATCGAAAGATAATTTCATCTTTTTATCAAATCGATAGAGATCAGCCAAATCGAAATAAAGAAAATCCTCTTTTGTTGTCTGAATTCCTTTATTAATATAGTCCAATGCAAGCTTCGAGTTTTTGGAAAGATTATAAGCTTGCGCTAATTGACCATATACTTGAGCCAGCGAAGTTCCTTTGTCTGCCCAGGGTTTCAAAAGATCAATGACCGCTTTATAATTACCGGCATCATTTAACAAGACACTACCAACCATGTCCAATGTATCAGAAGCGACTGCGATCTCTTTGGTTTTATAGAAATACTCCAAAGCCACATCCTTGTATCCGCCATTGAAAAGGAGCATGATACGCTCCCGTTTTAGTGATGCTGTATTATTGTCATCTTGATCTATCAACTTATCGAGATAGATTAAAGCACTATCCGCATCGTTTTTACTTTTAAACGCATCTACAGCAAAACTTAGATATTCAGGCTTAGACTGAATATTCAACGCTTCTTTTATGGCTTCGATTGCTCCATCTTGATTTCTCATCTGTGCAAGAAGGATTGCCTTTGTAAAATAGATATCATCAGCTTGTGGGTAATCCGCGAGTATGGCGTCCAAAGAATCCATCCCTGGACCAATTTTCCCTTGCTTCAATATTTCTTGTACGTTTTTGAATCGTGCATCGTAAGGTTTAGGCTTTTTATCCGAAGATTGTGCCTTTAATGAGCCCAGTGCTACTAGGAATAAACCAATAAAACTTAAAAAAAATCGTTTATCTAAAAAATTCAATCTCATCTACTTCCGCTATAATAATTTAAAAATTCTTCCTGCAATATACTAACTAATGTAACAATATTCATTCGAGGAAGTTGTAAAAATATTGAGATTAGTGGGGCTCGTTTGAAATTCAACTCGTTTTCAACAAAATAAGCAAAATAGATTTTAAAATATAGAATAATAGATGTACCTTTGCAGACCCTTGAGATAAGGGAAGGAAAAATATTTTAATAAATTATTTAAACAAAAGCAAGTGAATACGTTAAGTTACAAAACTGTCTCTGCCAACAAGAACACCGTTAACAAAGAGTGGATCGTTGTTGACGCTGAAGGAGAGATTTTGGGGCGCTTGGCGAGCAACATCGCGAAAGTAATTCGTGGTAAGCATAAGCCTACATTCACCCCTCACGTAGACTGCGGAGATAACGTGATCGTTATCAATGCGGACAAAATCAAATTGACAGGAAACAAATTAGGCGACAAAGTTTACGTTCGCTACACTGGATACCCAGGTGGTCAACGCTTTGTTTCTCCAAAAGAGTTAATGGCTAAATTCCCTGAACGCATCATTGAAAAAGCTGTTCGTGGTATGCTTCCTAAAAACCGTTTAGGTCGTCAATTGTTTAAAAACCTTTACGTTTATGCTGGTACTGAGCACAAGCATGAAGCACAAAATCCAAAACCAGTTAAATTTTAAGGAGAATCGTCATGTCAACAACTAACACTTCAGGAAGAAGAAAAACTGCTGTTGCCCGCATTTACTTAACTGCTGGTAGCGGAAACATTATCATAAACGGTAAAGACTACAAAGAGTATTTCCCAACATTACCTTTGCAATACATCGCTACACAGTCATTGAACGTAGCTGGTGAATTAGCAAACTTTGATGTAAAAGTAAACGTTAACGGAGGTGGTGTTAAAGGTCAAGCAGAAGCTGTTCGCTTAGCGATCGCAAAAGCTTTGGTTGAACTTAACCCAGAAGTTAAACCTGCATTACGCGCTAAAGGTTTAGTAACACGTGATGACCGTATGGTTGAACGTAAGAAACCAGGACGTCGTAAAGCTCGTAGAAGATTCCAATTCAGTAAACGTTAATCAAAGGAGGATCAAAAAATGGCAAGAACTACTTATCAAGATTTATTGGATGCAGGTGTGCACTTTGGTCACCTTACACGTAAATGGGATCCGAAAATGGCTAAGTACATTTTCATGGAACGTAACGGTATCCACATCATTGACTTGAACAAAACTCTTACGAAATTAGAAGAAGCTGCTTCAGCTATCAAACAAATCGTAAAATCAGGTCGCAAAGTTTTATTCGTTGCAACGAAAAAACAAGCAAAAGAGATCATCGCACAACAAGCAAAAGAGGTTAATATGCCTTTTGTAACTGAGCGTTGGTTAGGTGGTATGCTTACAAACTTCGCTACAGTTCGTAAGTCTATCAAAAAAATGTCTAACATTGACAAAATGCAAAAAGATGGTACATACGATGTATTGTCTAAAAAAGAGAAGTTGATGATTCAACGTGAGCGTATCAAATTGGAAAACCTTTTAGGAGGTATCGCTGATTTGAACCGTTTGCCAGCTGCTTTATTCATCATCGATGTGAAAAAAGAACACATCGCTGTTTCTGAAGCAATGAAATTGAACATCCCTACTTTTGCAATGGTAGATACAAACTCTGATCCTTCAAACATTGATTTCCCAATCCCAGCAAATGATGACGCTAGTAAATCTATTAGCTTAATCGCCGGTATCATTGGTCAAGCAATCCAAGAAGGTTTGGACGAGCGCAAACGCGACAAAGAAGAAGAAGCTGAAAAAGATGCTGCTGCTGCTAAAGCAAAAGCTGATAATGGTGAAGCTTCAGAAGCTAAACGTCCTCGCAAAGCGAAAGACGGAGAATAATATTTTTATTCCAAACCGGATGGCGTAGCGTTAGTTTCTGGAAAAGTTTACTTTTCTTGAGCTAGCCTCTCTGTCCGGTTTTTTGGTTTAACAACACTTGTTTATCAAGGAATGTTAAACTTCATATTAGCTTAACATGTTTTAAGTTAATATTGTACAAATTTCAGTCGTAAATAATAATAAAAAGAAATAAACATGTCAGTACAAATTTCTGCATCAGATGTAAACAAATTGCGTCAACAAACTGGCGCTGGTATGATGGATTGTAAAAAAGCTTTGGTTGAGTCTAATGGTGACTTTGAAGCTGCTGTAGATTACTTGCGTAAAAAAGGCGCTAAAGTAGCTGCTAGCCGTCAAGATCGCGACTCTAACGAAGGTGTTATCATCGCTAAAGCGACTGCTGATGGTAAATCAGGTATCGTAGTTGAAGTTAACTGTGAAACTGACTTCGTAGCTAAAAACGCAGACTTCGTAGCTTTCGCTGAAAAAATTGCAGATCTTGCATTAAACAATAAACCTGCTTCTTTGGAAGAATTAAAAGGTTTGGAACTTGATGGCAAAAACATCGCTGATTCTTTAATCGAGCAAACTGGTGTAATTGGTGAGAAAATTGACGTTTCTAAATACGAAACTATCACTGCTGAAAAAGTTATTGCTTATATCCACGGTAACTACCGTCTAGGTGTATTAGTAGGTCTTTCTGCTGATGCAGCTGGCGCTGAAGAAGCTGGTAAAGATGTAGCAATGCAAATTGCTGCAATGAACCCAATTGCAATTGACAAAGATGGTGTTGATCAAAACACAATCGAGCGTGAAATCGCTATTGCTAAAGAACAAATCATTGCTGAAGGAAAACCAGCTGAAATGGCTGAGAAAATTGCGCAAGGTAAATTGAACAAATTCTTCAAAGATACAACTTTGTTAAACCAAGAATTCGTAAAAGATTCTTCTAAAAACATTGCTCAATTCTTAGATTCTGTTTCTAAAGGATTGACTGTAACTGCTTTCAAACGCGTACAATTAGGCGCATAAGCATACCTCCATTCCATTCAGAATGGAAATTTAAAAGAAGGAGCTATTCATCGAATAGCTCCTTCTTTTGTTTATATCTCTACCTCCATTTATTCCTGAACTATTTTTATCCGCTCCACCGTCGCTTTTATTTTATCCCAAATTTGTGTAACTTAAGGATACATAAAAACTGGACAGCATATGGGCATGTTAAAGGAAAACGCGTTAAAAGGAAAACGAATTTTGATTACGGGTGGTGGTACAGGTCTAGGGAAAGCCATGACAGATTACTTTCTCGAGCTTGGCGCCACATGCCTGATCACAAGCCGAAAAGATGATGTTATACAACATACAGCAAACGAATTGTCGGAAAAACATCAGGCAAAATGTCTTGCAGTAGCTGGAGATGTGCGAAATTATGAAGATGTCGAACGCGTCGTTTCCTATGGGTATGAACATTTTGGGGGGATAGATATCCTCATAAACAATGCTGCTGGAAATTTTATCTCGCCTACCGAACGTTTAAGCCACCGAGCTTTCGAATCTGTTATTGGTATCGTGCTCCAAGGGAGTATAAACTATACCCTAGCGCTGGGCAAACGATGGATTGAGGCAAATGAACAGAATAAAGCTATACTCAGTATCGTAACAACCTATGCTTGGACGGGGTCGGGATATGTTGTTCCTTCTGCAACTGCTAAAGCCGGAGTTCTTGCGCTAACCAGATCTCTAGCTGTAGAATGGGGAAAAAAAGGAATAAGACTCAACGCTATAGCTCCTGGTCCATTCCAAACTTCAGGCGCCATGGAACGGTTACTCCCGGGCGAATTAGGAGAACTCCTCTCACCTACCAAACGTATCCCCTTAGGCCGCTTGGGCAAACTGGAGGAATTAGCTAACCTCGCGGCCTATCTGGTATCCGATTATGCGAGTTATATCAACGGAGATGTTGTCACGATAGATGGCGGCGAATGGCTTAAGGGGGCTGGAGAGTTCAATGGATTAGATATTATTCCTGAAGATCAATGGGATACTATTGAAAAGATGACCAGAAATGCAAAAAGCACTTGATAACCGTTTAAAACAACAAATGATTTATATTTTATTGTGAATACATAACTGTAATCCATGTAGATTTAAGAAAGGAAAAAATAAAGTCTTTAATCCATTTTTCTTAGGTTTGTAGCGATTATTTTCCAATAGGGTCTGTACATATGATGAATTTATCTTTCGAATCTCAAAAAATCAAACACAAACAAAAATTAGAACTAAACAAAACGGCTTTTGATTTTGCGTTAGTTTATATCTCCGAAGGCACACTCGTTTCGAAAGGAAATAACTTAAAATTTTCAAAAGAGAATTTACTTTTTTTGAATAAAGATTTCGAAACACTTGAGACAAAAAAGGATACAACCGCATTTGTACTCTATTTCTCAAACTCCTATTTTAAAGACCTGCACTTTATACAACAAAATTTCAGACTTTCTCACAATCCTATTGATATCTTCAACTCGAAGACTTTATTAAATAAAAGCCTATCGCTTAAAAAGGAAAATAAAAAACTAATCGAGCGGGTAATATCTCTGATTCAACAATATGAGTGTGAAGATACAGCAGAATCAATTTTTATATTCCACCAGATAATGTCCCTCTTCGCTTTAGTCGAAAATATATTGAAGGATCTGGAGCTACCTATTAACGAGTCATATGAAATGTCTCAAGAAATCGAGCAATACATACAGCAAAATATTTATTTCCCAGATAAATTACAAATCAGGTCAATCGCAGATCAGTTCCAAATTTCAGCAAATTATTTTGGGGCATTTTTTAAAAAAAGATATTCAAAAAGCTACAAAGTATATATAGATGATATTCGTATTAAACTAGTTGAAGATAGATTAGCATCCAACAGATACACAATGAAACAAATTGTAGAAGAATTAGGATTCAATGATGAAAGTCACCTGACCAATTTCTATAAGAAGAAAAGAAACATTACACCCAGCTCTTACAAAAGAGCTAAAAATAGTGCTTAATTGTCAAGCTGGATTATACCATTAAGATCATGATTTAAGGAGCGTTGAATGGCCTCATCCAAAATAAGAATCTTCTTTCCTTGAAAGGTAGCTGCATCATCACTTTCAAAATTTGAGGTACTGGAATTAAAATAATCCAATTTCATCGGGAAATAAATTGGGTTCTCGTCTTCAGCACGACCAATGGTCAATAAAATATTGTAGCCTTGTAGGCGTAAACTCTGTAAAGTCTGATAATTTAAACGCTTGAAGATCATAATTCCTATTTTAAGATAGAACAAACATATAATTACATTGTTTTAACGCTTTAACCATTTTTTGTGTTTTTATCTTCAAAAGGATATTCGACCCCATAATCTCTTAATACTTTTGGAATAATAGTTTTGCCGAATAAATTCAAAACTTTTTTTTTTGAGAACTGTTTTACAAATGAATAACATGAGTAGGATTATGTCAAAAAAAGAGCATAAAAATGGGAAAGTCGAAGAAGACTATTCCGATATGGATCAGGACCTTGCTTTCAATGAAGAGCTTGACAGTTATGAAATGGATGTCGATGACAATGACCCAGATTATGACCACCCCGCCGACTATGATACAGTAGCTGAGGGCTCAATTGATGATGATTCAACATACGATGATTCTAATCCATTTGTCGGAGATGAATATGCAACACAAGATGAGCTCGAAGAAGAAGATCTAGATGAAGCTAACATGCGAATTGAGATTTTTAAACATGAACGGCTATCCCCTTTGGACAAGAAATTAGCCGAGAACGAAGAAGATCTGAGAGATGATCTTGATGAAGAGGGATATCCCAAAAACGACAGGTAGTTTTTCCGAAAATAACATAGTTTTGAAGGGACCAAAAGGTCCCTTTTCTATTGATTAAAATAGAGACATTCTTCTCAAGAGTATTAAATATATACTTTTCAATTGGAAACTATAACTCCAATTTTTTATGTAAGTTTACTTTGAAGATTATAATCATATGGAAAGTATATTACCTCTCATCCGAATTGTTGACCTAAAAAAATCATATGGAGTAAAAGAAATATTGAAAGGAATCAACCTTGACATATTCCCAGGTCAAGTTATCGGGTATATTGGCCCAAATGGTGCCGGCAAATCCACTACCGTTAAAATATTAACAGGACTAATCGAAGATTTCACAGGCACTGTAGAAGTTAATGGCATCAATATTCAAGAAAATCCACTTGCAGTAAAAGCACTATTGGGATATGTTCCCGAAAACGCAGAATTATATGACGTCCTGACTCCCATGGAATACTTGGATTTTATAGGTAAACTCTATGGAATGGAAGATAATTTGATTTTAGAACGTTCCTTAAAACTGCTAGCAGCTTTTGGCCTTGAATCTAATGTAAATAATAGGATGGATACCTTCTCCAAAGGAATGCGTCAAAAAGTACTTTTAATTTCAGGAATTATTCATAACCCACAAATCATCGTACTGGATGAACCATTATCTGGACTCGATGCCAATGCTGTTATCTTTGTCAAAGAACTTATCTCATTACTTGCAAAAGAAGGGAAAACAATTTTCTATTGTTCACATATGATGGACGTTGTTGAAAAAGTATCTGATCGGATTTTACTGATAAATCAGGGCAGCATCATTGCGGATGGTACGATTGAGGAATTAAAAACAGATCCTAACGAATCATTGGAGCATATATTTGCTAAATTAACCAATACAGGCAACAGTGCATTAGACGCTTCCAATATCATTACAGCAATTCAATAACATGGAAAAATTTATCTTAAAATTTATCCTTCTTTTTCGTGGGGTTTGGAAAGGCTTGGGCATCAATTATGAACAGTTTAAGATCATCTTAGAAACCAAAGTAATCTTAGAGAACAGAAAGCCGATTAGCTTTAGGAAACGTAGCTCAGGGAAATCATCTTCTTCGTCATCGATTTTACAATTCTTATTGTATCTCATCTTTGGCCTAATATTCATGGTAATTATTTTTTCGATTCCAGATAGGTACTTAGCTGTTTCGATTATGCTACTCAGTTTCATTAGCATGTTAAGCATTACGTTGGTATCCGATTTTTCACCCATATTATTAGATACCCGGGATCAGTATATCATTATGCCTAGACCAGTTAATGACAAGACTTTAGCTATTTCCCGAATAACTTTTATTGCAATCAAGCTTTTTAATCAAGTAATTGCGTTGACCTTACCTGTGCTGATTTATGTATTATTCAATTGGGATATCGTCTCCGTCTTTCTTTTATGCCTGCAGCTTATACTAAGCACATTAATCGCGCTGATATTTGTTAATGGATTTTATCTGATTAGCATCAAATATCTCCCCATCCAAAAGTTTAAAGATGTAATTACTTATATACAGATCGGTCTCTCACTGGTTCTTTTTCTATCCTATTATGTTGGCCCAAATTTGATCCAATCTATTGTGGAATCTCATTTAACGATGGAACAACTCAGATTTCTTTGGATATTCCCAAGTACCTGGATTGCATCATTCCAACCATTACTCTTTGGTAACAATAATGTACATTTGGTCATCTTATCAACACTGGGAATACTAACTCCCTTTGCTGGTATCTACGCTTGTACTAAGCTGTTTTCACGTGGATTTAATGCAAAAATAGCTGCACTAGCAAGTGCAGATAACCTCCCTAGTGAAACTTCACAATTAACCCGAGATATCCCCTCCAAATTACCGCTATATAAAAGGATCTCTTCGAGCGTTTGCTCATCCCCTGTTGAAGAGGCTGGATTTGGCATTGTATGGCTGATAAGTTCTAAAACGAGAGAATTTAAGCAACAGCTATACCCTTCGTTGGCTTATCTACCTATTTATTTTGTCTTTTTATTTCTACGTACAGGAGATGATCTCCCAATAGCTGGCAAAATCGCGAAACTTCGGGATTCAGGCTTGTATATCATTATGTTTTATCTTTCGTTATTGACCATATTAACCGTTTTCCAACTTATTACGCAAAGTAATAAATATAAAGCGGCCTGGGTCTACCATGTGACTCCGATAAAAAAACCGGGACAACTGATGACTGGAGTTCTCAAAGCATGTCTTATTAAATATGTTTTACCGTTCAACATACTGTTTCTTTCTATCTGTGTACCGCTATTTGGTCTCAGTTCTATTAATGATCTGCTATTATCTTCCGCTATCGGCGGTATCGAAAGTATTCTGATTATGCTTTTTATCGTCAAAAACTATCCGTTTTCTAAGGCTAGTCAATCCAATTCAAAAGCAATAACTAATCTACTGATATTAGGTCTATTGGGTATTTTAGGATACTTACATAAAACAATTTTCCACTATGAAACTCTAATTTGGATCTTAGCCGGACTTGCATGGGTCGTATTCTTTTTTATGCTGAAGTACCTACAGAGAGAAGACTGGAAAGGCTTAGCTTACGACGACAATTGATGAATTAGATAAAAAAAGCTCCATTAAAGGAGCTTTTTTTATCTAATTCATCAAAATCTAAGCACAAAATATCTTCGTGCTTTTCTTTTATCCAGTTATCTTTTATTTATCCGTCCTTTAAATCGGCTCATACCATCCATCAGAACTTCAACGATTATTCTTCCTGGAGGTAGGTGGCTCAGATCATAACTCAGGATAGCTTGTTGAATGGATTTGTATTCATGTTTTTGCCACAAAACGCCATCAACCATAAAAAGCACTGTCATCTCACTCTGTTTATTGGACAATACGCTCAGCTGCGTCTTATCCACAACCGACCTTGGATAAAGTGAGAAGGCATATTGCGTTGAAATTGTGTTCATCTCAAATCCACGTTTGGCATTGAAACTAAACATTTCGCCATTTCCACAATCGCTTTCAAAAGCATGAATAAGGTTTCCTTTCAGATCGAAAATCCGTAAATGACCATCACCATTTTCAGGTTGTGCCCAAAACTGCAGTCCGTTACCTGCAGTATCAACCAAAGAGAGTGAGTGATTTCCCTCATTAAGATGTAAAGTATCTCTATACATCGTTGCCGCAGCCAGTTGAGAGCCTGTCTTGCAAAAGACCGTATCCTGCCTTGCATTAATTAGAAATATACGATTATCCGCTGGTTTATTATTGGTCGTAAACTCCAAAATAAAATCAGTGGGAAATTTCTGCAGAGCTGTAAAGACGCTTTCCGCCTTATTGTCTGTGGGCCATGCATCCGGCTTTCCATTAGGCTTAAGAAGTGACACCGTGAATACATTCTCCTGATCTTTTTCCTGTATTTCTCCGGGTAGTATAACTTCTGCAACTTGATTAAAAGAAAGATTACCTTTCCAATGGAAAGTTTTGACAGGAAATCCTTTCGTGCCATAAACAATTTCTAGGGATCGAATCGGGTCAGCACCTAAATTTCTGAAAGAGATCCTTGGGCCAGCACTCGCCGGATTTAATCTAGAGAAACGCTGTTCATCACTTGGAACCATTATTGACTCGACTGCAACATCTACCTTTTGTTTAGGGGCTGAATATTGAAACAAGTAAGCCGATATATTTTCGACAGCCTGTACATTGTCTGTCGCTGTATAGGGTTCCATCTGTAAGGCAACTTGATGAGTGCCAACTTTGGTAAATACATCAATAAAATCAGGCTGCTGTAAATCTCCAGGACACCAATATGCGCGGTCATGTACCCAGGTACCGCCTTGCGGATAAAGTGGATTACCTCCACATTTCTTCCACATATCACGTCTGTCTACAGTCTTTCCATCGAAGGTGAGTTCGCGCCATCGGCTACAGAATTCACTACAGCCACGTGGTTTATCCATACCATGTCCTGTATGCTGAATACGTATTCGGCTCAATGCTGCTCCCGGACTCGAGGTATATGTTATTGGTAGTAGATTTTCTGCTATCTTTTCGTTGACATCCCCATATTTATATGCTTTATTCCACAGCGCTGTTATTCCCAATGGGATAACGACTGGTGGACCTGATAAAATTTCAAAATCTACAGTAAGTGCCCACCCTACAGTCTTGTCCTCAAAACCAGAATGAGTATAGACAATTTCCACGCTATCCCTTAAGAAAGGAGCAAAATCAGTTACATCGACCTGCCATTTCCAACTCCATCCTTTATTGTAGATACTACCATATGGCGTAAGCATTCTTCCTAATTCATAATTTAGCACAGCTCCATTTTTTCCTCCTTTACGACGCAATACGATGTGATCCAAATAATCCCAATGCGCTGTGCGCAAACTATCTGGGCTCCCAAGGGTAACAAACATAGTAACCTTTCTTACAGGATAGTTTTCTTTCGGAAATACCCCCCAAGCTGGATAGGAATTCTCGCCTTTCTGTGCATCACATAGAATGGTTTTCCGTTGATGTGTAACGACATGGCTTATTGTGCCTTCTTGTGCAAAAACATGATAGCAGATAAAAAAGTAGAATAGGGTTAGTATAGGTCTTATATTCATTATTTAAATATTATCCATAAAACAATACAAAGATAGATGTACTCTTGTCGGCGGCGAAAAAAAGGTAATGCGATAAAAAGGAAATACATACAATCATAAAAAAAGCATCAATCTTAACAGACTGATGCTTTTGGTAGCGGGGAGCAGAATCGAACTGCCGACCTTTGGGTTATGAATCCAACGCTCTAACCATCTGAGCTACCCCGCCGTTTCGGTATGCAAATATACCACTTCGTATGTCAATTCAAAAGATTTTTTTATTTTTTTACCAATTCTGACCTATTTAAAACTCGCATTAAACGCAACAAACTCATTTTTAACGCAATAAATTTATCATTGAAAAATAGAAACAGTAGTTGAAAAAATTGATAGTCCTAAAAACAACATGTTTATCAAAAAACAGGGGCAACTTTTTACAAAAAAACTTGCAATAACAAAATAAATATGTATTATTACAAATAATAAGTTGATGCAGTAAAAAGCAATTTTGGAAGAGATTTGTAGCGGGGAGCAGAATCGAACTGCCGACCTTTGGGTTATGAATCCAACGCTCTAACCATCTGAGCTACCCCGCCATTTTGGGAATGCAAATATAGCTTATTTTTGATTTAAACAAACTAAAATTTAAAAAAACATTTTTATGGCAGATAAAATAAAATTCCAACTAGAATATATCATCAACTCTTCACCTAGAATTTTATTTCCGTATTTGCAAGAACCAAACGAATTGGCACAATGGTTTGCAGATGATGTAAACTATAAAGACACCGTTTATACTTTCATTTGGGATGATGAACCTCACCGAGCAAAAATTGTAGCATCGAGAGAAAATAAATCTGTACGCTTTAAATGGCTCGATGATGATCCCTATTATTTCGATCTGGAGATCGATCAAGACGAGCTAACAAATGATGTTGCTCTTAAAATAACAGATTACGCTAAAGAAGAAGACCTTGAAAATAGAAAGTTAATTTGGAAAAATTCAATAGTCTATCTTCAAAGTGTTATAGGTGCATAAAAAAGCCTATCTTTGCAATATATTTCCACCAAGAGCTCCAGCTGGAGCTCTTGGTGGGGAGATGCCTTAATGTAAAGGCATCAATTTGCTTTGCGTCACGGATGAAAAAGGTTCATTTACTTATTCTTCAAGCTTTCATAAAACCATTTATTGTCACATTCTTTATTGTGATGTTTGTCTTATTGATGCTTTTCCTATTCAAGTATATTGATGATTTGATTGGAAAAGGATTTGAATGGTATACGATCATGGAGCTAATTGGATATCAATGCGTTGTTCAAATCCAAATGGCAATGCCTTTATCCATGCTCCTTTCCTCCATTATGACTTTCGGAAATCTGGGCGAAAGCTATGAATTAGTTGCGATCAAAGCTGCGGGCGTATCTTTACGTAAAGCGATGACCCCACTATTTATACTCGTTGCAATTTTCGCAACAAGTTCTTTTCTGTTCTCCGATTATATTCTCCCCGTAGTGAATCTAAAAATGGGTACGCTACTTACTGATGTACGTAATAAAAAGGCAGATTTCCTCATCAAACCGGGAATCTTTAACAACACCATCCCAGGTTACTCGATCCGCGCTAAAGGAAAAAATAAAGCAGGAACAATTCTCTATGACTTGATGATTTATGATCATCGTGGCGGGAATACAGCCAATAATGTACTTATGGCGAAAGAAGGGTATATCTATAACTCTCCTGACAACAATTATATGATCCTAAAACTTAAGGATGGTATCCGCTATGAGGAAGCACGGACTAAAAACTCCAAAACCTACGATCCACGTCAGCAATTTACGCGATTTAAGTTCAAGGAAACAGAGCAAAAGTTTGATATGGGAAGTTTTCAACAAGGTAAAACGGATGAAAATCTCTTCAAGAGCCACCATGCCATGTTAAACCTGAAACAGTTAGACATGTACATCGATTCCAACCATATTAAGATAGACAGTATGGGAAAAGCGATCGTCCGTACATTAGACACCCGATATAATATCTATTCGAAATATTTTAGTGCAAATCAACCTGGACAGCCAAAGGTCAAAGAAGCTAAGATCAAACCTTTTAAAAATTTGCTTACCGATCTGGTTCCCCAAGAACAACGGGCACAGATCACCATGAATGCGTTAAACCAATTGAATTATTTAAAGGAAGATCTGAATGGACGTACACTTGAGTTTAAAGATTACAAATCGAAAGATATACGCTATCGGATTGAATGGCATCGCAAGTTTACCCTAGCTGTCTCCTGTCTTTTACTATTTGCAATCGGAGCTCCACTAGGAGCCATTATCAGAAAAGGTGGACTTGGTCTTCCGGTCGTGATGGCCATCATTTTCTTTCTGATCTATCACATTATCTCTACAGTAGCAGAAAAAACAGCGAAAGATGGTGCTATATCATCAGCCGTAGGCATGTGGATGGCCATTATTGTCTTAACACCATTAGCCGCTTTTCTAACGTACAAGTCGACGACTGATTCTGCCTTATTTGATATTGATCAATATAAATTAAAAGTAGAAGCCGCTTGGAAGTGGATTAAGGAAAAGCTTGCAAAAAAGAATAAATTAAAAGAATCACATTAGATTGTGACAACGCTATTATAAATAAATTTAGATTCTACACTAACTTTGTATCAATTACAATATATCAATAAATGGATTTCAAATTAAACACGATCGAAGAAGCGATCGCTGATATACAAGCAGGAAAAGTAGTAATCGTCGTGGATGACGAAGATCGCGAAAATGAAGGAGACTTTGTCACTGCTGCCCGCAATGCAACTCCCGAAATCATCAACTTTATGGCGACTCACGGTCGTGGACTGGTATGTGCCCCAATTACAAAAGAAAGAGCAGACGCATTACACCTTGACTTAATGGTGGGACAGAATACAGCGGTATATGAAACGAACTTTACAGTTTCCATTGACTTACAGGGATATGGTTGTACAACCGGTATTTCTGCATCGGACCGTTCGAAAACAATTAAAGCAATGATCGATCCTAATATCCATTATGAAGAATTAGGTAGACCAGGACATATTTTCCCGCTCATAGCGAAAGATGGTGGTGTATTACGTCGTACAGGACACACTGAAGCTACAGTTGACCTCGCTCGATTAGCAGGATTTGAACCAGCAGGTGTATTGGTTGAGATTCTAAAAGAAGATGGTGAAATGGCCAGACTTCCGGAACTAATGGAAGTTGCTAAAAAATTTGATTTAAAGATCGTTAGTATTGAAGATCTAATTGAATACCGTCTTAAGCACGACTCTTTAATCAATGAAGAAGTCACTGTTAATATGCCAACGCAATATGGTGATTTTAAAATGAAAGCCTTTACACAAAAGGACACTGGCGAACAACATTTAGCGCTTTACAAAGGCGAGTGGAATGAAGATGAACCTATTTTAGTACGGGTGCACAGCTCTTGTGTTACGGGTGATATTTTTGGTTCTTGCCGTTGTGACTGCGGCCCTCAATTGCACAAAGCAATGGAAATGATCCAGCAAGAGGGTAAAGGTGTTATTGTCTATATGAATCAAGAAGGTCGCGGTATTGGACTGATCAATAAGCTACATGCTTACAAATTACAAGAAAATGGTTTGGATACGGTAGACGCCAATGTGCAGTTAGGGTTCAAGGCAGATTTAAGAGACTATGGTGTAGGAGCCCAGATTCTTAGAAACCTTGGTGTCACAAAAATGCGTCTTATGTCAAATAATCCGACAAAACGTGCTGGCCTAGTAGGTTATGGTCTTGAAATCATAGAAAATGTACCTATTGAAATAACGGCAAATCCCTTTAATGAAGAGTACTTAAAAACTAAAAGGGATCGTATGGGACATACAATCATGAAAAATCTATAAAAAGGAAGTAAAAAAGGCGGTGTTTCTATTGGAAACACCGCCTTTTTTAACATAGAGAATTACCCCCCAATGATGATAAAATCGCTTCCGTTTATGATCTTGTTATGGCAGTACTTTCAATAAATAGAAGTAACTTTATAATATGGAACAACAAGGGAGATATATCATCTTTTTCGATGGTGATTGCTTGATCTGTAATCACTTTGTTCAACTATTATTAAGGATTGATCGCAGAAAGAAATTCTTATTTAGTTCCTTGCAGTCTGAATTTGCTCGGACCGCGCTAACAAATATTCCCAAAAATACCGATTCCATCGTTTTCCTATCTCCAGCTGGTACCTATCTCAAAAGTGAAGCTATTTTAAAGATTTGTAAGCAATTGGGCTTCCCTTATATTACATGTTATTTACTAAAGATTTTACCACTTTCGTGGAGAGATGCGCTTTATGATTATTTTGCTAAAAACCGCTATCGATGGTTTGGAAAAAATGAATTTTGTACGATACCTTCAAAATCTGAGCGAAAAAGATTCATTTGAACAAACGGTAATCTTATTGAAGTGAAGTTTAGTTCAGAAATCTTCTAATTATACTTGTGACAATTAAATTTACATCGATGAAAAATACACTTTTAATTGACAGTGCCTATATCAATGGGAAATTTATCAAGTCAAAACACACATTTGATGTGGTAAATCCTGCAACAGGAAAAGTTATTGCTTCGTTGCCAGATTTAAAAGTAGTTGACTGTACTAAAGCCATAATTGATGCTGACAAGGCATGGAAAAGCTGGAAAAACACAACTGTACTGGAACGTTGCAACATCGTCCGCAAGTGGTACGATCTTATTCAACACTATAAAGACGATCTTGCGGAAATCATGACCTTAGAAAGCGGCAAACCGCTAAGCGAATCGAGGGTAGAGGTTGACTACGGTAGTTCTTTCGTAGAATGGTTTTCAGAGGAAGGAAAAAGAGCCTATGGTGAAACCATACCCGCTCATAAAAAAGGAAGTAGGATGATAACGATTAGGCAAGGTGTAGGTGTCGTAGCCGCAATTACACCCTGGAATTTTCCTTTAGCGATGATCACCCGAAAGGTTGCTCCAGCATTGGTGGCTGGTTGTACCGTTGTGCTAAAACCGGCCTCCCAAACCCCATTTTCTGCTATAGCATTGGCTAAACTGGCTGAAGATGCAGGGATTCCGAAGGGTGTTTTTAACGTAATTACAGGAAAAGATAGTGTTGGTATCGGCAAAGAACTAGCTACAAACGACCTGATAAGAAAACTATCCTTCACAGGCTCTACCGAAGTCGGAAAAACACTCATAGAACAATCAGCCTCTAACATTAAAAAAGTATCTATGGAGCTCGGTGGTAATGCTCCCTTTTTGGTTTTTAACGATGCGGATATTGATGCTGCTGTCGAAGGAGCGCTTGCCGGAAAATTTAGAAACTCAGGGCAAACTTGCGTTTCCATCAATAGGTTTCTAATACAAGAAGATGTCTATGATGAGTTTTCATTGAAACTTAGCCATGCTGTCAGCAAATTGAAAGTTGGTAATGGACTTGACAAAGGCGTCCAGGTAGGCCCCTTAATCAATGCAAAAGGGCTAGAAAAAGTACAGCATCATGTACAAGACGCATTAAATCATGGTGCCGAATTGGCTACTGGAGGAAAGGTCATCAAAGATCTATTTTTCCAGCCAACTGTGCTGACCAACGTTCCGAAAGAAGCGCTTATATTCCGCGAGGAGACTTTTGGTCCGATTTGCGCCCTTTTCAGTTTCAAGACAGAAGAAGAAGGAATAGCAATGGCCAATACGACTGAATTTGGGCTAGCCTCCTATTTTTATAGTACAAATATAAATCGCTGTTTTCGTGTTGCTGAACAGCTAGAAGCTGGCATGGTAGGTGTCAATACAGGCCTTATTTCAAATGCAGCAGCTCCTTTTGGTGGAGTAAAACAATCTGGTGTAGGTCGTGAAGGATCTAAATACGGTTTGGATGAATATATGGAATTAAAATATATCTGCTTTGGCGGTGAATAAAAAAGGAGCAAAATGCTCCTTTTATTTTTTCAAAAAATCCACTAGCTTTTCCCTTGTTGAACTGAACGATAAGGCGTCCCCTACTTTCTCATAACTCTGTTTATCCACACAGGTTGGATAAGCATATTTGGCAAAGGCCAGTTTATTATCATCTCGTATAAAAAGTTCCATTAAATCAACAATTTCACTAACACTTAGGCGCATACTTTTTAATTCCTGAGCAGCTACAGCAAGTCTATCCTGATCGTTTTCCTTCTGATTTAATAGATCGTTCAATCGATTGGAATTCGTCTTATTCATTACTCCGACATCAGACAGATCATTATCTTCATTTTCAGCATATCCTCCTTGATTCGCTACACCGTTACGATAAACCTTAGCGTCTTCTGACTGCCTATATTTATCATTATTATATCCCCCACGATTATTGTTTGGCAAATCATCACGATCTTCTGATTGTCTGTATCGCTCATTACCTTGTTCATTACTATATCCATCCCGGTTATTATACGGTAAATCCTCACGATAATTACCGTTGTTATACCGATCAACAGGATTCATGGATTCCAAAATAATCCCCCTATTTCCGCCTCTGCTACTGACAGAAAATACCACATTCATATATTGTCCATTTCTATTGACAAGTTGCACGCCACTGCCATTCAATGTGCGTTGCTGTCTGTCAGCAAATACAATACGCAAATCATAACGACGACTCGTCAAATTGGATACCCTAATATCCGTGGAAGCCCTATTATTATACAAAACGTTGTTGATATAAAGAAAAAATGGAACATCTGTAGAATAGATATTTAATGCCCCTCCAAAAGGTCTGTATCGCTGCGCAAACCCAGCCGTTGCGACAATAAGCAACGAGACCATAACCAAAATTTTCCTGTACATAATCCGATTCAATTTATAATTCTTCGACTGCACAGAATAAAAAAGGATTAAGAAACCAAAGAATTTAACATTTTGTTATGCTTTCTTGTTCCGGTACTTCTTATAAAGTTTTACGGCCATCATTAAAGCAATGGATAAAATTAAGAGCCCCAAAACGCCAAATATCCAGTTCAGTGCCGATTTTAAGACAACAGTAAAAACAATCGCGAATAATAAAACTGTTGCGACTTCATTAAACAAACGGAGATTTGTTGACGTTAATTTGGATTCTTGACGACTCAATTTGAACATAATCTTCTGGCAGGTAAAATGATAGATAATCATTCCCAGAACGAATGTCAGTTTTACATGCATCCAACCCATGGATAATAAACCAGGGGAATAGCATAACATAACTAGTGCAGAAAAGACAGTGATGTACATTGCAGGAGTAGTAATAACCCACCACAGTAATTTTTCCATCTTACTGAATTCTTTATGCAAAACATCAAACGCTTCTTGACTCTTGTCCTTAGCTTCTGTATGATATATAAAGAGTCGAGGCATATAAAACAGACCTGACATCCAACAAATCACAAAGATAATATGAACTGCTTTTGCATATAAATAGACCATAGTTACAAAAATAAGAAAAGTTAATAGCATTCAATACGTCCAAACATCAATTGCGCAAATCTTACATCCAATATACAAAAGTGCTGTATCAACCGAAATAGAATAGATCTTGTTAAAACAAAAACGACCTGCGAAAGGCAAGTCGTTTTTGTTTTTGAAGTAGATAGCAAACTAATAGCTAAATTCCTTTACAACCTCAATGGCATATTTTACATTATCAAAAGGAATATCTGGCATAATACCATGTCCCAAGTTAAAGATAAAACCATTTTCACCTCTCATGCGCTCAAATAATTCGATAATCTTCTTTTTGATAACAGGTTTATCTGCATACAAAACAAATGGATCCAAATTTCCTTGAACAGCAATACCCTGTGGCAGAGATTGTTTAATATTTTTTAAATCTGCATTCCAATCGATAGAAACAACATCAGGTTGCGCTTCGACCATCATTGGTGCAAAAACAGAAGATCCTTTACAAAAGGAAATGACAGGAATATCCTTACGGTTCAACTTAGCGATAATCTGCTTATTATAATAATGCGAAAAATCACGGTAATCATTCCATGATAAAGCCAAAGCCCAGCTATCAAATAATTGAATTGCATTTACTCCAGCTGCGATCTGCATGTTAAGATATTCAACCGTTACATCTGCGATCTTTTGAAGGATCATATGTGCCAACTCAGGCTGATTATTCAACATCAACTTCGTTAACTTAAAATCCTTTGAAGATCCACCTTCAACCAAATAACTTAAAATTGTAAATGGTGCTCCCGCAAAACCAATCAAAGGGATACGGCTGTCAAGACGTTGTTGAATGACCTTGATTGCATCAGCAACATACTGTAATTTATCCAAACAGTTGGTAGACAAAGTTTCAGCATCCTTTACAGAACGAACAGGATTAGAAAAACGAGGCCCTACACCTTGTTCAAAGGACAGATCCCCTCCCATGGCTTCAGCTGTAACTAAAATATCAGAAAATAAAATAGCTGCATCAATGCCTAACAAATCTACCGGAAGCATAGTGACATCCGCAGCAATTTCTGGTGTTTTGCACATCTCCAAAAAGGAATATTTATTCTTGATATCCCAATATTCCTTCATAAAGCGTCCAGCTTGACGCATCATCCACACAGGAGGCCTTTCCGTTTGCTGCGAAAATGCAGCTTTAATCAATAAGTCGTTTTGTAAAGTAGTACTCACTATAAATGTTTTGAAATTTCGTTTTCTATTTTTGTAATAATGCTGTTCTGTCTAGCCGTCAGATGTAACTTATTGGCAACATTTGTATAAGCTCTCGCTCTTTCATAATCCAACTTTCGCAGCGCTATATTTGCCAGATTAATCATCACCATACCCTTTTCATTATCTTTTTTCCAAGGCAGACGTGAAGCTAGCTGAAAATGATATTCGGCCTCATCGACACGTTCCTCTTTAAGCGCAATATTTCCCATCATAAATTCATAGAAATTGCGTCTGCCTTTACGAAGTGCGTCTGGATTCTTTATCTCAGCTAGCAAGTTTTTTGTCTTTTCATAATCTTGCCTATGAAAAGCCTGCGTTGCCAAAAAAACGGACCCTTCTCTAAAATGACTCCAAATCAAGTAGCCTATTCCACCTGCTATCAGCACAGCAGTTTGATAATGCCCTTGGTATAAGCCATAGCCCAAAAATAATGCAGCAATAAAAATAACGGCTATTCTAGCCCTGATTGTCATCATCTCGTTCTACCTATGCGTTATTGTCGGTAAACTTATAACCAACACCTCTGATAGAATGGAAATAAATCGGATGCTTTTGATCTGGTTCGAAATATTTTCGGAAGGTTAAGATAAAATTGTCGATGGTACGTGTAGATGGGTAAACATCGTAATTCCATACGGTCTCCAATATTTGTTCCCGGGATACGGCCTCATTACGTCGTTCAATCAACAGTTTCAACAGCATGGTTTCCTTCTTTGTCAACGAAGTGATCGTGCCATCTGCATGATGTAGCTCATACGAATTAAAATAGATCGTTTTATCTCCGATTTGATAAGAATTTAGTTCTTTTAAATCGTCTGGTTTCATGCCACGACGCACCAAATTTCCAACACGAAGAATCAATTCTTCTAAGTTGAAAGGTTTTACCAGATAATCATCCGCCCCTTTCTTAAGACCCGTAATTCGATCCTCACTGCTATTTTTCGCAGTTAAAAACATGATGGGAACCTCAGTGTTTTGCAGTCGAATAGTTTCAGCTACTTGGAATCCATCAATTTCGGGAATCATCACATCCAAAACCACCAAGTTGAAACGTTCCTCCTTGAAGACTTTTAGTGCTTTTTTTCCATCGGTAGCCGTAGTAACACGGTAGCCTTCCATTTCGAGATTCAACTTGATAGCTTCTAACAAGTGTTCTTCATCTTCGACAAGTAATATTCTTTGTTTACTTTGCATTTCTTTCAAATGTTACTTCAAAAATACTCCCTTTAGGAGTGTTATCTTTAACTTTTATGGTCGCGTCGTGCTTCTGCAATACGGTTTTCACGATATATAACCCCAAACCTGTGCCTTTGGTTTTTCGTGTTGCCTCACTTCCCACGCGATAAAACTTATTAAAGATAAGTTTTTTCTCTTCATCACTGATACCGATACCATGGTCAGCAACAGAAAAAATTATTTTATTATTCTCCGTATATAATTTCACATCCACCATAGCACATGCCGGCGAATACTTAATTGCATTTTCTATCAGATTAGTAACCACATTACTAATCGCAAACTTATCTGCATGAATAATGATATCCGCTTCCAAATAAGGTTTCAAAACTTGTGAACTACAGGAATTCTTCTGAAGCCTATCTACAACCTGTTCTACCAAAGCAGTAAAATTAAAATCCTCCTTCGGCATACTGTAATTTCGGCTGTCCAACTTGGTTGTCATCAATACATTTTCCACCAGATCATCCAAACGCTCGATATCCTTTAGCGAGTTTCTCAAGAACGTTTGTTGTTGCTCTTTGTCAAGATCACGCCTCAAAATAGTTTGAATATACAATTTGACGGAAGCCAATGGCGATTTAAGTTCATGCGTAATAGCCAAAAGAAAGTTCTGCTGTTGTTGAAGCAGTTTCTGCTCCCTTTCAACCAGCCGCTTCAACCGCCATGCACCCCACAAGAAAATAATCAAGAAGAATATTCCCTCTCCTATGATCATGTTCTTTTTACTCGGATCAAAACGGATAAACATCACCCCCCACCATATCAGTTGCATAACTGCATAGAACAATAGAAAATAAAAGAGTAACAGCGCTTTCTTCATGGGACAAAAATAGGTATTCACCCATGTATTCGGAAATATCCGAAGGATTATGACACAAAGAAGAAAATTAACCGATTCGCAATAAGACGAAAATCACCAAACAGTCATATAAACCATCGGAGACCCGATATCGATAAAAGTGACCTTTAATTTCATCACTAGATAACCTAACTGACTTGGAATTTCAGGTTAATTTGTTTTAATTTTGCATATGTTTAATCACGAGAAAAAAGACATTTTCTTCGACCTAGATCATACAATATGGGATTTTGATAAAAATGCCGAAGAAAGTCTGCACGAGCTATATTTTAAATACAAGTTTGATCACTTGTTTAATCAAGCGTCATCCACTCGTTTTATAGAAACTTATACGGTTAACAATCACCGACTTTGGGGACTCTATCATCACGGAAAGATTTCTAAACCAGAACTCAGGAAAGCTCGCTTTGCAGATACCTTTACCGAGCTCGGTGTGGATCCAGAGTTGTTTCCTGAAGAATTCGAACTGGAGTATCTCGCTATCTGTCCAAAAAAAACAAACTTGTTTCCCCATGCACATGAAACCTTGGCTTATTTGGGTGACAGATACAATCTTCACCTAATATCTAATGGTTTTAAAGAGGCCTGTGAGACCAAACTGGAAAAGAGCAACCTAAACAAATACTTCAAACATATTTTTATTTCAGAAGTCATCGGTGTGAATAAACCGGATCCCCGAATATTTGAGTTTGCTATGACGACTGCTCAAGCGCAAGCCCCGCAATCACTGATGATCGGAGATAACCTTGACGCCGACATCCGTGGAGCCGTAAATGTAGGCATGGACGCCATTTTCTTTAACCCAAATGTTATTGAAAAACCAGACGATGTATCACATATGATTATCGACTTGAAAGAATTACAATCGATACTATAGAAAATAGAAAAAGCAGCTTAAAGCTGCTTTTTCTATTTTAGAACCTTAACGGTAATATTCTTAAACCATACATCATTTCCATGATCCTGAAGACCGATAAGCCCTGATTTGCTATCGCCTCCAACATGGCTCAACAATTCAAAAGCCAAAGGCCATTTTTCCTCACTGAATTTACTTTTTTGCAATAAATCAATCCAGGACTTATCCCATAATGTATATTCAACAACCTTTACACCATTTTGAAAGTGCTCTACCTTGCCATTGTTTACTCTGATTTTAACTTTATTCCACTCGCCATACGGTTTACCATTCTGAGGCTTAGCAGGGATCATATCGTACAATGATGTCGATTTACGGTTTCCATCTACACCCATTTTAGCATCAGGATGGTTCTCATTGTCCAAAACCTGACATTCTGGAGACGAGATATAAATCGGTTGTCCTTCCACTTCCTTCGCTAAAAAGAAGATACCTGAATTTGCTCCTTTAGCAACTTTCCATTCCATCTCCAATTCGAAATTCTTGAAATCATGAGCAAAGACCAAGTCACCACCTTCTTCTTTACCAACATTGGCTTGACTATCAAATTTGATCGCTCCCTCATTAATTACCCATCTTTTTGGGACTACTGTCTTATCATATCCTCTCCAGCCTTCCATGGAAGTACCATCAAAAATAACATAGGCCCCAGCTTTATTCTTTTTAAATTTCTTGATATCTACACGGGGTAAATCTAAGATTTTGTAAGCAGGAACCTCTTTTTTTGCTTGCGCTACGGCAGTATTAAGATGTGCTGAAAAAGCAATCACCGATACCGCAAGAACTGTTTTTAATAACTTCATTCTTTTTAGTTTTAGGTTTGTTTTAAAATTAAATTTAAGCATTTGAGTGTATAAAGAGGAATATTTTTTAATATTCCTCTCCGCCTCCCATTTCATTTGTATTCGACTCTTTTTTCTTCGATTTGTTTAAATCTTGGCTACCAAACCGATAGGAAAGTGATAAGGTTACCATCCTCTTCATCCAACGGTGCTCAAAATTTGATATAAGTTGAGCGGTCTCTGTCACACCATTCATTTTTCGCGAATTAAATACATCTCTCACATTCAGCATAATTGAAGCTTTCTTCTTGAACACATCTTTTTTTAAGGCTAGATCCATACCTTTCATGGCATTCATCTGCCCCTGAGCCATTACACGCGAAGAATTATACTCGCCTCTCATTTGAGCAGAAAACGTTGGTGTAAAACGATAATTAGCGGTCAGATTAGCATTATAAGCGAAATCCTTTCGTTCTTTAATATCATAGTCCGGGTTTGCATTATACTGAATGTGGATCAAATTGAGATTAAATGTAAAGTCAAAATCCTTCGTTGCGTTGACCTTTGAAATAAACTCAAAACCCGAAAGATTGCGGCTGGTCATATTCTCCCATCTACTGTATGTTCTTCCATCCTCTATCTTGTAAACAAATGGCTGAATAACCTCACTTGCGTGATTGAAATAGGCAGAAGATATGAGGTTTACTTTACCAAAGGTTTTGGCAAAGCTCATTTCCAAACTGTGTACATCTTCCGGTTTCAGATTCGGATTTCCCTGACGATAATTCAAATCATCGGATACGTTTAAAAATGGGTTAACTTGCCAACCACGAGCCCGTTGAACACGGCGCGAGTAGCTAAATTGAACTTTATCCCCATTTTCGCCAACATCGTAGGTTAAAAACAGTGTTGGATATAACCTGAAAAATTTCTGTTTAGCATTGGATTCCGTTTCCACTGCAGCTGGATCCTTGGAGAAATAGGTGGACTTGAGTTCAAATTGCTCTCCCCGGAGTCCGATTTGATAGCCAATTTTATCTGTTAATTTATTTTGATAATTCGCATAAATCGCATGGACAGTACTCGTGAAATCAAAATCGTTGCTGATTCTATAATCCGGCACATAATTACCTAAAGAATCGAGTGATTTGGAAAATTGGGTATCAAATGACTTTCTGATTTGAGACCTGTAGCCTGCCTCGAATTTGCTTATCTCGGAGAAAGGTAAAACATAATCCAATTGAAGATTGATATTCTTACCATCCTCAGACGTAACATTCTTCCGTGAGGTGGCCTTCCGTCCATCGGTATAATTTTGAGAAAAATCATTTGTACCATCTTCCTTATCTCTCCCATAACTTGCATTCCCCGTCAACTCCACTCCTTCTCGCTTAAATTGATGTCTAAAATCGGCGTTTAATTCATAACCAAGATCGTCTTCAAATTGTGTTGAATTTCGAACACTCGTCCCTGTCATCTGCGATTGCTTAAAGAACTCGTAATTCAAGTCTTCTATTCGCTTGTTATCACGTATACTTAAATTACCCGAAAAACTCAATGAAGTACGGTCTGACATATTATAATCAAACCCCGCTTTTACCGTATGGCTATTGCCCTTTCTTGACGATTCGGATTCGCTATAATTACGCGTGCTATCACCAAAAAACGTGTTGTCCGTTTTCCCACTTCCCAACATGTTTCGTTTATTGAAGTTATAGGATCCGAAGTAATTGAATTTCCGATCACGATAATTCAATGTTATACCAGCCATATAGTTATCATAAGAACCAGCGGATGTATTTATCGATCCGTTCAGCCCTGTTCGAATATTTTTCTTTAAAACAATATTGATAATCCCAGTTTGGCCCTCTGCATCATATTTAGAGGATGGATTTGTGATGACTTCAACTTTTTCAATTGAATTGGCAGGTAGACTCTGAAGCAAAGAAGTTACATCATTTCCTGCTAAGGCAGACTCCCGGCCGTCGATTAAAATCTTCACACTACTTGATCCACGCAAACTGACCGATCCATCCTGATCAACTTGCAAAGTGGGAACATTCGCAAGCACATCGGTCGCTGTTCCACCCGCGCTGACCAAACTCTCACCTACATTGAAGGTTTTACGGTCTATACCAATTTGCATGGCTGGAGCTCTTCCTTCAATAACAACTTCGTTCAACATATTACCTGTAGACTTCAAAGCAATTCGACCTAAGTCCTTGCTTTTATTCCCTAATATCTCTATACTATCAATAGTTTGTGTCTCGTAGCCAACATAAGTGATACGGACATTATATTTGCCAGGTTTAATATCAGACAACAAAAGGAATCCTTGGGATACAGACTGTCCCCCCTTAACAAGGACGTTACTATGGGCGTCCAAGAGCGCGACACTAGCCGATGAAATAGGTTTAGAGGTTTCGCTATCAACTAAAATAGCTTTGATTTGACCTGTTTGAGCAAAAAGGACAACAGGTAAAAAGAATACAAATAAGAAAGATTTAAACGATTTAGCGTAAAAAAACATGCTTCAGCTTAGTTTATAAGTTATAGTGCAAAGAAAACTAAAACTTATAGACAAAATTGAAGCGTAACCACATTATTACGGTAACAAAAGAATAGTAAATTACTCCACAGAAACAGTCAATCCCTCGGCTTTCAGAATTTTACGATAGATTTCCATCTCCGTATAAGTACCCTCCAATACGGCACATTTCCCTTCAGTATGTACTTTCCAGGCAATCTTCTCAGCTTGCTTCTCGGTATATTGTAAATGATAGATGAGACAATGAATCACATGTTCAAACGTATTGGTTTCATCATTCCACAAAATGAGTCGATTAGACTCTTTCACAGAGGCTAATATCTCTTCTAACGTAAAGGTTTCTTCAGCAGTTTGGGTACCCATGCTGCAAAAATAGAATATTTTTTTCTAAATTAACGATAATATAAAAGGGAAGAATACAATCAATTAGAGGAATTTATTATGTTTCAGTCAAAAATTGCAGGAATTGGCTATTACGTCCCAAAAAACGTATATACCAATAATGACCTAACACGCTTTATGGATACCAGTGACGAATGGATTCAAGAACGAACTGGCATTAAAGAACGTAGATATGCAGACCGAATAGGCGAAACCACCACCACTATGGGGGTCGAAGCAGCTAAAATTGCCATCGAACGAGCCCATATTACACCTGAAGATGTCGACTTCATCATCTTTGCCACCTTATCACCAGATTATTATTTTCCGGGCTGCGCCGTTCTACTGCAACGGGAAATGAAGATGAAGGAGGTCGGGGCACTGGATATTAGAAACCAATGTTCTGGTTTTATATATGCGCTTTCTATTGCCGATCAATTTGTCAAAACAGGGATGTACAAAAATGTACTAGTGGTTGGTTCGGAGAAACATTCTTTTGCACTTGACTTTTCTACGAGAGGACGAGCCGTTTCAGTGATTTTCGGCGATGGTGCTGGAGCAGTAGTTGTGCAGCCTACAACCGAAAATGGCAAAGGAATCCTGAGCACGCACTTACATTCAGATGGAGCCGAAGCCGAAAAGCTAGCGATGTATTACCCCGGAGCTTCCAGTGGAATTTGGCTAGATAAAATGCCCAATTGGCCGGATCAGGAATTGGGCGGATTATTAATGACCAAAGAGATGCTCGAAGATGGAACTGCGTTTCCAAATATGGATGGCCAGGCCGTCTTCAAAAAAGCTGTTGTCAAATTTCCTGAGGTCATTCATGAAGCGCTGGCAAAAAATAATTTAAAAACCAGTGATATCGATTTATTGATTCCACATCAGGCCAATCTTCGCATTTCGCAATTTGTACAGAAAACTCTTGGATTAAGGGAAGATCAGGTTTTCAACAATATTCAGAAATATGGGAATACCACTGCAGCCTCTGTACCGATAGCACTATGCGAGGCTTGGGAAGAAGGAAAGATTAAAGACGGTGATCTCGTATGCTTGGCAGCTTTTGGAGCAGGGTTTACCTGGGGCTCGGCCTTAATTCGATGGTAGCTAATTTATTTTGGGGAGACGATAAACACTTCCTCTCCCTTATCTTTAAAATGCTTTTTTAATTTTTTCATATAATCTTGACGACAGGGTTCAAGCGATTTTGTGATTTCCTTCCTTTCTTTACTATTGGGATTCCAATTAGATTTAGCGATCTCCAAAACTGTATAGTTTTTCAACAGTTTTTCTGTAGAACGACGACAGTACGCGGTAACAATAGAATCCGGAGTAGACATTGGGATACTTTGATACATATTCTTTTTACAAGATTCTACAAGGTCCAATTTTGTTAATTTACTATTCACGCTATAAGTACAAGAAAATAACGTGAGAACAGAAAAAAAGCCTATAAACCACAAAATCAAGCTCCTCTTACGGATTATCTTTCTTTCCAAATAACTTCGCATATCCTTCAAAAATCTTTTCTATATTAAAATAAATGCCTTTCTCAAAAACATGAGTATTTTCAGTAGTTAAAAAATCACAGTTCTTAACTGTGCGTTGACCTGTCACTGAAACATTCAATATATCACAGACAACATATTCATCAGAAACATTCAATACGTGTAAGGCCGTTTCAAGTGATTTGCCATTCCCAGTTGAGAAAATCGATTTTAGTATGCCTATTAACTGTCTATCCAATTTAGTAGCAAATTCGTTATCAGCAAACCTATGTGCTAAAACACTCCCCATTGAGAGTGCTCTCAAATCGAACGGATATAAATGTTTGGTCGCAATCAATGAATCTTTAAATGTAAGATAGCTTTTCTCATCAACAGACCTTCCCATTTTTTTAATCAAATTATTTCCGCTATTGGATGGTTTATAGCTATCTTGAAAATATTGACCATAATACAATACAAAATAATGTTCATCGCTGAGTGTTGTGTCAAGATCGTTGAATCTCCTTAGTAATTTATCATAATTATTATCGGAGTTTTCCGCAGTAATTACTTTCTTGATCTCATCGTATTGCGGTACCTGCCAATGTGCTTGGGCAAAAGTTAAAGAAGTGATAACAAAGCTTATTAGCAAAAGTAATATTTTCATATAATTAGGTGTGGCGTATTTCACCACGAAGTCATTGATTAAAGCTACAAAAATTTAACGAAATCGTTTTATTTTCTTCCAATCTTAGCAAGCATCAAAAATAGGTTATTTTTTATATCATCCTATTCCGCCCCCATGTTGACCAACATGATAGCATAAAAGCAAAACAAAAAAGGTGATAATCTTTCGATTATCACCTTTTTCTATGTGTTTCCGAATAAAAAAATTATCCGTTTGATAATGCTGCTGCACCAGATACGATCTCCGTCAATTCTGTTGTAATTGCAGCTTGACGTGCCTGGTTGTAAGATAGCTTAAGTGATTTGATTAAGTCACCAGCATTCTCTGTAGCTTTATCCATTGCCGTCATACGTGCTCCATGCTCAGAGGCATTCGAATCTAAAACAGCTTTGTATAATTGAATCTTGATTGCTTTAGGAATCAACTCTTCGATAATCTTCTCTTTGGAAGGCTCGATGATATAATCCACCTCAGCTTCTATTTTTGCTTTATGCGTATGTTGCTTGTTTTCCTCCGCAGGTAATAATGGTAAAATCTGCTCTGCAGTCAACTCTTGAACTGCTGCATTTTTGAACTGATTATAGACCACTTCAACACGATCAAAATTACCTTCTTTGAATTGTTCCATGATAAATTCAGTCACCACAGATACAGAACCAAAATTTAAATCAGAAAACAAATCAGAGTGATTAGCTACCATATTGAAGTTACGTTTCGAGTAGAAGTCATAACCCTTTTTACCAATACCAATGATACTCAAATTACCCTTTGCATGTTGCTCGGCATATTTGTTAAAGATCAAGTTATTAGTCGCTTTGATAACATTTGCGTTGAATGCTCCAGCCAAACCTCTGTTAGAAGAAACAACAACGATCAACACTTTATTTGGCTCGCGGTCTACTGTAAAAGGAGAGTTACTTCCCTCAACACTCGCAGAAACATCCGCCAAAATATCTCTTAGTTTATTCGCATATGGGCGCAATTGTAAGATAGCGTTAGTAGCGCGCTTCAATTTAGCAGCCGAAACCATTTTCATAGCTTTCGTGATCTGCTGTGTTGATGATACCGAGGTAATCCGGTTTCTTACTTCTTTTAAATTTGCCATATTTGTTTTAAGTATTAAGTACCTAGTATTGAGTATCGAGCCTTTTCGATAGACTCAATACCAAATACTCATTACTATTAATATTTTGATGCTAAATCCTTAGCTACTGTTTCTAATACTGCAGTTAATTCATCGGAGAACTTATTCGCTTTAAAAGCTGACAATACTTCTGGATGACGTTGTTCCAATTGAGTCAAGAATTCTTCTTCAAATTCTCTCACTTTATTTACAGGAACATTACGCAATAAACCTTTAGTTCCGATATAAATGATCGCCACTTGCTTCTCAACAGAAACCGGAGAGTATTGACCTTGTTTCAAGATCTCAACGTTACGAACACCTTTATCCAAGACAGATTTAGTAGCAGCATCTAGATCAGAACCGAATTTCGCAAAAGCTTCCAATTCACGGTACTGAGCTTGATCCAACTTTAATGTACCGGATACCTTTTTCATCGGTTTGATCTGCGCATTACCACCTACACGAGATACAGAGATACCTACGTTGATCGCTGGACGGATACCTGCGTTAAACAAGTTAGACTCCAAGAAGATCTGACCATCTGTAATTGAAATTACGTTGGTTGGGATATACGCTGAAACGTCACCAGCTTGGGTTTCAATGATCGGAAGCGCAGTTAATGAACCACCACCTTTCACCAAGTGTTTGATCGATTCAGGTAGATCATTCATATTGCGTGCGATATCATCTGAAGAGTTGATTTTCGCTGCACGCTCCAACAAACGGCTGTGTAGATAAAATACGTCACCTGGGTATGCTTCGCGGCCCGGTGGACGACGTAACAATAATGAAACCTCACGGTAAGCTACCGCTTGTTTAGACAAATCATCATAAACGATCAATGCTGGACGGCCTGTATCACGGAAAAACTCTCCGATAGCAGCACCTGCCATTGGCGCATAGAACTGAAGTGGAGCAGGGTCAGCAGCAGATGCAGCAACAACTACTGTATAAGCCATAGCACCTCTTTCTTCCAATGTACGCACGATATTCGCAACTGTAGAATTCTTTTGGCCTACGGCAACGTAGATACAAAATACAGGTTCTCCTGCATCATAGAATTCTTTTTGGTTCAAGATTGTATCGATACAAACAGCTGTTTTACCTGTTTGACGGTCACCAATAACCAACTCACGTTGACCACGACCAACTGGAATCATCGCATCGATCGCTTTGATACCTGTTTGTAATGGCTCAGTTACCGGTTGACGGTAGATAACACCTGGAGCTTTACGCTCGATAGGCATTTCATACAAATCACCTTGAATAGGTCCTTTACCATCGATTGGTTGACCTAAAGTATTTACAACACGTCCCAACAAGCCTTCACCAACTTTGATGGATGCAATACGGTTGGTACGTTTAATAGTATCTCCTTCTTTGATCTCATCAGAAGGACCTAAAAGTACAACACCAACGTTGTCTTCTTCTAAGTTTAATACAATACCTTGTAATCCGTTATCAAATTCAACCAACTCACCGGACTGAACTTTAGTTAAGCCGTAAATACGAGCAATACCGTCACCCACAGCAAGTACGGTACCCACTTCCTCTAGTTCGGCTTCTGATTTAAAGCCCGACAATTGCTCTCTTAGAATTGCCGAAACTTCATCTGGTCTTACCTCTATCATTTTAATTATTATAAGGGGTTTTTTGATTTATTTTACTTCAAGTATCAGAACAAATTAATTATTCTGATTCAAATATCTTTCCAATTTATTCAACTTACCAGCAATACTTGCATCAATTTGGCGATCGCCGATATTGACTACAAATCCACCGATCAAACTATGATCAACTTTATTGATCAATATCACTTGAGCGTTGGTTTCTTTCGCAAGTACATCTTTCATCGCTGCCAAATTAGCTTCAGAAAGCGGCGCTGCAGATGTAACTGTAGCTTTCACAATTCCTTTTACCTCGTTATACTCACGAATAAATTCTTGAGCAGTGGCATATACAATCTCGCCACGACCTTTGTTGATCATGATCTTAAAGAATGCCAAGATATTTGGATTGATCTTATCTTTAAATAGCGCATCCAATATGTTTTTCTTCTTGTCCAAAGGAACAATAGGATTGGCAAAAACAGCTTGCAATTCTGTACTGGATTTTAAGACAGCAATGAATGAATCCATATCCGCCTTGATTGTCTCCAGTGAGCCTTGCTCGCTAGCCAAGTCGATTAATGACTTAGCGTATCTTGATGCTACTTTAAATACTGACATAATTCTATTTCGTAATTTGAGTGACCGGATTAGTTCAATTTAACGTCATTAAGCAAATCTGCTACTAAAGCTTCTTGCTTTCCTTGGTCCTCAAATTCTTTGTTTAACACTTTACGAGCAATATCCAAAGACAAAGAAGAAACCTGAGACTTAACCTCAGCCAAAGCTTTGTTCTTTTGTTCGTTGATCTCGATTTTTGCTTGTGCAATCAATTTTGCACCTTCAGCCTGTGCCTGAGTTTTTGCCTCGGCTACAATCTTATCTTTAAGTTCTTTTGCTTCCTTAAGGATAACATCGCGTTCTGCGCGAGCTTCTTTTAGTAATTGTTCGTTCTCATTTGTTAAACGAGCCATTTCTAATTTAGCTTTTTCAGCAGCCTCCAAAGCACTTGCAATACCTTTTTCACGTTCGTCTAGGGCATCAACAATTGGTTTCCATGCGAATTTACCTAATAAAAAGATAATAACCACAAGGACGATGACCATCCAAAAAAACAAACCGTACGAAAACGAATGTATTAATTTATCCATTGTTATACTATATAATGATAATTCTTATTTTTTAAGATTCAGGAATAATATAACCTGCAACCAACCGTTACAGGTTATACCATAAAACCGTTGTGACTATTTACCTAATAATAAAGCACCGAATGCTAAACCTTCAAGTAAGGCACCAATGATAATCATTGCAGTTTGGATTTTAGATGCTGCTTCTGGTTGACGAGCGATAGCTTCCATTGCAGAACCACCAATTTTACCTAAACCTAAACCTGCACCGATAACGATTAAACCGGCTCCAATTAAATTGTACATAATGTATGATTTGAATAATTAAAAAATTTACTAATTAATGATCGTGATGTTCTTCAACAGCCATACCAATAAATAAGGATGACAACATCGTAAAAATAAATGCTTGTAAGAATGCTACCAATAATTCGATAACCATCAAGAAGATTGTCAAGAACATGGAAACACCGATACTACCCACTACTGTCAATTGGTGTTGCAACAAATAAACAATTGCAATCAGTCCCATTACGACCGTGTGACCAGCTGTAATATTTGCAAACAAACGTACCATCAAAGAGAATGGTTTTGTAAACAATCCCAATACTTCAATTGGCGCTAAAACAAATTTAAATGGAACCGGAACTCCTGGCATCCAAAAAATATGCTTCCAGTAATTTGCGTTTGCTTTGATATTCACAATTAAGAATGTAAAAAGAGCCAAACATAAAGTTACTGTAATGTTTCCTGTAACGTTAAACCCTAGTGGTGTTAAACCAACCAAGTTTAAAATCCAAATCAAAAAGAATACAGACAATAAATAAGGCATGAATTCCTTGTAACGATGACCAATGTTTGGAATAGCCATCTCATCACGTACATAGATAACCAAAGGCTCCAATACACGTCCAACACCTTTAGGTAAATTGTTAGCACCTTTTTTATATGTTTTAGCCAAACTAATAAATGCCCAAAACATTAAAAATGCAGCCAAAAACAAACCAACAACACTTTTAGTGATCGAAAAATCTAAAGGCATCGCTACAGAAGGATGAAAATCGACAGCATCATGAATTTCATGAGAACCAATCACATAGGAAGTTTCAAATTCCTTTTTCTCTTCTTTTCCATCTTCATTTATAGCCATAACATAGCTACCATCAGCATTTTTACGATACTCATGACCAGTCAAATTACCAGTAGCATCAGTCTTATAAATTTTTCCGTGATACAATGCATAATATTGACCATCAACCTCAGCAACTTTATTACCGTGATCGAATGCCGAAGCCATAAAAACTTTCAAGCCATTATCGATCAAAATTACCGGCAATGAAAAACCATAATGTTTACCTGTCTCTTCATCCGAAAAGAAGCTAAAATAATAATCATCTTGTAAGTGATGCTCAATATGGCTATTGATTTCCTCAGCCTGCGATTTTTCTCCGTGTGCATCCTCATTCGCCTTTGTTAAAAATGGCGCAACTGCAAACAGAATAACTGCTAAAAATTGAAGTGTTCTTTTAAGACTCACGATACTACTATTATGTTATTTAAAATTTTTTGCGAAAATACTACATATAAAGCACAAAAGCTACTTTAATATTACATTTTTTTGAAAAAACTATCGTTTTCTCCCTTAGGATTTGTTTAAAGCCTTGTAAGCAAATATAACATCGTAAAAAAGGAATAAAACGACAACGATCAAATAGTTATATTTTAAAATATCAGCCTGCGGTTTTGCCAACCCATTATGGATATATACATAATTTAGGACAAACTTTAAAGTCAATAGTCCCAAGAAAACAAAACCAACATATTGCGGAAATTTCTGCGAACAGTAACTTATCCCCACCATGATGATCACGGATAATATCAGTTGAAAAATATAAATTTCATACAATGGAAAATGTAGATCTTCCAGGGAATGTATACCATCAAAAGACTTTAACAAAAAGAAATGAACGGCAAAAATTAATACCGCAACAAAAAATAAAATAAGGGCCTGCTTTATATATACTATCATCTATCGTTTAATCGATTCACTTGTCTAATGACTTGATATAGAGAAATTCCAATCCCTCCAAGGGTACAGATCTTCATCCATAATTGGTTCTCAGCATGAAACTTACCGTCCAGCCAATCCCCTAATAAATAAAATGCGTAAATGGTAAAAACCATCTGGGTTGAAATAGTCGTCAGCACAAGCCACTTGTTAGGATCTTTCTTGTCTTCCATAAGCAATCTTAAGGTTATCAATGGGCTTTCAACAAACTATATCACACAATTTGTTACAAATATACGCTATAAATTTTTATTGCCTACAATCCCAAAACTTTTTGTCCAATTTTAATATCCGGATAATCAATATCTGCCCCCAAAAGCATTTTAAGTTCCGAGGAAGACTTATCCGGATTTGCACGAATAACACCAAGAATACGATCCAATTTATCCTGCTCGATCAACTCTGTTGCTTCCACTTCCGTACCAACAAAATTAATTAAATGTCCATATATCGTACCAGCGACCATCCCGCGCTTAACAGCGATATCAGCAATGCTCATCCCATCCTTAAACATTTCTAAGGAAATCTCCTTTGTATCCAACTTCTTAGATCCTTCTTCATCTGCACTTTGTGCAGCCAATTCGTCTTTTTCTTTGGTCTTCACACTGGCAGCAACATCGAGCATCGCTGTTTGAAAATCTTCCCGTTTTGAAAGCGTATCAGCAATAAGCAGACAATGCTGCAACTGCTCGCGTTTTCGCTTGTAATCAAGCAATAGTGCTTTTAACTCGTCAATATATTTCTTCGTACGTTTTCGTATCTGATACTCTTCGATATGTTTGGTTAAGGCATCAATCAGATCTACATCCATTTTCGGTAAAAACCAATTGACCGCAGCAGTAGAACGTTCACAAATTACATCATAGTCGATCGCGTTTTTATCCCGCAACAAATCATACAATACAACAATAAACTTATGTGCAACTTTCTCCTGGGTCTGAAGGTGCTTGACCAATTGTTGAAAAAATAGTACTGCTTGTTCCTTTCCATCAATATTACGCTCTTCAAGTGATTTCAGCAGCTCCGAAGTCTCGGCCAATAGACCGTCCCAACGGAAACCATGCATTAAAATCTGGCCAAGATAATTCCGTTGGCATTGTTCTAGAATCTCATTGACATCAGCCTGTCCCTGCGTACGCTGCGCAAATTCGACAACTTGGTAATCGGTACGGATGGCATAAGAAGGGATGATCGATTTTAATACAAGCCCGTCTAAACTCGTTAAACGGCTCAATGCGACGTACACCTGCCCCGCGGCAAAAGAGGTCCCCGCGTCGATGATTGCTTTTTGAAAAGTTAAGCCCTGGCTTTTATGAATGGTGATAGCCCAAGCCAGTCGAAGTGGAAATTGCGAAAATGTCCCCAATATCTCCTCCTTAATCTGATCTTGCCCCTTATCATAATTATACCGAATATTCTCCCAGGTCTCCCTTTTTACCGTTACAGATTCCGACCCATCAGGAAATGTAACCGTTACTGTACCCTGCACCGTATCAATGTCCTTTACCGTACCAATCTTTCCATTGTAATATTTACGTTCATCTCCCGAATCGTTTCGAATAAACATCACCTGTGCCCCTATTTTTAAAGATAACGTTTCTTCAGCAGGGTAGGAACCCTGTGCAAAATCATCTTTGACAACAGCCTTAAGATTTAACATTTTACCTGATAATGATGCCAACTTGGCCCCGTTTATTTCATCAGCATTTCGATTATGGGAGGTCAATGTAATATACTGTTCCGCCTCATTTGGAACAAAGTCCTGCTGATAGTAACCATTTAAGGTCGTGAGCATATCACTGGTACACTGATTGTTCCGTATGGCATTCAATATGGAAATAAAACCCTCATCTTGCTGACGATAGATTTTATTAAGCTCTAACATCACCAACGGATTATCCCTTAAAATTTTAGCGTTAAAGAAGAAAACAGAAGAATAATGATCCCGTAAAACATTCCATTCGGCATCTTTCACTACTGGTGGCAACTGATATAAATCTCCGATAAACAATACTTGTAAACCACCAAAAGGTCGCATATCGCGACGAACAGATTGCAGAATCACATTAATCGCATCCAATGTATCTGCACGGACCATTGAAACCTCATCAATCACCAAAAGCTCAAGTTCCTGCAAGATAGCCCTGCGCTGCTTGGTCAGTTTAATCGTACTGAATAAACGTGATTTATTGTAAATATGACTATCCTGCTCGTCCCAACGTAACTCATAATCTTCAATAAAGGTCCCAAAAGGAAGCCAAAATAAAGAATGTAAAGTGGTTCCGCCCGCATTCATCGCAGCAACGCCCGTGGGTGCCGTAATAGCCATCTTCTTGTAGCTATGCTCACGGATATACTTCAAGAACGTCGTTTTTCCTGTACCAGCCTTTCCTGTTATAAATATGTTTTGGTTCGTTTGGTTAACAAAAGCAACAGCCTGCATAAATGCAGTATTTTCCCGATCGACTTGAAAGTTTGACATATCCTGAAATTAGATTGATCACAAAATTAGCAATTTCATTTTTAACTTCACGCGACATATTATAGCTAGGGATATCCAAAACAGCTCCATTATAACGGATTTAGATAAAGCTAAAACGGTTAACTTAAAATATTAATGAATTTTTTTTATATTTAGCAACTGAATTAACGAATAACAAATTTTTAGAATTTTTAATATGGCTATAGATAAAATCGCATTGTTTGAAAAAGTACAGGAAATGCTGACATCCAAAGGTTTTCGTATTGATAAATCAGATGCTGCACGCCCTTGGGGAGGATTTTTCGTTATCGACGAATCCCAAGCACAAGAATTTGCCGATGAGTACTTCGGCGGAATGGATGTACAAGAATTAAGAATCTCAGGGAAATTAAGTCCAAAAATTTTAATTGTTGCACCAGAGAAAAGACTTTCATGGCAATATCACCACCGTCGTGCCGAAATCTGGCGTGTTATCCAAGGTAACGTAGGCGTTATGGTTTCTGACACAGATGAAGAATCGGTTGTTTCAACATTGAAAGAAGGCGAAACGATTAGATTGCGTCAAGGGCAACGTCACCGTTTAATTGGATTGGATGGCTTCGGTATTTTAGCCGAGATCTGGCAGCACACAGATGCCAACAACCCTTCTGATGAAGACGATATTGTTCGCGTACAAGATGATTTTGGCAGATAATAGTCCCACAGGACCGTTAACGCCAAAACAAAGATTCCCAATCAACAATTGGGAATTTTTGTTTTTACCCCAAACATAAAGTGCCATAGCTGCCGATTCACTCTCCCTCCTTTGCATTTCATCCCTTTTATCCAAGCTCCCCCATCCCACGTCCATTTCAGGTGTTCCATAACGCAATTCATTAGAAGAGAATATTAATTTTTATTATTTTAGTAGAGATATAATCAACTATGACATGATGAGCAACGACGATACTAAAAGAGGATCCAGTATATTAAACAGTCTAAAGAAATTAATTTTTGAGGACGATCAGCCGCAGCAAACTCCGCCGGTACAAGCCCCACCGGCTCCGACCACTAATGCCGCTCCTGAAAGACCGCAGGTACCTCCGGCATATTCATCGCCGACGGCCCAGGCTCCAACTGGAAAAACACCGCCCCCAATCCCTATAACAGCCAATGATGGAACAACCGATCTCAAAGAAATGAAATTAAAGGTCTATGCCATTCTTGAAAAACTCAACGAACAGGGTGTAGATTTTTTCGAAGTATGGAACGCTGCTGCTGCAATGGGAAAAGTAGAGGAAAACACATTAAAAGCCGCCTATACTTCACTGAAATTTGTAGACAGTTCGTTGACCAAAGATAAACTGGTTGTAACTGGCACAAATTATGCTAATAAATTGAAAGAAACCATTGCCAAAGAATCGGAACAAAAACAGGCTGACAAGAAAAAGACTGAACAGGACCGAACCATGGAGATTGCAAATCTGAACACCGAAATCAAAACAATAACGGAGAATATCGCCAAATTGCAAGATGATCTACAGAAAAAACAGCTCGCTTTGGGACAAATTAATGAAAAGTACGAACCAAGAATTAAGGATATCGAACAAAAAATAAAAATCGGCAACGCGGCCGTTGATGAGGTGGTCACCGAAATCAACACTGCATTGCGGATGATTAATCAATCAATAACATAAAAATAAATCAATGGAAAGAAAAGATCAGTATGTTAATATTCCCGCTGAGATAAAGACGCAACTTCCGATATTTCAAGTACTAGGCGATCATCTGCCTGCACAATTAAAATCACCAGAAGCGAAGAAGACAGCTTCGTCGATCTTCTTTTGGGCACTTTTACTTGGTGGAGCCTTTGCTTTTTTCAAGTACTTACCGATTATGCTGGAATACGCCGGAAAAAGTATTCTTTTTGTGATATTCAGTATAATCCTGATTACCTTATTATTGCTAGCCCCAAAGATCATTGCGCTATTGCACCGACTGGGTACCGTCCTACTTTTTAAAGGTGAAAAATCCATCATTAGAAATAACCCCATAGAAACCTTACAACTGTTATCAAGAGATGCGAAAGACACCTTGAAACGTGTAAAGGAAAAAATCAGCAATGTAGACGGTGTCCGCATCGACATGATTCAAAGCGGTGAAACTGCTCAAAAAACAGCAGAAGAAAAATACACTTATGCGAAACGTTTCACCGCTGAAGCGGCCAATCTCGACGAGAAATCAAAGGAGGAAACGAGCAAAAATAATGCAGAGAAGGCAAATGCTTATGCAAGAGATGCCAAAGAAACCCGTACCAAAGCATTTCTATTGGGAAAAGAAGGTGAATCTGAAGAACAAAATGCGCGCAGTTATGTCCAATATGCCAATCAATTTGCAAAAGTATTGGAAGTCCTAAAAGATAATGAAAGCGCAGCACGTATCTATGTCAGCACTTTAGATAGCAGCATTTCCATTATTTCCAAGAAGCTAGAAGCAACTCAAAAGATGAAAAATGCCACCGATGGCCTAGCCGATGTGTTCAATATTAAAGATGGCTGGGCATTTCAAGAGGCCATGAATGCAGCAACAGGTGCCATCAGTCAAAATATTGCCTCTATCCGATCGAATCTTGATTTCTTGGATCAAAACAACAACATCACCGTGGGTGGCACGCCTACTCAAGGTGAACTGGAAGAGTTTATCCGCAAAGTTGACGAACGTAATCTAAATGTATTAAACGTAACGCAAATGGCCGATGCCAGCTATGAACTCAAACCCGAAGAAAAAGTAGATAAAGGATTTACATTACTCGATTAATATTAACTAAAATCAAACTTATTATACGAACATTATGGAAGAAAAATCAACATGGGCAAGATTAAGATGGCCAATCAAAGCAATTATCATCGCCTTACCTATTCTCGCAATCGGTTATTGGGCCATTCAATCGGGCAAATTTGATGCTAATTCGACAGTCCAAACAACAGATTCAACAAGCAATAATGGTCATGCGGCCGCACCTTCATCAGGCTCAGAAACGACTCGTTCATTCAACTATCAACCCGAAAAACCAGTCGACGGCGAATACAAGGGTGTCGTTGAAGTGGGCGCTTCGGGTTTCAATTCCTTTGTCGTCAATATGGACAAAGAAAATCGCTGGGAGATCATTTCCAAAGACTTTGGAAAGTCATTTGCCTACGAAGGATTGGCAAATACGGAAGACATCCGTAAAGGATTAAAAGATTATATAGGCATGATGCTCGATAAAGGCGTCAAATCCAAAAACATACATTTCGTTATTAGCTCCGGAGCCCAGAAAGAACCTAAAACTTCAGTTATCAGTGCTGAACTTAGAAAAATGGGCTTTGTGGTCAACTTGGTTACAGCAGAGCAGGAAGGAAAATTAGCGTTAAAATCGGTTCTTCCGAAAGCTTACGAAGAGAATTCATTTGTTGTTGATATTGGCTCCGGTAACACCAAAATCTCCTGGATCGACGGTGACACAAAATCGGTAGAAGCACCTGGTGCGAAATATTATGAAAAAGACCTCAAAGATGATGCGGTCTATACAGAAGTAAAAAAATTAGGCGAGAAAATTCCTTCAAATAAAAGAGAAGTTTGTTTTATTATAGGCGGGGTTCCTTTTGAATTAGCATCGCAGACACGCCAAGGTGAAGAGCGTTTTACGGTTTTGAACGATCCAGCATCTTACAAAACGGATAAAGTAAAAACAAAGAGCGGTGTCAACATCTATAAAGCAATTAAAGATGCAACCAATTGCGACACCTTCGTATTTGATTGGGATGCCAATTTCACGATCGGATTCCTACTTTCACTAAACAAATAGTCAAGACGATTAGCATAAAAAAAGCGCTGTTCTCTTTTATTGAGAACAGCGCTTTTTTTATAACCTTTTTTGTTATCCCATAAAACTCAAGAGATATAAAACAATAATGATCGCCAATACCAAAAAAGCGATTTTCCAAAAGCTATAAGGTCGTTGTCCATAAACTTTTCCGTTAAATGCATTGACCATGATCTGATAACTCTTTCCTTTGTACTGATAAGCTGATAACCACACAGGTAAAAGAATATACTTCAATTTAATGGATTTAAAATCGCTATCAATAGAATCAATATCCTGTGTATCACCACCGATGTCATTCTCAACCTGACGTTCGATTTCCCGATCCATTATAGTCCGGGCAGTCTCCGCCGCTTTTACATGATCCACACTAAAAGTTTCAGCGATAAAGCCACTTAAATATTGCTCATTGAAAGGTTTTAGGTAGCCCAAATTCCAAGGTCCGATTTTATCAGAGAACTTTTCGGGAAGAGATGTTGATCCCGAAATGACAATATCCTTAAATTGACTATAGATACTACCTGAAGCTGGATACCAATTTGTTCGTCTTTCTTCGTATTCTTCCGTCTCACCATCCGAATTGCGTCTTGTACGCGTCACATAATAATACTCTCCACGTGACCCGACGTAATCAGAATGTACATCTGCATCATAGGACCAAAATGGTATATACACTCCTTTTAAACGATCATTTCTTGAATTAAAAATTCGCTTAAAGTCATTCGGAGCGAACCATATCTTACCGGCCCATTGTGTCAATAGCCCAAAAGCATTTTTGTAATCAACGGAAAAGGGAACAAGACCATGTGGCTTTACAATACGCTTTTGCTGATGGTCAATTACCAAAGGTGAAGCACAAAAAGCACATAAATCTGCCGTAACATGAGGATTCAAACGCGAGTTTGCGCCACAGTTACTACAATGTACAACTTCAGCCAAATAGCTATAGCGCTCATCGGCGACTCCTTCCATTGCTTGTCCAAAAACTTTATAATCTGTAGATTCAATATGCCCATCTTCCGATAGCTGATCCGCTATTTCATTCCTAGTTCCACAATAGGAACACTCTAAATAGGAAGTACCAGGCTGATAAGTCAAGATAGCACCACAGCCCTGGCATTTTAACCCCTGCTCTATTTCGGAGGTTTTTTCTTCAAAACTCATAAAACTCGGTCGTGCGTTTTATCCTAAACTCCTGGTATCGGTGGCGGGTTCTGCGAAAACAGATCCTTTAATTCGCCTACCTTTTCAGCCTCAATCCAGTTTTCAAGTCCCTCTTTCCAAACCAAGGTGGCAAGTGTCATCGTCCCATCTTTTATCAGACCGCGCAGCTGTTCCGGATCAAATGGTCCTTCCTGTTTACCTTTAATGGCCAGGTAATAAGCTACCGTTTTGGGCAATGGAGGCGGTCCTACAGGCCCTGCAGATCCAGCAGCAGCAGATCCCGTACCAGTAGGATTATTCCCATCAAAACTGTTTTGCTGAAATACATTACCCATTTGACCAACCATTCCTGCTCCCAGCCCAGCACCAAATCCAGCACCTACGATCCCCCCACTATTGGGATTCTCAGCAGCTTTCTCCATGGAATTAGCGGCTTGAAATTGGGCATATGCCCCTAGATTACCAACGACTCCCATACTGCTTCGCTTATCAAGGGCTTTTTCCACCTCTTCTGGGAATGAAATATTTTCGATTAAGAATTTCGTTAAGCTCAAACCCAACTCATCAAAATCAACCCCAATTTTTTGTTGTATCAAAGCCGAAACTTCATCATAGTTGGATGCGAGGTCTAGGGCTGGTATCTTCGACTCAGCAATAGCATCCATCCCACGCGATACCGCAATATTTCGAAGCTGCTCTGTGATATCTTCAACAGTAAAAACAGGCGTCGTCGCAACCAGCTGTTTCATAAAAACAGTAACGTCCTTCACCTGAAAAGAGAAATTACCGAAAGCCCGAAGTCGAATTGGTCCAAATTCAGGATCCCGCAGCATAATCGGATTTTTGGTTCCCCATTTCTGATTGACAAATTGTCGAAGGTTGACAAAATAGACATCGGCTTTGAATGGGCTATTGAACCCATATTTCCAGCCTCTGATGGTTGTCATGATCGGCATATTCTGTGTTGTCAATTCATAGCGACCAGGCTGAAAGACATCCGCAACCACGCCTTCATTCAAAAATACCGCAGCCTGTCCTTCCCGCACAGTCAACTGCGCACCCATTTTTATTTCATTCTGATACCGTGGAAACTTCCACACAATCGTATCTGTGCTATTATCGACCCATTCGATAATATCGACAAACTCATTCCTGATTTTATCAAATAATCCCATAAATTATTCTCGTTACAATTACTTACACTAAATGTAAACATTTCCCATCAAACCAGCAATTTTCTCCGGCGGCACGCAAACTATCGATATCTAAAAAATTTAGCCTTTTAAACTACTTATCGTAGTTTATTTTTTTTACTTTTGTTAGCTAAGTTCTACATTAATTTATGAGTACATATAACGAAGACAGCATTAGGTCCCTGGATTGGAAAGAGCATATTCGCCTTCGTCCGGGAATGTACATTGGAAAATTGGGGGACGGTTCGGCCTATGATGATGGTATCTATGTTTTATTGAAAGAGGTCGTTGACAACTCGATTGATGAGTTTGTTATGGGCGCTGGTAAAATTATTGATATCACGGTAAACGAAAATAAAGTTTCCGTACGCGATTATGGACGTGGTATTCCAATTGGTTCTGTGGTTGATGTTGTTTCTAAAATCAATACAGGTGGTAAATATGATAGTAAGGCTTTCCAAAAGTCAGTTGGTTTAAATGGTGTCGGTACAAAAGCCGTAAATGCTTTGTCCAGTCAGTTTACCGTACAGTCATATCGTCAAAATATAACGCGCATCGCCCAATTCTCCAACGGAGAATTAATCAACGATGAACAAAAAGATACCACGCAACGAAATGGGACAGCAGTAACATTTTATCCGGACGATTCGATTTTTCGAAATTATAAATATAGACTTGAATTTGTAGAAAACATGATCTGGAATTATGTCTTCTTAAATTCTGGTCTTACCATTAATTTCAATAATCGGAAATTTATTTCCGAGCATGGTCTAAAAGACCTATTGGAACGGAATATCGATGCCGAGTCCATGCGCTACCCGATCATTCACCTCCGTGGTGAAGATATTGAAATTGCCATGACACATGGTCAGCAGTACGGAGAAGAATACTATTCGTTTGTAAACGGTCAGCATACCACACAAGGTGGAACACATCAGGCAGCCTTCCGTGAAGCACTTGTCAAAACAATCCGCGAGTTCTACAAAAAAGAATTTGACGCATCGGATATTCGTTCCTCGATCATTGGTGCTATCGCTATCAAAGTACAGGAACCTGTTTTTGAATCTCAAACCAAGACTAAATTAGGCTCGCAGAGTGTCGGTCCGGAAGGTCCCACAGTAAGAGGGTTCATTAGTGACTTTATCAAAAAAGCATTGGATGATTACCTGCATAAAAATCCGGCTACGGCAGATGCTCTTCAAAAACGTATTCTACAGTCTGAACGTGAACGTAAAGATATCGCCGGGATCAAAAAACTCGCCAACGAAAGAGCGAAGAAAGCCTCTTTGCACAATCGTAAACTACGTGACTGTAAAGTGCATTTCAGCGATAAAAATGAACGTAACCAAGAAACAACTTTGTTTATCACTGAAGGGGATTCGGCATCTGGCTCCATTACCAAATCGCGCGATGTGCAGACTCAAGCAGTTTTCAGTTTAAAAGGAAAACCGTTAAATTCCTACGGTATGTCCAAAAAGATCGTTTATGAAAACGAAGAATTTAACCTCTTACAACATGCGCTTAATATTGAAGACGGTCTCGATGGATTACGCTACAACAATATCGTAATCGCTACCGATGCCGACGTCGATGGAATGCACATCCGTCTGTTGTTATTGACATTTTTCTTGCAGTTTTTTCCAGACCTTGTCAAAGCTGGCCACGTTTCCATCTTACAGACACCACTTTTCCGTGTCCGCAACAAAAAGGAAACGATCTATTGCTATTCCGATGAAGAACGACAAAAAGCAATCACAAAATTAGGCGCTAAACCTGAAATTACCCGATTCAAAGGTTTAGGTGAGATATCACCTTCCGAATTTGGATTATTTATCGGAAAAGATATCCGACTTGACCCGGTTATCTTGTCCAAAGACAATAAAATTCAACAGTTATTAGAATATTACATGGGCAAAAATACACCAGACCGACAAAAGCATATTGTCGAAAATCTACGTGTTGAAGTTGACCTTGAAGAAGAACTAACAAAAAAAGCGGGTTAAAATAACCCGCTTTTTTAGCAACCTACAACCACCTTTCATGCACAACCAAACCTTAATTCTGATCCAATGTCAAGATGCCGTTGGATTGGTCGCCAACATCTCAAATACGCTAGCAAAATATCAACTCAATATTGTCACCATGCGTGAATATGTGGATGAAGAAGCCAACAAATTCTTCGTGCGTGTCGTGTGTAACGGTCTCGTGCCTGAGCAGAAACAGCTTTCCGATTCCCTTGCCGAAGTACTTCCCCCATCCGCTCAGATACAGATAAACCCCAATAACCGCAAAAAAATCGTCGTCCTCGTGACCAAAGAGCATCACTGCCTTGCCGATATCCTCGTACGACAACACTTCGAAACATGGGGAGCGGAGGTGCAGGCAGTAATTGGTAACTATGAATCACTACGCTCCTTTACGGAAAAGTTCGATATCCCATTTCATTGTATCTCGCATGAAAACCTGACAAAGGAAACATTCGAAAAACAACTGATCGCACAAATCCAAAACTATAATTTCGATTATATTATTTTAGCGAAGTTCATGCGGATCTTGTCTCCTCAGTTTGTCAGTACCTTTGAGAATAAATTGGTCAACATACACCATTCATTTCTCCCCGCTTTTATTGGTGCCAACCCGTACAAGCAGGCTCATGCAAGAGGAGTTAAGATCATCGGCGCCACAGCGCACTTCGTTACCGACCAACTCGATGAAGGCCCCATCATCGTACAGGATATACGACATGTCAACCACACCTATACTGTAAAAGATATGGTAACTGCCGGAAAAGAAATAGAAAAGGCTGTTTTGAGCCGAGCAATTCGTCTCCTTAGCGAAGATCGTGTGATGCGCAACGACTACAAGACAATTGTATTTGAATAGTGATTACAATCATTTCCCGATAAAACAATCGTTACTTTTTTTCAGCGTTATTCTCCATTATTTCGTAAAAGAAATATTTAAGAATGACGCATACTTTTCATATCCCCGTATTAGGCTTAGCTTTCTCCATCGACTCCGCACTTAAGGTCGCACAATACGGCATCTCCTCCGTAATGTCTATTGTTGACGATGAACTCATCGAGCGCATGCGCCGCTATTACTGCGGACAATATCAAATCTCCTATCATCCAATCGCTAAAACAGAAGAAGATTACCGAGCAAAAAGAATTACGGCCTATCTCAATCTTGTACAGTTTGTGGTCAATAGGCAAATCGAGGCCTTAAAGCGTCAACCTTTTACCGAAAATTCCGAACTTACCAAATATTTTCAGCTTCTACCCGATTCACACCCTTCAAAACCAATTTATCATGCGATGGAAATTGAAAGCAATCGCGCGATTAAAACCGAGCTACAAGATCTATTGATCAATTACCTCAAAGCGGGAGACATCGATGTTAATATTATGTCCAAAGTCGATAAAATGAATTACCAGGATGGTAACCTATTGGATCAACGTTATTCTGATGCTTCAGCAGCTTTACGTGGTTTTGCAAATTCCACACTGCATTCCTCTCTTATTCTTTCCGCAGGGATGAATCCACACCTATACGCTTACCTCGCTGAATTACCGGCTTTCTTCCCAAATAGTGAAGGTCTATTTGACAAAAAAGTCGTTTTGAAAGTAAGTGACTTTCGATCGGCGCTCATCCAGGCAAAATATCTCGCTAAACGTGGTGTATGGGTATCTGAATTCAGAATAGAATCCGGTTTGAACTGCGGTGGTCATGCCTTCGCAACCGATGGTTTTCTTCTAGGGCCAATCCTTCAAGAGTTTAAAGAGAAAAAAGAAAGTTTGAAAACCGAACTTTTCGAGATATACCACGAATATTGGACTTCCCAAGAACGGTCATTAACAACTCCCCCCATCATCAAATATACAGTTCAAGGAGGTGTGGGAACTGCTTCAGAACATCAGTTCTTGTTAAACTATTATGGATTCGATGCCGTAGGATGGGGATCCCCATTTCTGATGGTTCCCGAAGCAACCACGGTAGATCAAGAAACCTTAAAAGCATTGGAAACGGCCAAGCAAGAAGACTTCTACTGTAGTGGGGCATCTCCCTTGGGAATTCCCTTTAACAATTTCAGACAAAGTGGCGCGGAGTACCTACGATTGGAACGTATAAAAAAAGGACGTCCCGGTAGCCCTTGTAAAAAAGAATACCTTATTTCGAACACAGAGTTTAGTGATAAACCGATCTGCACCGCATCACGCGTATATCAACATCAAAAGATTCAGGAACTACAAAAACAGAACCTGTCCGTTGCAGAATACGATAAAGCCTTCGACGCCATTACAGAGAAAACCTGTCTTTGTGAAGGGCTCGCAGCACCCGCCTATCTCAAGTACAATATCCAGAAGAGCAAAGAACAGACCGCTGTATCCATCTGCCCAGGCCCAAATCTTGTCTGGTTCAAAAAACAATATTCTTTGCGAGAAATGATCGACCACATCTATGGCCGTATTTCGGTTTTTGAAAATGACAACAGACCTTTTATTTTAATTAACGAACTCAACCTTTATATCGATCATATTCAAAAATATGTCACAGACAATAAAAATATCATGAACGATAAAAAGATAAAATATGTAGCCAAATTCAAAGCACAACTGCAAGCTGGAATAGCCTATTACAACGAACTTACCCAACACCTGTCGCTTATTCCAAACAACATCAGCACTGCGATACCCAGACAGCTTGAACTGGCATCATTACGTTTAAAAGACATCCATATGTAACCCCTAATATAACTTTAAACAAACACGGGGCGCTTTAACAAGCGCCCCGTGTTATTGTCCGGAATCTTTTGACAAGTCTTAATTCGCTATTTTGCGGAATTTACCAAATACGCCAAGTGGAAGTTTTGGTCCTGCAGTTGCTTGTAAAAACAACTCGCCTATTTCTAAGTTTTCCACTTTTGGAAAAGCCGTCTTAATTAAATTTTCAACAATAACAGAAGAAAAGCCTAATGAATACGTATTTAAAATCAAGAAATGTTCTTTAGGATCCAATAGTTGAACGACCTCAGTCATCATTTCCATAATGTGATCTTCCAATTTCCATTTCTCTCCCTTCGGCCCATGTCCGTATGCCGGTGGGTCCAAAATAATCCCATTATACGTATTACCTCTTTTCAGCTCACGCTTTACAAACTTCAAAGCATCTTCAACCACCCAACGAATGTTATCCAAATTGGATATTTCCATATTTTCATTAGCCCAGGTAACAACCTGTTTAATCGAATCTACGTGCGTTGTATCCGCGCCGGCAGCCTTTGCTATTAAAGATGCTCCACCAGTGTATGCAAAAAGATTTAGAACCTTCGGTTTCTCCGTCTTAAATGAACGAACAGATTCCGAAATATAATCCCAATTTACAGCCTGCTCCGGAAATATCCCGACGTGTTTAAAAGATGTCAAGCCCAATCTAAATTTGATGGCCACGTCGTTATTTTTATATTCGATGTGCCAACGGTCCTGGACCTTCGGATTTTTCTTCAACCATTCTCCAGAAGTAGCCGAACGACCTTTGAATTTGATATGGTAACGCTTGTTCCACTCCGCATCACTTAATGCCTTAGGCCATACAGCCTGAGGTTCTGGTCTGATTAAAATTAAATCACCAAAACGTTCCAGTTTCTCAAAATCACCACAGTCAATGAGTTCATAGTCCTTCCAATGCTGCGGGGTCAATAGTTGTATATTTGTTGCTGCCAAAATCAAAATTTTCCGACAAAACTAAGCTAAATTTCAATATAAAAGAAATCTGCACGATGCTAACGCAGATCAAACACCTAAAATTAAGCGCAATAAAGCCCTCTTCTCACATGTTATTGCCCCATTGAAGCCTTAGCACTTTTCATTAATGGACTTGCAAAAACAAAGTTGTTCAATTCTTCCACATCCGATCGCATCATATCCTTATTGGAACCTTCCCAGAATTTTTGTCCCTTATAGAGAAACAAAATATACTCACCGATTCCCATCACAGAATTCATATCATGTGTAACAACGACTGTCGTACATTTCAATTCTTGCGTAATTTTTAGCACCAATTCGTCAATAACAATCGAAGTCTCCGGATCTAATCCCGAATTGGGTTCATCACAAAAAAGGTATTTGGGGTTCATACTGATTGCGCGTGCAATTCCAACCCGCTTTTTCATCCCCCCCGATAGTTCCGCAGGAAACAATTTATTTCTTCCCTCTAGATTAACCTGTTCCAGACAATGATTTGCCCGATCTAATTTCTCCGCTTTAGACATATCCGTAAACATGTCCAGCGAAAACATGATATTTTGTTCTACCGTCATCGAATCAAACAGCGCTGAATTTTGAAAAAGCATGCCTATTTCTTTTCGAATAGGAACGCGCTCTTCAAAATTCATCCGAGTAAAATCCTTGCCATCAAAAATCACCTTTCCTTTTTCCGGTTGATGCAGGCCCACAATACATTTCAATAAAGTACTCTTTCCGGAACCCGACCCCCCGATAATCAAACTCACTCTTCCAGGTTCGAAATTTGCACTGATACCCTTCAGAACGTGATTGTCTCCAAATGACTTGTTAATATCTTCGATTTGAATCATAAAATCTTTTTAAAGCATTAATGCGGTTATCACATAATCCGCAGCAAGAATAGTTATACAGCCAACTACAACTGCTTCTGTGCTAGCTTGCCCAACTTCCAAGGCTCCTCCCTTTACATTATACCCTTTATAAGCAGATATCGAGGTAATAATAAAACCAAATACAACAGCTTTAACAAGGGCAACTGTCACCGTGAAACCGTTGAAGCCATCCTGAATTCCTAAAATATAATCCGCCTGTGTCACAGCCCCCGAAAGTGACCCGCCCAACAGACCGCCCACTAAGGCGCATACGATGGAAATAATAACCAACATCGGAATCATGGTAATACCCGCCAATATTTTGGGTAATATCAAATAACCAGGGGCATTGATCCCCATAATTTCCAAAGCATCAATTTGCTCTGTAACGCGCATGGATCCGATCTGTGAAGATATAGACGACCCAATTTTTCCCATTAGGACTAACCCCGAGATCGTTGGTCCCAATTCCAAAATATTTGAATCCCGGTTGATCGAACCTATAATAGAATTTGGGATCAAATCGGAAACCATCTGAAAGGCAATTTGCATGGTCATAACAGCTCCAATGAAGGTAGAAATAATGACGATAAGCCCCAAAGATCCTATACCAATATCGGTCATTGCCAATACGGTTTCCTTCCAATAAATCCGACCTTTCTCCGGTCTTTTAAAAACTGATTTCAGGAGTATGAGATATGCGCCAATGTGATGAAAGATCATATTATCTATTTAATTTCAATGTATTACGCCAATTTTACGGCTATACTAAACCAAGCAATCCATTAAAGGTAATTAATTCCAGCAAATATATAAACAAGCAAAAACCCAAAAAGTATATGAAAAACGAAATTACTTACCGATCAATTAGTCACATTTACCGATTTTTTATGTATAATAGCCTAAACATTCATACGGTATCTCTCAAAGCGACTTACTTTTGAGACATATTAACAAACGGAATTAGTTATGAATACACGAAGAATAACAACTGGTATCACCATTCTCTTTATAGGAGTTGTCTTATTATTATCACAGCTCAACACGATTTCTTTCAACTGGGTAGGTATTTTTAGATACTGGCCGCTGTTTATTGTCCTTGCTGGAATTCGTATGCTGGTACCCAAAGACCAACAGATTGGACAGTTTGTCGCCATTGGTTCTACCGTAGTGATTTTAGGTTTCTTGACTTACATAGGGCTGTCGACACCAAAAGAGCCGATTTTAACACAATTATTGAAAAATAAAGGTGTCAACATCAATATCGACGACCCTAACGACAAAACAAATTATACAACAGAAAAACTCAATGTACCGTTGGACGATAAAATCCATAGCGCTACCTTAAACCTCGATTTGGGAGCCACTTCATTAAGAAATGATAGTAGCACTACGACAGAAATCTTCTCGGCATTTAACACATCAAAAGAATATTTACTTGGCATAACTGTACATGGAGAGTCCGCAGACAAATTAGATATCAACCTAAAGGGAAAATTCAAAAACAAGGATTTTAACAGCAAAAACAACAATACGTTTATCGCTTTAAACCCTAACATCCTATGGAATCTGAATTTTGATGTAGGTGCAATTGATGCCAAGTTGGATCTTTCACCCTACAAGATAGAATCATTGGATATCGATGCTGGAGCTACTAGCTTGAAGTTAAAATTAGGACAACCCCTAGCAACAACTAAAATTTCGATGGATGCTGGAGCCTCCTCTATTGAGATCGCCATCCCAAAAAATGCTGCCTGCCGCATTACAAGCGACAATGCATTATCCTCAACAGATTATGAAGGCGATTTCCTAAAAAGTGAAGGCGAGGTAAAATCGACAAATTACGATTCGGCCGCTCAAAAATTCGATTTCGACATCAACGGTGGCATCGCGTCAATAAAAATTAGAAGATATTAATTGACAGCAAATTTTTAGTCAAGAAAAGCTAACTTTGTGTTAGATATGGACACAAGTAATATGTTGACATTACCTGGAATCTATTGCAATTCCAAGGTAGATTATTCGAGATGGAAAACGAGGGAAATTCAGATCGGTGATATTCCCATGGGTGGCGATAATCCCATTCGTATTCAAAGTATGACGACAGTGGATACAATGGATACGATGGGCTCGGTTGAGCAGACCATTCGAATGGTTGAGGCGGGCTGCGAATACGTTCGTATTACCGCTCCTAGTATTAAAGAAGCACAAAATTTAGCTAACATAAAAAATGAACTTCGCAGAAGAGGCTATAAGGTCCCTTTAGTTGCTGATATTCACTTTACACCAAATGCTGCCGAGGTTGCCGCTCGTATCGTCGAGAAAGTAAGAGTCAATCCTGGTAACTATGCAGACAAGAAAAAGTTTGATCAGCTATCTTATACCGATGCTGAATACAAGCGTGAGTTAGAACGCATCTATCAAAAATTCACTCCGCTCGTAAATATCTGCAAAGAAAATGGTACCGCCATGCGTATTGGTACCAACCACGGCTCACTGTCGGACAGGATCATGAGTCATTACGGCGACACCCCCGAAGGGATGGTCGAATCTGCCATGGAGTTTATCCGGATGTGTGAAGATCTGAGTTTCTACAATCTCTGTATCTCAATGAAATCATCCAACCCACAGGTCATGGTTAAAGCCTACCGATTGCTGGTCGAAAAAATGGTTTCCGAAAACATGAACTACCCCCTACATCTCGGTGTAACCGAAGCTGGAGACGGTGAAGATGGTCGTGTAAAATCTGCCGTTGGTATCGGAACACTTTTGGAAGATGGACTGGGTGATACTGTACGTGTATCGTTAACCGAAGAGCCTGAGCGGGAAGCTCCAGTCGCCATAGCACTTGTCAATAGATACAGTAAAAGAAAGGCAAACCTCGAGAGTCAACCCAAACAAGAGATTGTTCAGCTCTCTCCAGAGACACCAAATGTTCCTTATACCAGCCAGGAAGTAAATACCTTTATCGGAGGCTCTTTGGTACCACGGATTGTGGTCGACATTTCTAAAGAAAATCTGAAAGACACTCAGATCCTTTCTAAAGTTGGCTATCGTTATGATATCCTATTAGATAAATACCACATGGGTGAGCAGTCTGTAGACTTTGTCTATCTCGCAGACAATTTGCCATCCTTTACGATGCCGGCAAATCTGAAGCAAGTTTATAATTATAACACCTGGTCAAAACTTACCGATCAAACTAATATTCATCCCCTCTTTACCTTAGACGAATTCGTAAAGTCGGACAACAAGGATAAAGTCCTGAATATGGTCAAAATCTGTAATTCAGATTTGTTAACCCCACTGTTTGAATCTTTACAGCTCGACAAAACTGTCGTATTTATAGTAGAAACCGATTATTTGCACGGTATGGCAGATCAAAGACAGTTCTTTCGAAACCTACAGGAAATCGGTATCGATAATCCTGTCATTATCAAACGTTCTTATTTGAAAGAAGATTTCTCAGGACCCATTGGTGATTTTATGAATCCCGAAGAACCTATTTCAAAAATACAGCTGTACGCATCTACTGATCTAGGAGCATTATTAATCGATGGTTTGGGTTCAGGAATTTGGATTGACTCTCCGGCAACAGCATTGGAAAACATCGCTTCGCTCTCTTTCGGAATTCTACAAGCAACACGATCCAGAATATCCAAGACAGAATATATTTCCTGCCCAAGTTGTGGCAGAACTTTATTTGATCTCCAAGAAACGACGCAGATGATCCGAAGCCGCACCAATCACTTAAAAGGCTTAAAAATTGGTATCATGGGCTGTATCGTTAATGGCCCTGGAGAAATGGCGGACGCTGACTATGGTTATGTTGGGGCGGGACCTGATAAGGTGACGCTATATAGAGGTCAGCAGATCGTTAAGAAAAATGTAAGTTCCGCACATGCCTTAGACGAATTGATCAAGATCATTCAAGATGATGGACTGTGGATCGAAGAAATACAACAAGACTAGAATTAACAAATAAAGCTTTACATAAAACAGCAAAGGGAATCAAATGATTCCCTTTGCTGTTTTATGTATACGAACGAATGAACTTACATTATATGTTACCTTCTTATCGAACAGACCTCCTTATCGAACAGAAAATCTTTTCACCACAGTTTCTGAACCAGCGACTACCCGTACAAAGTAAAACCCTGTCGTTAATTTTCCGCCATGCTCAAAGGAAAGATTTTGAATTCCTGAATCTAGGTTGCCATTCATTAATTGGAGAATCTCATTGCCCAATGCATCCATTACTTTAATAGAGACACTTGACGATTTTGCCAATTTAAAAGAAAGATTTATTTGCTCCGCAATCGGATTATAGAAAACCTTCACATTATTGATAAGTTTCTCTGTGTCCTTGATGTTGTTGTCTTCCCCGAATGCCTCAGTACCGTCCCAAATATGTTGCGAAATAGTATGGTCATAAGGAGACTTTGCATACACCCGAGTCATCCCGCTGCACAATGTCAGTGCGGATAAAAGTGTTAAACAAGCTGCTTTAAGTAGATTTCTCCCCATAGTGTTAAATTAGACTTCAAATACTGGTTACGGTTTAATCAAATATAACGCTAACTATTTGAATTATCAACAACAAAGTTAGTATTTTGTTTAAAAGTTTTTCAGCAAATAGATTCATTCTAAGTTTCTTTTAACAAATTTTAACAGCTCTTGCGCATGTCAAAGTAAATGCTAAAATTTGGCGCAGGAAATGTACCTACTTAAAGTACAGGCAAAAAGTATATTTTTGCAGTATATTTTGAAATAAAATAATTGATAAATGGCAGACAACAGTCATCAAAACAGTATCAATAAGGTGAGTTTCGCCGGATTATTGATCAGTTTAGGAATCGTTTTTGGAGATATCGGAACTTCTCCATTGTATGTTTTCAAAGCAATCATGGGACAAGGAGCCATTCAAAAAGACTTAGTCTTGGGCGGACTATCCTGTGTTTTTTGGACACTGACCCTCCAGACAACAGTAAAGTATGTTTGGATCACACTCCGGGCGGACAATAAAGGTGAAGGTGGTATCCTATCCCTTTATTCATTGGTACGCAAGCGTGCCCCTTGGTTAATTTTTCCGGCGATGATCGGTGCGGCGACATTATTAGCGGACGGAATGATCACCCCTGCCATCACAATATCCTCGGCTATTGAAGGTTTGGATCTCAAATTCCCAGGATTACCTACAGTACCTATTGTAGTTACGATTATCTCCTTATTGTTTATCATTCAACGATTTGGAACATCTGTAGTAGGAAAGGTTTTTGGTCCATTGATGACCATTTGGTTTACAATCATTGGTGTAATTGGTTTATCTCATCTTCACCTCGCACCAGAAGTGATGAAAGCAATCAACCCTTATTATGCCTTCCATATTTTAATTACTTACCCCCATTCACTATTATTGATCGGTGCAGTATTTTTATGTACTACAGGCGCCGAAGCATTGTATTCGGATATGGGACACTGTGGCAAAAACAATATCCGTATCAGCTGGATCTACGTAAAAATCACACTTATACTAAATTATTTCGGACAAGGAGCCTGGTTATTAACACAGGAAGGACGTGTTCTAGGGGGTGAAAATCCGTTCTATTCAATCATGCCCGATTGGTTTATCGGTTATGGTATCGCTATCGCAACGATTGCAGCGGTCATCGCCAGCCAAGCCATGATATCTGGCTCTTATACTCTAATTTCGGAAGCAGTACGTTTGAATATATGGCCTAAAGTCGCTATCCGCTACCCCAGCGAACATAAAGGACAATTGTATGTACCATCCATCAATTTAATTTTATGGGTCGGCTGTATGATCGTCATCTGGGTTTTTGAAGAATCAAGCCGAATGGATGCAGCCTATGGGCTTGCGATCAATTTAACGGTATTGATGACCACAATCTTAATGGGATACTTCCTCGCCATGAAAAAGGTCAATCGCGTGCTTATTGCTATATTTTTAGTTGCTTATTTTGTTATTGAATTAACTTTCTTAATAGGAAATGGTGTCAAAATAGCCCATGGTGGTTGGTTAACCCTTTTACTTGCAACGGCGTTATTTGGAACAATGTATTGCTGGTATACGGCGCGAAAAATTAAAAATCGTTTTGTTAACTTCATTAACATCAACAAATACTACCCAATTATCTCCGAATTAAGTGAGGACAAATCGGTTCCCCCATATGCATCACATTTGGTATATCTGACAAGTGCAAATTTCAAATCCGAGATAGAAGCTAAAATTATTTATTCAATTATTAATAAAAAACCAAAGCGTGCGGATGTATATTGGCTCGTCCACGTTGATGTTATGGATCATCCACATACAAAAGAGTATTCGATCGATCAGCTTATCCCGGGTAAGTTAATACGGGTTGATTTTAAGCTTGGCTTTAGAGAAGAACAGCGCATCAGCCTGCTGTTCAGAAAAGTAGTTGAGGAAATGGTAAAAAAAGGTGAAATTGATATTACCAGTCAATACGACACCTTACGTAAACACAATATTCCAGGTGACTTTAAGTTTGTTGTTTTGGAAAAAGTACTATCCAAAACCAACCAGATGACATGGATAGAAAAGGTAATTATGGACATCTATGGTTACCTCAAAAAAATGAGCTTGTCCGAAGAAAAAGGTTTCGGTTTAGATTCCAGCTTCGTTACAATTGAGCGGGTTCCACTCAATTTTCCACAGACTTCAGAGGTCCATCTCATACGGAAAGATTAATACTCCTCAAGGTGATGCCCAAGCATCACCTTTTTTATTCAATAGAATTGCATTACTTTTGTTGCAAATAATACATCATGGCAGACGCTAATCCAAAAAAGAAATTACACCCTAGAAATAGACATCTCGATAACTATAATTTTGAAGAATTGAGCAAAGTCGAACCTTCGCTCAAAGATTTTGTTATAGAAAATGCTTATAACGTAAAATCCATCGATTTTAACAATCCCGATGCTGTTAAAACGTTAAACAAGGCGCTTCTAAAAAAATATTACCACATTCAACACTGGGATATTCCCAAAGAGAATCTTTGCCCCCCTATTCCGGGCCGAGCAGATTATATTCATTATATCGCAGATGTGCTTGCAAGGGATAATAATGGTGAGATTCCAAAAGGTGGAAATATCCATATACTCGATATTGGTGTTGGTGCAAATTGTATCTACCCCATCATCGGGCATCAGGAGTATGGATGGAGCTTTGTAGGATCTGAAATTATCAAGAGCGCATACAAAAATGCAATCGAGATAACGCGGACAAATATGAGCTTAAAAAAGAGCATACAAATCCGTCTACAAAATAACCCGAAAGCCATATTCAAAGATATTATCCTTCCAGGTGAGAAATATGATGTGGTGATCTGTAATCCCCCATTTTTTAGCTCTCAAACCGAGGCTTTACAGCAGTCCATCCGTAAGACTACAGGCATTAAAGAAGCTAAAATAGACGAAAAACCTGTCACACAAGCATTTTCTGGACAAGGAAGCGAGTTGTGGTGTGATGGTGGTGAAAAAGCTTTCTTGTCACGCATGATCTTTGAAAGTCAATTTCACAAAGATCAAGTAAAATGGTTCACAACATTAGTTGCTCACCGCGAAGACATTCGCTTTCTACAACACAAACTAAAGAAAATAAATGTAAAAGAGACCGAGGTGATCCGCATGGAACAAGGCAATAAGGTAAGCCGAATCCTTTTGTGGAGATTCTAATACATCCATGATATTCAAAGAAAAGGAGTTATCTTTTATCAGATAGCTCCTTTTCTTTGATCCATTATGTACGACGCTTCTCGTATACTATACTTGCGCCTGTTTATTTAACTTTGAATGTTTATAGCCATACATAAAATATACAGCCAATCCAATTACGAGCCAGATCACAAATATTATCCAGTTACTTGCCCCCAATTCCGTCATCAAATACAGATTGATCAGGATACCAACGACAGGCAATAGCGAAAAGTTCATTTTAAAGCTATAAATACTCAGGCCAAGCCAGGTTAACCAAAATATAATGACCAACATTTTATGTTCTATAATTTCAAGGATGGAGAGCGATTTCCACTCCTGAATCGTCTCTTGCGCATAGCTAAAAATAAGCACAATAGCGATCAATAGCCCTGCACCAACTAAATATTTACCATTGATGTAAGGGACTTTAAATTTGGATTTTGCAGATAAGCCCGAATAATCCATATACAATACACCTGCACAAACAAGGATAAAGGCAAAAAAAGTACCCACGCTCGTTAGATCCACAAAGAAGTCCATTTTAAAAAATAACGAAGGGATAGCAACCACCAAACCTGTTACAATAGTGGCAAAAGAAGGTGTTTTATATTTTGGGTGGATCGTCGCGAATTTCTTCCACAACAAACCGTCCCGACTCATAGTCATCCAAATTCTTGGTTGAGCCAATTGATACACCAGCAAGGCACTGGTAATGGCAATCACAGAGGTCACCGATATAATTCCGGCCATATGGTCAAAGCCGACATATTTAAACACGAAAGCAAGTGGATCCTTCACATTTAATTCGGTATAGTTAACCATCCCCGTCAAAACCAGGGTAATGGCAACATATAATACAGTACAAATCAATAGACAATAGATCATTGCCTTAGGCAAATCGCGCTGTGGGTTTTTACACTCTTCGGCAGTTGTGGAGATCGAATCGAATCCGATAAAGGCAAAGAAAACCGCGGCCACACTTCCGAGTACGCCTTTGAGACCATTCGGTGCAAAAGGTGTCCAATTTTCTGGTTTAATAAAAAATATACCCCCAAAAATGACAGCCAGGATAATAGCTACCTTAATCATCACCATGACCATACTGGCTTTCTGGGACTCTTTGATTCCGATATAAACCAACCAAGTGACCAAAAATGTAATGACACCTGCTGGTAAATCGAAAATAATAGGCAGTCCCCCAATTCGTGGCGCACTATTAAAAGCATCCAGACCATGTTGGTCGATTGCGGTCAGAGCCGCCGCGCCATGTTGGTTCATCTTGTCTACAGCATCATAAGCATAGCCTGGTGCCATGGATAACCAAGCCGGTATGTGAAGACCAAAGCCCTCCAGCATGGAGACAAAATATTGCGACCAGGAAATGGCAATAACCGTATTGGAAACAGCATATTCTAAGACCAATGCCCAACCTATAATCCATGCAAACAACTCACCAAAAGCTACATAAGCATACGTATACGCTGATCCTGAAACAGGAACTGTACTGGCAAATTGCGCATAGGCCAATGCCGTAAAAACACAGGCAAAAGCTGTAAAAACGAAGAGCAGTGATACTGCTGGCCCACCTTCATAACTCGCTAACCCAATTGTGCTAAAGATTCCAGCCCCTACAATAGCGGCGATACCCAACGAAACCAGATCTGTTACCCCCAATACCTTTGCAAGGCCTGTCCCCCCCTCTTTTTGAGTGTCATGCAGAATCTGATCAACACTTTTCTTCCGAAAAAGTCTATGTGACATGTAAATTTAGTTTTTGATACTTAAAATTATGCGAAAATAAATATTTTCAAGGTCTTATACTATTGGTATTTTCCGATAGACTAATTAAAGTCCACCAGCTCATATTGAATATACTGGTAAATTTCCTGATAATCGGTCATCTGCGTATGTAAATAGGAAATCAACTGTTCTTTCAGAAGCTGTCTTTGCTCCACTGAAACTTCAAATTGCCACAATCGTTTACAAATATTGAAAAGTGCACCTGCAATTTTTTCTACCTCTGCATAGTCATAAATATACTTCCACTCAATAAACTGATGATAGAACTTTTCAAATTTAGGAATATCATTCAGTTGATTAATTTTCAAAAACTTCCGAACAGCGTCTTCATTGACATGCATTAGCGCAGCGTAGAATTTATCGATGGAGACCGCTTTATTTTGTGTTAGGATATGATCCAGCAATAGCTCCAACGCGATATGCGCCATAAAGGACGGCCGGATAGGCAGCCCCGCTAAACTAGACTGGATTTTTAGTTTCAGTTGATGTGTATGATGAAAAAAATAAGGTGAATTGTGAAACAGGCGATCAACCTCGATATGACGGTTCCAACCTATATACAATTGTTCCAGTAAAGGATTGTCCAAAAGCTCATCTTCATACTGACGTGGTTTTAGCATAAAGGATTTATCAGCATTTTTTAATAGATCGGGTAACAATCCACCTACAATACGTTCGGCATTGGTTGCAAACCGCTCAAAATAGAAATGTGACAAAAAATTCATACCAGCTTATTAGCGTGTGCTTTTATATGGAATTATTCGCTCAATATACGCTTAATCTCCTATCTTTGCATCTTGTAAATTAAAAAATTAAATCCATTTAACAATGAGCTTTGTAGAAGAATTACGTTGGAGAGGCATGTTGCAAGATATTATGCCAGGCACTGAAGACTTACTGAATAAAGAAAAAGTCGCTGGTTATATCGGCTTTGATCCCACAGGCGACTCTCTACACGTAGGACACTTGACGCAGATCATGACTTTGATCCACTTCCAAAATGCAGGCCACAAACCTGTTGCCCTGGTTGGAGGAGCAACAGGAATGATCGGAGACCCTTCTTTCAAATCTGCAGAGCGTAACTTGTTGGACGAAGCTACCTTACAGCATAATGTAGCTTGTCTGAAAAAACAGTTAGGCAAATTCCTTGAATTTGGAGAAGGTGAAAATGACGCCCAAATGGTTAATAATTACGACTGGTTCAAAGATTTTAAATTTTTGGATTTTATTCGTGATATCGGTAAAATGATTACCGTTAACTATATGATGTCTAAAGATTCGGTAAAAAAACGTCTGGAAGGCGACAATGGTCTTTCATTTACAGAGTTTACCTATCAATTGATTCAAGGATATGACTTCTACTACCTTTGGAAGCATCATAACTGTAAAGTTCAAATGGGTGGGTCCGACCAATGGGGTAACATTGTAACAGGAAGTGAAATGATTCGTCGCCAAGATCAGGGAACAGCTTATGCAATCACCACACAATTAATCAAAAAAGCCGATGGTCAGAAATTTGGAAAAACCGAATCTGGTGCCGTATGGTTAGATCCAAAGAAAACCTCTCCGTATAAATATTACCAATTTTGGTTGAATACGTCAGATGATGATGCTAAAAACTGGATCAAAATTTTCACACTCAAACCTCAGGACGAAATAGCGTCTATTATTGCAGAACATGATGCAGCGCCACACTTACGTTTAGTTCAAAAAGCACTGGCAAAAGATATCACCATTCGTACCCACTCCGAAGAAGCATACGAAACTGCGATCAAAACTTCTGAATTTCTTTTTGGTAATGGTTCTTTAGAATTTTTGAACAACTTAGATCACGAGGCTGTTTTAGAGGTATTTGAAGGCATTCCTCAATTTCAGGTCGCTAAAGCAGACCTTGCAGCAGGCATCAATATTCTTGATTTACTGGCTGTTCAGACACAAGTATTCCCTTCCAAAGGTGAAGCCCGCAAAATGCTTCAGGGCGGCGGAGTTTCTATCAACCGAGAAAAAGCAACTGATATAGAAGAGTCAGTTACGGAAAACCACCTTGTAAACAATAAATATATTGTTGCACAACGCGGTAAAAAGAATTATTACCTGATTATCGCAGATTAGTGATCAGCAATATCCTGATTTAATAATCCATAAGTATAAGAAAGTCCCTTTTGAACAAATCAAAAGGGACTTTCTTATGCAATCCAAAGCCATTCTTCTTCCGCTAAAAAATCGGTCCGGTTATTTTAATAGTTTTTCAAATGCCTTACGCGACGCTCCTCTAAAATGTACCTCCCCACAATATTGATACCCCAGCTTTTCGAACACATGCAACATTCCTCCATTGTCAAAATTAGTATCCACCTTGATACTATAAACCCCATGATCAACCGCGATCTTCTCCACCCCAGACATGATTCCCGTTCCCACACCTTTCATATGCGGATCCTGCGCCGAGGCCAATCGGTGTATACCGACATAAGGTCCATCACTTAACCATTTTCCGTCAATATCATTATAAGCAGGTTCGACATCAAAAATAACAGCTACATAACCTACAATCCTATGCTCCACTTCAACGACATGCCCGTAGCCCTTATCAATATCCGACTGCACCACATCTTCATTCGGATAACCATCTTGCCATTGTCGGCTGCCTTGTTCTTTCCTGAGGGCAATTGCTTGTTGTATAATTTCCCAAATCCGTCCTTTATCAGCCAATGTCGCTTTTCGTATTTCAAACTTGTTCATCCTATCTCTTATTTTTATTCGTAAAACTACATATTTTACAGCAACTCCAAAGAATACACCAAAACAGCAATCTGTATAGATATGCACATTCTTTGATCAAACCTATTTGCAGGGCATAGTATTTGCTAGTCATTATAGCTATCTAGCTTTTTAGCTACATCTAAATTTATTCATTTATAAAAAACGACAAACTTAAAATAATAGGCCATCAGCATCTTTAAAATACTATCAAAATAACTAAGTTTGTAAGCAGTATAATTGTGAGCTTTTCAATGTCAAACAAAGGAAATACATTTAGGCAGACAGGAAATTCAGTTTCCGGCAAACGTGCCCCTCAAAAGGAATCAACAACATTTAAAAAAGAAAAAAGTCAAAAAAATAGTGTACCAAGAGATTATTCTGATGCACAGCAAAAGGCTGTCAAGATATTAGGGATTTTATTGATCTTACTTTCATTGGCATTTGCTACAGCTTTCGTCTCCTACTTATTCACTTGGGAAGACGATCAAAGTTATATCGCAAAAACCAATGGCGGATGGTCGACATTATTCAGATCTACAGAAGAAATTCATGATGAAGCTGTTGATCTACCGGTTGTCGATAATAAACTAGGGAAATTTGGCGCATTGCTTGCCAACCAATTCATGTACGAATGGTTTGGCGTCGCATCTTTTCTCTTTATCCCGGTATTATTCATTTTAGGATATCGCCTGTTGTTCAAGAAATCATTACTTCCATTGTACCGTACTGTGGTCTATTCTTTTGTTGCAATCGTTTTTATCTCGGTAACATTAGGCTTCCTACATGGATTTATGGCAGATACACCGCATATGCTCGAGGGGAAATTTGGTTTTTGGACCAATAAATTACTGGAAGCACAAGTTGGTATTGTCGGCGTTGGCTGTATATTGGCTTTTGCCTACCTGACGACATTAATCTTACTTTACAACCTCGATTTTAAATTTGTCCTATTCAGTAACAGGAAATCCAAGTCATTCTCCGAAGATATGGACGAAGAGGATGAAGATGAATACGCCCCGCACAATCTAAGAAACAAAATTCATATTGAAGATGATTCCATCCAATCTGTACGGGAATCTATTCAACGGCCAACATCAATCAATGAGCGATTTCAATCTGCTCGTGAAAAAGATATACAGGAAGAACTTCAGCGCCCTGCCTTTACACATCACGCCATACCTGAAGTACAAATTGATCCGAAAGACAAAGTGGTGCTCTCGTTCGACGACAGTCCACTGGAACGAACAGAGAATACACCTTCAATTAGTTTTACAATTGATCAGCCGAATGAAGAATTTGAAGCGGAAGACTTACCGCTAATCCGGGAATATCAAGCACCGAAAATTGAAGCAGAACCTCAACAAGAGCCAGAAGCTGCCATCGAACCCGATGCAGTACCAGGTCTGGTGGTTGAGGATATCAAAGAGGAAAAAGAGATTACTGCCAGTGACCTTGTGGCCCAATTCGGACAATATGATCCAAAATTGGATCTTTCTGGCTACCAACATCCGGCATTGGATTTATTGAAGGACTATGGTGGTGGTAAAATTACCATCAATCAACAGGAACTCGAAGCTAACAAAAACAGGATTGTTGATACACTGAGAAACTACAGTATCGAGATCGAAAGTATCAAAGCAACTATAGGTCCAACGGTAACTTTGTATGAAATTATACCAAAACCAGGTGTACGGATTTCAAAAATCAAAAATCTGGAAGATGACATTGCCTTAAGTCTTGCGGCATTGGGTATACGGATTATTGCACCTATGCCTGGAAAGGGAACAATCGGTATTGAGGTACCAAATTCCAGTCCGGAAATGGTATCCATGCGATCGGTACTTGCTACGGAGAAGTTTCAGAAAACAGACATGGATCTCCCAATTGCTTTAGGTAAAACGATTTCCAATGAAGTCTATATTGCCGATTTAGCTAAAATGCCTCACCTTCTAGTTGCGGGAGCGACCGGACAAGGTAAATCAGTAGGTATAAACGCCATTCTGACCTCTTTACTGTATAAAAAGCATCCGGCCGAACTAAAATTTGTCCTTGTTGACCCTAAAAAAGTGGAACTTTCTCTATTCAAAAAAGTAGAGCGCCACTTCCTTGCAAAATTGCCTGACGATGGAGATGCAATTATCACTGATACGAAGAAGGTAATCAACACCTTAAATTCTCTGTGTATAGAAATGGATCAACGTTATGATTTGTTAAAAAATGCACAGGTACGGAATTTAAAGGAATATAATGCAAAATTTATCAATCGCAGATTAAACCCTGAGGAGGGTCATCGATTCTTACCATATATCGTTCTTATTGTTGATGAGTTTGCCGACTTGATGATGACAGCAGGAAAAGAGGTCGAAACACCGATTGCACGATTGGCACAATTGGCCCGTGCGGTAGGGATTCACTTGGTTATTGCAACCCAACGTCCTTCTGTCAATATCATTACCGGTACAATCAAGGCCAACTTCCCTGCACGTCTTGCATTCCGTGTATTATCGAAAGTCGATTCACGGACTATTCTAGATACAGGCGGTGCAGATCAGTTGATCGGTCGAGGTGACATGCTTCTAGCGACTGGAAGTGATTTGATACGCATTCAGTGTGCTTTTGTTGATACGCCAGAGGTTGAACAAATTTCCGACTACATCGGTGCACAACGAGGCTACCCTTCGGCATTTATGCTTCCGGAATACGTAGACGAAAACGGAGATGGTTCTGGCAGTGTGGATTTTGATCCCAAAGACCGCGATCAGTTGTTCGAAGAAGCTGCCCGATTGATTGTCATGCATCAGCAAGGCTCAACTTCATTAATCCAACGTAAATTAAAATTGGGTTATAACAGAGCAGGACGAATCATCGATCAATTGGAAGCTGCTGGAATTGTAGGTCCATTTGAAGGAAGTAAGGCCCGCGAGGTACTTTATCCAGATGAGTATTCATTAGAACAATTTTTGGAGACGTTAAGAAAGGACAACTAAGATGAAAAAACAATTGTGGTTTATGGTAGGTTTGCTAATTATTGCATACAGCCAAAACAGTTATGCACAAAATGATGCCGCTGCTAAAGCATTACTGACGAAAGTAAGCCAAAAGTACAATGCATACAAAACAATACAGGCCAACTTCTCATTAGATATTAAACAAGCGAATGGTGGCTCACATACTGACGCTGGAACAATATACCTAGACAAGAGTAACAACAAGTACCAGGTCAGTACCAAAAATCAAGTATTGATATCGGATTCCAAGACACAGTGGAATATCATGAAAGCCGAAAAGGAAGTGGAAATCTCAGAAGCAAGCAATTCGACCAACGAGATCAATCCAACAAACATATTCAGCTTCTACACCAGCGGTTTTAAATATACCTTGACCAATACTGAAAAGGTAAAGGGACTTACGCTAAGTGTCGTTGAATTAAGTCCGCTCAATAGCAAAAAAAACTATTCAAAGATAAAGCTGCGTATCAATAAGGCAAGCAACCTGATCTATGATACGACCGTTTTTGATAAAAGTGGTAATCGCTATACCTATACATTAGCTTCACAAGAGGGCAATAAGGGCTTTTCAGCTAATCTATTCGCATTCAACAAAAATGATTACAAAGGTTTTGAAATCGTCGATTTAAGATAAAAATATATCGACGCTATAACACTGATTAAACGCAGTACCATAAAAAAGGCTTTCCAGTATTGGAAAGCCTTTTTTATGGTACTTTAATCGTTATTGTACTTGACGCAATTTTATAGCATATTGGGTTCCTTATCCAAAGTCTCACTTTCTTTGTTTGCATAACGCGAATAACCATGCTTTTGCGGATGTTCGATAATTTCCTTCATAGAAACCAGTTTGTACACATACGAACCCGTTTCATTATTCAATTTCAATGCAAAATAGTCGTCCTTTTTTTGTCTTCTTATAGAACCTCTTAAACTACCATCACCGACATTATATGCTGCAGCTACCAAGGTCCAGTTTCCAAATTGGGCATACAAGTATTTCAGGTATCTGGCAGCAGCATGTGTAGATTTGACAAGATCTTTCCGATCATCTACTGTACCATTGACTTTCAATCCATACAATCGCGCTGTTGCTGGCATAAACTGCCAATAACCACCAGCTCCCTTAGATGAAACAACAGCTTTACTAAGCCCACTTTCCACTAAGGGGATATACTTAAAATCCTCCGGAATACCATGTGATTTAAGGATCTTTGCGATCATAGGCAAATAGGTCTCTGCCTTTTTGTGCATATCGTATGATCCTGTTTTTTTAAACGAGAATCGATTGAAAAATTTGCGCAATTTACTTTCCACAAGCGGACGATCCATCGGTAATGAATCTTCAGCAAATGTCAATGAATTCATATAAGATTCAAACGAATTGCTTTTTTCTTTTTTTTCTTCTTCGTCCCCATGATGAGCGGGAACTACTACGAGCTTCGGTTCAACGATCTTATCGCCGTTTGAAGCGTTGTTGTGTGGGGTTGAGTATAATTTTGACAGCAATAAAGCAAACAAAATCAAACTACTACATAAAACTTTCTTTCTTATCATTCACTCCCTTAATGCTATCCTATCCACGACTCCAATCGATCAAAAAATAGCTTGGTTCAAATTCAAGGGTACAAAGGTAAACACTATTTATTTAAAAAACAAATAGTTACATTACAGACAACTTAAAGTGGCTTTTTTAGCGTAAAAACGCAGCAAATTCAAGAAAAGACAAAAAGATAAGGATTTTTTCGCAAAACCCAAAATTATACCTAACTTTGTGGTTCACATTTTAGCAAAACACAATGCCATTCAGCAATAAAAGGAACAGTCGTGATGACAACTCCAGAAAGTCACGAGGCAACTCAGATAGCTTCAAATCTAGAGGCGATAAGAACAATAGTTTCGGAAAAAAATCATATGGGTCGAATGACCAATCTGAAAGAGGTTCTTTCAGAAAAGATGATAATCGTGAGAACAGATCATTCGGATCTAAAAAATTCTCAGACAAACCTCCTTTCCGAGGAGAGAACAATTCCTTCCGTTCAAAAGATAATTCAGAAAAATCCTTTGGTAGAGGAGGCCGCTCATTTGATAAAAAAGATTCTTCAAGATCTTTTGACAAAAAAGATTCCTTCAATAAATTTGATAGATCAGAACGTTCTTTTGACAAAAAAGATAACTTCAAACGTTCCGATAGAAATGACTCTTCAAGATCTTTTGACCGTTCAGAACGTTCTTTTGATAAAAGAGATAGTTTCAAACGTTCCGATAGAAATGATTCCTCAAGATCTTTTGACCGTTCAGAGCGTTCTTTTGATAAAAGAGATAGTTTCAAACGTACAGACAGAAATGATTCCTCAAGATCTTTTGATAGATCAGAACGTTCTTTTGACAAAAGAGATAGTTTCAAACGTTCAGACAGAAATGACACTCCAAGATCTTTTGACCGTTCAGAGCGTTCTTTCGATAAAAAAGATAACTTCAAACGTTCAGACAGAAATGACAGCCCAAGATCTTTTGATCGTTCAGAGCGTTCTTTTGATAAAAGAGATAATTTCAAACGTTCAGACAGAAATGACTCTTCAAGACCTTCTAACAGAAAGTTTGATGGCGAAAGAAGTAGAAATTTTGATGACAACAAAAACTTTGGTGATAAACAATATATTAAACGTCCAAAGAAAAAAGCAGAGGATGCAGAGGATGATGGCTTAGTTCGTTTAAACCGTTACATCGCCAATGCTGGTATTTGTTCAAGACGTAAAGCTGATGAGCTTATCATTGCTGGTGTTATTTGGGTAAATGGAGAACCTGTTACTGAATTGGGTACCAAGGTAGATCCTGCAACAGATGAAATCCGTTACAACAACGAACGTTTAAAACGTGAAAAAAATGTTTATGTTCTGTTGAACAAACCAAAAGATTATATCACGACTACAGATGATCCTCAGGAGCGTCATACCGTAATGGAACTTGTTTCTAAAGCGACAAAAGAAAGAATCTATCCTGTTGGTCGTCTTGACAGAAACACGACGGGACTTCTTTTAATGACAAATGATGGTAGTCTTGCTGAAAAACTTTCACACCCGCGTAACAGCATCAGCAAAATCTATAATGTCGAGTTAAACAAAAGCCTTACACAAGGTGATTTTAACAAAATCAGCTTTGGTATCGAATTAGAAGATGGTGTAATCAAACCCGATGACTTGAGCTATGTCCAAGGTGGATCAAAACGTGAAGTTGGCATCCAAATCCACTCAGGAAAAAATCGTATCGTACGTCGTATTTTTGAGTCATTAGGATATGAAGTCGTTAAATTGGACCGTGTGGTTTATGCAAACTTAACGAAAAAAGATCTTCCACGTGGCCGCTGGAGATATTTAGAGGAGCGTGAAATCGTGCAATTAAAGCACCTGATTTAATCGCTTAAGAAGATAAATAAAAATAAAGGACGGTCATTCAGTTAACCGTCCTTTATTTTTTATATTTGCTCTTTCAAATAAAAAAACAAAGAATATGACTGATCCGAAAACACTTTCATCCGTTGCGGAATTCCATAAAACATTCCAACATCCAATCCTAGACAGCCCTACGATTCCATCTGAACAAAGATGTGCCTTACGGGTATCGTTGATCGCTGAGGAATTAAAAGAATTAGAAGAAGCCATCCAGGATAAGGATTTGGTAGAGATTGCAGACGCACTATGTGACATTCAATATGTACTTGCTGGAGCGGTATTAGAATTTGGTTTAAAAGATAAATTCTCAGCTCTTTTTGATGAAGTTCAACGTTCCAATATGAGCAAGGCATGTAAAGACGAAGCAGAAGCCATCGCTACACAGGAGCACTATAAATTAAAAGGTGTAGAATCCTATTATAAAGAAGTTGATGGCAAATTTCTGGTATTCAGAACAGCCGACAATAAAACGTTAAAATCTATCAATTACTCTCCAGCCGATCTAAAAACGATTGTTGAGGGCTAAATAAAAGATGGTGATCGTACCCTATTTTTTGTAGGTAAACAGCAAAGGCTTCTTTAGAGAAGCCTTTGCTGTTTTTATAGCGTGGAATATATTCATTAAACACGATAGCATACAATGATCTATCAAAAGAATAGAATTTATTAGGGCCGACTAAAAAAGACTTCCCTGTACGACCTGACGTGCTTCCAATCCCTTATCGATGTATGTTTGAATACCTGATTTCGGTAAGCCCCAATTCGGGGCAATTAACAATTCTTTATCTGCAATCCCGAAAATACGTTGAATGATCAGATCAGGACGCAATCGAGGAATAAACTTCGCTAAGAACTCGGTGTAACCTTCCATCGAAAAAAGTTCAAATGGTTCACGTTTGAATTTAACCCCCATAATAGATCCCTCTACAATATGTAGATGATGCAGCTTCACAAATTTAATCTGTGGAAAGCGGTTGATTTCATCTGCATATTTCAACATCATTTCTTCAGATTCCCATGGGAAGCCAAAGATTGTATGTACACAAAGCTCCAAAGGAGTATCTTTCAGCATATCCATGGCCTGAACAAATTCGTCGTGAGAACAGCCTCTATTGATCTGCTCCAATGTATCGTTGTAGATCGACTCCATACCCATTTCCAAATCCACATCGTAACGATCTGTATAAGACTCCAACAATGCAATCTTTTCAAAATCCAAACAATCAGGACGTGTACCAACAGAAAGCCCCAAAGTATTTTCAGGATCAATACTTAAGGCTTCATCATACATCATTTTCAGTAGATGAGTCGGCGCATATGTATTTGTATTTGGTTGGAAATAAATAATAAACTTCTCGGCGCCATAGCTATTGCGTGCTCTTTCAATACCCGATTCTACCTGCTCCCGTATCGAAGGAATTTTCCGGGCAGTATCCGGTGTAAAAGAATCTACATTACAGTAAGTACAACCACCATAGCCCTTACTACCATCACGATTGGGACAAGTAAAATTACCATCCACTATCACTTTAAACACTTTCTGTCCGTTATACTTTTGCTTTAAATAAGCCCCGTAATGATTATACGGTTTAATTCCGTTGTCCAATAATGTACCCATTGCGCTGCAAAGTTACTCAATAAAAATCATATGTGACCATTACTTTCTCAGGATCAAATGTTAAACTGATACGGCCATCACGAAAATCCTCCCAAGATAATTTATACGAACTATCCTTAACTGTTTTCTCCAAATCGAAGTAACTTCCTTTTATGGCTAAATTGGGAGAATTGTCGTAATAAGTAGGTAAACCGTAATAGAAAACGAAAAATTGTTCAAATTCCTTAAATGACAAATATCTTCTTATACTATCTTTATTTCTTGAGATCAATATCTCAATTTTCTTTAGCCTGCCATTTCTATAAAAATAATCAAGTGTTCGATAATACAGTGCATTCAACCATTTACCACCAATAAATTGGATATGACCTGGATCGATCACTACCATTGTATCCTTACTATGTGTATATGTTCCAAATTCCCCTATATAAGATCTCTCCCCGAGATGAATAATATATTCGCGAGCTATATTGGCAGATCTACCATCTTTATTTGCCGGTATCCACTTTGATATGGAAGAAAATTTATGATTCATTTCCTCAGTTTTATCCACATACCCAATATTGCTGGAAACAACTTTGACAGTGCTATCCTTATTAACCTCGAACCCGACATGCGCTTCATAATCGAGATTACCCCAACTATCTTTCCATTTTTCATTTAACTGCCTATAAAAATCAACAATACCTATCTTGGGGATTGGAAGATAGTTTTCATAGGAAACAAAAATGTAATCCTGTCTGTCTTGGCAAATACCTAATCTCAAATTAAACAAGAGAAGGCAGACGATGATCAAACAATTTCTCATATGGCCAGTAAGTAATATTTACAGCAATATACAAAAAACACGAATACAAGAATTATAGAAAAGCAATATGGAGATGGCGTATCTATTGTTTAAGAGAGCTCCTTTACTTCAGTTTCAGGCTATGAAATAGGCAATACCAATACAATTGCTAATTTGGACTAAAATTGATCGACATATATCTATGAAGATACATTATGCCACTGAGCACAGTGACAGTTGCAGGATAGCGACGGTTGCGGAACAGCTTCCGATGGACCGGGCTAACCGACCGCCATGTGCTGCGATAACCGATAGGCGGAGGATATGCAATAGCCTGTACATGGAAATACGGAAGTACTTAAACGAAAGAAGCCCTTGACTGTTTCCAGCAAGGGCTTCCGTGTAAAAAAAGGCACCGACCTACTCTCCCACCTGTTACGGCAATACCATCGGCTC